>CALRPY020000003.1:0-134183 GCA_943370145.1 Hydrogenophaga intermedia | reverse complement strand
GCGCTTAATCTCGAGCCACGTTCGACAGGGCAGTCGGGCGAGTGGCCACGGTGACCAGGATGGACGGCGTGGCCACTGGGTGTACCGCATCCGCGGACGGGCCATGGACGGCCCTGGGCGGTACTGGCGCCGGCGGTCGCGGGATGCGGCCGCCGGCGCCCTTCATCAATCGGCGCGTGGAATCAACGTTCCAGCAGCGCCAGCTTGTCGGGCTTGCCCTTCCACTCCTCGGCGTCGGCCGGCGGCTCTTTCATTTCGTTGATGACCGGCCAGTCTTTCGCCAGTTCGGCGTTCAACTGCAGGTAGACCTGCTCGTTGTCGGCAAGGTCGTCCTCCGATTTGATCGCTTCAGCGGGGCACTCCGGCTCGCACAGCGTGCAGTCGATGCATTCATCGGGGTCGATGACCAGCATATTCGGGCCTTCATGAAAGCAATCCACCGGGCACACTTCGACACAGTCGGTGAATTTGCACTTGATGCAGTTCTCGGTCACTACGAAAGTCATGGTGGGTAAGCATCGCAAATTGCAGGGAACCGCATTATAGCCACACTGGATGCCGACTCCCAAGCCGCCATTCGGTGGCGTATGGAGGCGCCGTCAGTCGTCCAGCAGGTCCCGCAGGCGGTAGACCAGTTCGAGCGCCGCGCGCGGGCTCAGCGTGTCAGGGTCGATGCCACGCAGCAGTTGCAGGGCAGGGGGAGGTGGCGGCGCGAGCGGCAGGGGGGCTTGCCCGGCCTCGGCCTGGCCCGCATGCCTCGCCGTCAGCTCCGCGAGACGCGTCCGGGCGCGGTTGACGACCTCCCGGGGCACGCCGGCGAGCAGCGCGACAGCCAGGCCGAAGCTCTGGCTTGCCGGCCCCTCCCGCACGGCGTGCAGGAACACCACTTTTTCCTCGTGCTCGACCGCGTCCATGCGCACGTTGGCAACCGCCGGCAGTTCCTGCGCGAGCGCGGTCAGCTCGAAGTAATGCGTCGCGAACAGGGTGAAGGCCCGGTTCACGCGCGCGAGGTGTTCGGCCGCCGCCCATGCCAGCGACATGCCGTCGAAGGTGCTGGTGCCGCGTCCAATCTCGTCGACCAGCACCAGGCTCTGCGGGGTCGCGTTGCGCAGGATGTTCGCGGTTTCCGTCATCTCGACCATGAAGGTGCTCTGGCCGCGACTGACGCTGTCGGAGGCGCCGATGCGCGAGAAGATGACGTCGATCGGGCCGAAGCGCGCGCATGCCGCCGGTATGAAGCTGCCGACGTGGGCCATGATTGCAATCAGCGCGACCTGGCGCATGTAGGTTGATTTGCCCCCCATGTTCGGTCCGGTGATGATCAGCATCCGGCGCTCGTCGCCGAGCATCAGGTCGTTGGCGACGAACGGGACGTCACCGTACTGCTCGACCACGGGGTGACGACCCTGCTCGATCTCGATGCCCGGCTCCGCGCTGAAGGTCGGTGCGCGCAGGTCCAGGGTTTCGGCGCGTTCCGCGAACGCCGCCAGCACGTCGACCTCGGCAAGGGCCGCAGCGCTCAGCTGCAGGCCGCGGGTGTCTGCCGCGAGCGTCGCGAGCAGCGCCTCGTAGAGTTGCCGCTCGCGCAGGCTCGCCTGTTCGTGCGCCCGCAGGATCCGGGTCTCGAAAGCCTTGAGCTCGGCGGTGACGTAACGCTCGGCGCTCTTGAGCGTCTGGCGCCGGATGTAATCGGGGGGCGCTGCATCGCCCCGGCTGCGGCCGAGTTCGATGTAGTAGCCATGGACGCGGTTGTAACCGACCTTGAGGGTCGGAATGCCGACCCGCTCACGCTCGCGCTGCTCCAGATCGAGGAGGTAGGCATCGGCGTCGAATGCCATCCGTCGCAGCTCGTCCAGTTCAGTGTCGTAGCCCGGTGCGATGGCGCCACCGTCGCGCAGCAGCGCTGGTGGAGCGTCGGCAAGGGCGCGCGTCAGCAGTTCCGCCAGCCCGCGATGTTCGCCGCAGCGCGCCCGCAGCGTTTCCAGGCGGGGTCCGCCGACGGCACCCAGCAGTTCACCGAGCGTCGGCAGCAGGCGCAGGGTCTGGCGCATCTGGGCCAGCTCCCGTGGTCGCGCGCTGCCCAGCGCGATCCGGGTCACGATGCGCTCGAGGTCGCAGGCCTGCCGCAACAGGTCGCGCAGGGCCCGCAGCGCCGCGCCGCCGGCCAGCGCGTCGACCGCCTGCACGCGCTGGCGCAGTTCATCGTGCCTGCGCTCGGGATCGTTGAGCCAGCGGCGCAGCAGGCGGCCACCCATTGCCGTCTGCGTGCTGTCCAGCAGCTCGACGAGGGTGTGGTGCTCGTCGCCATCGGGGCCAATCGCCAGTTCGAGATGACGGCGCGTCGCCGGGTCCATCGCGATGTGGTCCTCGGTGTGCTCGAGCTGGAAATCCTGCAGGTGCGGCGGCCGGCCGCAATGAGTTTCCTCGCAGTAGCGCAGCAAGGCCCCGAGCGCACCGAGCAGCGGGGTGTCCGGGGCCATGCCCAGCGCGCCGATTCCCGCGACACCGAAGTAGTCGCTGACGCGCCGCCGCGCAGCGTCCTGTTCGAAATGCCACGATGGCCTGCGCTGGCAGCGCCCCGGCGCGCAGGCGACAGGAGGCTGCTCTTCGTTCACCAGCAGCTCGGCCGGCGACAGTCGCGCGAGCTGCGCGGCAAGGGCGTCCCGATCGCGCAGCTGCATGCCGCGGCAGCGCCCGCTGGCCGCATCCAGCCACGCGAGACCGATGGTTTCCGCAGCGCCGACCGGCGCGACATGGACCGCCGCGAGCAGGGTGTCGGCACGTTCACTCAACAGCGCATCGTCAGTCACGGTGCCCGGCGTGAGGATACGGGTGACCCGCCGTTCGACCGGGCCACGCGAGCTCGCGGGGTCGCCAACCTGTTCGCAGATGACGACCGATTCGCCGAGCTTCAGCAGACGGCCGAGATACGGTTCCACCGCGTGCGCAGGCACGCCCGCCATCGGGATCCGTTCGCCGCCGCTCTCGCCGCGGCTGGTCAGCGTGATGTCGAGCAGTTGCGCGGCGCGCTTCGCGTCGTCGAAGAAGAGCTCGTAGAAATCGCCCATCCGGAAAAACAGCAGGCGGTCGGGGTAATCGGCCTTGATGCCCAGATACTGTTTCATCGAGGGCGTGTGACTAACGCCGGGTGTGGAAGCTTCGGGCTCACTCATGGGCGGGGCGGCCGGCTCAGGGCGCGGTCTGGTCGCCGGGCACAATCGCCTCGCCGACGATGGCGCGCAGCGCCTGCGCGCTGGCCGCGAGTTCGGGATCGCGCGGTTCGCCGCTGCCCAGCACGCGGGCAAAGCTCGCATCCGCCTGGTGGAGCCGGACGACGCCCAGGTTGTGCCAGGCCTTCGCATGGTCGGGCGACACGCGCAGGGTCTCCTCGTAGGCGCGCGCCGCGAGGTCGTGGCTGCCGCGCCTGAAATAGACATTGCCGAGCCTGAACCAGGGTTCCGGGTCGCGCGGTGAGGCGCGGGCCGCGGCGAGATAGCTGGCCTCGGCCCGCGCCCAGTCCCGTGCGGCGTAGGCCGTCTCGGCCTCGGCCATCGCGACCGCCGGATTCACGCCCACGGGCGCGGCGGGTGCGACGTCCTGCGTGGTTCGCGCGCAGCCCGCGAGCGCAATCCCGGCCAGCAGCACGCAGGCCAGGTGCGGCGTCCGCTGCGAGCGACCGGACGGCGAAGGGCGGGCGGTGGGCGCGGGAAAGGGCGGCATTTCAGGCGCTACGGATGGTCATCGGTGGCAACGCCGGTCAATATACCAGCCGGCCCGCGGCCGGACGAAACCCGGCAAGCCGCCAGCGCGTCACTTGAAAGCGGCGTGGCCAGCCCCCATTACCCGGAATCCGTCAGTCACAGCAGACAGAGAGCCCCATGACCAGCCCGACCCAGCAGGAAACGCTAGGCTTCCAGTCCGAAGTCAACCAGTTACTCGACCTCGTCATCAACTCGCTGTACAGCAACCGCGACATCTTCCTGCGCGAGCTCGTTTCGAACGCGTCCGACGCGATCGAGAAGCTGCGCTTCGCGGCACTGTCCGACCAGGGCTTGTACGATGGCGACGCGGAGATGTTCATCGACATCGACTTCGACCGTGAAGCCGGCACGGTGACGGTGCGCGACAACGGCATCGGCATGAGCCGCGAGGATGCGGTCGCGCATCTCGGCACGATCGCCAAGTCCGGCACCAAGGAGTTCTTCGGTCAACTGAGCGGCGATGCGCGCCAGGATTCCGCGCTCATCGGCCAGTTCGGCGTCGGCTTCTACGCCGCGTTCATCGTTGCCGACAAGGTGACGGTCTATTCGCGCAAGGCCGGCATGCCGGCGGACAACGGCGTGCGCTGGGAATCCACCGGCCGCGGCGAGTTCACGGTCGAGAACTGGCAGCGTCCCGCCCGGGGCACCGAGATCGTGCTGCATCTCAAGGAGGACGCTCGCGATTACGCCGACGGCTGGCGCCTGCGCGCGCTCATCAAGAAGTATTCGGACCACATCTCCACGCCGATCCGCCTGCCCAGGGAGGGCGAGAAGGAAGAAGGGCGCGAAACGGTCAATGCCGCGACCGCGCTGTGGCTGCGCAGCAAGCAGGACATCACGGAGGACGACTACAAGTCCTTCTACAAGCACATCGCGCACGACTTCGAGGACCCGCTCTCCTGGGTGCACACGAAGGCCGAGGGCAAGCTCGAATACACGACGCTGTTCTACATTCCGTCACGCGCGCCCTTCGATCTCTTCGAGCGCGACGCCAAGCGAGGCATCCAGCTCTACGTGCAGCGCGTGTTCATCATGGAAGATTCCGAGCAGCTGCTGCCGCGTTACCTGCGCTTCGTGCGTGGCATCGTCGATACCCGCGACCTGCCGCTCAATGTGTCGCGCGAACTGCTGCAGCGGAACAAGGCCATCGACACCATTCGTGGCGCGTCGGTGAAGAAGATCCTGGGCCTCATCGAAACGCTGGCGGGGGGCGACGATTACGCGAAGTTCTGGACGCCGTTCGGCCGCGTGCTGAAGGAAGGTGTCGTCGAGGATCCCACGAATCGCGATCGCATCGCGAAGCTGCTCCGGTTCGCGAGCACCCACGACGACGCGGCCGAGCCGCGGGTGTCGCTGGACGCCTACGTGGGGCGCATGAAGGAAGGGCAGAAGGCGATTTACTTCCTGACCGCCGAGAGCCATGCCACGGCCAAGGCCAGCCCGCATCTCGAAGTGTTCCGCGCGCGCGGCGTGGAAGTGCTGCTGCTGTCCGACCCGGTCGACGAATGGGTGGTGACGCACCTGACCGAGTTCGACGGCAAGCCGCTGAAGTCGGTCACCGCCGGCAAGCTCGAACTGCCGGGCGACGATGCTGCGGCCGACGAGGCCGAGGGCAGCGATTCGCCGCTGATAGCGCGCCTGACGAAGGCGCTGGACGGCAAGGCTGCCGCGGTGCGGAAGTCGGCCCGGCTCACCGAGTCGCCGGCCTGCCTCGTCGGCGACGACGCCTACGGCATGTCCGCCAACCTGCAGCGCATGCTGCGGGCCGCTGGCCAGGAGGTGCCTGCGGAGAAGCGCGTGCTGGAGGTCAATCTTGCGCACCCGCTGCTGCAGCGGCTGGATGCCGAACCGGACGAAGACCGTTTCTCGCAACTCGCGCTGGTGCTGTTCGAGCAGGCCGTGCTGGCCGAGGGCGGCCGGCTCGAAGACCCCGCCGGCTTCGTCCAGCGGGTGAATCGCCTGCTGGTCGACGCGGCGGCCTGAGCGCCGGCCGCGATGCCGCCGAGACACCTGACCGCGCGCCGCTGCGTGCTGAATGCGGAGCGGCGCTTTCGTCGCGCTCGCCTGGTCTATGGACACGGTACCGACAACGCCCGCGACGAGGCCGTGTTCCTGGTCTTCCATGCTTTGGGCCTGCCCTTCGACGTGGATGACGCCACCCTCGATGCGCCGCTGGAGAAGGCCGCTGCGGCGCGTGTCGAAACCCTGGTCCGGGCGCGCATCGAGACACGACGACCCGCAGCCTACCTGACCGGGCGCATGTGGTTCGTCGGGCACGAGTTCATCGTCAATGAGCACGTGCTGGTGCCGCGCTCGCCAATCGGCGAGTTGATCGGGGCGCGTTTCCGGCCGTGGCTGGACCCCGACCGCATCGAACGGGTGCTCGACATCGGCACCGGCAGCGGCTGCATCGCGATCGCGACGGCGCTTGCGCTGCCGGCTTGCCGCGTCGACGCCACCGACGTGTCGGCCGAGGCCCTGGCGGTCGCGCAGGCCAACGCGGAGCGCTTGAACGTGGCCGACAGGGTGAGGTTCCATCTCGCCGACGTCTTCCCGCCACAAGACTGCGCCTATGACCTCATACTTGCGAATCCGCCCTACGTGCCGCAGGCGGAGTACGAGGAACTGCCGGCGGAGTACCTGCGCGAACCCGAGGGCGCGCTCGTTGCGGGCGACGATGGCCTGGACATCGTGCGCAGGATCCTCGCCGCGCTGCCACGCCGGCTGAGCGCGGAGGGCGCGCTGATCATGGACACGGGCGCGACCTCGGACGCCCTGGCCGCGGCCTATCCCGAACTGCCGTTCACGTGGGTCGAACTCGAACACGGCGGGGACGGGGTCTCGGTGCTCCGCCGCAGCGAGTTGCCCTGCGCATGATGCGTGTCGCGACCGTCCCGGGCGTGAATCCGGCGGCGATGCGCACTACACTACGCGCGCCATGTCAGGTAACACCTTCGGAACTCTTTTCACGGTCACGAGCGCGGGCGAAAGCCACGGCCCGGGCTATGTCGGCATCATCGATGGCTGCCCACCCGGACTCGCGCTGAACGAGGCCGATCTCCAGCACGATCTCGATCGCCGCAAGCCCGGCACGTCGCGGCATACCACGCAGCGGCGCGAGCCGGACCAGGTCCGTATCCTGTCCGGCGTCTTCGAAGGGGTGACGACCGGCACGCCGATAGGCCTGCTGATCGAGAACACGGACCAGAAGTCGAAGGACTATTCGAAGATTCAGGACGCATTCCGTCCTGGCCATGCCGACTACACCTACATGCAGAAGTACGGCATACGCGACTTCCGCGGCGGCGGTCGTTCGTCCGCGCGGGAAACCTGCATCCGCGTCGCCGCTGCGGGCATCGCCCGGAAATGGCTGCTGGAGCGCTACGGAGTACGCATTCGCGGCTATCTCGCGCAACTCGGGCCGCTGCAGCTGGCGGCTGACGATCTCGACGCGGTCGACACCAATCCCTTCTTCTGCGCCGAGCCGGCGCGCGTGCCCGAGCTCGAAGCCTACATGGACGCGCTGCGCAAGCAGGGCGACTCGGTAGGGGCCCGCGTGAACGTGATCGCGACCGGCGTGCCGCCGGGCTGGGGCGAGCCGGTGTTCGACCGGCTCGATGCCGACATCGCGAAGGCGATGATGGGCCTGAACGCGGTCAAGGGCGTCGAAATCGGCGATGGCTTCAGCGCGGCGTCGCAGCTCGGCACCGAACATCGCGACGAGATGACGCCAACCGGTTTCAAGTCGAACCACGCGGGCGGGGTGCTGGGTGGCATCTCGACCGGACAGGACATCCTGGTCAGCATCGCGCTCAAGCCGACGTCTAGCATCCGCCTGCCGGGCGCCACGGTCGACAGCGCCGGTGCGGCGACCGAAATCGTCACCCTTGGACGCCACGATCCCTGTGTCGGTATCCGCGCGACGCCGATTGCAGAGGCGATGCTGGCCCTGGTGCTGATGGACCACGCCCTGCGTCATCGCGCGCAGAACGCCGACGTGCGTCCCGTAACCCCCGACATCTGTCGCCCGCAGTAGCGCGCAGTGCCAGACGCGACCGGGTCCGCAACGGGGCAGGGCGAGGGCGCGGCGGCGGCACGGGTGCTCACGGAAATCGGCGAGCGCATCCGCGAGGCGAGCGCCGCCGGCACCTCACTGCATCTGCTCGGCGGTGGCACCAAGTCCTTTCTCCTCGACGGGCCCCGCGCTCCGTTGCTGTCGCTCGCCGGGTACCGCGGCGTCATCGATTATCAACCGTCCGAACTCGTGATTGAGGTGCGTGCCGGAACGCCGCTCGTCGACATCGAAAGCCTGCTGGCTGAACACGGCCAGATGCTGGCGTTCGAGCCGCCGCGCTTCGGTCCTGCCTCGACCATCGGGGGTGTGGTCAGCGCTGGGCTCTCGGGGCCCGCACGCCCCTATGCGGGGGCCGTGCGGGATCACGTGTTGGGCATCGGCCTGCTCGATGCGGCGGGTAACGTGTTGCGCTTCGGGGGCCGCGTGATGAAGAACGTCGCCGGCTACGATGTATCGCGTCTCGTGGCAGGGGCCTGGGGCACCCTGGGCCCGCTTGCCGAAATTGCCGTGCGCGTCGCGCCGCGGCCGGAGTGCGCGCTCTCGATCGCCTGGGCCTCGGATACCGGGTTTGCGCTGTCCCGCATGAACGAACTCGCCCGTCAGGCCTGGCCGCTGGCCGGCGCCTGTTTCGATGGGGCGCACCTGCGTCTGCGGCTCGCCGGCACCCATGCCGCGGTGGACGCCGCGGTCGACGCCCTGCGCCCCGAATCCACCGAAGACGGGCTCGAGTTCTGGGATGCGCTGCGCGATTTCCGGCTGCCGTTCTTCGCGGCTGACGGGCCGCTATGGCGCCTGGCCGTGCCGCCGGCGGCGGCCGACCTCGCGCTGCCCGGCGAGAGCCTGATCGACTGGGGCGGGGCTCAGCGCTGGCTCAGGACCGAGGCTGGCGCTTTGGAAATCCAGGCCGCCGCCCGTCGGGCAGGTGGCTATGCGCAGCCCTTCTTCGCCGCCGACGCCGCGCTGTTCGCGCCGCTGTCCGCAACCCAAAAGGCCTTGCAGGCGCGCATCAGGGCGGCCTTCGGTCCTGCCGATCTCTTCAATCCGGGCTGTGCCCGCGTGGGGTTCTGAACGTGCGGGCACTGCTGCGCCCCGAGATCCTCGAGACGCGCGACGGCAGCGAGGCCGAGTCCATCCTGCGCAGCTGCGTGCACTGCGGTTTCTGCAACGCGACCTGTCCGACCTACCAGCTGCTCGGTGACGAACGGGACGGGCCGCGTGGCCGGATCTACCAGATCAAGTCCCTGCTCGAGGGAGACCCGGTCACGGCGGAAACCGCGGGTCACCTCGATCGCTGCCTGGGTTGCCGCGCCTGCGAGACCACCTGTCCGTCCGGTGTGCAGTACGGGCGACTGCTCGATTACGCCCGCCCGCTGGTCGCAGCGGCGGTCCCGCGTCCAGCAACCGGGCGTGCGCTGCGCTGGCTGCTGCGGCGGCTGATTCCGTCGGCGCTGTTTCCAGCCCTCCTTGGGCTGGGGCAGCGCCTGCGGCCGCTGCTGCCAGCAGCGGTCGCCCGCCTGGTGCCTGTCAGGCGGCCCGCCGCCCCATGGCCCCAACGCGTTCACGCCATCCGCTACGTCGCCCTCGATGGCTGCGTGCAGGAAGCGGCGCGTCCGTCCATCAATGCCGCGGCTGCGCGCGTGCTCGACAGGTCCGGCATCTCGCTGCTCCGGGTAGCCGGCGGGGGCTGCTGTGGCGCCCTGGCCTACCATCTCGGCGCCCACGAGGAAGCCCGCGCCTGTGCACGTCGCAACATCGATGCATGGTGGCCACAACTGCGCGACGGTGCGGAAGGCATCTTCAGCGCATCGAGCGGTTGCTCGCCGATGTTGAAGGACTACGGTGAGCTGCTGCGTGACGATCCCGCTTACGCGGAACGCGCCCGCCTGGTTGCGGCGCGCGTGCATGATGCGACGGAACTGGTGACGTCCGCCCTGGCTACCCAGTCCGGTGCGCCGGCGCCGGCGGTCGCGGTGCAGGCACCGTGCTCTCTCCAGCATGGCTTGCGGGGTGGCGGGCGAATGGAAGCCACGCTGGCTGCGGCGGGCTGCGCGGTACGGACACCGGCCGACAGCCACCTGTGCTGCGGTTCGGCCGGCGCCTATTCGCTGCTGCAGCCGGCGCTCGCCGGGCAGTTGCTCGAACGCAAGCTCGATGCCCTGATGGCGGTGCAACCCGAGGTCATCGCGACCTCGAACATCGGCTGCATGCTGCACCTCGAGAAGCGGGCGCGGGTGCCGGTGCGTCATTGGCTGGAAATCGTTGACGACCAGCAGTCCGGGACCGGTAAGGCCTGAACTTTCGACACCCGGAAACGACGACGCCCTCGGTGTGAGGGCGTCGCGCGGTGGTTTTGGTGGTGTGCTGCGGCCGGTCAGTAGACCTTGAGCACCGCGGCGTCGTCTGAGGCCGCCTCCGCATCTTCGCTGTCGATGTAGTCGTCGATGCTGTCCGTCGGCGGGTTGCCGTCGTAGATCTTGAACTCACGCTGCTGGCGATAGGCCTCGCGCACGAAGGTGTAGGGGTCGAGCGCCGCCTGGTCGCGGATATTGCTGGCCTCGAGCAGGTTTGCGCGCACGTTGATGGCGTTCAGCGCGCCCAGCGGTATCGTGACGACGGCGTTCAGGTAGGTCAGCGGGTTCAGCAGCAGCGACGAACCCACGCCGGGAACGTCGCGGAGCGAGCTCGGGCCCATCAGCGGCAGCACCATGTAGCGACCCTCGCCGGCGCCCCACTTGCCCAGGGTCTGACCGAGATCCTCGTCGTGGGCGGGCATGCCGAGGCCCGTCGCCGGGTCGAACAGACCGCCGATACCGACGGTGCTGTTGACGACGAAGCGGCCCGTGTCGGACGCGAAGTCACCGAACTTGGCCTGGAGCAGGTCGTTCGCGATGACGTTGATGTAACCGACATTGTCGAAGAACTTGGTGACGCCGGTCCGCACCGGTTGCGGCGCAACCTTCACGTAGCCCTTGGCGACCGGTGTGAAGAAGTTCCGGTCGATCGCGTCGTTGAAATCATAGAAAGCCCGGTTCGGGCGCTCCCAGGGGTCCGTCGGATCCGGCTTGGCGCCGTCGGTGCTGGCGCACCCGGTAGAGAGGACGGCGATGCCGAGGGCCAGCAGCCCCCGCTTTATCGATGCATTTGGCATGGTGCTGTTTCCCGGCTTGCTGGGAGATCTGGACTTTCTGCGCGCATCTTCATGCGCGGCAAATTACTTGTTGTTCGCCGCGTATGATGCAATTTTTGCTTCGAGTTTAGCAATAAGAGCGTCGATGCCCTCCTTGCCGATAACGGCCCCGTACTCCGAACGCTTTAGCGCCAGATCGGAAACGCCCTCCGCAATGACGTTGACGATTCGCCACTGCTCCCCGGCCTTGTTCAGGACGTAATTCAGGGACACCGTGCTGCCGTCGGACTTGACGATTTGCGTCCGCACCAGTGACGCGCCCTTCTTGATTTCCTCGCCCAGCGTCTTGAAGGCCTCGCCGCCAAAGCTCGAGAAGTTGTCGGCATAGGTCGCCGTGCTCAGGTTCCGGAAGGTGCCGAGGAACGCCTGGCGCTTCTCGACGGCCAGCGTTTTCCAGTGACGACCGGTCACGACGCGACCAATGGTCTCGAAATTGAAAGTCTCGTCCAGCACGGGCCCGATGCGTTCGACGCGTCCCCTGTAACCGATGGTTTGGCCTTCCTTCATCATCTCCAGCAGGGTCGCGTGGAGTCTTTCGACCGTCGCGGTGGGCGTCGCGGCTTCCCCCGCCGCGGCGCTGGCGCCCGCCAGCGCGAAGCAGAAAACGAAGAGCAGCCGAATCAGGCTTGGAGCACGTGTCATTGAAGTCCTTTCAAGTCGCGGGGCCGGGATGTGGCCAGGGGAATCAGCGGTCGTAGACCCTGTTCTTCCAGCGCGACCGTTCGCCGCGCCAGTAGCGCAACGCGGAAGTCCACGTCATCGCCAGATACATCGAGGCGGCGACGGGCAGGCTGAGGGCCCAGAGCCAGTTGAGTCCATAGTAGCGCAGGACAGGTGAATAGCTCCTGACCATGGCTGCCAGGGCGGCCCAGGCGGCGAGGCGAGTGCCGAGTCCGTCCGCCGACAGGCCGAGCACCGGCACCACGAAGACCAGCAGCAGGAGGAATGTGCAGACGGCCAGCAGCGTCGCCGAGTAGCGCAGCTGGGTGAACGCCGTGCGGGCGACCATGTTCCAGATGGCCGACAGGGATTCATAGGGCCGCGCGGCGCGCACGTCCCGCGACAGGCCCAGCCAGATTCGGCCGCCGGCGTTCTTCACCGTGCGGGCCAGCGTGCAGTCGTCGATCAGCGCGTCGCGCAGCGCGGCGAAGCCGCCGATGGCGCGCAGCCGTTCCGTTCGGATCAGGATGCAGCCGCCCGCCGCCGCGGCGACCACGCGGTTGTCCGAGTTCGCGAGCGCGAACGGATACAGCATCTTGAAGAAATAGATGAAGGACGGGATCAACAGCTTTTCCCAGCCCGTGCGCATCGACAGCGCGGCCATGACGGACACCATGTCGCGTGATTCGTCCACGAGCTTGGCGGCCAGCGTCGCGACAATCCCGCGTTCCAGCGCGATGTCGGCGTCGAGCAGCAGCACGAACTCCGTGTCGACCTGATCGAGACCCTGGTGCAGTGCCCACAGTTTCCCGGACCAGCCGGGCGGGGGGCGCTGCCCGCGCAAAACGCGCAGCTGCGGGAGGTCGAGGGCGCGGGCCAGGTCGCCGGTACCGTCGTCGCTCTCGTCATCGATGAGCACGATGCGGGCGAGCGGACCCTGGGCCGCCAGGCGGCTCAGGGTATCGGTGATGGTTGCCGCCTCGTTGCGCGCAGGCACCAGGGCGGTGATTCGGCCCAGTTCAGGGCGTGCGCTGTCGGCCGGGTTCGCGGCCACGCGCTCGCGGGTGTCCCACGGGCGCCATGGCAACGCGAGGATTGCAATCCAGATCAGCGCGGCGGCCAGTACCCACCAGAAGCACACTAGCTCGAACCTTGTGAACGGGGGAACCGGCGCCGCGTCAGCAGGCGACGCGTTGCTTCGCTGAGCTGTCAGCCTCGGCAGCTGCGGTCTGTTCGGCCGCTCCGGACAATTGCGGCCTGGTGACGGTGGGCTCCTCGTACAGGAACGGCACCTCGGGCGCCATCGCGCCGTCGGTCTTCGGCCCGAACAGCGCAACGCGGGCGGCCTTCAGCGGGTGCTTGAAGGTGTCCTCCACCGCGGTCATCTCGTAGCCGCAATGCATCATGCAGTTCGCGCACTTCGGGTTGACGCCCGTGCCGTACCTGGACCAGTCCGTGTCCTCGATCAGCGACTTGAAGCTCGATGCATAGCCCTCGCCGACCAGCAGGTAGCAGGGCTTTTGCCAACCGAACACGTTGCGCGTGACCGCGCCCCACGGTGTGCAGTGATAGGTTTCGTTGCCGGCGAGGAAATTGAGGTACAGCGACGACTGGTTGAAACGCCAGTTGCGTCCCTTGCCGAGCTTGAACAGGTTGCGGAACAGTTGCTTGCTGGACTCGCGCTTCAGGAACACGTCCTGGCGCGGCGCGCGCTCATAGCTGTAGCCGGGTGCGACGGTGACGGCCTCGACGTCGAGTTCCATCATCCTGTCCATGAAATGCCCGATCTCTTCCGCGCTCTCGCCCTGGAACAGCGTGCAGTTGACCGTGACACGGAAGCCGCGGCTGCGCGCCTTGCGGATGACATCCACGCACTTCTCGTAAACGCCTTCGCGGCAGACCGAGGTGTCGTGCCGATCCTTGTTGCCGTCGAGGTGGATGGAGAACGTGAGGTAGGGGGACGGCGTGTACTCGTCCATCTTGCGGTCGAGCAGCAGTGCGTTGGTGCACAGGTAGACGAATTTCTTGCGCTCCACGAAGCCGCGCGCGATCTGCGCCATCTCCTTGTGGATGAGCGGTTCCCCACCGGCAATCGACACGACCGGCGCGCCGCATTCGTCGATGGCGCGCATGCACTCGTCGTAGCTCAGGCGCTTGTCGAGGATTTCGTCCGGGTAGTCGATCTTGCCGCAGCCGGCGCAGGCGAGGTTGCAGCGAAAGAGGGGTTCGAGCATCAGCACCAGTGGGTACCGCTTAACGCCGCGCAGCTTGTTGCTGATGATGTAACGGGCGACACGATACTGTTGGATTAATGGCACACTCATGCGTTGCAGGTCCTCGGGATGAGACTGGAAACCACTTTGCTTTCAAGGAATTGTCGAACTTGAAGCCGCCGCATCTTACGATATTGTCCAAGCAACAGGAAGGGCGTGCGGCTTGCAAGCCCCATGCTCGATATCCATAATCCAACGCCCAATCTACCCGTTCGCGCTACGCCGGTTCGCTGGCCGCGGAAACAGACATGACCGAACACAGCCAGTATCCGCTGCTATCGCGGATCAATTCGCCGCACGACCTGCGGCAGCTCCCGGAATCATCACTCGAGCAGGTTGCGAAGGAAGTGCGTGCCTTCCTGCTGGAGTCCGTCAGCCAGAGCGGTGGCCATTTCGCCGCGGGTCTCGGGTCAATCGAACTGACGGTGGCGCTGCACTATCTCTACAACACGCCCGAGGATCGCATCGTCTGGGACGTCGGCCACCAGGCCTACCCGCACAAGATCCTGACGGGGCGGCGCGATCGCATGCACACGATTCGCAAGTACGAAGGCCTGGCGCCCTTCCCGAAGCGCGAGGAGAGTCCCTACGACACCTTCGGCGTCGGTCATTCAAGCACCTCCATCAGCGCCGCGCTGGGCATGGCCATTGCGGCCAAGCAGACCGGCAGCCGCCGGCGCGCCGTGGCCGTGATCGGTGATGGCGGCCTGACGGCCGGGCTGGCATTCGAAGCGCTGAACCATGCGGGCGACATTGGCGCCGACGTGCTGGTGATCCTCAACGACAACAATATGTCGATTTCCCCGAACGTCGGCGCGCTGTCCAACCGCTTCGCGCAGCTGCTGTCGGGCAAGCTCTATACCACCGTACGCGAAGGCAGCAAGAAAGTGCTGTCCCAGATGCCCAACGTGTGGGAACTGGCGCGCCGGGCCGAGGAGCACGTGAAGGGGCTCGTGATGCCCGGCACGTTGTTCGAAGAGTTCGGCTTCAACTATATCGGGCCGATAGACGGGCACCACCTGCCAACGCTGTTGTCGACCTTGCGCAACCTGCGCGAACTCAGCGGCCCGCAGTTCCTGCACATCATCACGCGCAAGGGCAAGGGCTACGCCCCCGCCGAGGCCGACCCCGTCAAATACCACGGCGTATCGCCCTTCGACCCCAACGTCGGCATCGTGGCCTCGGGCAAGGCGTCTAAGCCGACCTACAGCGACATCTTCGGCGACTGGATCTGCGACATGGCAAAAGAGGACGCCCGCCTCATCGCCATCACGCCGGCGATGCGCGAAGGCTCGGGCCTGGTGCGCTTCGAACGTGAGCATCCGGACAAGTACTTCGACGTCGCGATCGCCGAGCAGCACGCGGTGACGGTCGCCGCCGGCATGGCCTGTGACGGCCTGAAGCCGGTCGTCGCGATCTACTCGACATTCCTCCAGCGCGGCTACGACCAGGTGGTGCACGACGTCGTGACGCAGAACCTGCCGGTGCTGTTCGCAATCGACCGCGCAGGTTGCGTCGGCGCCGATGGCCCGACGCACAATGGCAGCTTCGACGTGTCCTTCCTGCGCTGCCTCCCGAACATCGTGCTGATGGCGCCGTCAGACGAGAACGAGTGCCGCCAGATGCTCTACACCGGTTTCATGCATGACGGTCCGGCGGCGGTCCGTTATCCGCGCGGTACCGGGACCGGTGCCGCGATCGAGAAGAACATGACCGCGCTGCCGCTTGGCAAGGCGGAAATCAAGCGTCAGGGCGGCACCATTGCCTTGCTCGCTTTCGGCAGCATGGTGCCGCTCGCGCAGGAAGTGGGCGACAAGCTCGATGCGACCGTCGTCAACATGCGGTTCATCAAGCCGCTGGACGAAGCGCTGGTGCTCGAACTGGCGCAAAGCCACGAATTGCTGGTCACGCTCGACGAGAACGCCGTGGCCGGCGGTGCGGGCGGCGCGGTGACCGAAACACTCGCCGCCAACGGCATTGCCACCCGGGTGCTGCACGTTGGGCTGCCGGATCGCTTTCTCCAGCACGGCGCACGCGAGGACATGCTCCGCGAGGCGGGGCTGACGGTGGATCAGGTCGAGGCGCTGGTGCGTCCCCACCTCGAGCAACTGGCGCGTTCGCGCGGCCCGCAGCAGGGTGCCCAGCTGAGCGCCTGACGAGCGGCGGGCCGACTCAGCCCGCCAATTCCGCCTCCAGCGCTCGCTGGAGGCGTTCCATGTCCGCCTCGGTGATGGCGCCCATCGCCGAGATGCGGAAAATGCCTGCCGCCAGCTTGCCCTGGCCCGCATAGATGACGAACCCGCGCGCCTTCAGGCCATCATGCAGCTGCGCGTAACCCACCCCGGGCGGCAGCCGGAAGGCCTGCAGCACGCAGGAGGACTCGCCCGGCGCAAGGAGCGTTTTGACGCCGAGTCGCGCGAGCGTGGCGCGAATCAGCCCCTGTCGGGCCTCGTATCGCGCCTGCCGTGCCGTCCATCCTCCTTCCTCGAAGAACTCCGCGAGCGCCTCGTCCAATGCGTAGAAGGTCTGCACCGACTGGGTGAACGGCGTGCCGCCACCATCCTGGTTCGCCAGGTAGGCCGCCAGGTCGAGGTACAGCGAACGACGGGCATCAGCGGCTTCGAGTGCCGCGCGCCGCGTCACGACGAACGACGTGCCGGGCACGCCATGCAGGCACTTGTTGGCTGTCGCGGCGCAGCCGTCGATCGGCCAGCTGTCGAAATCGATCTGTTCGGCGCCGAAGCTGCTGACCGCGTCGATCAGCATGCCGACCCCATACTCCCTGCACAAGGCGGCGAGGCCCCCCAGGTCGTTCAGGCGGCCGGTGGTCGTCTCGTGGTGGACGGCCGC
Organism: Hydrogenophaga intermedia; assembly: GCA_943370145.1. Classification (GTDB taxonomy): domain Bacteria; phylum Pseudomonadota; class Gammaproteobacteria. Next base: position 117,377 of record CALRPY020000003.1, on the reverse strand, counting down.
GACCTGCGTAACGTCGGGATGCGCGGCCAGCGCGGCGCGCACGCCAGCAAGATCGATCGCGCCCTGCCAGTCTGAGCGGGCGGTGACGGTTGCGATGCCATGGCGTTCGGCCATCGTGCGAATGCGCTCGCCGTACACGCCGTTCTCGGCGACGAGCAGCGTGCCGGTGCGCGGCACGAGGCTGGAGATCATGGCCTCGACGGCTGCGGTGCCGGAGCCGGTCAGCAGGATTGCCGCCCAGGACGCCGGTGACAGGCCGTAGACGCCCAGCAGCCGGCCTCGGATCGAGGTCTGCAGCGTGGCGAACTCCGGTTCGCGATGGCAGAGATCCGGGCGCAGCATCGCATTGCGCACGCGTGCGCTCAGTGTGACAGGGCCGGGGTTCAACAGGATCAGGTTCATGCGCCACCCGCGAGGTGCTGCTGCAGGCGGCGGACGACCTCGGGGGGCTGCACCGTCGGTCGTGGCAGATTGTCGATGGTGCCTGTGCGGATCTTCAGGTGCAGCAGCGCGGCGCCGTGGGCGCGTGGACGCGCCAGGAAGGTCTCGATGTCGTCCAGCGAGCGGGCGCGCCAGGCTTCGGCGTAACCGGTGGCATGGGCAATGCCCGCGAAATCGACGGTGCCGGATACGGTGGCCTGTGCGCCGGTCGAATCGTGGGCTTCGTTGTCGAGGACGATGTGCGACAGGTTCGGCGGGCCGTAGCTGCCAAGGGTGGCCAGATTCCCCATGCGCATCAGCGCGGCGCCGTCGCCGTCGATGACGACCACGTGCTGGTCCGGTCGCGCAAGCGCAAGGCCAAGGCCCAGCGCCGACGCGCAACCCATGGAGCCCACCATGTAGAGCTGGTTCGCCCGGTCGTCCAGGGCATACAGCTCGCGGCCGGTGAAGCCGGTGGTCGCGATGATGACCGAATTCGAGAGCGGCGTGCCGGCGATGATGCGCTCGAGGGCCGCCGCGCGCGACGGGCGGACTTCGCCGGGACGCGCGAGCTCACCGCGCGCCGGGGCCGCCGGGGCGCGCGGCGGGGCGGGCCTGTTGGTCAGCGGATGGGGCGCAACCGCGCCCTTCTGCATCACCAGCGCATACGGACGTTCCGTTTCCGCGCAGTGCGCCTGCGCGCGGCCGAGACAGTCGGCGATGTCCTCGGCGCGCGATGGGAAGTCCTCCCAGGGGATCTGCATCGTGTCGAACAGCCGGCCCGTGATCTGGCCCATCAGTTCGTGCTGCGGCTCGTCCTGGACGCCGGGCGCTCCGCGATGCGTGCAGATGACCAGCAGCGGGATGCGGAACACGTGCGTCAGGGACGTCAGCGGGCTCACCGCGTTGCCAAGCCCCGAGTTCTGCATCATCGCGACGGCCTGCTTGCCGCCAATCCGCGCGCCGGCGGCCGCGGCTACCGCGTCACCCTCGTTTGCCGAGGACAGATACATCAGGCTGTCGTCACCGATGACGTAGTTGATGAACGGTGTCAGGAAAGAGCAGGGGACCCCCGCATACCACGTGTAACCCCTGCCGCGGGCGGCTTCGACGAATTCCTGTGCGTAGATCATGGTGCCGCTTCAGTTGCTGCCGGCGGCGAAATTGCCGGCGTTCTCGAGGTCCTGCACGGAGTTGACGTCCAGCCAGTGACCATGGACGTACCAGACGTGCACCGGCTTGCCGGCTGCCACCAGGTGGTTCAACACATCGGGCAGGCCCAGCTGCGCGAAATCGCCGCGCTGGCGCAGGGCCTCGAGGGATGCGGTGAGCCATGTCCGGCCCTCGCCCTTGAAGCGCACCATGCCGATCCAGCGACCGTCAGCCGTGTGGCCGTCGAAGTTCGGCGACGGCGCGATGCGCTCGAGTTGCACGGCCTGGCCCCACGTCGAGCGGTCGTCGGGTTCGCTGCAGTAGGCGAAATCGCCGGTGACCTCGTCGCTGGTGGGCCGGTTGGAATCGACGACGACCATCACCGCCGCGTCGCTCTCGACCAGGTCTCGCAGGATGTAGCTGCGAAACAGCACGTCACCATAGATCACGACCATGTCGTCGGAAAATTCCGGACGCGCGCGGTCCAGTGACGCCAGTTCGCCGGTCGATGCGTGGGCCTCGTTGACGAGCACCTTGATGCCCTGGACGTCGATGGCCTCGGCCTTGTAGCCGGCGACGACGGTGATGTCGTCGACGCCGCGCTTCTTGAGCTTGTCGACGAGGTGGCGCAGCAGGGGCTTGCCCGCAATCGGCAGCATCACCTTTGGCCGGTCGTCGGTCAGCGACGCGAAGCCTTCGCCGCGCGACGCGGCGAGGACGATGCCGCGGGTTTCGTCGCGTCGGCTCGACAGGTAGCGTTCCTCGGCAAGCTCCAGCTCATCGGCGCCCTGCAGCCGGAAAATCTCGTCTACCGACGCAATCCGATCCTCGACGTCGGCCAGTGACTCGGCCTCGTGGATCTGGCGGGCGGTCGCCTGCATCGCGCTGACGGCGCTGCGCACCATGTGGTTCGCCCAGATCACGAGACTGATCTTCGCCCGCCGGAACGCCTCGGTCGGCGTGCTGTAGTACTTGGTCGGCACGATGACCAGCGGAGCGCGGTTGGCCCATTCACGGGCGAACTCGAGGATCTGGTCGGGCCGCGACAGCTTGCTGTGGATCAGGATCGCGTCGGCGCCCGCCTGGCGATAGGCCTCGGCGCGGCGCAACGCTTCGGCGATGTCCCAGCCGGCAATCAGCGCCTCGACGCGTGCGACGATGGAAAAGTCATCGTCCTGCTGGCTGTCCTTGCCGGCGGCGATCTTGCCGCAGAATTCGTTGACGTCGGCCAGTGGCTGGCGCTCGCCGCCGATGAAGCTGTTGGTCTTCGGGAAGATCTTGTCCTCGATGCAGACGCCCGCCACGTCGCGCTGCTCGAGCTTGCGCACGAGCCGGCGCATGTTGTTGAAGTTGCCGTAGCCGGTGTCGCCGTCGAGGAGAATCGGGATCGTCGTGACGTCGGACATGAACTCCAGCACGTCGACGACCTGCGTCCAGCTGGCCTCGTTGTTGTCGCGCACGCCAAACTGTGCCGAAATCGCGAGGCCGCTGGCCCAGATCCCGCTGAACCCGGCCTCTTCGACGATGCGCGCGCTGATGCCGTTGTGCGCTTCGAGGATGAATTCGAGCTGCGGTGACTGGAGCATCGCGCGCAGGCGGGTGGTCTTGCGGAGCTGGGCGCCGCCGGCCTTCCGCTCACTCATGCGCGATACCGGGCAGGATTTCTTCGCGCGCGCGGCGCACGTCGTCCGGAAAGTCGATTTCGATCCATGGTGTGTTCGTGATGTCCTCGTAGCCCAGGGCCTGGTTGCCGGCAAGAATCATGTCGCGGATGGCTTCCTCGTAGGGTTCGTCGTGGCGCCCGCCGGCGAGGTAGCGCTCGGTCGTCGCCGCCAGTTCGGTTGCTGCGGCCGGGGAGAACTTGAAGAAGCCGACGGATTCGCCCGCGAAATCCCAGGCAATGGCGGGATCCGGCTTCTTGCGGAACTCGACGATGCGCCCGTCCCGCACGCAGATTTTGACCGGCTCGTCGCCGGGCGGCAGATCGCGATCGAGCAGGAAGCAGTTCGCGTGCCTGCTCGCGGCGAGGGTCGCCAGCAGGCGCGGCGCGTAGAGCACGTCGGCATCCATCAGCAGGACATCCGCGCCGCTGCGCAGTGCCGCCCTGGCGGTCCAAAGGCTGCGCACGCTGCCCTGGCGGAACTCGGGGTTGACGACCAGCGTGACCGGCAGGCGCGCGTGGCGTTCGATCTCCTCCGCGATCAGTTCATGCCGGTAGCCCAGGCATACGGTCAGTCGGTTGACACCGGTGCTCGCGAGGGCGTCCAGGTGGCGCGCCATCAGTGAGCGGCCGCCGAACTCGAGCAGGGATTTCGGGCGATCGCCGAGCTCGCCGAGGCGGTTGCCTACCCCCGCTGCCAGGATGAGTGCTTCCATGTTCAGTGCGCGCGTGCCTTCTTGAACACCTGCCTGAACCCGAAATACGCGATGGCGTCCTTCATGTTGGACACGAAGCGGCGTACAGGATTCATGCTGGTGCTGGTCACGTATTCGAGTGTCAACGCTACGCGCCGCTCGCCTTCGCCCAGTGGCGTGACGCGGTGGTAGAGCTTGTCGCCGTTGAAGATCACCAGCATGCCGGGCTTCAGCGCGACGCTGACGGTCTGGGTCTCGCGATTCGGGTCGTCCCGGTAGAGCTGGCATTCGAGCCTGCAGCTCGACTGATCGACGAGCCCGATGAGTATCGTGTAGCGGCTGCCGCGGTAGTACGAGGTGTCGTAATGGTAGCCGATATGGTCGCCGGGCTCGGTGTAGTAGTACAGCGCATACGTGTGCGCGTCGTCCGGCGGACAGAACATCAGCTTCTCGCCGGTGACTGCGCCGATGAAATCGACGAAGGCCTGAGACCGGTAGAGTTCGGGGAAGGCGGGCGCCGACGAATCGAGTTCGAAACGGCTGATGCTGCCGCCCTTCTTGTGCTTGGGAATGAAGTTGCGATGTATCTTCGGTTCCAGCGCCGGCAGTGCGTCCAGCAGCCGCTGCAGGCAGGGCTGGGGCAGGAAGTCTTCCACCGCGATGTATTCGTTCTGCTCCAGGAACCGGCGGCGCAGGTCGCCCGGTTCGAGTCCGGCCAGTGCGCCGTTCAGTTCCGCCATCGGGAAATGCTGTGTCTGGTTCATATCATTTGGTCGAATGACACAGCCTGCGTGACGACGCAGGCGTGGTTGGAATCCCGGTGATGTTCCGGGCCCGTCGCGGCGGCGCGCCGCCGCGGTGATGATATCGCGCCTGACCCTCGGTCGGGCCGGGCGGGGTGCGCGCGGAAGATTACCCCCCCGTCCTGAGCGCCGCAACTCGATGGCTGGCAGCGTTCCGGACCGTGTGCGATCATCCGTGACGCCGGGCCGGTCCGCTTGACCGGCATCAACCATCCTGTGCGGCGTCGCCGCCCCGTCCTACCGGTCCCCGATTGATGAAGCTCGCAAAATCCGCATTCCTGCTGCTCGGCATCGCCCTGCTGTGGCTGTTGCTCCGCCAGACCGACATGACGCCCATCCTCGCCGCCAGCGGACGGGTGGGTCTCAGCGGCATGGCCTGGTTGCTCGCCCTGTATGCCGTGAGCTTCGCGACTGACGTCGCGAGCTGGCAGCTGACCTTCGCGGGAATGGACAGGGGACTCAAGTGGGCCCGCCGCCTGTACGTGATACGGATGATCGGCGAGGCCTACAACAACATCACTCCGATGGCGTCCCTGGGGGGCGAGCCCATCAAGGCCTGGCTGCTGAAGCACAATCACGGGGTGTCCTACCGGGACGCGGGCGCCGCCCTGGTCCTGGCGAAGACGACGAGCATGGTGGGGCTGGTGCTGTTCGTCGCGGTCGGGTTCGTGCTGGTGCTGCTCAGCGCTGACCTGTCGAGTACTCACAAGACCCTCGCCGGCATCAGCCTCGCCATGCTGACCGCGTGGATCGCGGTTTTCTTCCTGATGCAGCACTGGAAACTGTCGACCTTCGCCGCCACCCGTCTGGGCCGGACCCGGCTTGGTGAACGGCTCGCGCGCGTGCTCTCGGCGATGCAGGACATGGACCTGATGTTCGCGCGCTTCTACGCCGAACACCGCGGCGCCCTGTGCTGGTCGACCGCATGGGCAATGGCGAACTGGCTGCTGGGGGTGGCCGAGATCTACCTGATTTTCCACCTGATCGGCCACCCGATCAGCTGGAGTGACGCGTGGATCATCGAATCGATGGTACAACTCGTGCGCACGGCGACTTTCTTCATTCCGGCCGGGCTTGGCAGCCAGGAAGGTGCGTTGATGCTGACCTGCGGCGCGCTGACCGGCCTGTCCGGGCTTGGCATGTCGGTCGCACTCGTGCGACGCAGCCGCGAACTGGTCTGGATCGCGGTGAGCCTGGCGCTGGCGTCGATGTACTCGGTTTCCGCTGCCACCGCCCGCGCCGTGTCGGCCGAACGCGGCGGCTAGTCGCGCCGGAACCAGTCGACCGCGTCCGCAATCGCCTCGAGCGCCGGCCGCGTCGTGTAGCCCAGTTCGCGGCGTGCACGTCCCGAGTCGAAGAACATTTTCTTCCGCGACATGCGCAGGCCGTCGAGGGTGACCTGCGGCTCGTTGCCGCGGGTGGCCCAGGCCCAGGCCTCCGCCACCATGGCCACCGGGTACAGGGCGGGTCGCGGCAGGCGGATGCGCGGCGGGCGTCGTCCCACGTGCCGCGCGATGGCCGCCAGGATGTCGCGAAGCGCCATGTCCTCGCCACCGAGGATGTAGCGGCGGCCGATCCTGCCGTGCTCGAATGCAAGGAGGTGACCCCGGGCAACGTCCTCGACGTGAACGATGTTGAGTCCGGTGTCGACGTAGGCCGGAATGCGGCCGGCTGCCGCGTCGCGAATCATGCGACCGGTCGGGGTTGGTTTCACGTCGTGTGGGCCGATGGGCGTCGACGGATTCACGATCACCGCCGGCAGGCCCTCGTGTGCGACGAGTTCGTCGACCGCGCGCTCGGCCAGGAATTTCGATCGCTTGTAGTGGCCGATCATGTTCGCAAGGCCCACCGGGCTGTCCTCGGAAGCCGGGCTTCCGTCCCCATGCAGGCCCAGCGTCGCTACGCTGCTGGTGTAGACGATGCGCGGGATACCGGCGCCCAGTGCCGCACGCATCAGATTGCGTGTGCCTTCCACATTGCTGGCGTAGAGCTCGCGCGGATCACGCGTCCACAGGCGATAGTCGGCCGCGACGTGGTACAGCGCACTGCAGCCGGCGCATGCGGCGGCGAGCGTCGATGCCTGGCGCAGGTCGCCCTCGACGATTTCCACCGCGAGTGCGCTGACATTGCGCCGGTCGCTGGCCGGCCTGACCAGTACACGGACGCGCTCGCCACGCGCCAGGAGCTGGCGCACGACGGCGCTGCCCACGAAGCCAGATGCCCCGGTCACCAGAACTGTCATGTCGGCCGTTGCCTCCGTTCGATCATCACGTATTGCACGGCCACGACGAGCAAGGCGAGCGGCGCGCCGATGGCGGCGGCCCGCAGGAAGCCGTCGAGCGCGCCGGCGAGCGTCACGAGCGGCATCAGGTAGAGCACGTCCTCGGCCTCGAAACCGGCGAAGCGCGGTTGTTTCGTCGCGGTCTTGCCGTGGCGATTCTCGATGACGTTGCGCAGCTGGAAGATCCCGGCGACGGCGAGCCCCGCGCTGCAACCCATCCAGGCGGCCGAATTGCCGAGCTGTCCGACGAGCCCGATGCCCATGCCGATGAACATGCCGACGGTGACCAGCGCATCCGAGGCGAGGTCGAAGTAATGGCCGAAGCGGCTGCTCTTGCCGCTCATGCGGGCCAGCTCGCCGTCCGTGTGGTCCAGGAAGTTCGACAGCACCACCAGCAGTGCCGCAACGTTTGGTTGCTCGCCCAGCGCGAACATCAGTGCGCCGGCGGCGCCGACGACGAAGCGCACCAGGGTCAGCTGGTTCGGCGTTACCGGCGTGTCGACCAGGGGGCGTACCAGCCAGGCGGCCAGCCGCGCGTCATAGGGTTTTGCCGGAAAAGCGTTCATCTGTTGACTACCGTGATGGCCTGGTTGCTGTTCGACATGAGCCTGGCGGCGTGGCGCAGCGTGCGCAGTGCCGCGTTGAAATGCAGGGCCAGGCGCAGGAGCCCGCCCAACTCCCACGGCCGGCGCAGCAGCGTCGCCAGCAGCGCCCCCAGGTGGGGTTCGCCCGACGGTGCAAGGCTGGCGAGGACGCAGCGTGGCAGGTCACAGTCGACCGGGTCGACGATGCTGCGTATCGCGAGAAACGGCAGCGTATGTGCCGCCGCCGTTCGGGCCACGGCCGCCGCTTCCATGTCGACCGCCCCGCAGCCGCTGACGCGCGCCAGCAGATGTTTCGCCTCGACGCTGGCAACCGGTTGTGCGCTTGTCGCACAGCCCGTGCGGGCTGGCGCCAGGCTGGCGAACATGGCCTCCATGCGACGGAACCAGTCGTCGTCGCAGGGAAAGCGGCAACCGTCCTCGTCGCGCACGTTCGACGCCAGCACCAGCCGTCCGGGACGGAGTTCGGCCTGCAGGGCGCCCGACGTTCCCCAGCTCAGCAGGGCCCCGGCACCGCGCGCGACCAGATCCGCCGCGCCCGTGGCTGCACGGGCCGGCCCCGGCCCGGTGACGACGATGTCGAAGGTCGATGTGTCCAATGCATCGAGTGTCCGGGCCTCTGCGGGCAGTGCGACCACGATGCCGATTCGCCGCGCATCCGCGACCCGCATGGCGTTCGGGCGCATCTAGGTCCCGTGCCGGGCTTCCATGCCTTCGATGTAGGCGGGGCCCGAGGGCACGACCCTTTCCTGCGGGAGCCCCAGGGAGGCCGTGTTGAACAGCGCGCGCAACGCGCCGTCATGGCGTGCCGCGACCGTCGTCGCCGCGATCGTGAATTTCACGCTGCGGCGTGAAATCTTGACCTCCTGGCCGGTCGTGAAGTGCGGGTGCGCGCTGATCTGGCGCAGCGTCAATACCGCCATGCCCAGCGCCCACAGGCAGAACTTGCGAATCCCGGTTTCCGCTGCCGGAATCATGAGCGTGTATTCCAGTGCATTGCGCAGGTGCCCGTGCGCCACGCCGAGGAGATGGCGCAGGCCCTGCGCAAACGCGTCGCCACCCGAACCGGGCGTCAAGCGACTGAGCTGGATGCCGCGAGGTTCGAATTCGGAACGTGGCAGCCAGCAGGCGCCGCGCGCGCGGTCTTCCCAGATGTCCTTCAGGATGTTCGTCATCTGCAAGCCCTGGCCGAAGGAAACGCCGAATTTCAGCAGGGTGTCACGCCGGGCTTGCAGCGAAGGACAGTGATGGCAGAAGAGTTCGGTGAGCATCTCGCCGACGACGCCCGCCACGTAGTAGCAATAACGGTCCATCGCCCGCTGGTCAGCCAGGCCGTCGAGGGTCTCCTGACTCTGGTAATACACCATGCCGTCGGACATGACCCGCACGCAGCGCGCGAGGGCACGGACCTGATCGGGCGCGAGCGAGCGGGTGATGCGGATCACGCTCGCCGTGTTCGCAATCAGCTCGCGTTCGGCCGCGGTGGCATGAGGTGCGAGGCGCGGCGCCAGTTCGGAAGCGAACGGATCGGCAGGCTTTTCGCCCTGCACGATGTCGAGAAACCACGCCGAATAGCGCTGTTTGTCCGCCAGGTCGAGCCCGGCGTCGTCTTCAATCGTGTCCGCGATGCGGCACAGCAGGTAGGCGTTGCCCACTGCCCTGCTCAGCGACGCGGGGAGAACGGGAATCGTCAGCGCGAAGGTGCGCGACACGCCCTGGAGGATTGAAGACTGGAATGATTCGTCGGCAGCAGAAGGGGCAGATGCAATCATGGCTTTGATGATGCTTGGACGCTGTCGCCTCGTGACGTCGCCGGCCGGACGGACGGTGTCGTCGCGTAGCCCCCTTGCTCGTTGCGAAAATGGTCGGGGTGACAGGATTCGAACCTACGACCCCTGCCTCCCGAAGGCAGTGCTCTACCAGACTGAGCTACACCCCGACACTGTCGCTACGATTGCCGTTCGACCGCGAACCTCGTCAATGCCTGCAAGGCATCGAGATATCTTGACCGCGGAACGGCTGCCAATGCTGAGCGCGCTTTCGCGGCTTCAGCCTCAGCGAGCGCAAAAGTGTATTTGATGGCACCGGTGGATTCAATCGCGGCGGAGATTTCTTTTATGCGATCCCGCCCACCCTCGAGAATCGCCTCCCTGATTGTCGCCGCCTGCGCCGGGGAGCCTCGCCACATTGCATACAGGAGCGGCAGCGTAGGTTTGCCCTCAGCCAGGTCATCCCCGATGTTCTTGCCGAGCTGGGTGTCGGTTGCGCTGTAGTCGAGCGCGTCATCGACGAGCTGGAACGCAGTCCCCAGGTGACGGCCGTAGCAACCGAGCGTGGCCTCGAGTTCCGGCCCGGCGTCGGCGATGACCGCGCCGAGTTGCGCGGCCGCCTCGAACAGCTTCGCCGTCTTGAACCTTATCGTGTGCAGGTACCGTTCTTCCGTCGTTTCAGGGTCGTTGCAGTTGACGAGTTGCATGACCTCGCCCTCCGCAATCGTGTTCGTGGCGTCGGCGAGGATCTCGAGCACCCGCATCCGGTCGATGTCCACCATCATCTGGAATGCGCGCGAGTAGAGGAAGTCGCCGACCAGCACGCTGGCCTCGTTGCCCCAGACCATGTTCGCCGTTTCGCGGCCGCGGCGCATGCGCGAGGAATCGACGACATCGTCGTGGAGCAGGGTGGCGGTGTGAATCAGCTCGACGATGACCGCGAGGTCGATGTGCCGGGTGCCGCCATAACCCAGCGCCCGCGCGCTCAGGATGGCGAGCACCGGGCGCAGGCGCTTGCCGCCGCTGCCGATCACGTAGCGGCTCAGCTGGTTGATGAGCACGACGTCGGAATGCAGGCGGGTCCGGATCAGCGCGTCGACCTCGGTCATCTGGTCGGCGATCAGGTCCCGAACCTCGTCTATCCCTAATTCGGCTGGGGCGGGAATGGCGGGCGGCATCGCGATTCAACTGGTCGGGGGAAAGGCGGGGAATTGTGCCAACAGGCGAGACCCAGCGCCACCCCGCGCCCGGTCTCATGCACGGCCGCGGGCAAAAAGCTTGAGTCATCAATGGTGTTTCCGTACTATACCGGGCTTCGCGGGCGAAGCGCCCGAACTCCCATACGACTGGTCGAATACCCATGCAAGCAGTTATCAAAACCGGCGGCAAGCAATATCGCGTGGCCGTGGGTGACAAACTTAAAATCGAATCGCTGCCCGCCGATGCCGGCGAGCCTGTCGAATTCTCCACCGTCCTGCTCGTCAAATCCGGCGACAAGGTGACGGTCGGCACCCCCACCATCGAAGGCGCCAAGGTGCTCGCGACGGTGCTGGAAAATGGCCGCGGTGAGAAAATCCGCATCGTGAAGTTCAAGCGCCGCAAGCACTATCGCAAGACGATGGGGCACCGCCAGAACTACACGCAGGTCGAGATCAACGAGATTGTCGGAGGTTAAAACGCCATGGCACACAAGAAAGCAGGCGGCAGCACGCGTAACGGTCGCGATTCGCAGTCGAAGCGGCTCGGCGTGAAGAAGTTCGGCGGTGAAGCGGTCATCCCGGGCAATATCATCATCCGGCAGCGCGGCACGCATTACCGGGCAGGTGCCAACGTGGGCTGCGGCCGCGACCACACCCTGTTCGCGACGGCGGAAGGCCGGGTCCTCTTCGAAGTGAAGGGCGCCGAACGTCATCCGACCGTGAGCGTCGTTCCAGCCTGAATCCGATAGGCAAACGCCGCGCAAAGACCCCGTCCATCGACGGGGTTTTTTGTTGGCGCGCCCGGCATAAACCATGAAATTCGTAGACCAGGCCCGGATTTACGTTGCTGCTGGCAAAGGAGGCGATGGCTGCCTCAGTTTCCGCCGCGAGAAGTTCATCGAATTCGGTGGCCCGGACGGCGGCGACGGCGGCGACGGCGGCAGCATCTACATCCGGACCGACGCGCAGCTCAACACGCTGATCGACTTCCGTTTCAAGCGCCATTTCAAGGCGGGCAACGGCCAGCCCGGTGCCGGGCGCGACAGGATTGGCAAATCCGGCGAGGACCTGACGATACGCGTGCCTTGCGGCACGGTGGTCTACGAGCAGGAAACCGGCGAGCTGATCGGCGAACTCCTCGAGCCTGACAGCGTGCTGCTGGTCGCCAAGGGTGGCCGCCACGGCATGGGCAACGCATTCTTCAAAAGCAGCACCAACCGCGCGCCGCGGCGTATCACGAAGGGGACCCCGGGCGAGCTCCGGGAGCTTCGCCTTGAATTGAAACTGCTGGCCGATGTGGGCCTCGTCGGTTTGCCGAACGCAGGCAAGTCCTCGCTCATCAGCCGCGTGTCGGCGGCCCGGCCGAAGGTGGCCGACTATCCGTTCACTACGCTCCATCCCGTCCTCGGTGTGGTTTCGCTGGGACCCGACCGGAGTTTCGTGATCGCCGATATCCCCGGCATCATCGAGGGGGCCGCCGAGGGCGCGGGGCTCGGGCTGCAGTTCCTGCGCCACGTCGATCGCACGAAGCTCCTGTTGCACATACTCGACGTTTCCGAACTCGATCCGGAGCGTGACCCGGTGCAGGACTTCAAGACCATCAGTCTCGAACTGAAGAAGTATGACGCGGCACTGGCCCGCCGCGAGCGCTGGCTGGTCCTGAACAAGATAGACGTGCTGTCGGCGGAGCGCCGTGACGCGCTGTTGAAGGACATGCGCAAGAAGCTGAAGTGGAAGGGCCCCATCTACCTGGTTTCGGCAGCAACGGGTGATGGTTGCGAGGCCCTGATGATCGCCGTCGAGGCGCACCTCCGGGCCGTCGCGGAGCAACGCAACGAACAGTAGGAGAGGGCGAGGGCAAGGCCGGGGATGGACGTTGGTGAAGCACAATTGAGACAGGCGGCGGCGGATTCGCGCCGCTGGGTGGTCAAGATCGGCAGCGCGCTTGCGACGCGCGAGGGCGCCGGCCTCAATGCCGAGGCAATCGGCGAATGGGCCTCGCAACTGGCCGCGCTGCGTCGAGCAGGCCGCGACGTCGTCGTCGTCACCTCCGGTGCGGTCGCCGAGGGCGCTGCCCGGCTGGGCTGGAAAGAACGACCGCACTCGCTGCACCAGCTGCAGGCCGCCGCGGCGATCGGCCAGATGGGGCTCGTACGCTGCTGGGAAATGGCCTTGAAGGAATGTGGCCTGCTGACGGCGCAAATCCTCCTGACACACGACGACATCGCCAATCGCGAGCGCTACCTGAATTCCCGCAGCACCCTGTGGACGCTGCTGCAGCTCGGGGTCATTCCCGTCATCAACGAGAACGACACCGTTGCGACCGAAGAGATCAAGCTCGGTGACAATGACACGCTTGCCGGCCTGGTCAGCAACCTGGTCGACGCCGATCTGCTCGTCATCCTGACCGATCAGGACGGCCTGATGACCGCGGATCCCCGCACCAACCCCGATGCGACGCTCATCAGCACGGTCCAGGCCGACGACCCGCGGCTACTGGAAATTGCGGGCGATGGCGGCACCTGGGGGCGTGGCGGCATGCGCACCAAGGTCACCGCGGCGCGACTGGCGGCGCGCTCGGCAACGTCAACCGTCATCGCCGGTGGCAGGAGACCTGGTGTACTGCTCGATATCGCCGCGGCACGGGCGGTTGGCACCTTGTTCGCGGCGCCTGCCACCAAGCTGGCCGCCCGTAAGCTGTGGCTGGCCGGCACGTTGCATGTGCGCGGTCGTGTGCGCCTGGACGCCGGCGCGTGCAAGGTCCTGCGTGAGCAGGGCAAGAGCCTGCTACCGGTCGGGGTGCTGGGCGTGGAGGGAGAGTTCGAACGCGGCGAACTCGTGTCGTGCGTGAACGAGGCCGGGCTCGAAATAGCCCGGGGACTCGCGAATTACAGCGCGCATGAAACGGCTGCAATCAAGGGCCTGCCGACCGCCCGGCTGGAATCAGCGCTGGGTTACCTCAGGGAACCCGAGCTGATCCACCGTGACAATCTGGCGTTGGTCTAGGGCGTTTCCGCCTCAGGCCATCGCCTTGATGCGGGCGTTGAGGCGGGACTTGTGACGGTCGGCCTTGTTCCGGTGCACGAGATCCGTCTTGACCATCTTGTCGATGATCGGCACGGCCTGCGCATAGGCAGCGCGGGCACCGGCTTGGTCGCCGGACTCGATGGCTTTGAGAACCTGTTTGATTCGGGTACGCAGAAGCGAACGGCGGCTTGCATTGTGCAGCCGGTGCTTCTGAGCCTGGCGCGCGCGCTTGCGGGCTTGAGCAGTATTGGCCAAGTGTGGGCTCCGGTAGAGCTTGTGAAAGACGGCGAAATATGCAGATGTATCCGCAGCTTGTCAATCCCGCACGCCCGTAATCGGACGTCTGGTGGCTATAATGCGGCAGTCCGGCCGGCCGCCGCGACGTTCCGCCAAACCAGAAGCCCCAGATGAGCTCCAGAAGCCTATTGCGCTCGACCGCGCTGGTCGGTCAGATGACGCTGATTTCTCGCGTCCTCGGCCTCGCGCGGGACGCAACGATTGCCGCCATGTTCGGCGCCTCGGCCGCCACCGACGCATTCTTCGTCGCGTTCAAGATTCCGAACCTGTTCCGCCGTTTGTTCGCGGAGGGTGCCTTCTCCCAGGCCTTCGTGCCGGTGCTGGCGGCCTCCAAGGCGACAGCATCCCCGGATGAAGTCAGGCGGCTGCTCGACGCCGTCTTCAGTACGCTCGCGATGGTGCTCCTGGGCCTGACGGCGGCTGGCATTCTTGCGGCGCCGGTCGTCATCAGCGTGTTCGCCCCCGGTTTCGTCGGGGACGCGGCACGCTTCGATCTGAGCGTCGAACTGCTGCGACTGACGTTTCCCTATCTGCTGTTCATCGCGCTCACGGCGCTGCTCAGCGGCCTGCTCAACACCTATGGCCGCTTCGCGCTGCCGGCCGTGACGCCGGCGCTGCTCAACCTGTCGTTCATCGGTTGCACGGTGTGGCTCGCGCCGCAGCTTTCGCAGCCGGTCTATGCGCTCGGCGCGGCCGTCCTCGTCGGTGGCGCCCTGCAACTGAGCCTGCAACTGATCGCCGTCTGGCGCATGGGCTTCCTGCCGCGCTTCACGCGCAGGCGTCACGAGGGGGTGCGGCGCATCCTGGGACTGATGGTGCCGGCCCTGTTCGGCGTCTCCGTTGCCCAGATCAATTTCCTGGTCGACACCCTCGTCGCGTCCTTCCTGCAGCAGGGCAGCATCTCCTGGCTCTATTACGCCGACCGCCTCATGGAGTTTCCGCTGGGCCTGTTCGGGATCGCGCTGGGCACGGTGATCCTGCCGCGGCTGTCCGAACACCATGCGCGCAACGAGCACGACCACTTCTCGGATACCCTGGACTGGGCGCTGCGCGCCGTGTTCACCGTGACCATTCCGTCCGCCGTCGGGCTCGCGCTGCTGGCAGGACCGATCCTGTCGACACTGTTCCAATATGGTGAATTCAGCGAGCGCGACGTGCTGATGAGCGCGCGGGGCCTGATGGCCTACTCGGCCGGGCTCACCGGGTTCATCATGGTCAAGGTGCTTGCTCCCGGCTATTACGCACGCCAGGACACGCGCACGCCGGTGAAGATCGGCGTCATTGCGATGCTGACGAACGCGGTGCTGTGCGTGGTGCTGGGGTTCTCCCTGTCGCATGCGGGCCTCGCGCTCGCGACCTCGATTGCGGCCTTCGTCAACGCCGGCCTGCTGCTCCGCGGACTGCTGGGCAACGGTGTCTATCGACCCGGCCCCGGCTGGGCCCTGTTCGGGGCACGCGTGGTCGCCGCTTGCATCGCGATGGGGGCGTATCTCGCGTGGGCTGCCGACGACCTGCCGGTATGGACCGGACTGACCACGCTGCAGAGGGCCCTCGAACTCGCGGGACTGATCGGCACGGCGATGCTGATTTACATCGCCATGCTGTGGTTGCTTGGTCTGCGTCCGTCGCATTTGGTCCAGCCGCGCGCGTCGCTATAATGCGGCGTACCCACGCAGCAACTCGCACACGCAGGCCGGCATAGTCGATGGAAATCATCAGGGGCGAGCACAACATCCGGCCACGGCACAAGGCGTGTGTGGCGACGATCGGCAATTTCGACGGCGTCCACCGCGGCCACCAGGCGGTGATCGCTGCGCTCGTCGGCAAGGCGCGCAGCAGCAACGCGAAGTCCACCGTGGTGCTGTTCGAGCCCCAGCCTGCCGAGTATTTCGCGCGGGCTGCGCCGCCGGCGCGCCTGACGCGCCTGCGCGAAAAGGCGGAACTGCTCGCAGGTCTCGGCGTCGATCATCTGCTGGTGCTGCCCTTCGACCAGCACATGGCGTCGCGCCCGGCCGATGAGTTCGTCAGGCAGTGCCTGATCGATGGCCTTGCGATCCAGGGACTGATCGTCGGCGATGACTTCAAGTTCGGCAGCCATCGCAGCGGCGACTTCCTGCTCCTGCAGAGTTTCGCCGAGAAACACGGTTTCTCGATCGATCGCGCCGAATCCTTTCTCGAGGACGGTGAACGCGTCAGCAGCACCAGCATTCGTGCGCTGTTGCGCGGCGGGGAGCTGGAGGAGGTCGTGCCGCTGCTCGGGCGGCGCTACTTCATTTCCGGCCGCGTGGTGCACGGACAGAAGAAGGGCCGCGAAATGGGTTTTTCGACGGCGAACATCGATCTGCACCGCTGCGCCAGTCCCTTGCACGGAATCTTCGCCGCGCAGGTGCGCGGAATCGGTACCACGGCATTGCCGGCAATCGCGTACATCGGCTATCGACCGATCGTGAACGGCACCAAGGCCGTGCTCGAAGTCCACATCTTCGATTTCGCGCGGGAGGTCTACGGGCGATATCTGCGCGTCGATTTCGTCGCGAAAATCCGCGACGACATGCCGTTCACCGACTTCGACGCCCTAGGTCGCCAGATCGCGCTGGACTGCGCGGCGGCGCGTCGTGCGCTGGGCGTGGGCTGACCGGTCGCATGCGGGGTACGCGCCTGTGGCCGTGGCTGTCGCTGGCCGCCGCGCTCGTGGGGCTCGATCAGCTCTGCAAGCTGCTCGCCGCGAGCCAGCTCAGCTACGGCATCCCGCTGCCGGTCTTCCCCGGCTTCAACCTGACCCTGCTCCACAATACCGGTGCGGCATTCAGCATGTTCGCCGATGGCTCCGGCTGGCAGCGCTGGATGTTCATCGGCATCGCGACGGTCGTTTCCGTCTGGATTGTCTCCATGTTGCGGCAGTCGCCCGCAGGGACCCGGTGGATGCCGCTGGCGTTCACCCTCGTGCTCGGCGGCGCGCTGGGCAATTGCTGGGATCGCGTCGCTCTGGGCTATGTGATCGACTTCGTCCAGCTCTGTTACGACACCCGATGTTTTCCAGCATTCAACGTGGCCGACGCCGCAATTTCCGTAGGCGCCGCAATGATAATCATCGACATGATCAGGCCCTCTTCAGGGCCCGCGGCGGGTGCCCACGCGGACTAGCGCGCGTATAATCGGGACTCGCAATTCCGAATCAAGAGCGACTTCCATGGAAATTCGTCTGGCTAATCCGCGCGGCTTTTGCGCCGGGGTGGACCGCGCAATCGGCATCGTCGAGCGTGCGCTCGAACTCTTCGGCGCACCTGTCTACGTGCGGCATGAGGTCGTGCACAACAAATATGTCGTCGATGGCCTGCGGCAGAAGGGGGCGATCTTCGTCGACGAACTGCACGAGGTGCCTGATGATGCGACGGTCATCTTCAGCGCGCATGGCGTGGCGAAGGCGGTGCGCCAGGAAGCGGCGCGGCGCAAGCTGCGCGTCTTCGACGCCATCTGCCCACTGGTGACCAAGGTGCACATGGAGGTCGGCCGTTATCAGCAGGAAGGCCGCGAATGCATTCTCATTGGTCACGCCGGCCATCCTGAAGTGGAAGGCACGCTCGGGCAGTACAGCGCCCGCAAGGGTCGTGGCGGCATGTACCTCGTGGAGTCGGTCGAGGACGTCTGGAAGCTGGAGGTCAAGGACCCCGAATTCCTTGCGTTCGTCACCCAGACCACGCTGTCGATGGACGATACGGCGGTCGTCATCGACGCGCTGCGCAAGCGCTTTCCGAAGATCGTCGGCCCGAAGAAAGAGGACATCTGCTACGCGACGCAGAATCGTCAGGATGCGGTCAAGGGCCTGCTCAAGGATTGCGATTTGATCCTCGTGGTCGGCTCGCAGACTAGCTCGAATTCGACCCGCCTCAAGGAAATCGCCGAGAAGCAGGGGATCGCCGCCTACCTCATCGACAATGCCGACGAGATCCAGCGCGAATGGCTCGATGGCAAGCGTAGCGTTGGCGTCACCGCTGGCGCATCCGCGCCGGAGGTGCTGGTGGAGCAGGTCGTGTCACGGCTGCGGGCGTGGGGCGGTGAAGCTGTCAATGAAGTACCCGGCATCATCGAGCAGGTCGTGTTCAGTCTGCCCAAGGAACTCGTCCGGCCGGGCGATCCGATTCACCCCCACATCCGTTGATACCCTGGCGTCGGGCTGCGCCGCTCAGTCGGCGCAGTAATCCCCGATCTTCTGTTCGGCGTCCGCCATCCGCGCAGCCTTCATCGCACCGTCCATGACGATCAGCTGCCCGTCATCAGCCTGGTAACGCGGACGGTTGTTTCCCTGCAGGATGGCCAGCGCGTTGCGGGCCTGGGCGCAGGCGTCGGCGCGCTTAGCCTGTTGCTCGGGCGTCAGCGGCGCCTCGGCCGGCGCCTTCGCTGGCGTGGGCGGCGCGAACTGTGCCCGAGCCTTCTCGAGCTGCTGCGCGGCCCCGGCAGACGCCTTGCCTGATTTGAGTTCCACCACCGCGGCGTTGTCGGTCTGCGGCGGGCGGCGTTCGGAAAACACGGTGTTACCGTTCTCGTCCTTCCACCGGTAAATCTCCGTCGCCGCGGCCTGCTGACCGAGCACCAGGGCGATGGCTGTCAAGGCCGCGCGCCGAAGGGCTCTATGGCCCGCCGCCCGCCGTCGGGTCTTCATCGCCAGCACCGCTCCAGGCTGCCGGTCGAGCTGCCTTGGGCGCCCCGCGAATCCAGCGTGAGATCGCCGCATTCAGGGTCTCCGCCTGGCCATTGCGGGCTGACGGTCACCTCGTAACTGGTTTCGATGTCCGCCGAAGCGCCGGCCGCGACGGAAGCCGCGTATTTGCCCTCCGCCGATTTTGGCGTTTCACTGCTGAAGCCCAGCGCGGTGAGGTCATCGGTATAACTGTTCCGATCCATGTAGAAACGCTCCTGTCGCGCCACGATGTCCATCAGCAGCGCTTTGCCCTCGGTTCGTCTCGAACGCAGGATGTACTGCTGGTAGCTGGGATAGGCAATCGACGCCAGTATCCCGACGACCACCACCACGATCATCAGTTCAATCAACGTGACGCCGGTCTGCCGATGGGCTCGTGTGGCTTCCGTTCCCGACTGATTCATCATGCAATCCTCGAGTCCGGACCGGTTTGGACCGGTCCTCGCCTGTTATTTTCTTCCGCCGCCGTTACCGCCGCCGCTGTCGCCACTGCCACTGCCACTGCCACTGCCACTGCCACTGCCACTTTCGCCGCTGCCTGAGGCTGAAGTGCCTGCCTCCGCGTCGAGGCCCGTCTCGCCGCTGCGATATTCACGCCAGGAGATTTCAGCGGCCGGCTGGCCACTGCCGGTCTGCGCGTCGGTGGACTCGAGTTCGCCGCGCGAGTCCTGCGTGATGATCGTAACCTTGCCCTCGATGGTTTGCTCACCGAAGTGCACGCTTGCGCTCGACGAATAGCCGCCGCCCTGATCGAAGCTTTCCGGCACAGGTACCGTCGGGTCGTCGCAGTCGGCACACGGGAATACCCCGAATGACGGCGTGACGCCGGTGCTGAAGTCCACGGCGAGCAGGCGGCTGGAGCCATCGGCGCCGCACAGATCGGTGCTTGGCGTGTACAGGGAGGCGAACATGATGCCGCCGAACAGGGAGATGCGGCTTGCGCTGCGTTCGGCGGGTGAGCCGTCCTCGGCCTCATCTTCCTCTTCGTCCTCGTCGGCCGCCGGCAATACGCCATTGACTGCGAAGTCCTTCCGCCAACCGCCGGCGGCGGCAACAGCCTCTCGTAGTTCGGTGGTATTGACCGCGCCGTCGTTGTTCGAATCGCCGCCGCTGCCGACAGACACGCCGTCGACGGTATCGTTCGAATACACCACCGCACGGGACACATCGAGGAGGTCGCTGACCTGGGTGGGCGTCGACGCGCCGCTGAATTCAGGATCGATGATCCCGTAGGCGCTCTGCTGGTTCTCGCTGAGCTTGTCCTCGTTGACGAACAGTCGACCGCTGGCGGCCACGACCCAGCGGCGCAGCTTGTTGTCGATGGTCACCGCGGGCTGCGTGACAAAGGGCTGATTGAGGTCGCTCAACAGGCTCTCCGGCGCGCTCCAGTTGGTCGCGTTGCTGTCCTCATCCATCAGGATGCGGTAAAGCGTGCCCTGTTCGACGTCGTCCGGGTCCGTACCGGGCGCGACCGGGGCGCCGACCGTGCCGAAGTAGATGGCCTCGTCCCGCATGTCGATGTCGAAGTCGGTCCCCACGACATCACCGACGAACACGTTCGCGTCGTCCAGCGTGAAGGTTCGGCTCAGACCGTTTTTGTCACTGGCGCTTGTTGCGGCACGCATCTGCGACAGGTCGTAGACGAAGACATTCGCGTTCTGCAGCGGGTCGCCGTAAGACGCATAGGTCGCATCCGCCAGATTGGTGGGCCCCGTGCCGAAGACCAGGTACCACTTGCCGGCGTTTTCACCCGTCGGGTCGCCGAATCCGACCACCTGCGGCACGGAGGTCGTGAACTGCGAATTGGGTGGGCTCAGTTCCGCTAGCACCGTCGGCGGTGACTCGGGGTCGGTGATGTCGAGGATCACGTAGGCCGATTTCGTCCGCACGTCATTGCTCGCGTCACCGTCGCCGTCGATGTCGACCTGGACCCCGGTGCTGTCGTTGCCACCGCCGAAGCGCATGCCCGCGACCAGAATCGTGCCCCAGCCGTTGATGTGCACGTCGTCGTTCGTTGGGAAGATTTTCACGTCGAACACGCGTATCGGAAGGTCCATGAAATAGACGTGCGAATAGTCCGGGCGGCCCAGCCACTGCAGGTGCGGCAGGAGGTTCTTGGGCACGTAAGCCCAAAGTTCGGTCCCCAGCGGGTGCTGGGTAACGCTCGAATCCTCGGAGGGCGCGAGGTCGAAGGAAAGTTCGCGCGCGTTGAAGAAGCCCGCGTTGAACGCGTGGATCATGCCGTCGTTCGCGCCGACATAGACGACCTGCCGTCGCTGCTGGTAATGCGCGCGGAACTCGGCGTAGGAGGGATCGAGCGCGCTCTGGTCGAAGCCTGCAAACGGGGCGGAGACAGCCACCGGCGTCGAGTTGATGATGTCGCCGAGGCGCATGATCTCGGCTTCCCGCGGGCCATCGACGCCGTCGTAGTCGACGACGCGCTTGCGGAAGCCGGTGATCCCGGTGTCCTTGCCGCGTACCCAGTCAACGAGATTCTTCGCGCCGGCAACGTCGTCCGTGTCGAGCCAGAAGAAGTTGTCAGCATCGATGTTGTCGGCGGTCAGGTCGATCACCTCGTCGTTGCCGACGACATTGTCCGTGTCCTCGTCCATCCAGGTCAGGATATGACGGCCGCTGCTGGCATCAGATTCGTAGTCGCGCTGGACGGTGATGTCCTCCTCACTGATCGAGGACAGTTGCTCGCGCGCGTTCCACAGGGTGTTCAGGCCGTCGTCCCCATACAGTTCGACGGGCGCCTGCTCGGTGAACTGGTCCGGGTCCGACGGGTCGGGCCGCAGCGGATCGACACCCTCGAGTTCGCTGGTGTCCGGATCGTCCTCGATGGGCTCATAGCGGATGAGCTTGGTGCGCCGCTCGCTCGCCTCCGCGCTGTCGTCGAACTCCAGCTTGATGACAGGGTCGGTCCCGAAATCGTCTATCCGGCCGTTGCTGTTGCCGTCCTCGCGAATGAAGCCGTGGGTGTCGACGAACAGTGCGTGCAAGGTCCCGATCCAACGGACCGTATTGCCGTCGGCATCACTCTTTTCCGGGTCGTACAAGGCTTGGAAGAGCGCGCCGTTGCCTTTCTGCTCGTTGGCGACAACCGCCGCCGCGGTGCCCGAGGACACCCGCTCGAGAATCGTGTCGAACACTTCTCGCAGGCTCGCTTCGAGTTGACCCGGATCGGTCACGAAATAGAAGGTGTCCGGGATCCCGTCGCCGTCGCCATCCCACTCGGAGTGGTCGTCTTCGGCCCCTTCGATGGTCGGCTTCTTGTTGTCGTCGGTGTCGGTGAAGCCGCCCCACTTGGCCGCGTAGTAGAGCGGGGACTCGAGGACGCCCGCTGCATCGTCCGCGCTGAGCGTGAAATCATGGAACTGCGCGCCGAACTGGCCAGTGGAACCACCCTCGCCTGAAACCGGACGACAGTCAATGCAGCCTTTGACGCCGGTCGGGTCGGTGTAATTCGCGCCCTCGATGCCGGAGTAGGCGTGGAAGCCATCTTCAGTCGTGCCGCTGGTGATGAAACCGAAGAGCTGAGCGATGTTTGTGGCCTCATGCACCGCGGTTGTCGTGATTCTGAGTTGCTTGTCGGCCGCTTTCGTGTCGAGGCGGTATTCGATGGTGCCCCACATGTCCATGTCGTAGTCGCCACCCTGCTCGGAGTCCTCCCAGTTCACATAGAACAAGCCGCTGAATATGCCGGTGCCCGCCTCGGGGGTGGCATTATTGGTGGCGCTGACCTCGGTATGGGGCCGCACGATCTTGAAGTCGACGAGCGCGCCGCCGCCGTCCTTGGTGGGGTCGTTGAGCGACTCCGTGGCAGAGTTGCCACCCTTGCGCAGTCGGTAGGCGGGGAGGATGCGCACGGTCTGCGTGCTGCTGACCGGGATTTCGATGATCGGGTTGGCTGTCGCCAGCGACACCGCGAAGGTCTTGATAGTCTGTTCGTCCGGCAGGTCGCTGCGCAGGTCTTCGGTGTGGGCGAAATGGGCGAGACCTGCCATGTGATAGGAGCCGCGCACGGTGGGCGCTTCGGGGCAGAGCCCGTAGACGTCGCCCAGGCCGTTCGTCCCGTCGATCGTCTTGGCCGTGCAGAATTCGTTCACCGACGTCCCGCTCCGGCCGACGAAGAAGTCCGCGCCTTCGAGGTCTTCGCCGTCGGCGTCGCCAACGGTCTTCGTCAGCTCGGCTGCCGTGTCGTCCGAGAGTCCGCTCGGGTCGGTCTGGTTGTCATCGTAGGAACTGACGCTTGCATTGAAGATGATGGTGTTCAGGGATGCGCAGGAATTGTCCGCGTTGATCGGGCTGTCCCATTCCGGGTCTTCGAGGAAGCCCGAGATGTAGTTGTTGTCCGTCCCGCCATTCGTGAACGCGGCGGTAGCCTCTCGCGTTGAGGACGCGAAGTAGCGTAGCGCCTCGAGATAGATCTCGGACATCGGGTTGCCCCAACTGGCGCATTTTCCTTCAGTGGCGATGTCCGTGAGCTGGAACGTGCAGTTGTCCCCGCCGTCGCCGCCGCTCAGATACGTGCCGTCGTCATAGCCGTAGCCCCAGATCCGAACCGAATTGAGCGCCTTGATGATGCCCGGCGTGGAGGCGCTCAGCGCGATGAACGTACCGTCGGCCGTGTTTACCTCGTCGTTGATCGCCGAGATACGCTTGCGCAGACGGCCGCCGGATACGTTGTCGGCGTAGCTGCCGGTCACGAGCCCGAATTTCATCTGGCCATCCAGCCCGTACTTCTGCAAGAGCCCCTCGGGCTTCAGGTTGCTGCCGTAGGTCCTGCAGTTTTCAAGGTTCTGCGGAGCGGTCACGCTGGCGTCGCAGACTTTGACCCGCACGGTGTGATCGCGTTTCGCGCCTGGCGTTTTCAACTGGCTGCTATCGAGCGGATCACCGGAAAATGCCTCAATGCCTGAGCGTGATGGAATGTTCGAGTTGCCGTTGGCACCAAATTCGTCCCGCCACGTGCACTGTCGGCGCTCGTTCGCGCTCCACAGTTGGGCATTGCCGGAAACCACCCGCATCATTGGTCCAGTCGTCACGGTCTGCGAACTGCCGCTGGTTCCTGCATGTGTGGTGTTGCAGAGCGTGATGCCTTCGTACGTATCGTCGACGCCGTCGTCATTACCGCCATTCGTGGTGTCGGTCTTGATCGTGTCGTGCGGTGTGAGCTTCGCGAGATCGCCGCCGTTGTAATACTTCGCAAAGCTGTGCGCGTCACCCGGGAGGTAGCTCCGCTCGAGCACGCTGGTGGTCGCCGTGTCGGTCGAACGCAGGCCGCCATAGAGAATCTTTCGCACGACGTCCATGCGGGTCATCGTCGCCCAGTTCAGGAAATTGCCGCTCCAGCTCGCGGCATCGGTGGAGCAGTAGTGGTCGAAGCTGTCGTCGTTGGCGTTCTCGCGAGGCGTGTCGACCTTTCCCACCGGGTTGAAGCGGCCATCGGTGTCGCTGTACTTGTAGCAGAGATCGGAGTGGAAGTAGCCGTAGTACTCGAAGGCGTCCGAGTAGGTGCGTTCGACGGTGCCGTTCTTGTCGAGGTCGGTATAGTCGTTGTACGCCTTGATGAAGTACTGGTGGTCCATCGACATCGCGAGCATGACCAGCGGCGGCACTGATTCCACGGTCAGGATGGGGGTCGCAGTGTAGGTGCCCATGTCCGCACCCGACAGGTTCGCCTGCGCGCTCGCCGACCAGATGCCTGGCAGGAAGCCGATGCTCAGGACGATGCCTTTGCAGAATGCGCTCAAGGATTGTGCTGTTTTCATTTCCAGGGAGTTCCAGTGCTGGGCGGTCCGAGGCTGACGCGCGCGGTGCTCATCGCGACAGCGCGCGATAGTCGGAGCCGGTATATGAGCGGGCGTTGCCGGTAGAACTGCCGGTGGCCCTGAGATCGAACATGATGTACTTGTTCGCAGCGCCGCCGCCTGCCCCCTGGTCGGCGGCGTTCGAGGCCAGATTCATCCCGGGGGCGGGTTGCACGCCGACGCGCGTCACCCAGATATCGCCGTACACGTCGTCGGCGGCCAATGTGCCATCGCCCTGAACGTCGTCACGAAATTCGATGTCGGCGGCGCGAGTGGCGAGGTCCTCGAAGAGACCATTCTGTCCCATGTCGAAGCGTGCGGTCGGGGCGGCGATCGTGAGGGCCTCGGGAATGTCGAAATCCGCGCTGTCCACGACTTCGCCGCCGATGGCGCTCGGCCAGCCGTGGTAGAAGACGTGGGAAGCCAGCACGGGGGACACGGAATCGCGAGTGCCGTCCGATGCCTGGAACGCACGCTGTGCGAGTGTGGTATTGGCACTCATTTTCAGGTCGAGCGTCGTCGAACGCATCGCGATGACAGCAACCATTGTGAGTATCAGCAGCATGACCATCGCGACGATGAGCGCGAAGCCGTGCTGCGGTGGCGGATGGGAGTACGGGCGCTGCATGTCTTCAGCCTCGGGTCATGTTGCGGACTTGGATCGAAGAGTTGTAGATCTTGCGCCTGTATTGCTGCGCATCGGTCGGCACCTCGTACTCCACGGCCGCGCCGTCGGCTCCACCGTAGAGCTGGTAGGTCGTGGTGTCCGTATAGCTGACGTCGATTTCGGTGTTGCGCACCAACAGGCTCAGCTTGACGTCCACCACGGAGTCCCAGTTGTTGTCGTCGGTGACGGTCTCGGCGTCCAGGTAGCGCTCGGGCGAGCGGTCGCCATTCGTGTCGATCCCATAGGCGAGTTGCATCTGCTCCACGCCGCTCGTCACATCCTGTTCCACGAGCGATGTCCCTTCCAGCGTGAGGCGCGTCAGGGTGGGTATGTTGTCGTCGGCGGCATCGCACACGTTGGCCGTGCCGAGATCCTGCGACGCGCATGGGCGCAGGAAGTAGATCACAGTGCGCATCTCGAAGTTGGCGACATCCGGCGCCTCGTCCTCGACGGTCGGTGCGTCGGAGTCCGCGGGCACGATGTCACCCGGCAGGCTTGCGACATCCGCGCCCTGGAAGACCACCGCGCGGCGGCCCATGGCGCTACGGACGTAGATCCGATTGTCATCGAGGGCGCCGGAGGCCCGTCGGACGGGTTCGGCATAGCGGATGACGACGATGTCGGATTCCGCGACGTAGTCGGAATCCGGAATGCAGTCGAGCGGGGACGAGGCCTCGCCGTCGATGCCGAAGATGCCGGCCGTGTCGAGTGCCGCCGCCGCCCCGTCGCAGTCCCCGTCGATCGTGTCGATGCCACTCATGATTTCGAGTGCGTCACGCTCGGCGCCGCCCCAGTGATCGGCCATGCGCAGGTCGTAGTGCAGCTGGTTGAGGACGTAACGCCCGCTCTCGTTGAGCACGTTCGTCGCTTCCTGGAGGCGGTAGGCCTGCTTGTTGCTGATGAAGAGCTGCACGATGCCGACGAGCAGGATGAGACCCACGACCATCGCGACCATCATCTCGACGAGCGTGATGCCGTGCTGGACGCTGGCCCGCGGACGGGAATATCGATGAGAATGGCTGGCTTGGGCGTGGCTCACGGTACGAACCTCACGAACAGGAACTGCTGGTTGATGTCGGCCGTATCACCTTCTTCGCCACCTTCCTCGCCTTCCTCCTGTTCCCAGTCGCCGACCGAGCGCTCGTTCCATACCAGCTTGACCGCATAGACGGTGCCCACGTTGTCGCAGGCCCAGTCCGCGGGAACTCCGTCGTTGGGGGTCGAATCGATGCAGACAACGCCGTCGCCCCCGGGCAGTACATCGGCATTCGATTCCCGAGGCTTTGATGCGTCGCCGGCCGCATTCCAGGTGACGAGGTCGAAAACGGCCAACTGTTCGGGACCGCATGCGCCGACCGTGCAGTCGACCCCATAGCTCGTCGGCATTTGCGCCTGGATGTTGTAATGGCCGTCCGTGACGCCGGTGCGGTTCGCGCGCATGCTGTCGGCCATGTTCTCGGCCTGCATGGTTGCCACTGCGCGAAGCTGTGAACCGTGCGTGTAGCGCATGCCAGCGACCTGCAGGCCTGCGATGCCGAGCAGCCCGATTGAAAAAATCACGACCGCGACCAGCACTTCCAGCAGCGTGAAGCCGGCTTGAGTTGGATGAGTCCCGTTGCGCACGCTTTGCCTCCTCCGCTTTCTGTTCTCAGTCGTCGTCGGCCGTGCTGCAGGTAAGAGCGTCGCCGTTGGGCGCCTTCCCCAGGATCGACACGCGACCTGTTCTGCTGATGGCAAGCGCGCGGGCGTGCGCGTCACCGCGCGAGTCGCACAGGGTGAAGTATGTGTCGGTCGGGTCGCACGGTTCCGGGGCGCCGTCGGCGTTCGCGTCGCAGAACGCGGCGCCGCTGCCGTCGTAACCGACCAATTCAGGGATGCCCGCCGCAGGCGTAAGGGCAGCGGGTTGCTCCAGCCGTGCCTGCTCCAGCAGCAGGCAATCCTCGTTGGCCCCCAGTTCACTCGAGGTGCACAGCGCTTCGCCGTCCAGCGCCATGTCGCGGTCGCGATCGACGAAAACCAGCCACCCGCTTTCCCAATTCGATTCGCTGCAGGTGGCACCGCCACCGCTCGGACACAGCAGCACCGGCATGTTCTGCTTGATGGCTTCGCTGCGTGCCATCGCAAGGTTCGACGACATGAGGTTGAGCTGCGATGTCATCCGGTTGTTCATGATGAACTGCTGCATGCTCGGCACCGCAAAAGTGAGGGCGATCCCGAGCACGACGACCGTTATCATCAGTTCGATAATCGTGAAGCCGCTTGCTCTTTTCATGGTCTGAAGTATCGGAACTGGCGGGGTGCGCTTCACCGCCCGGTCCCGTGAACGGTAGCCCGGGACCCGCGAGCGGGTGAGCGCGCCAACCGTGGCAGCCAGCACCGTGACCGGCTTCTCACTTCGGTACGCCCAAGGAATGAAAGTCACTCGCATTAAGGCTAGACACAGTCTAAAGGCTGGGTATACTGGTTTCATGCCTGAAGTTGCGGAATTTCTCTTGTCCCCGACGGAAATCGATCGAATCGCGCGCAAGCTGCAGGGCCACGGCATACAGCCGACGGCCCAGCGCATAGACATCGCCGCGATCTTTTTTGCAGGAGACATGCACCTGTCCGCAGACCAGGTCATCGCGAGGGTGGGACAGGCCGGACGACCTGTATCCAAAGCCACCGTGTACAACACGCTGGGACTGCTTGCAGAGCGGGGGCTGCTGACTCAGGTCATCGTGGACTCCACGAAAGTCTTCTACGACTCCAACACCAAACCGCACTTTCATTTTTATAACGTTGATGATGGCGTACTGATCGACGTGGAGGCCCAGCACCCGCTGCTTGAAACCCTGCCGACGCCGCCCGCTGGTACTTGCGCGGAGGGCCTCGACGTCATCATCCGCATCCGCAATCGGCCGTCCGAATGAGCCCCGGCCAGCCGCACAGGCTGGCCAAATCCGCGCTTTCGGTTATCATGCGCGCCCGGCCCCGACATGCCGACGTAGCTCAGCTGGTAGAGCAACTGATTCGTAATCAGTAGGTCCGCGGTTCGATTCCGCGCGTCGGCACCATTCATCCTTGATAATGATGCCAGCCCGCGCAGCACGCCATTCGGCTCTGGATAGCAGGTCCGCGTTGGGCGTCGGCTATGGTGACGTACCGGCAGGAGCCTCGTCCCCGCTCTGCGCTGCTCGAAAAAACGCCCATTCCTCGACCCGCCTGCCGTCTGGCAGCACACAGTAGCCGACCTGGCCGGCAGCCTCGTCCACCAACTCCAGACGACCGCCGCGTTGCTCGCAGTACACGGAGGCCGGGTTTGCGAGCTGCACGTTGGTGGTCGTTCGTGAGGATTCCTCGTTGCAAGCGACGAGGAGGAGCGCCAGCACCGTCATGGCCAGCACTGTCACGGTAATCGGTCGGCGCTTGCAGCTGTCATCCATCATCATCGGGTCCTCGGCGGCTGTCGGCGGGTGCGACGCGGGAAAACGTGCGCGCGAGCCGGGCCGGCGCGCCGAATGCCGCGCGGGCCCGGGTCGACGTGAGCGCCGGGTTCAGCTGAATGCGAAGCCCTCATACTCCTTCTCGGCTATCTCCGCGCACAGCTTGCGGTAGGTCCCGAAACCGCCGATGTAAGGCAGAAACACGCGCGGTTTGCCCGGGATGTTCGCGCCCATGTACCAGGAGTCGGTCTGCGGGAAGAGAGTCGCGTCCGCCAGCTCCTTCACGTGCGCGCACCAGGCAGCCTCGGCATCCCAGGTCGGCTCGACGGTCGTCACCCCTTTCTTGCGCATGTAGTCGATGCACTCGCAAATCCAGTCAACGTGCTGCTCGATCGACACGGGCATGTTGCCGAGGACCGACGGGCTGCCCGGTCCGGTCACCATGAACATATTCGGAAAACCGCGGGTGCAGACACCCAGGTAGGTCTGGGGACCGTGCGACCACTTTGCTTCGAGTGTTTCACCGCCCCGGCCGCGGATGCCGATCCGGGTCAGCGGGCCGGTCAGCGCATCAAACCCTGTCGCGAAGACGATGGCGTCGAGTTCGTAGATCCTCTCGCGCGTGCGAACGCCCTCGCCGACGATCGATTCCACCGGGTTCTCTCGCAGGTCGACGAGTTCCACGTTGTCGCGGTTGAAAGTCTCGAAGTAGCCCGCGTCCAGCGGCAGGCGCTTGGTGCCGATCGGGTAGCCCGTGGGAGTGAGCTTGCGCGCGACCTCGGGGTCCTTGACCACGCTGCGGATTTTCTCGCGCACGAAGTCGGCGGCCAGCGCGTTGGCCTGCGGGTCGACGAGCAGGTCGCGGAAGCTGCCAAACATCCACTCGAAGCCGCCTTTCTCCCAATCGGCCTCGAACTGTTTGCGGAGTTCGGCAGGGTCGGTCTTCAGCGCCTCCCGGTCCTTCCAGTCGTAGGGCTGGCCTATCGTCGACCAGCGGCAGGTCTCGCGGATCTTCCGGATTTCGCGCTTGAGCTCCTGCTGGCGCTCCGGGCTCAGCGGCGCGTTGCGGGCGGGCACGCTGAAGTTCGGCGTGCGCTGGAAGACGGTGAGGCGACTGGCCTGCTTCGCGATGACGGGGATTGACTGGATGCCCGAAGACCCCGTCCCGATCACGCCGACCCGCTTGCCAGTGAAATCCACGCCTTCATGCGGCCACTGGCCCGTGTGATACCACTTGCCCTTGAAGCCCTCGAGCCCCGTGATATCCGGAACCTGCGCCGCGGACAGGCAACCAACGGCGGTGATCAGGTACTTCGCACGCACCGTCTCGCCCTGCGCGGTATCCACCACCCAGCACTGGCTGGCTTCGTCGTAAGCGGCCCCGGTGACACTCGTGTTGAAATCGAAAGCCGGCCGAAGGTCGAACTTGTCGGCCACGAATTCAAGGTAGCGCAGGATCTCCCGCTGCTCGGGGAATCGGCAGCTCCAGGTCCACTCCTGCTCGAGTTCTTCGGAGAAGGTGTACGAATACACCCAGCTTTCCGAGTCCGAGCTCGCACCCGGGTAGCGGTTCCAGTACCAGGTGCCGCCCACGCCGCCGCCGCGCTCGAAGCCGCGGTGGGAGAGCCCCAGCTGCCTCAACTTGTAAACCGCGTACAGGCCGGCAAAGCCGGCACCGATGACGACTGCGTCTACTCTGGACGGTTTGCGCTCCGGCGCTTGCGAACTGGTCGATTGCTGCATGCTGAAATCCCCGCTTTGCGTCGACATGGCCGGCTCCGGCCTCCGTGTCATGGTATGCGATAGCGTTCCCGCCCGGAGCCCTCCAAACGCGTTGTGCGTGTTCGCGCTGCGGTGACGGCGCCGTCAATTTCACCAAGCGCTGCGTCGACCTTCACTCAAGCTCGGCTCCTTCGCGGCCAAACCGAGCCCGGGAGCAAGGCTCGCCCGGGGCCTTTGTTCAACACGCCTCGGACCCTTGTCGCCTCTTTGCATTGGCATGTGGCGAGCCCGAGGCGGACAAGTCCCCATCTGGTCGCCAGCCCGGGTTTACGGGAGCTTCGTCACGGAAACCAAGACTACATCCCTTCGAAAAAAGGAGTTTGTCAAAAAACCCAGGAAAAACCAATAAAAACAGTGATCTCCGTCGCTATTTTGTTGCCCTGTTTAACGTTCGGCCGCTAGGCATTGTCACTTCGGGAGCGGATCCTCCTCTCCACGAAAAACGCACCGGCGAGACTGCGGCGGTGGCCCGGGGAGAGCGGAGGTCGCGCGAACCGCCAGTCGCTACGGCGACGGCGTTCGGCGCCCCGGCTTCTCCACCGCGCACCGGTCGCGCTCGGCGGCGCCTTGAACCGGCGTTCGAATCACAACAGACAGCCAGGCAGTCCAGAACCAGAGGTAACTCCAGATGGCGCAAGAATTAGTAGGTGGCAATAACAGGGTTGCGGCGGCGAGCCAGCTCGCGACCTCCAACGCAACGGGCGCTGCGAAGATTGTCGCCGCCGCAATCCAGACCACCATCAGCAACGGCAGCGCCGGCAACGACGTCATCGTCGGCGGTAGCGGTCGCGACATCGTCAACGCCGGCGCCGGCGATGACATCGTCGACGGCGGTGACGGCAACGACGTCCTCAACGGTGGCGAAGGCAGCGACTGGCTGTTCGGCGGCAACGGCGACGACGTCCTCAATGGGGGCGTCGGTTCCGACATCCTCGATGGCGGCGCGGGTAACGACACGCTCTTCGGCGGCGAGGGCATGGACCTTCTGAACGGCGGTAAAGGCAACGATTACCTGGGCGGCGGCAACGGTACGGACATCCTGCTCGGTGGCGAGGGCAACGACACCCTCGACGGCGGCGCCGATGACGACCTCATGTTCACCGGCCATTCCCTGAAGGGGGACATCATGAGCGGCGGCGTGCTCAACGCCGACGTGGCCTTCGACGTGAACGCGCTGCTCGCGCTGGCGGCCGACGGCGTCACGGAGCAGGACGCGGATCTTGCGCTCGAATACCTGCGCGACGACAGCACCGTGACCGAGCGCAACTGGGCATATGGTGGCGCCGGCAACGACGTCATGATCGGTGCAAAGGGCTCCGACTGGATGTACGGCCAGTGGGGCAACGACTCGATATTCAGCGGCGCAGGCAACGATTACCTCGACGGCGGCGCGGGCAACGACCGGCTGTTCGGCCAGGCTGGCAACGACACGCTGGTCGGCGGCGCGGGCAATGACCTGCTCGACGGCGGTACCGAAAACGATTCGCTGTTCGGCCAGGACGGTGACGACACGCTGATCGGTGGCAGCGGCAACGACTATCTGGACGGCGGCACCGGCAGCGACAGCCTCGACGGCGGTGACGGCAACGACGTGCTGGTCGGCGGCGCGGGCGCCGACACGCTGACGGGCGGCGCGGGCAACGACCGCCTCGACGGCGGCGCCGACGATGACCTCCTGAGCGCCGGCGACGGCAACGACTCCGCGTTTGGCGGCGCCGGCAACGACCTCGTCAACGCGGGAGACGGGGACGACTACGTCGACGGCGGTGACGGCAACGACATTCTCACCGCCGGCGCGGGCAACGACACCGTGTTCGGCGGCAACGGCAACGACGCCATCAGCGGCGGCGACGGCAATGACACGCTGAACGGCGGTGCCGGCAACGACACGGTGGTGGGCGGCACCGGCAACGACCAGATCACCGGTGGCGCCGGTTTCGACGACGTCGACGCGGGTGAAGGCAACGACCTCGTCGCGCACATCCACATGAGCGCCGCCGAATTCGCGGCGAACACGCCGATCAATGGCGAGGAACTCAAGAACGGACTCGCCAACTTCAACGCCGGCAACTTCGACGTCGCGAGGGGAGGCGACGGCTCGGATACCCTGCGCATCTACCTGTCGAGCGAAGACTTCCAGAACAACGACATCCGCACGCAGATCCTGGACTACGCGAACAACCTGTCGCTCTACAACGACAGCAACCTCGCCCTTTACGACCTCAGCCAGATGGCGCTGAAGGCCGGTGGTTTCGAGGCCGTGCAGTTCTTCGTCGACTATGTCGGCACGCCCATCGCAGGTGGCGGTAACGGCGGCGCCGGCATGCCGCTGTTCACGCAGCAGGTCGACTGGGTCGATTTCGACGTCGTCAAGGCGGGCACCTATGCCGCCGGCACGCAGTACGACGGCCTCGCCGGCAGCGACAGCGTGTTCCTCGCCTCGAACGAAGCAGAGGCGGCCGAGGCCGGCTTCGTCGTGGGCAGCGAGTTCAGGGCGGGTGACGGTGACGACCGCGTCTACGGTCGTGGTCTGAACGATGTCATCAGCGGCGGCAACGGTGTCGACCGGCTCTATGGCCAGGCCGGCAACGACACCCTGAACGGTGACGCCGGCAACGACATCCTCGACGGCGGCCTGGGCGCCGACGTGACGAACGGCGGCGACGGCAACGACCTGATGTACATCTCCGAGACAGCCGACGTGTTCGACGGCGGCAACGGTTGGGACAGGGTCATCGCCACCGACGCGGCGGACGTGCTGACGCTCGGGGCAGCCTCGATCGTGCGCGTGGAGCAGATCGACCTGCTCGGCGGCAATGACAACCTCAACCTTACGGGCGTCACGCAGGCAATCACCATCACGGCGGGCGAAGGCGACGACACCGTCGTCTCCGGCGACGGCAACGACCGCATCTGGGGCGGCAACGGCGCCGACGTGGTGTCCGCCGGCGCGGGCAACGACAGCGTCTGGGGTGACGCCGGCAACGACACCTTGAACGGTGGCGACGGTGACGATGCGCTCAACGGTGACGCCGGCGACGATACCCTCAACGGCGGCGAAGGGGCTGACGTGCTCGCGGGCGGACACGGCAACGACACGCTGAACGGCGACGCCGGCAAGGACCAGTTGGTGGGCGGCCACGGCAACGACACGCTGAACGGTGGCGGCGACGACGACGTGCTGATCGGCCAGGTCGGCGCGGATACGCTGAACGGCGACGCCGGCAACGACATCCTCGACGGTGGAAACGACAACGACGTGCTGAACGGCGGTACCGGCGACGACACCCTGCAGGGTGGGGCGGGCAACGACACGCTGAACGGCGATGGCGACGACGATGTCCTGTTCGGCGGTGACGGCGTCGACACGCTGAACGGCGGCGCCGACGACGACGTGCTGTTCGGTGAGGCCGGCAACGACATCCTGAACGGCGGTGACGGCATCGACGTGCTTGGCGGCGGCACCGGCAACGACATCCTGAATGGCGGCAACGGCGACGACATCCTGCTGTTCGAAGGCGAGCGCAGCTTCGGCAAGATCGGTCAAGGCAGCAATGTCTTCGAATACGACACCTACGCGGTCAACAAGGACGGCGACTTCACTGCCGGCGCCGGCATCCACCTGAACAAGGCGGGCAGCAAGTACCTCGGCAGCCTCGACTCATTCGTCGGTGGCAATGGCACCGATACCCTGCTCGGCACTGGCGGGCACGACGTCGTGTTCCGCTACGCGCTCGACGACTCCGCGCAGCGCACCGGTCCGCTGGTCAACGGAGTCGAAGAGTTCCGCATGGGCGCGGGCGACGACATCGTGGACCTCACGGATCCCCTCGTCACGTTCCCCGGTTCGCCTCCCGCTGCCGGCGAAAGCGTGGCGCTCTATGGCGAGGAGGGCCGCGACGCGCTGTGGAGCGGCGCGGGCAACGACATCCTGGTCGGCGGCAACGACGGCGACTGGCTGTCGGGTGGCGCAGGAAACGACACGCTGTACGGTGGCAACGACAGCGCGGGCGAGGGCACGAATTCGGCCGATTCCGGCTGGACGCTCAACGGCTACGGAAGCCGGACCTTCCACGACCTGCTCGACGGCGGCGCCGGTGACGACACCCTGTATGGTGGCGCCGGCAACGACATGCTGAGTGGTGGTAGCGGCGCCGATGTCCTCACCGGCAACGCGGGCGCCGACTACTTCCTGTTCCGGATCGGGGCGTCGAACTGGGGCCAGGACACGGTCACCGACTTCGACTTCGCCGCGGGCGACCGCTTGGCGGCCGAGGGCTGGAACAAGGCCTCGGTCGGCTCCTCGTTCCTCGGCAGCGGCGACCTGCAGCTCAGCTTCAGCGGCAACAGCATCACGCTGGTCGGATTCGACTCGGCTGATCTGACTGCCGCGGGCGGTGTCGGCAACCTCTTCGCCTGAGGTCACGCGGGTCGGCCTCCGCAGCCACCGCGGCCCGGCGCTTGCCGGGCCGCGGCCGGCCACGCGGTGCGGCCCGCCGCTTTACGTGAATACCCGCGGGCGGTGCCACGCGCCGCCCGCCAATCTCAAGATCGGACGTGCCCGAGCCGACATCGTGTACACCCGAAGCGAGACCGCCCATGCGGACGCGTCACGCATGCCTCGATAAACCGCCGTTCGCGGCCCGGTCGCCGCGACCGGCCCGCCGGGATGTCGTCCTGTGAATGCTCTAATTGCCCGCTACCGCACCGAGCTCCTCTACGCGGCGCTCTTCAGTTTCGCATCGAACGTGTTCGTCCTCGCGTCACCGCTGTTCATGCTCCAGATCTACGACCGGGTCCTGCCAAGCCGCAGCGTGCCGACGCTCCTCGTGCTCGCGGTGATCACGCTCTTCATGCTGCTCGCGATGGCCGCCCTCGACACGCTGCGCGGGCGCCTGCTCGCGGCGCTGGCGCGGCGCCTCGAGCGCGACCTCGGCGAGCCCTTGGCGAATGCGCTGCTGCTTCACGCGGCGCGCGGCGCACCCGGTGGTTCGCCTGCGAGCACTCGCGACCTTTCGACGCTGACCCAGTTCGTTTCCGGGCCCGGGCTGCAGGTGCTCTTCGATGCGCCGTGGCTGCCGCTCTTCATGGCGATTATTTTCGTGATGCACTGGTCGCTGGGCCTGCTCGGGATCGCGGGCGCCGCGCTCCTGCTCGGCATCGCGTGGGCGAATGAGCGCGGCACGCGTGCGGCGCTCGAGGAAGCGAACGGTGCACAGGGGCGCGCGACTCACTACCTCGAGGCGGTCGCCCGCGCCGGCGACGCCGTGTTGGCGATGGACATGTCCACGCGCGCGGTCCAGCGCTGGCGGCGACTGTCCGACCGCGCATCCCGCGCCCAGTCGCGGGCCGGGTGGACCAGCGGGCTGCTGAGCGGGGCGTCGAAGTACGCCCGGCAGGCCTTGCAGACCGCCATGCTCGGACTCGGTGCCTGGCTGGTCATCGTGGAACACGCGACGCCCGGCATCATGATCGCGGCGACCATCCTGCTCGGCCGGGCGCTGGCCCCGGTCGACCTTGCGGTTGGCACCTGGCGCGGTTTCGTCGAG
Source organism: Hydrogenophaga intermedia (assembly GCA_943370145.1). Classification (GTDB taxonomy): domain Bacteria; phylum Pseudomonadota; class Gammaproteobacteria. The sequence goes on along the minus strand of CALRPY020000003.1, from coordinate 81,537 downwards.
GCGCGTATCGCCCTGCAGAGGGTCATACACGCGCTGCGGGGAATCCCGCCCGTACGGGAGGCGACTGAACTCCCTTCGCCGCGCGGGGCGCTGGAAGTCCAGGACCTCGAACTCGGCCCGGCCCGCGGCCGACCCGTGCTTTCCGGGGTCACTTTCAGTGTCCAGCCCGGTGAGTGTCTCGGCATCGTGGGGCCCAGCGGCGCCGGAAAGAGCACGCTGCTGCGCGCGTTGGCGGGCGTGCTGCCGCCGAGGTCCGGCGCGATACGCCTCGACGGCGCCGAGCTCGCGGCGTGGTCGCCCGCCCAGCGCGCGCTTCACTGCGGCTACCTGCCGCAAGGCGTCCAGCTCCTGCCCGGCACGGTTTCCGACAACATCGCGCGGCTCGCGTCGGACGTCGATGCCGCCGTCGTCACCGCGGCCAGGCGGGCCTTCTGCCATGAAATGGTGCTGGCGCTGCCGGAGGCCTACGACACTGAAGTGGGAGAGGGTGGCGAGCGACTGCCGCCCGGGCAGCGGCAGCGCATCGCGCTCGCCCGCGCCCTCTTCGGGCAGCCGCGCTTCGTCGTGCTGGACGAACCGAACGCCAGCCTCGACGGCGAGGGCGAGCAGGCGCTGCTGGCCGCGCTGCGCGCAATGCGCTCGGCGGGCGTCACCGTGATCATCGCCGGCCACAAGCCGAGCCTGATGAGCGTGTGCGACCGGCTGTTGGTGCTCGGCAACGGCGGCGTCGAGGCCATCGGTCCCGCCAACGAAGTGCTCAACAGGCTGGGTGCGCGGCCGCCGGTGCGCGTGGTCGGCAGCGCCCCGGGGCGAGCGGAGCAGGCGCATGACTGAACTGACAGCCACAGACCATGCCGAACTCCGCTGGCCGATCCGCGGCGGGCTGGTCGTCATCACCGTGACCCTCTTGAGCTTCGCGCTGTGGGCGATGCTCGCGCCGCTGTCGGCCGCCGTCATCGCACCCGGTTTCGTGAAGTCCGACAGCAACCGCAAGTCGGTCCAGCATCTCGAGGGTGGGATCGTGCGCCGCATCCTCGTGCGCGATGGCGATCGGGTCGAGGCTGGCCAGGTGCTGCTCGAACTGGCCAGCACGGAGATCACGGCCGCCGCGACCGTTTACGGCGGCCAGCTCGAAGCGCGCGAGGCGCGGGCGGCGCGCCTGCGCGCCGAGCGCGACGACGCCGCAAGCATCGAGATCCCGGCGGCGCTGTCCGCGCGTGCAGACGATCCCGAAGTGCGGTCCTTGCTGGACTCGGAGCGCCGCGCCTTCGATTCCGGTCGCTCACTGCTCGACAACCAGCGACGCCTCCTCGCCGCGCAGATTGAACAGATCGACTCGCAGATCCTCGCCCTCGAGCGGCAGATCGAGGCCGAGCAGCGCGCGTCCCGCCTGATGGAAGAGGAACTCGAGGCGAATCGCAACCTGGTCCAGAAGGGTTATGTGAACAAGCCGCAGTTGCTCGCGCTCGAGCGTGGCCTCGAGAATTACCGCGCCGCGATCAGCGAACACACCGCCGAAGCGCACGCCGCGCGGCAGCGGCGCTTCGAACTCGAGCTGCGGCGCCAGAACGCAACCGCCGAGCGTCGGCAGCGGGCGGCCGTGGAACTCGCCGGGGTGGAAGCGGAGATCGACGATCTCCTCGGTCGCACGCTCGCGGCCCAGGAAGTGGTCTCCCGCCTGCAGATCCGCGCGCCGATCGCGGGGACCGTGGTCGACCTGAAGGTGTTCACCATCGGCGGCGTGGTCGCGCCCGGGCAACCGGTTATGGACATCCTGCCTGCGGAGGACGCGCTCGTGGTGGAGGCGATGGCCGACGTACGCCACGCAGACGACCTGCGGGAGGGCTTGCCCGTGGATGTCCACTTCAGCGGCCTGCCGGCGCGCGACATAGAACCGCTCGCGGGCACCCTCGACTACGTCTCCGCCGACCGCGTGGAGGATAACCGCAGCGGCGAGCCGCACTTCGTGATCCGCGCCAACATCGCGCGCGGCGAACTCGCCAAGCTGCCCGTGCCGGTCAAGGCAGGGATGCCGGTCGACGTGTATGTCCAGCTCGGGGAGCGCACCGCGCTCGATTACCTGTTCGGGCCGCTGACCCATGGCCTGCGGCGCGCGCTGCGCGAGCCGTGAGCTACTGATCCTCCCGACGTCGCGTCGACCGTCGCGCCTGCGCCAAGCCCGCGGCAGGCGGCAGGCGGCAGGCGGCGGACGCCCTCGCCGTCCGGGCGCCCGCGAGCCCGCCGCCTTTCACCGGAGGCCAATCGCGCGCGAGTCGCCGTCGGGCGACGCTTCGGCGCGCTGGTAGACGACCCTGGTGCTGGCCGGCGCCCCCCGCTGGCCATTCCAGCGGCTCCCCTTTCGACTTTCTGCCGCCAGTCCGGGACTGATCTCGCGCACGCTCTGCGACGCGCGGCACCCCCTCCACACAGCCATGAGGCATTCCCCGTCTGTGACCCGTAGGCCGCGCGTTCGGGTGCCGGACGCTCCGTCACACTTGGCTCCTGAAGTTGCTCGGAAAGTACTCCCGCTGCTGCCGGGAATCAGGCGCGCGTCGCATGAGAAATTAATAAAAACAGTAAGTTAAGTATCAGGATTTTCTTTTTTTAACAATTTCGCTCTGGGGTTGTGAGCACCTTGGCCGGAACATGCCGCCCAGGCAGTTACCGAATCTGCGAGCCGAGTCGCATTTTCCGGCCACCAACCACAACAAAAGAGGACTCACCCCATGGCCATCAGACTCAAGTTCAACGTCACCAACCTTCAAACCGGCGCGACCACCGCTACCGGCTCGACGCAAAACACCGCCGTGCTCGGCACCGACGCCGCGGATGTCATCAGCACAGGCAGCGGCCACGATCGGATCTTCGCCGGCGGCGGCAACGACACCGTCAACGCGGGCGACGGCAACGATTGGGTCGACGCGGGCGCCGGCGATGACGAGGTGCACGGCGGCAATGGCAACGACACCCTGCTCGGAGGCACCGGCAATGACGAATTGCACGGCGATGATGGCAACGACTGGCTCGACGGCGGCGCCGACAACGACCGTCTCGACGGTGGCACTGGCAATGACTACCTCTTCGGCGGCGCAGGTCTCGACGAAGTCATCGGTGGTGCCGGTCACGACCAAATGTGGGGTGGCGCCGGCGACGACGCCCTGTTCGGCGGCAGTGGTAACGACGCGCTGCGCGGCGAGGCGGGTGACGACTTGCTCGACGGCGAAGCCGACCACGACTGGCTTGATGGCGGCGCGGGCAACGACGTGCTGGTCGGCGGCTCGGGCGCCGACACGCTGATCGGCGGGGCGGGAAATGACCTCCTCTTCGGCGGCAGCGTCACCTATGCGCAGGCTGGCGACGTCACGGTCATCGCCGGCTCGACGAAGGACGGGCAGCGCGACGTCTTCCAGTGGTGGTTCAGCGAGGCGCGCGCCCTGACCGGGGTACTCAGCGCCCAGGGCAACGATACGGTGATGGATCTCGAGAAGGGGCTCGATCTGGTCGACATCCGCAGCCTGACTGCTCGCTTCTATGACGAGCAGCAGTCCTTCTACGACTTCATCGACGCGAAGCAGCCCGGCACCTGGCAGGCCGCAGGCGCCGATGTCTCGATCTCTCTTTCCCAGTCCGCGGACGGCGCGCTGCTCGAGTTCTTCCAGACTTCGAACGCGGCGAACAAGGCGAGCATCACCCTTGCCGGCCTAGGCGTGTCCGAGCTCAGCTCGAGCATGCTGCTGAAACCGACCTGGAAGCTCGTTTACGGCGGCGACGGCGTCGACGACAACGGTGGCGCGGGTAGCGGTGGTGGCAGTGGCGGTGCCAGCGTGCAGATCGTCTACTACGGCGGCGGCGGCAACGATAACCTCATCGGTGGCAACGCGGGCGATCGTCTCTACGGCGAGGCCGGCAACGACAACCTCGTCGGCAACGGCGGTGGCGACTGGCTTTACGGCGGCGACGGCAACGACAGTATCGATGGCGGCACCGGCAACGACTACCTGCTCGGCGGCGCCGGCCTCGACGAAATCGTCGGCGGTGACGGCAATGATGCCATCTGGGGCGAAGCGGGCGCGGATTTCGTGAGGGCGGGCGCCGGCGCCGACGTCGTCTGGGGCGGTCTCGACGGCGATGACATCGACGGTGGCGCGGACAACGACACCCTCTACGGCGAAGCCGGCAATGACGTGCTGAAGGGCGGTGCGGGCAACGACATCCTCGATGGCGGCGCGGGCAGCGAAATCCTCACCGGCGGCGCCGGCAAGGACCTCTTCGTCTTCCGCGGCGACCTCAAGATCGACTGGGACAAGGGCGAGGTGTGGTTCGACCTGGGGCGCAAGGGCGCTCAGTCCGGCCACGACTCGATTACGGACTTCAACGTCGCCGACGGCGACAAGATCCGCTTCGTCATCTCGGGGTCGATGGACGACAAGACGGAGTTCACCAAGTCACTGCTGCCGCGCCTCAATCCGCTTCTGGACGTGCCGACGCAGGACATGCAGTTCGTCGACGAGGCCTGGGGCAGTCTGTTCAGCCAATACGACAGCGATCTGATCATCGGCGAGACGGGTGGTGCAGGCACGACCGGCGACCGCTCGTGGAGCATCACCATCGAGAACGTGTTCTCGACGAACTTCGACCTCGATGACCTGAAGGCAAACCTCGGTTCAGTGTTCGAGATCGTCTGAGTCTGTTCACGCCCTCCCGGTCGCGCGGACCGGGAGGGCGTGACTCCGGCGGTTCCTCGCGTCGCACTCGAGGCTGAAGGCGGCCGTTCGTCGCTCAGCGACGTCGCAGTGAACGCAGTGACCTTGCGCACCGCGACGTCCACTCTGGCGGCAGCCGTGTTCGAGGGCGTTTCGCCTGCATTATTGCCCAATCCGCGTTTCCAACCGCGGCCTCTCTCAAGTTGTGTAGCTCAGCGCCGCGTAATAATGCTTTGCGTAGGACGCGACGAGGTTGGCCTTGTCCGTCCCGTTGATGATGCGCCGCGCGCCGACCCAGTCTTCGCGGGTCGGATTGAAGTGGTCAGCCAGTTTGCGCCCGGTGAACCAGCCGCGCTGCATGCCCTCGAACAGCAGCCGGGTCGCGATAGGCAGCTCGAGCGCGAGATCAGGGTGGCCGACGAGATCCAGCCCCAGCACCTTGCCGGCCTTCTCGTAATTGCACTTCCAGGTCAGCTGCACGAAGCCCCGGCCGCAGTAGCGCGGGCCGTCGCCCGGGCTGGTGTTGCCATGCTGCAGGGCGAGCCGCGGCCGTGCGCCGGTCGGGTCGTACATCATCGTCAGGTAGGCCGTGCTGCCGCGCTCGCGTACCGGTTTCATGGTCCGGTCGGTCTCGTGGTGCGTGGTCGCCAGCATGTAGGCGAGCCAGCGGTCGTCCTTGCGCGCGTGCTGCGCCTCCCACTCGTCGAGGATGCCCTCGATTCCCGTCACCTGGCCGGGAAGCAGGCGTCCGTCAAAAAGATGGGTGCGGATGTGCGAGTAGAAGAACGGCTTGTTCAGCATGCTGGGCCCCTGCGGCGGGCGCGCCGCAACCGTCATGGTCGTTGATTATGTGCACGTGCCGGGCCGCCGCCCAAGTCGGCGCGCACGGGAAATCGGCCCCGGCGTGTCTCAAGCCGGCCGGCGATAGCCGCCGGGCACGCCCTCCGGTGACAGCACCAGTTGCCACAGTTGCAGGCCGCGTGCGTGGAAGACGCCAGCGAACATGCTGAGGTAGTAGTACCAGCGACGGTAGAAATCGCCCGGCATGCGGGCCGTGAAGTCCGCCCACGCGCGCTGGAAGTTGTCGCGCCAGGCGAGCAGCGTCAGCGCGTAATCGGCGCCGAAATTGTGCAGATCCTCAAGGACGAACTGGCGATGGATGGCGCTCGCCATCCGCTGCAGCGAGGGGATTTCACTGTTCGGGAAGATATACCGCGTGACCCAGGGATCGACCCCCGCGCCGTGATCGTTGCGGCCTATCGTGTGCAGCAGGAAGAGTCCGCCGGGGGCGAGCAGCCGGCGAGCCGTCCGCATGTATTCGCTGTAATTCTTCCGGCCCACGTGCTCGAACATGCCGAGCGACACGATGCGGTCGAAACGTCCGGTCACGTCGCGGTAGTCCTGAAGCCGGATGTCCACATCCAGTCCCGCGCAGCGGTCACTGCCGAGCGCGGCCTGCTCGGCGGAGATCGTCACGCCCACCACCGAAACACCGCATCGCTGCGCGGCGAATGCCGCGAAGCCGCCCCAGCCGCAGCCGATGTCGAGCACCCGCATGCCCGGCGCGAAGCCCAGCTTGCGGCATACCAGGTCGAGCTTGGCGTCCTGCGCTTCTTCCAGCGTGCGCGCGTGTTCCCAGTAGCCGCAGGTGTAAATCATCCGCTGGTCGAGCATTGCGCGGTACAGGTCGTTGCCCAGGTCGTAGTGACGTTCGGCGACGCGGCGCGCGAGGTAGCGGGTCTGCAGGTTGAGCAGCGTGGCCTGGATGGCGGCAACGGCGCGCCGGAAATTGATCACGCGCTCGTCGATGCGGGCCGCGACCAGGCGCGTGAAGAATTCATCGAGGGCGGCCGCGTCCCACCAGCCTTCGACATAGGCGTCACCGAGACCGATGGTGCCGTCGCGCAGGCAGCGCGCGAAGAGGCGCTCGTCATGGACGCGCATGTCCCACGTGCGGCTGCCGTTGATTTGGATGTCCGCGCTCGCCAGCATGCTGGCGTAGCGGCGATGCAGGAAGCCCGGGCCCTGGGCCGCTTTGAGCATGGGGCGGTTGTCGGCACGCGTGGTCTGGTCCATGGGGTAGCCGCTCCTCGCAGGTCCGTCAGGAAGGCGCACGCGCAGTGGCGCCTCGTCTGAAGATAGACAAGGAAAATCGGCGCTGACAAGTCGGCGGGGGCGCCGTGTGCACGGCGCCGCGGGTCTGGCGGGTGGCGGCCCGGCGGCTCGCCGCGCGGGCAATCGTCAGTCGATCAGTTCGACAGGGTCACCGGCGCGAACCTTGCCCGGCATACGCACATGGGCGCCTACGCCGAGATTCTGCGCGCCCTCCCTGACGATGGTGCGCAGGATCGTCTTGTCGAAGGGCAAATCGCCCTGCGGGCGCGTGGTCATGCCGCAGCGCGGTGTCGGCGCCGAGATCTCGAGGATGGCTTCGCCCATGCGCAGCTTCCTGCCGACCCAGGCCTGTTCAACGAGGCCGTGCATGCCCGGCGGCGTTTCGATGAGGAAGTTCGGGCGGAAGCGACGGACGTCCCAGGTCGCCTGCGGGTTTGCGGCTGCCATCGTCGCCAGTGAGGCGGTCGTCAGCAGGTGAATCTCCTCGTTGTCGAAGAAGGTGCCGGGGACCGACACGTAATCGACCAGCACCTCAGGGAACTGCGCGAAGTCCGGTTGGGGCTCGCCCGGCTCGCGCGCAAATGCTTCGCCGATCTCTTCGGCCCATTTCTCGGGGTCGGGTTTGTAGCGCTTGTAGAAGTCGCGGTTGCTGGCCGGCTGCAGCGGCCACAGCGAGGCCGGGCGTCCACACAGTTCGCTGAGCTTGCGGTGTATGTCGGGGTTGTCGCTGCCGAGCACGCTGCCGTCGGGGAAGGTGATGTCCACCGGCGTGGCCGCTCCCGGCACGGGCGCCTGCCGGTAGCGGGCGGTGCACAGCATCAGCTGGGGGTACATCTTGCCCCACTGCACCTCCTGCCGGGTGTCGTCGCGCATGGCCCAGCCACGATCGCCGACCAAGCCCTGCGGCGTCACCAGGCATTCGGCCACGGGACTCCCTTGCATCGACTTCACCGGAAAGCGCCAGATCTCCTTCACATGGCCGAGCACTCGCATGCGGCTCACGACTTCGGTGGGAGGGAATCGGGGTCGAAACGGCGCTCGGTGCGGCTGGCTGCGTCCAGGACCTTGCGCTGCAGGCCCTGTTTGTAGTTCGCCATCGCCTCGCGCAGTTGCGGGTCGCGGGTGCCGAGAATCTGCACCGCGAGCAGCGCCGCATTCGTCGCATTGTTGATGGCGACCGTTGCCACGGGCACGCCGGCGGGCATCTGCACGATGGAGAGCAGGGCGTCGTTGCCGTTGAGCAGGGTTGCCGCAATCGGAACACCGACGACGGGCAAGGGCGTCAGCGCGGCCACCATGCCGGGCAGGTGCGCGGCGCCACCAGCGCCTGCGATGATCACGGACAGGCCCCGCGCGGCGGCCTGTGTCGCGTAATCGACCATGCGCTGCGGCGTTCGATGTGCCGAGACTATCGTCATTTCGAAAGGGACGCCGAACTCCTCGAGCACTCGGGCGGCGTCGCCCATGACCTTCAGGTCGGAATCGCTGCCCATGATGACGCCAACGAGGGGCGAACTCATTTCCCTGTGCCTCCCACCTTCATGACTGTCTTCAGGCGCGCGGCCTTGCCAGCGGCGTCGGCCCCGCTGGCGGCGGTGACCGTGACGTGTCCCATCTTGCGCCAGGGTTTCACGCTCAGCTTGCCGTACAGGTGCACGCCGATGTCGCCGGCGCGCTGCGCATCCTCGAGACCCGCGTAGACCGGCCTGCCGAATGCGTCGGGTTCCCCGAGCAGGTTGAACGACGCGGCTGCGTGCAGCAGGGTCGTGGGCCCGAGCGGCATGTTGGTGACTGCCCGCAGGTGCTGCTCGAACTGGGAGGTTGCACAGGCCTCAATCGTGTAGTGGCCCGAGTTGTGCGGCCGCGGCGAGATTTCGTTGACCAGCACGCGGCCGCTGCGGTCGAGAAAGAATTCGATGCCGAAAATACCGGTTCCGTCGAGCGCGGTGACGCAGCGTGTGGCGAGTTCGGCGCAGCGCGCGGCGATTTCCCCGGCAACCTGCGCCGGGGCCTTGATCGTGTTCAGGATGTTGGCCGCCGCGTCGAATTCGGCTTCCACGACCGGATACAGCGCAATCTCGCCGCGCGCATTGCGCGCCACCATGACGGCGAGTTCCTTGTCGATGTCGACGATCTCCTCTGCCAGGCAGGGACCGCCCGCCAGCAGTTCGGCCGCGTCCTCGACGGTCGTGACGCGCTTCACGCCGCGCCCGTCGTAGCCGTGGCGGCGCGCCTTCAGGATGCACGGCAGGCCGAAGGCGCGCAGCGCCTCCGCGTCGTCGACCGCCGCGAAGCGGCCGGTCGGCAGTCCGTGCGTGTCGAGAAAACGCTTCTGCACGAGCTTGTCCTGGATGATGCCGAGTACCCTGCTCGATGGCGCTACCCTGACCCCGCTTTCCTCGAGCACCGCGAGCGCGGCGGCGCTGACAGCCTCGATGTCGAGGGTGACCACATCGCTGCCGTGCGCGAGTTCGCGCAGCGCGGCACGGTCATCGAAGCCGCCGACAATCTGGGAGGCAAAATCGCTGGCCGGCGCGCCGGGGGTGGGATCGAGAACCGTGACTTCCACGCCGAGGCGGGGGGCCACTTCGGCCATCATGCGTGCAAGCTGGCCGCCCCCGACGATGCCAACATGGAGCCGGGAGCCTGTCGGGGATGAACTGGGAGCGGACATGCGACCTCTTCGAAGCGAGTGCGCCGGAACCTGTACCCGGCGGAAGGCCGCCTAGGATACGGCCTTAGCTGTCCGGGCAAAACCCTGCCCGCGGGCGCGGCCCCGTCGGGGCGCGCTGCGCGGGGCGGGAGCGCTCAGATGCCGAGGTAGCGCTGGGCGAGGCGGGGGGGCCAGGATTTGAAGCGCAACGGTCCTTCGGTCGCGGCGAGGCAGATACACTCGCCGTCGCGGGTCACGATCGGCTGGTGCTCGGTGGTCTCGTTCGCGTCTTCGAGATCGCCGGCGGCGTAGATGGTGTCGCCGTTGAAATAGGCCCCCTTCAGCACCAGCGTCAGCTCGCTGCCGGCATGTCCGTGATGGGGCAGGACCGTGTTGGGCGCAGCCCGCAACACCCACAGGCGTTCGTCGTCCTCCGCGCGGAGTTTTGCAATCTGCAGGCCGCGGCCCGCCTTGCGCCAGGGCAGGGCCGACAGACCGCAGTCGAGGTAGGCGTCGACGAAGGACTGCAGGCTGGAGCCTGCGTGTGGTGCGCTGAAGCCCGGCCGGCCGTTCAGCCATGTCGGTTCGCGCGGGTCGGCGTCGAGAATGCTGCTGGCACTCAATCGCGCGGCGGCTGGTGCGCTGCCCAGCATCAGTTCCGCGCCCAGGCGCTCGGCGCTGCGGACGTCCTCGGCACATTGGGCGCAGGCCATGACGTGTGCGGAGACCACGAGTTCGAAGCCGCGCGACAGGTTGCCGCAGGCATAGTCGATCAGCCACGCTGAATCAGGATGACGGGAGATGCTCAAGGCGCTTGCTCCAACAGGCCGCGCACGCGCTGGAAGCCCAGGCGGGCGCGAGACTTCACGGTGCCAATCGGCAATTTGAGTTCGAGCGCGATTTCCCGGTGCGACTTGCCCTCGACGTAAGCCATCAGGAGCACGCTCGCCTGCTCGGGCGGCAGGTGGGACAGCAGCGCCACGGACTTGCTGCCCGCCGCCCGTGCCAGCATGTCTTCCTCGTACACCTGGTCGTCGGCGGTTTCCATCGAGTAGCGCTCGAGGGCGGCATACTCGCGCTTGGCCGAGCGTTTCAGGTCGATGAGCCGGTTGCGCGCCAGGGAAAATATCCAGGTCCGCGCCGACGCGCGCTGCGCGTCGAACAGCCGGGCCTTCTGCCACACGGCGAGCATGATGTCCTGCAGGATGTTTTCGGCATCCGCCGGGTCGAGGCCCGTGCGCCGCAGGTAGCCCTGGACCTTGCCGGAGAACAGGTCGAACAGTTGCTGGTACGCGCCTCGATCACGCTGGTCACGCACGCGTATCAGTAATTGCGTCTCCTGGCCCGCGGCATCGTGCTCCTCGGGTCGCCCGGCATCGAGCGGAAACGGTACGATGGCCGCACTGTCGGCGGCCGTGTCTGGTGGGGTATTCATGAGTTTGCGCAGCATGCCGGTTCTACGCCCCCTTGCGCCAGCCGGATCACCAGACTTGAGGCATCTGGCGGGTGATCCGGGCGGCGCCGGCGACACGTAATGGGTGCGGGGTCAATCGAGGGTGGAAACATGGCAGATGGCAGCCTGAGCGCGGCCCGGCAGCGCATTGCGGTCGTGGGAGCGGGCGTCTCGGGGCTCAGCGCGGCGTGGCTGCTCAGCCGCCGCCACGAAGTCACGCTGTTCGACCAGAATGGCTACCTCGGTGGCCACAGCAATACGGTGGAAGTGTCCGGCGAACGCGGACCGGTTGCGGTCGACACCGGCTTCATCGTGTACAACGCGCTGAACTACCCCAACCTCGTCCAACTGTTCCAGCACCTCGAAGTCGCCACCGAAGCCAGCGACATGTCATTCGCGGTGACCCTGCGCGGCGGCGACCTCGAGTACGCGGGCACGAACGTCGCCGGGCTCTTCGCGCAGGTCTCCAACCTGGCCCGGCCGCGCTTCTGGCGAATGCTGCTCGACCTGCACCGCTTCTATCGCGCGGCCCAGTCCTACCGGGCGGAGGCTGTGCGGGACCGCCTGTCGATCGGTGAGCTGCTGGACCGCCACGGATACTCGACCGCTTTCCGGGACGATCACCTGATGCCGATGGCGGGCGCGATCTGGTCGGCGACGGATGCACAGATTGCAGCCTATCCTGCCGCAGCCTTCATCGACTTCTTCGCCAATCACGGCCTCATCCAGTATTCGAACCGTCCTCAATGGCGCACGGTCGTCGGCGGCAGCCGCGAGTACGTGCGACGTCTGGTGGCCGGCATTTCGGGAAGCGCGCAGGTGCGGGCGCGCGTAGTGGGCATCACGCGCGACGCCGACGGCGTCCAGGTCGCGCTGGCCGACGGCCGCCGCCTGCCCTTCGACCAGGTCGTGATTGCGGCGCACGCGGACCAGGCGCTCGGCTTGCTCGACCAGCCCAGCGCGGACGAAGCCCGGTTGCTCGGCGCTTTCCGTTACAGCCGAAACCGCGCCGTGCTCCACCGGGACGCGAGCCTCATGCCGCGCCGGCGCGCCGCGTGGGCCAGCTGGAATTACCTGAGTTCACCGGACTCGCTCGCGGTGACCTACTGGATGAACCGTCTGCAGCCGCTCGCGACTCGACAGCAGCTGTTCGTGACCCTGAACCCACCGCATGAGCCACGCACCGTGGAGCGCGAGTTCAGCTACGAACACCCCTTGTTCGACCTCGCCGCACTCGACGCGCAGCGCGGGCTGGTCAAACTGCAGGGCGTGCAGCGGACCTGGTTCTGCGGCAGCTATTTCGGCTACGGCTTTCACGAGGACGCGCTCGAAGCGGGCCTGTGGGTCGCCGAAGCGCTCGGCGGCGTGCGCCGTCCCTGGCATCTCGCACAGCCTTCGAGCCGCACAGGCCTGCCGGCGCTCGAGGGGGTCCTGGCCTGATGCGATCCGGCATCTATCGTGGACGTGTGACCCACCACCGTGCCCGACCCAGGATCCATGACCTCGTCTACGAGCTGTTCTACCTGCTGATCGATCTCGATGAGCTGCCGGCGCTGTCCCGCCGTCGCTGGCTCTTCGGCTGGAACAGGCCGGGCCTGTTCGCTTTCTACGATGCCGACCACGGACGCGGAGACGGCCGCCCGTTCAGGGACACACTCGTCGACACCCTGCGCGAGGCCGGCTACGCGGAGCGCCGCTGGCGCTTCGAAGTGCTGTGCCTGCCGCGTATCATGGGCTACGTCTTCAACCCGATTTCGATCGTGTACTGCCGCGACGACGAGCGCCTGGTCGCCATGCTCTACGAGGTCAGCAACACCTTCGGCGAACGGGTGAACTACCTGCTGCCGGTGACGGCAGACGGCGCGAAGGTCATCCGGCAGACGTGCACCAAGGCGATGTACGTGTCGCCGTTTTTCGACGTCGACGGCCGCTACCGCTTCGATCTGACCGTGCCGGACGAGCGTATCGCGCTCTCGATTCGCCACGAGGATGGAGCCGGCCTGCGCCTGCATGCCGGCTTTTCAGGCCGGCGCCTGCCCTGGACCACGCGCAACCTGCTGCGGATGTGTCTGAGGTTCCCGCTGGCGACCTTCAAGGTCATCGCCGGGATTCACTGGGAAGCACTGCGCCTCTGGCTGAAGGGCGTACCACTTTTTCCGCGACCACAGTCCATGGAGCCCAAGACCCATGTCGGAACCTTCGATCACTGAAGCCCTCCCACTGTCGCCACCCGCCGCGCGCAGCAGTGGCTTGGCGGACTTCGCCCTGCGTCGTATCGGCGCCCGTATCCGGCGCGGCACGCTCAACGTCGAGATGCCGGATGGCCGCTGCCACAGCTTCCGCGGCGCCGGCGACGATGTCGCGCACTGGCATATCCACTCGACGCGGGCCCTGTGGCGGGTCGTGCTCGGCGGCGCGATGGGGCTGGCGGAGTCCTACCTGGACGGCGAATGGTCGACGCCGGACCTGACCCAGTTGCTTGTGCTGCTCGGCGCGAACGAGGACGAGGCCGGGAATTCGATCGAGGGCTTGCCGCTGGTGCGCTGGCTCAATCGCGCCTGGCATCGGCTGCACGCGAACACGCGCCGCCAGAGCCGGCGCAACATCGCTTACCACTACGATCTCGGCAATGCCTTCTATGCGGAGTGGCTGGACTCGACGATGACCTATTCGTCCGCGCTGTTCGCCGGGCCGGAGGAGGCGCTCGCCACCGCACAGGCGCGCAAGTACGCGCACCTCGGTGCGCTGATCGAACTGGCGCCTGGGCACGAGGTGCTGGAGATAGGCTGCGGCTGGGGCGGTTTCGCCGAATACGCCGGCCGGCTCGGCGCCGACGTGCACGGCATCTCGCTGTCGCGCGAACAGGTGGCCTACGCGCACTCGCGGCTGGCCGACGCCGGGCTCGCCGCGCGCACGAACATCGAATTACGCGATTACCGCGACCTCGACCGCCGCTACGACCGCATCGCGTCCATCGAGATGTTCGAGGCGGTCGGCGAGGCCTACTGGCCGCAGTACGCGGCAACCCTGGCGCGCAGCCTGCGGCCCGGCGGTATCGCAGGCCTGCAGATCATCACGATCGACCCGCGCCGTTTCGACAGTTATCGCCGACGCCCTGATTTCATCCAGCGCCACGTGTTTCCCGGTGGCATGCTGCCCACCGAGGACGTGCTCGCCAGCGTGTTCGCCGACGCCGGGCTCGCGATCACGCGGACAGTGCGCTTCGGTCTCGACTATGCGCGCACGCTCGAACTGTGGCGGGACAGCTTCGAGGCGGCGTGGCCCCGTATCGCCCCGATGGGCTTCGACGAGCGCTTCCGGCGCCTGTGGCGATACTACCTGTGCTATTGCGAGGCGGGTTTCCGCCTCGGCGCGATCGACGTCGTGCAGGTGAGGGTAGAGCACGCCGCGGGTGGCTGACGGCGCGCCGATCCCCAGGCTGACGGCGGCCCGCATCGCCGCTTACGCGGCGCCGGGCTTCGCGCTCGCGGTGCCGACCATTCCGGTGGCGGTGCTGCTGCCCGCGTACTACGCCGAAGATGTCGGCCTCGGGCTCGCCGCAACCGGCACCGCGCTCGCAGCCGCGCGCACCCTCGACTTCCTCGCCGACCCGCTGGCCGGCGCGTTGAGCGACCGCCTGCGCATGCGCGGCGGCCGGCGCAAGCCCGTCATCGCGGTGGGTGCGCTGCTCGCCGGCATCGCGCTGTGGGCGGTGACCCATCCGCCGGCGAGCGTGTCGGCGCTGTACCTCTTCGGCTGGTCCTTGCTGCTCTTCGTCGGCTGGTCGCTGGTCGCCGTGCCGCACGCCGCGTGGGCGGCTGATTTCACGGCGCAACCGGCGCTGCGCACCAGTCTCGTCAGCGCGCGCGAAGCGGCGATGCTGGTCGGCATGTGTATCGCGGTGGCGGCCCCGGTACTCGCTGACGCGTTGGGCAAGGAGGGCCTGGCCGGGCCTGCCGGCCTCGCGCTGGTCGCGATTGCGCTGGGCGTGCCGGGCTTCGCGGCCTTGCTGATCGCGATGCCGCAACCACCGCCGGCAGGTGCCGCGCCCGCGCCCGGCTTCGGCGCGCTGCGCGGGATGCTCGCCAACCGCGAATTTTCCCGCCTGCTCGCCGCGTGGTTCGTCAACGGCTTCGCGAACGGGCTGCCGGCGGTGCTGTTTCCAATCGTCGTGCACGCCTATTTCGGGCTCGACGACCGGGCGCTGGGCCGACTGATGCTGCTCTATTTCGGGTGTGCCGTGCTGGCGATGCCGCTCTGGCCTGCGTTGGCCAGGCGTTACGGCAAGGCGCGCGTGTGGCGCTCGGCGATGCTGGCCGCGTGCGTGATCTTCGCGTGCATGGCGTTCCTCGCGCCTGATGCGCTTGCCGCCTACGCGGCGATCTGCGCCGGTACCGGCCTGTTGCTCGGCGCCGACCTCGTGCTGCCGCCTGCGCTGCAGACGGATGTCATCGAGCGTGACACCCGGTCTTCGGGCATCGCGCGGGGGGCACTGCTCTTCGGGCTGTGGTCGATGGCGACCAAGGCGGCGCTCGCGGCTGCGGTAGGGGTGGGCTTCGTCGGGCTTGCCGTGGGAGGCTATGTCGAAGGCAAGGCGCTCGATGCCCGGGCGACGCTTGCGCTCTTCGCGCTGTATGCCGGCCTGCCGGTGTTGCTGAAACTCTGCGCGATTGCGCTCGTGCGCGGTTCAGTCGACGGCGAGGCGTCGGCGCAGCCAGCGCATCAGGCCCCCGAGCAGCGGTAGCTGCTCGTAGAGGCCGCCGGCCGCGTCCCAGTAATCGAGGTGCTCGCAGACACGCCCGTCGGGCGCCAGTGTGACGATCGCGACCCCGGTGACGTCCCAGCGGCGGCCGCCGAGTTTCACCAGGTGGCCGCCGAAGCGCCAGTACAGGGCATGGCGCGGCGCGGCTGCGCCGCCACCGAGCGCCTCGAGAGGGGCCACGTGCGTGACCTCGACGCGCAGGTCGGCGATCTGCGCGAGCATGTCTTCGAGGCAACGGCCGAAATGCGCGCGCCCGATCACGTCGTTGAAGGGGTCGCGGAAGTGCATGTCATCGGTCACGACGTCGGCCAGCGTCGCGAGGCTCGCCGGCGAGAGTCCGGTCATCAGGTCGATGTAGCGCACGAGGCCCGGCGGCATCATGGGGCGCGGAGCATGCGGCGGGTCAGTGCGAGATACACGGGCGCCGGCAGCAGCGACAGCAGGCGCATCGCCCACGCGAGCCGGCGCGGGAAACGCACCTCGAAGCGGCCCGCGGCCAGACCCTCTGCAATGCGGCGAGCCGCGTCGTCCGCCTCCACCAGCCAGGGCATCGGGAAGTCATTGCGGTCGGTCAGCGGTGTGCGCACGAAGCCCGGACTGATGACGCTGAGCGTGACGCCGTCGCGCGCAAGTTCCGGCGCGAGCGATTCGCACAGGCGCATGACCGCACTCTTCGAGGCGCTGTAGGGGCCGGCATAGGGCAGGCCACAGTAGCCGGCGAGCGAGGACATTGCGGCGATGTGCCCGCGGCCGCGCGAGCGCATCACGGGCATCAGCGCCTCGAGCGCATGGCACAGGCCGAAATAGTTCACCGCCATCAGCCGGGCGGCGATCTCTGTGGAGAATTCGCGCGCCGTCGTCGCCACGTAGGTGCCGGCATTGAGGATGGCGAGGTCCAGTGGTCCCCGTTCGCGTTCGATCCGGGCCACGGCGTCGAGCACCGCGTCGCGATTGGTGACGTCGACGGCCAGGGGCCACGCCGGCAGGCCCACCGCGACCTGCTCGAGCACATCGCGACCACGGGCCGAGACGATCACGTCGTGGCCCTGCGCGGCGTAATGACGCGCCACGGCGAGACCGATGCCACTGCTCGCGCCCGTCACCCACACCCGCATCGTCGACCTCCGCTTCCGAATCAGTGACCCGCAGTACGCGCCTGCGCTCCGCGTGGATTGCCGCCGCGCGGGCTTCGTCGCCTACAAGGCGTCCGGGTGCTGCTTGCAGCTGGTGCAGCGGTATTCGAAGCGTGAGCCGTCTTCCCCATCGAACGCAAGGCCCACCCACCGGCCCGCTGCGTCGTACCAGACGCGCGCGCTCAGATCGCCCGTGTAGTCGTAGCAGGCGGCGCCGGGGGGGCCTTCCCCGTCCGGCTGCGGTGTGCTGCAGCGTGCGATGCGCACGTCGTTGACGCGTCCGGTCAGCGTGTTGATCACGGCTCGCGTGTCCAGCACGCCCGCGTGCCAGTGGTTGGTGCTGAACACGCCCAGCGGGGCGGACGTGCGGCCGTGCGGGCCGTCGACCTCCAGGGCCTCGCCTGTCGCCCGGGCGCTGGTCGTCGAGCGTTCGCCATTGGCGTCGACCGCGGCGTCCAGCCGCACGAGGCGCCCGTCGCACCAGCGTTCGGTGGCGCGGTAGCGGTATTTGTAGGCCTCGATGAACAGGACGCGGATGCTGAGCGCCATCTCGGAATCGACGACGAGGTAGCCGTCCTCGCGCGTGAAGCGGGTGACATGGCGCCCGACCGGCTTGCCGTTGCGCAGCACATCGAATTCGATCGCGTCCGCGCCGTGGCGCCGGGCATGGTCATCCGCCGCGCCCGGTCCGGGGCAATTGCGCGTGTCGGCGCGCGCCGCGCCGATCAGCAGCAGGGCGGCGAACAGCAGGCATGACGGTGTTTTCATGTCCAATGATACGTCGGGGATTCACTCCCGGATGCCGCTTATGGTGGAATGGGGTCCCGGCCGTCCGCAATCCGCCAGCAGGCAATCCTGCACCAGGAGAGATCCGATGCGACTCGAACCGCTGATGACCTACCACGCCGACCTGCGCAGTCCGGTCGCCGTCGGCACCGGCCCGTACGGCAACCGGCTGATCGTGGAGGTTTCCGGGGGCGCGTTCGAGGGGCCCCGCCTGCGCGGCAAGCTCCTGACCGGCGGTGGGGACTGGCTCCTCGTCGACGCCGATGGTGTCGGCCACCTCGATGTCCGGGCGACCTTCGAGACCCATGACGGCGCCACCATCTACGTCCAGTACTACGGGCGGCTGGAAATCACCGACGCCGTCATGGCCGCGCTGGGCGGCAGCGGGGAAACCCGCTTTGGTGACCAGTACTTCTTCTCGCAACCCCGTTTCGAGACCGGCGATGCCCGCTATCGCTGGCTGAACCGGGTGATTGCCGTCGGCCAGGGACGCGTCCTGCCGAATCGCGTCGAATACCAGGTGTTCGAATGCCTCAACTGACGGGGACGAGGCGTGCCGCAGTGCCCGCCGGTCCCACCGTGCCAACCCGTCGACAGGAGTAGCCGCCATCATCGTCAAAACGCCCACGCTCGACGAGATCGAGTACATCGCCACGCAGTTCGGTCTCGACCTGAGCCCGGAGGACCTCGTGTCCTTCCAGGGCCTGATGGCCGGCCCCATGGCGTCCTACCAGCGCCTGCAGGAGCTCGTCGAGCCGAAGCCGCCGGTGAAATATCCGCGCACGCCCGGCTACCGTCCTGAGCGCAGCGAGGACCCGCTGAACGCGTGGTACTACAAGACCTCGATCAAGGGCGCCGCGCGCGGTCCGCTGCGCGGCAAGCGGATCGCGATCAAGGACAACATCTGCGTCGCCGGCGTGCCGATGATGAACGGCACGTCGGTGCTGGAGGGCTACGTGCCCGACATCGACGCGACGGTGGTCACGCGCATCCTCGATGCGGGCGGCGAAATCGCCGGCAAGTCGGATTGCGAGAGCCTCTGCTTCTCGGGTGGCAGTCATACCACCGACAACGGTCCGACCCTGAACCCCTACGACCACACGCGCACTGCCGGCGGTTCCTCTTCCGGCAGCGCCGCGCTGGTGGCGGCAGGGGAGGTCGACATGGCGATCGGCGGCGACCAGGGGGGATCGATCCGCATGCCCGCCGGCTGGTGCGGCGTCTATGGCCTGAAGCCCACGCACGGGCTCGTGCCGTACACCGGCGCCTTCCCGATCGAGAGCACGATCGACCACCTCGGGCCGATGACCCGCACCACCGCTGACTGCGCGCTGCTGCTCGAGGCCATCGCCGGCGAGGACGGCATGGATCCGCGGCAGTACCGCGTGAAGACCGAGGCCTATACCAAGGCGATCGGTGGCAGCATCACGGGCCTGCGCATCGGCATCGTGCGCGAGGGCTTCGAATGGCCGGGCCTGTCCGAGGCCGACGTGGACCAGCTCGTGCTGAAGGCCGCGGGCCGCTTCGAACAGCTGGGTGCGGTGGTGTCATCGGTGTCGCTGCCGATGCACCGCGACGGCATCCATATCTGGAACGCGATTGCGATCGAGGGCGCCACCGCGCAGATGCTGAAGGGCAACTCGATGGGCACGAACTGGAAAGGCTACTACACGACCAGCCTGCTCGATTCCTTCGCGCGCGGCTGGCGCGAACGGCCGAACAACCTGTCCGAGACCGCCAAGCTCGTGCTGCTGACCGGCGAGTATATGCAGAGCCGCTATCACGGGCGCTTCTACGCGAAGGCGCAGAACCTTGCGCTCAAGCTCCGTGCCGCGTATGACGCGGCGCTGCAGCAGGTTGACCTCCTCGTGATGCCGACGCTGCCCCTGAAGGCGACCCGCATCCCCGCTGCGGACGCGAGTCGCGAGGACTACGTTGCGCGCGCCCTCGAGATGGTGGTCAATACCGCACCTACCGACGTGACCGGGCACCCGGCGCTGAGCGTGCCCTGCGGCATGTCGCAGGGCCTGCCGGTCGGCATGATGCTGATCGGCAAGCAGTATGGCGAGGGCACTATCCTGCGTGCCTCCCACGCATTCGAACAATCTTTCGACTGGAAGAAGTCCTGAGGAATCACAGCATGGCGTCATCCGCACACAATCGCCCCCTGAGCGATGTCGAGATCAGGGTCAAGGCGCTCGAATCCCTGCTCGTCGAGAAAGGCCTGGTCGACCCGGCCGCCGTCGACGCGCTGATCGACAACTACGAGCACAAGGTCGGCCCGCGCAACGGCGCACGGGTCGTGGCCAGGGCCTGGGTGGATCCCGAGTACAAGGCGCGGCTGCTGGCCGACGGTACCTCGGCGATCCAGGAGCTGGGTTACTCCGGCATCCAGGGCGAAGACATGGTCGTCGTCGAGAACACGCCTGACGTGCACAACGTGCTCGTCTGCACACTGTGCTCCTGCTATCCGTGGCCGACCCTGGGGCTGCCGCCGGTATGGTACAAGTCCGCGCCGTACCGCTCGCGCGTGGTCGCCGACCCGCGCGGCGTGCTGCGCGAGTTCGGCACCGAACTGCCGGCCGGGACCGAGGTGCGGGTCTGGGACAGCACCTCCGAGGTCCGATTCATGGTGCTGCCGGAACGTCCGGCGGGCACCGAAGGCATGAACGAGGAAGAACTCGCGGCGCTGGTCACGCGGGATTCCATGATCGGCGTGACCAAGCTCACCGTGCAGGAGTAAACGGCATGAATGGTGTACACGATACGGGTGGTCTCGATGGCATGGGGCCCATCGTCGTCGAGCAGGACGAGCCTGTCTTCCACGCCGAGTGGGAACGACGGGTGTTCGGCATGTTCCTGCCGGTGTTCGCCTGCGGCTACTTCAACATCGACGAATTCCGCCATGCGATAGAGCGCATGGGCGCGCAGGCCTATCTCAACACGAGCTACTACGAGCACTGGCTGCACGCCTTCGAGACGCTGCTCGTGGAGAAGGGCGTGCTGGGCGCCGATGAACTCGCCGCACGCTGCGCGCGGATTGCAGGGGAGGCCGCCTGATGGCCATCAATACGGAACAGGCGCTGGCCGCGACGCTCGTCGGCGCCAGCGCGCGTGTCGACGTCGAACTCGCGCCGCGCTTCAAGGTCGGCGATCAGATCCGCGTACTCAATCTCAATCCGCGGGGACATACGCGTCTTCCGCGCTACCTGCGCGGCAAGCGCGGCAGCGTCGAACGTGACTACGGCGTCTTCGCATTTCCCGATGCCCACGCGCACGGACTGGGAGAGAAACCGCAGCACGTCTACAGTGTGAAGTTCAGCGCGAAAGAAGTGTGGGGGCGTGAGGGCGGCGAGCGTGACTTCATCGTCGTCGACGTGTGGGACGATTACATGGTTCCCGCCGCATGAGCGCCGGGGCAGCCTGCGCCACGCAGCCGGATCTGGCGAAGGTCCCCGGCATCCCGAAGGACGGCGACGGCGTCGTGTTCGCGGCGCCATGGGAAGCGAAGGCATTCGCGCTGGTGGTGCACCTGCACCAGCAGGGCCGTTTCGAGTGGCAGGAGTGGGTGGACGCGCTGAGCGGTGAAATCGCCGCCGACCGCGAGCGCATGCCGCACACGCCGTACTACGAATTGTGGCTCGCGGCGGCCGAGAAGCTGATGCAGGGCAAACGCCTGGTGGCGGCCGACGCACTGGCAGCTGCGCGGGAGGCCTTGCGCAATGCCCAGGCCGGTGCGCACGACCATGATCACGAACATGATCACGAACATGATCACGAACATGACCATGTCCATGGTGACATGCATCAGCATGAGCATGTTCACGACCATGACCTGGCGCACGACCACGACGCCGCGCATGAGCACGATCGGGAGTGAGCGCGGGACGGGAGGGCGTCGCCAGATTGCTTCCCGTATTTTTTCACCTCGCCGCGCCGGAAACGCGGCGTCCTGCCTGGTCCAGCAATCGGCCGCCCGCAGGCGCTGATTGGCGCCAGCCCGCGAGCGGAGGCCCGCACCACGGCGGGCCGTCCGGGCGGGTGGCCGAATGGGGTGCGTGACGCGCCCGCTCAGACTCCGTAGCGCACCCGCGTGCCGTATTCGAGCGCGACACGCAGTTCAACGGCGCTCAGCGCCTTCGGGAAGTAGCAGCCCGACACGTGCGCCTGGGCGAAGCTTGCGCCCTCGATGATGGCATCACGGAAATCGATGCCGCGCAGATCTGACATGCGGAAGTAACAGTCTCGTAGATCGAGCCCGCTGGCATCGAGTCCCCGCAGATCGAGGCGGCTCAGGTCGGAGCCGACCAGATCGCAGGATTCGCCCTGCGCGCGCCGCGCGTTGAACTCGGCGATTTCGCCCATGCGGAGCAGGCCGTACAACGGGCAGGTGGGAATGCGTGGGGTGGCCATGATTGCCCTCGAGTTCGGGATGGAGTCAGTTCGCGTTATCGGCTGCGCCGCCGCCGCCTGCAGCCGCCGGTAGTCAGTCCGGCCGGGCCATCGCGAAGATTTCGCCCAGGCTGCCGTAGTTCATGTAGCCGAGGCGGGCGAGGGGGGCGAGCAGGCGTTCGTCGACCAGGCCCTGCGGCGTGATCACATCGTCGGCGATGTGGATGCCGACGACCTCGCCGATCACGACGTGGTTTTCCCTTCCACCCCGGGGCGGAAGGTGCACGGTCTGGTAGACCCGGCACTCGAGCGCGGCCTTGGCGCTTGCCACCCGTGGCGGACGCACCAGCGTGCCGGGCAGGCGGGCGATGCCGCAGGCATCGAACTCGTCGACTCCCGGCGGATAGCCCTTGGAGGTCCAGTTCATTGCCTCGCCGTCGGCTTCGCAGACCAGGCTGACCACGAACTCGGGCACGGCGGCCAGGTTGCGATAGGTGTCCTTCGCCGCGCCGGGCGCCACGGCATTGGGCGCGAACATCACGTACGGCGGCTCGGCGGCGACGGCGTTGAAGTAGGAATAGGGCGCCAGGTTGGCGATGCCGTCAGCGTCCACCGTGCTGATCCACGCAATCGGACGCGGCATCACCAGGGCATTGAATGGATTGTGCGACAAGGGCGCAGGCCGCATGCCGTCGGCGGTGGCGAAGAACATGGCTGGATTCCGTTCATGGGAGCATGCCGACACCATAGAGACGGGCTGCGGGCGCTGTCAAAGCGGGCGCGGCGGACGCAGGTGACGCCGATTGCCGCCCCGCGCTTCAGCCGCTACCTTGAGCGCCCTCCCATCCAGACCGAAAGCGCCGTGCTGAACCGCTCCTGCCGTCCGTCTTCCCCGCCGCCGCTGCGCCTGGCGCCCGCACGCGCGTCGACCCGTATAGACGTGGGCGCTTGCGTCCGATGAACAGAGAAGTCATCGACGAAGTCCTGGCCGGCCAGGTGCCGGCCCGCGACGGGTTCCTGTATCGACGTCCTGTCTGGTGGGCCTGCTGTGCGCTGCTCTTCGCGCTCGCGCTGGTGGTCGCACTGCCCGGCATCGACCGCATACCGCTCGATTCCCACGAAATCTTCGTCGCGCAGACGACGCGCGAGATGAGCGCGCGCGGGGACTGGCTGGTGCCTTACTTCAACGGCATGCCACGGCTCAACAAGCCACCGATGAACTACTGGCTCACCGGGCTCGTCGCCGCGGGCGCGGGCAGTCTGCCCGATGTCGCACCGTCCCACGCACGCCTCGTGTCCGTGGGGGCGGGCCTCGGCATCCTGGCCCTGACGCTGTGGCTGGGTGCGCGCCTGTTCGATCGCGCGACGGCGCTCATCGCGGCGCTGCTCCTCGTCAGCAGCGCGGGCTTCTTCAGCTTCACTCATGACGCCCGCCCGGACCTGCTGTACGCCTTCTTCACCTCTGCGATGCTGGCCAGCGGCATCACGGCCTTGCGCGACCCGGGCGGCGCGGCGCCCGGCCGCGCGGGCATCCATGCGATGTGGGCAAGTTTCGCGCTCGCGACGCTGACCAAGGGACCCCACATGCCGGCGCTGGCGCTGCTGGGGCTCCTGGCGAACGCGGCGCTCATGACGCGCCAGCCGCAGGCGGTGTGGCGCGCGCTGCGGCCCCTGCACGGGCTTGCGATCGTCGCGCTGCCGGCCGTCGCGTGGTGGGGTTGGCTGCGCCTGCAGATCGACGGCGACACCCTCGGCCACAGTCAGCTCGCGGGTTCACTGCTGGCGCCGGCATGGTCGCGGCTCGGCGCCTACTATCTCTATCGCCCGCTCGAACTGCTGCTGCCCTGGCTCCCGCTGGTCGTGCTCGCGCTGGGCGGGCTCGCCCTCCGGCCCGCCCGGCGCGATACCGGCTGGCTGTGGTGGCCGCTGCTGATTGCGGCGCTGGGCCTGTCGTTCGGCAGCCAGTTCCGTCATTTCTACATGCTGCCGCTGATCGTCCCGCTGGTGCTCGTGATCGCTCGCCCGCTCGCGGTGCTGTTCGGCGCCACATTGAAGCCGTGGCCGCGCCAGCTGCTCCAGCTCGCGCTGGTCGTGCAGGGGCTGCTCGCCGCGGGATGCGCGGGCTGGGTGCTGGTCGCCAGCGGACGCATCGCCTACCTCACACCACCAATCCTGTGCCTGCTGGCCGGTCTTGCCTTGGGCCTTGCCGCCTGGCGCGGCCTGCGCTTGCGCGACGACGGCGCGCCCGCGATGCGAGGGCTTGCGGCGCTCGCGGCGACCGCAGTCATCGTCGCGTGGATCTGGCCGGGCGCCGCGCTCACCGGCGTGCTCTGGAGCAAGGAGCGCTTCGATGGCCAGGCGCTCGCCGACGCGGCAAGCGCGGAAGTGATGGCCGGGCGCAGGCTGGTGACGCTGGGCGTGAGCCCGAGCCTCTACGTCTACGCGGCGAATGCCCGGGTGCGGGCCGTCGACGACGTGTCGCAACTGGCGGCGCTCGCGGCCGCCGGGCCGCTCGCGGCGGTCGTGCGATCCGACAGGTTGGCCGAACTGTTGCCGCTGGCGGTGACCGAAGTCCGCCGCGCGCGCCGGGGTTCGCGCGACGATGTCCTGGTGCGGGTGGACACGCCGCGTTGAGAGGCTCGTTCGTCATGGCAGGCGATGCCTGGCCCGCCCATGACCCGTGAAATTGCCCGATGCCGCCGGGGCGCGGCGCCGCCGCGCTCCTTACTCGATCAGGCCTTCCGCCCTCAGCGCGTCCCGCACGCGGGGACGTGACGCCACGCGTTCGCGATAGGCCATCAGCGCCGGAAAGTGCGCGAGGTCGAGGCCCACGAAGCCCATCCAGCCCAGCGTCGTGAACAGGTAGGCATCCGCGCAGGTGAACTGCTCGCCCATCAGGTACTGCTTCCCGCCGATCTGTTCGGCCAGCCACAGGTGGCGCTCGGTGAGGCGCTGGCGCTGCCAAGCCTTGAACTCATCGTTCGCCGCCGGATTGAACAGCGGCGAGTAGCCCTTGTGGATCTCGGCGCTGATGAAATTGAGCCAGGAATGCAGTCGCGTGCGTTCGAGCGTGCCGTTCGGCGGCGCGAGGCGGGCGGCCGGCGCGAGATCGGCGATGTACTGCACGATTGCCGGTCCTTCGGTGATGCGTTCGCCGTTGTCGAGTTCGAGCACCGGCACGTAACCGTTGGGGTTGATCCTCAGGTAGTCGCCGCCGTCGTCGAGCGTGTGGGCGCGGATATCCACCTTCACCAGTTCGAACTTCAGTCCCGCCTCGCGCAGGCAGATATGGGGGGACAGCGAACACACACCCTGGGCGTAATAGAGCTTCATCGTCGGTCTCCTTGCTGAAGTTTGCTTCGCGGCGTGTCCGGTTCCTCGCCGCATGCCGCCCGAGTATGCCAGAGCGCTGCGGCAGCGCCGATGTCCCGATGTCAGTCACGCGAACGATCGCCAATTTCCGCCGGATGGCGTGGCGCCGCGGTGACCGGCATGCACGTCGGCCGGGCTTGTGGACGGCGCCGACCCGGGCATCGAGCACCCGGCGCGATATCGGTCGACACGGCACAAGCCGGCCACTACACCGCGATGCCGCAGTGCAGGGTTGTTTGCGCGCCCACCCGCTCACCATAATCCGGGCACTGCATCTAAAAAAACTCCGGGGGCAATCATGCGGGCACGTCGATACATGCTGGCGGCAGGCTTGGGTCTCGCGACGGCGGGCAGCGCCGCGCTGGCCGCCACGACGGTCGACGGCGCGAGTATCGCCGACGAGCGGCAGGCCGCGAACTGGCTGTCCTACGGGCGCACCTACAGCGAGCAGCGCTACAGTCCCCTCGATGCCATCAATACCGGCAACGTCGCCGGACTCAAGCTCGACTGGGCGCTGGAGCTGCCCGGCGATCGCACCCTGCTCGCGACCCCGATCGTGGTCGATGGCGTGATGTATTTCACCGGCAGTTTCAGTGTCGTGCGCGCCGTTGACGCAGCCACTGGCAAGGTCCTGTGGACCTACGACCCGAAGACCCTGGAGCGCGCGGGCGACCGCCAGCGGATTTTCTGGGACTCGAACCGTGGCGTCGCCTACTGGAAGGGGCGGGTGTTCGTTGCGACGGGCGACGGGCGACTCATCGCGATCGACGCGCGGACGGGCCAGGAAGCGTGGAGCGCGCAGACCATCGACCCCAAGCTCCCGATGTACATCAACGGCGCGCCGCGGGTCTTCAGGGACAAGGTCATCATCGGCAACGGCGGCACGGAAGTCGGCGGCAATCGCGGCTACGTGACCGCCTACGACACCGAAACGGGCCAGCAGGCCTGGCGCTTCTACATCGTGCCCGGCAACCCGGCCGACGGCTTCGAGGACGAAACCCAGGAGATGGCGGCCAGGACCTGGACCGGCGAGTGGTGGAAGCATGGCGGCGGCGGCAACGCGTGGAACGGCTTCACCTACGACCCCGAGTTCAACCGCATCTACATCGGCACCGGCAACGGCTCGCCCTGGAACCGGAAGCTGCGCAGCCCCGGCGGCGGCGACAACCTCTTCCTGTGCTCGATCGTCGCGCTCGACGCCGACACCGGCAAGTACGCCTGGCACTACCAGACGGTGCCGGGCGAGACCTGGGACTACAACTCGAACATGGACATGGTGCTGGCGGATCTGACGATCGACGGCAAGCCGGTCAAGGCGATGATGCACGCGCCGAAGAACGGCTTCTTCTACGTGCTGGACCGCGCGACCGGCAAACTGATCTCAGCCGACAAGATCGGCAAGGTCGACTGGGCGACCCACGTCGACCTCGCCACCGGGCGGCCGGTGGA
Organism: Hydrogenophaga intermedia; assembly: GCA_943370145.1. Classification (GTDB taxonomy): domain Bacteria; phylum Pseudomonadota; class Gammaproteobacteria. The sequence continues at coordinate 54,719 of CALRPY020000003.1, read as the reverse complement.
GCGCGAAGGCGCGCGCTACGAGGACGGCGAGGAACTGGTCTGGCCGGGGCCGATCGGCGTCCACAACTGGCACGCGATGTCGTTCAACCCCGGCACCGGCCTGGTCTACCTGCCGGTGCATGAACTGCCGGGCTTCTTCACGGACAAGGGCATCGACCCGGTGCGCTGGCAGTCACCGGATTTCTACATCGATCCGGGTGTGCACTTCCTCCATGACGACGTGCCGACGAGCGCCGGCAGCGCCGCACTGATGGCCTGGGATCCGGTGGCGAAGCGGCAGGTGTGGCGCCAGGAACTGCCGGGCTCCTGGAATGCAGGCACGCTGACGACCGCGGGCAGGCTCGTGTTCCAGGGACGGGTCGACGGCAAGTTCGTCGCTTATGACGCCGCCGCCGGTGCGCCGCTGTGGACCTTCGACGCGGGGCTGGGCATCTCGGCGCCGCCCGTCACCTACACCGAGAATGGCGAGCAGCACGTTGCGCTACTGGTGGGTTGGGGTGGCGCGGGCCCGGCAATAGGCGGCTCGATGAATCGCCAGCACGGCTGGGCCTACAAGGCGCAGCCGCGACAGCTGCTGAGCTTCAGCCTGAAAGGCGCGGCGAGCATGCCGGCGATGCCCCCGCCGGTCTTTCCCCAGCCGCTCGCCCAGGCGGATTTCGAGGTCGACGGCCTGCTGGCCGAGCAGGGCAACAAGCTGTGGGCGAAGCATTGCGTGCTGTGCCACGGGGCGGGGGCGGTGTCCGGCGGCTATGCGCCGGATTTGCGGGCGTCGTCGATTCCGCTCTACGAGGATGCCTTCGGGGACGTCATGGGCGGCTCGCGGCAGATGGCAGGCATGCCCCGCTTCACCGAACTCACGGCTGCCGACCGCAAGGCGCTCCAGCATTACATCCGGCGGGAGGCGCGGGCCGCCGCGCCCTAGGCCAGGGCCCTCTCAGAACTTCGGTTTGACCTCGGCGGCCTTGTAGCGCGCGATGCCGGCGAGGATTTCCTCCTTGGCGACGTCGGGCCCGCCCCAGCTCTTCACCTTGACCCACTTGCCGGGTTCGAGGTCCTTGTAGTGCTCGAAGAAGTGCTGGATCTGCATCAGCCGCTCGGGCTGCAGGTCCTCGGGGCGTCTCCAGTGCTTGTAGATTGGCAGGATCCTGTCGATCGGCACTGCCAGCAGCTTGGCGTCGCCGCCAGCCTCGTCGTCCATCAGCAGCACGCCAATCGGCCGGCAGCGGATGACCGCGCCGGTCGTGACCGGGAATGGTGTCACCACCAGGACGTCGACCGGGTCGCCGTCGTCCGCAATCGTGTGGGGGATGTAGCCGTAGTTACACGGGTAGTGCATCGCCGTCATCATGAATCGATCGACGAAGAGCGCTCCGGTGTCCTTGTCGACTTCGTACTTCACGGGGTCGGCATTCATCGGGATTTCGATGATGACGTTGAATTCCTCCGGCAGCGCGTTACCGGAATCGACACGGTCGAGATTCATGCAGGGGGCTCCAGCCTCGAAATTGAATGCGGCGCAGCATTCTAGAGGCAGGCACGTGATACCTCAATGAACGCCAGTGGTCATGGCGGCGCGTCACCGGTCTGCGCGGGTTGTGGGATACATACCGGTCCTGGTTCGCGGACGCTCCAGTGTGACGACACAGTCCGGATGTCCTTGCTCTAAACCTTATCTTTACGTCAACAAGACCTCAGGCTGGGTCGCTGCTGACCTTCGCGCAATGCCTGAAGTCCGGGCCTCGCCGATGCGGGAAATCAGATTCCGCACTGCTTTCCCTGCACGTAAAGCAATCGCGGCGCGCCGGATCCGGGCGACGACTGGTGTCGCAACTGGCGGCGCCTCATTGGCGCATTGCATGCGTTGCTCGAGGTTACGGGAGTTTCTTGATACAGATCAGATGGTAAGCGGCGATATCAGAGAGAGACGGCCGCTCCAGGCCAGCGCCGCGTCTCCGCGAACTTCGCACACCGGAGCGCGGCGCCGGCCCAGTTTCGCACGGATTGATTAACGTGAACGTCAAGGTTGTTTTGGTGGCGGACGCCCTGTGCTGCGCGGGGGATGGCTGTCAGCCAGGCCGCGCGCCGGCACGCCGGCCGCGCCGGACCAGCCGATGAGTCGGCTTCACGTGCTCGCGGTGCGTCGCCGGCGCGCCCGTCGATTCCCCTTCCCCGGGCCCAGTGCCGCCATCTTGGCCGCACGCGGCGGCTGGCCGGTCCAGGTCTTGAATGCGCGCGAGAACGCGCTCGCATCCTCGAAGCCGAGACGCCACGCGATTTCGCCCTGGCCGAGATCCCCGCGTCCCATCAGTTCCGTGGCGCGCTCGCGCCTGACCTCGTTCAACAGCATCGAGAAGCTCGTGCCCTCGTCGTCGAGGCGCCGCTGCAGCGTGCGCTTGGTCAGGTGGAGTTCGGTCACCATGTCCATCAGCGACGGCAACGGCGTGCAGGCGCGCAAGCGGCTGCGCACGACGTCGCTGTAGCTGAGTGGCTCCTCCATCACCGCCGCGAGTCGCCGGCACTGGTTGATGAAGAAACGATAGGACATCGCGTTCGACTGGGGAGGGGGCGCGTCCCAGACCTCGCGGCTGAAGCGGATCTGGTTGCCCTTGGCCTCGAACAGCACCGGGCAGCGGAAGAACGCGTCGTACGGGCGCGGGTCGGGCGGCGCCGGGTGACTGAAGCGCACGGAAACGGGTGACAGTTGCGGACCCAGGGTCTGCCGGAACAGCGTGAGCGTGGCGGCGGTGTCGCGCTCGACGAAAAACGACGCGAGGTCGCCAACCTCCGCATTCCCGTAGAACGCCACGTATTCCTCGTCGCCCTCGCGCCAGACCGCTTCCTCGATGCAGCCCCAGGCCAGCGTCGGGTACGACGGCACGCACTGGAACATCTCGCGCACGGTGGGCGCGCAGGAAGCGGCCAGGCCCAGCACGCCGAACAGCGCGAGGTGATAGCGTTGGCCGATCTCGATGCCCGCGTGTGGCAGGCCGAGGCGGCGCAGCGCAAGGCGGATGAAATCCAGTTCCTGCTCGAAGCGGATGCGGTAGCTCGGTTCCTCGAGCGCGAAACGCGGAATGCCGACGGCCTCGAGCAGCGGCCCGATCGCGTGGCCATCCCGCTCGAGGACCTCGATGACCGGTGACAGGCCATAGGCGAGGCGGAAAGGGCGCAGCATCGTGCCGCCGAAGAGGTACTCCGGTGACCGGCCGCCGCGCGGCCGTGCGGGTTTGTCTGCGACCATGTTTTGCCCGGTTGCTGTCACCAAATGTCAAGAAATTTACACATTCCGTCATTCCCGCGCGAGCGGCGCGCGCCGAGACTTGGCCCGCTGCACCCGGCGCAGACCGTGGGCGATCAACGACGAAATCCGGAGGTCTCGATGAAATTCATGTTCTTCTTCTACCCCGCCATCCCGGGCACGCTCGAGGACCGCGAACGCCTGCGACCGATCGCGGCCAACAACGATCGCTTCCAGCAGATGATCGACGAGATCGTCGAGCTGTCGCAGTTCGCCGAGGACCTGGGCTTCAGCGCAGTGACCTTCCCCGAGCACCACCTGCACACCGAGGGCGGCGAGATGGGCAGCCTGCCACTGCTGACCCAGCACGTGCTGATGCACACGAAGAAGATCATGGCTGGTCCCATCGGCTATGTGCTGCCCGGCTGGAACCCGCTGCGGCTGGCGCTCGAAATTGCGTGGCTCGACCAGCTGACCAAGGGCCGCACCTTCTGCGGCTTCGCGCGCGGCTACCAGTCGCGCTGGCTGAACCAGATGGCGCAGCAACTGCACGTCGGCGCCGCGGCGATGAATACGAAGGACACGCAGCCCGACAACGACGCCGTCAACCGCGAAGCCTTCCAGGAGGTCTACGAGATCCTGAAGCTCGCGTGGGGCGACAAGGCCTTCCGTTACAAGGGCAAGCATTACCAGTACCCGAATCCTTTCGAGACCGGTACGCCGTGGCCGGCGCACGAATGGACCCGGCGTTACGGTTCACCCGGCGAGGTCGACGACAACGGCAACATCGTCGCGATCGACATCGTGCCCAAGCCCTTCCAGAAGCCGCACCCGATGCTGTTCCAGGCCTTCTCGCAGAGCGAGGCGACCATCCGCTGGGCCGCGCGCGAAGGGCTGATCCCGACGCTGCTCGTCGCCGACTTCGTCGAGTTGCGCCGCTTCGCCGAAATCCACGTCGAGGAAGCGGCCAAGCACGGCCGCCAGCTTGCGCTGGGCGAGAACATCGGCGTGTTCCGCGGCGTCTACATGGCCGACACCCGGGCCGAGGCGCACGCGCTGGCGATGAAGGGCCTGATGGGTACCGGCTGGCCGGGCTGGGCGCATTACTTCGGTTTCACCGATGCCTTCCGCCTGCCGGAAGACGACCTGAAGTATCCCGGCCAGACGCTGCCGCTGTCCGAGATCACCATGGACCGCTTCGACCGCGCGCACTTCACCCTGAGTGGCAACGCCGACGACGTGCGCCGGGAAATGGACAAGCTGGTCGAGGCTGCGAACCCCGAGTGGTTCATCTGGCAGGGCGACCAGGGCTACCTGCCGCTTGATGATTGCAAGCGCATCATGGAACGCTTCGGCCGCGAGGTGATGCCGCACTACATGTGATGGACGCGGTATCCCGACCCGGGTGACACGCTCTGCCGACAGGCGCCCGGGGGCTGTTCTCACCACGGAGGGCACTGAGAGCACGGAGAACACGAGGTGGAGACAAAAGGCTGGATTGGCGGCAACGCAACGGGGGACTGCCGCCGCTGCGAACAATCCCGTCAGGAAACCCGTCTTCTCCGTGAGCTACGTGTCCTCCGTGGTGAAACCAGGATTCATGCGCGGATCGAGGAGCCGCTGACGACCAGTACGGAGAACTTGCATGAGCCAACAGACCAGAATTCCGTCGGGCGCCGACAGCACTGCGCCCGGCCTGCCCAATCACTTCGCGGACGCCGGGATCGAATGGCGCCCGTTCATCACGCAGGGCTGCTACTACAAGCTGCTGCACGTCGACGTGCCGGCCCGGCAGACCGACATGCTCGTGAAGTTCGAAGCCAACAGCGAGTGCCTGTATCACCGGCACGCCGCGACGACGACGACCCTGGTGCTCGAGGGTGAGTTGCGCGTGCGTGAACAGACGCCGGAAGGCGAGGTCGTCAAGGTCAAGCCGGCGGGCAGCTATTCGATCGGTGGCGAAGGTGAAGTACATATCGAAGGCAGCGGCGACGCGCCCGCGATCATCTTCTTCAGCATGCGTACCGACACCGACGTGATCTATGAACTGCTGAACCCGGACCTCAGTCTGCGCAAGGCGATCACGGTCGCGGACTTCGACCGTGACTGGCGCGAGAAGTGGCCGGCGGAGGCCGCGCGCTGAAGCAGGTTGGCCGGCGGAGTGCCCGCTGCGGGCCGGGCGTGACGACCACCCGCCACGCCGCGGGCATCTCCCGGCGGCCTGCGCCCCTGCGGCGGCCGCCGCCGGTATGGCCTCAGAGCGCGCGTGCGCGCGCGACGATATCGACCGCCTTGTCCAGCCAGTCCGACGCGCCGCCGTTGGCGACGTCCTCGACCAGGCCCTGCGAGAACATCACGATGCGGTCGACACCCGCTGCCGCGTAGGCTTTCAGGGTCTCCGTCGAAATCCGACCACCCTCGGGGTCGACGAACGGGCTGAACTGGATGCGCGAAGGATCGCGCCCGGCCTGACGCGTCAGTGCGCGCAATTCGTCCGCTTCGGCACGATACGTCTCCGGATCCTGCGCAAGCGGGCACCAGCCGTCGTAGTGGCGCGCGATGCGCTGCAGGGACTTCTCGCCGTGGCCCCCGAGCAGGAACGGCGGGCCGCCGGGCTGCACCGGTTTCGGTTCGCAGCGCACCGCTGGAAAGCGGATCTGCTTGCCGTCGTAGGACGGCGATTCCTCGGTCCACAGCGCGCGCATCGCCTCGGCGCATTCCCGCATGCGTTGCCAGCGCGTCGCGAAGTTGGCACCCATCACTTCGGTTTCCTCGCGCAGCCAGCCGGCGCCGATACCGAGGATGACGCGCCCGCCCGAGTAGTAGTCGAGGCTGGCGACGGCCTTGGCGGTCACGATGGGCTCACGTTCCGGCAACAGGCAGATGCCGGTGGCGAGCTTGATGCGGCGGGTCGCGGCGGCGGCCACGGTCAGCGCGATGAACGGGTCGACCCAACGGCCGTAGTGCTCAGGCAGGGGGCCCCCGAACGGATAGGGCGTCAGTTCCCCACGCGGAATGATCGGGTGCTCGGGAATCCACAGGGAGTCGAGACCGATATCCTCCGCACGCTGCGCCAGCGTCGGCAGAGGGCCGGACTGCGCAGTGGCAGTCATGACGAATCCTACTTGCATGAGACCTCCATCAAGCGTGTTGGCGGATTGGCCGCGCCGCGCGGGGGGCGCCACCCGCGTCGATTCTCACGTGCCCCGGGGCAAGCCGGGGCTGTCGCTTCGCCAGCGAGGGGCAGCGCTTCGGCACGGCCACCCCGGACTATGCCCGGACCCGGTCGCCGCTGCATCACGACAATGGGGTAAAGCCTCGCCGGCCCGGCCGGCGCGAACACGCCCCCGGCATCCGGTTCGAGGGGACACGCGACGCGGCAAGGCTTGCAGGTTGGCGCTACGCAGCAATGATGCCGAAACGGTCCGAAACACGCTTGGCGGCCCTTTTACTGGACGCTTACGTGAAGTTTACCGATTATTCAAGCTATGAATCCCGTTTCTTGCAGGAAGAAGACCGTGCTCATCGTCGATGACGCGCCCTTCATGGTTTCCGGGAGGGAAGAAGTGCTGCTGCCGTATTTCGAGGTCCGCAGTGCCCGCAGCGGCCTGGATGCGCTGGAGATCGCGCGCAAGGAGCCCTGCCCGGATCTGATCCTGCTCGACGTGGTGCTGCCCGACATCGATGGCCACGGCGTGATGTCGCGCCTGAAAAGTGACGCCCGCACCGCCCGGATTCCAGTCATTTTCGTCACTGCGGCGGATGCCGTGGACGATATCGAGCGTGGCCTCTGCGGTGGTGCGGTCGACTACATCACCAAGCCCATCGTGGTGGACGACCTCGTCAACCGCTGCCAGCACGTGCTTGCAAGCCTCAGCGCCGCCTGATCTCCCGTGCCGACGGTGGTGCGTGCCTGTGCGCCGCGGCCGGCTGTTCCCCTGGCCGGTGAGGATGACCGTCCGGTCAATCCGGATTGGATGAATTCCCGCTTGAGCACCTGTCCGCCCGGCGGCATTTTGCGCGGCTGACCCACATCGGGATTAGCCTCTTGCCCGAGGGTCGACGCCGCCAGGTTCCAGTGAACGAAGTGCGGCCCCTGTCCGTGCAAGCGCCAGCGCCCGAAGCAGTCGACGAGGCCGCCGCCGGCTGCGCCTCCGGGCGGTGCGATGCCGGCACCCGTCGCGAGCTGGTCGGGGACCGTCCGGCAGGAATTGAGCGCCGATGCCACCAGTCGCCCTCACCTAGGTCAGCACGGGCCTGGCCGAATGGGGCACGCCGTTCTTCGACGCCATCCGCCGCTCGTCGGCACGGCACAACGCCCGCTTGGACGTCACCGGTCTCCTGCTCTATCCGGCCGGCAGTTTCCTGCAGTTGATAGAGGGCGAGGAACGGGCGGTGATCAACACCTTCAATCGCATCGAGCAGGATCCGCGGCACACCGACATCACCGTGGTCGACCGGCGGTTCATCGTGGACCGCCATTTCGGGCAATGGCGGATGGCCTCGCACCGGCTCGGCCAGGCCGAGGTCGACGCGCGCCCTCATCTCGCGCCCTGTTTCGCGGACGGTTTCGACGCCGGCACGCTCGCGAGCCGACCCGAGATTGCGCTGGAAATCCTGGCGGTCGCCGCCCGCCATGCGCGCTGACTCGGCGCGCGGCGCGAACGATGGTCACGGGTCGTCCGAATGACCTAGCATGTGAGTATCCGATCCCATACTGCAAACACGCGCAGGGCCGGCCCGCGCCCCGTGCGCGACCGAGCCCCCGGAGTGAGCGACATGCCCGACGTTTCCGACACCCTTGCGATGTACACCGCGATGTTCGAGCGCGGTCTCGGCGAATTCCCGATGCTCCGGCACCGTAATGGGAAGGTCTACATCGGTTTCCTCGTGAAGGACAAGTCCCAGCTGGTCTTCAAGGACCGCGGCCTGTGTGACGGCATCACGTCTTCGCAGGTCGCCCCGTGCTGGGACCTCGGCATCGTCGGCGCCATCGTCGACGTCAAGGGCAAGGCCTGGGAAAGCCTGTCCTTCCTCGGCCCGGATCACTGCCACATTCCGGTCGATCTCAGTTCGACGCGGCGCCGCGTGATGGGCCGCCTCGTCGCCGGCACCGGTGAGAACGTGCTGTCCTTCTTCGGCAGCATCTACCGCGGCTTCGAGACGATGCTCGCCAACGACCTGATGCCGCTGGTGATGCCACTGGCGATCGAGACCACGGAGGGCATCGGCCTCGCCGTGACGGACTTCCGCTTTGCCAGTGTCCCGATGGACCTGCTCATCAAGGTGCACGACCTCGTCCGCACGGCGGTCGACCGGCAAATGACGCTGCGGGTCGAGGAAGTCCACGTCGACGACAGTGAATTCGAATCCCTGTTCGGACGTTTCCAGCATCAATGACCCTGCCGGCAGGCGGGCGTGTGCGCTCTTTTGCCGGCTGCTCAATGTGCCCTTCATCGAATTCCGGACGCAGGCACCGCTGGGTGCGCTGCGTGGCGCTGTGTGCAGGCCTGCTGACCAGCCTGGCGAGCGGTGGCGTGGATACGCCACGCGTGCTGCGGGTGGCGACCGTGAGCGACTACCCGCCCTTCGTCTACCGTGACGCGATGGGCCATCTCGACGGCTACGTGCCTGAATGGTGGCGGCGGTGGGAGGAGGCTACCGGTGCCCGGGTCGAACTCGTGCCGGTGTCCCCGAGCGAAGGGCAGGGCATGCTCGAGTCGGGCCAGGTCGATGTGCTGGACCCGCTGCTCCAAACGCCCGAACGCGAGGCGCGCTACGAACTCGGCGCCGCCTATGCCAAATCGTCGGTCGACATCTACGTCCACGCAGCGGTGTCGGGCATCGACAGCAGGGCGAGCCTGCGCGGCCAGCGGGTCGGCGTGGTCAGCGCCACTGCCTGCGACGAACTGCTCGCGACCGGCGGCGTCGGGGTCCAGCGCTATGACAGCCTTGCGGCGCTGCTCCGCGGTGCCCTGAGTCGGCAGGTCACGATTCTCTGCGTCGGCGAATACCCGGCAAGCCACTTCATGTATCGGGAGGGCGCTCACACCGTCTTCCGGCCGGCATTCCAACTCTACGAAGCCGGCATGCATCGCGCGGTCCGCAGGGACGATCCGGTCACGCGCGGCCTGCTCGAGGAAGGCCGCGCCAGGATGACCGCCGGCGTCGAACGCGAACTGCTCGAGAAATGGCTGCCCCCGCCGTTGCCGGCCCCGGCGACGTGGTTGCGATTCATTCCACCGCTGCTGGCCGGTCTGGCGCTGTGCTTCGGTCTGCTCCTCGCATGGTCGCTGATGATGCGCGCCGAAGTCAGGCGCCAGACCCGCGATCTCCGGCAGGCCCAGCACCTGCTCGCGGATCGCGTACGGCAGCAGCGCTGCCTCCATGCGGTCTTCCGCGCGACCGACGCTCCCCTGCAACCGCTGGCGGATGTGCTGCGAGAGGCCCTGCAGGCGATGTTGAGCGGCTGGAGCAGGCCCGAATATGTCGTCGCCCGCATTGCGGTCGACGACTGCCGAATCGACAGCGGGAACTTCGACGCAAGCGTGGCGCACATGTCCGCGCCGGTGCGCATCGCCGGCACGACCCACGGCGGCGTGGCGGTGGGCTACGTGGTGCCGCGGCCGACCCGGGACGACGGGCCGTTCACGCGCGAGGAGCGGCAGCTGCTTGACGCGATCGCGGAGCGCATCTCCAGCACCGTCGACAGGCTGGGCGCGGCGCAGCTGCTGCGGGAAAGCGAGGAACGCTTCCGGGTGCTGTTCGAAGACACCCGGCAGGCGGTGGTGCTGCTCGAGGACGGGCGGTACATCGCGGCGAACCAGGCGGCGCTTGCGCAACTGGGCGTGCGCGACATGAAAGACATGATCGGCCTCGCGCCGCGCGACTTCGCGCCGGCGTTCCAGCCCGACGGCGAGGCGTCCGCCGCGAAGGCCGCGCGCGCACTCGCCGAGGTCGAGCGCACGGGCTCCCTGCGGCTCGAGTGGATGATGCAGCGTGGCGATGGCCAGACCTTCCTTGCCGAGGTGAGCCTGACGCTGATCCGGGTTGACGGCGCGGGGGTCATTCACGCGGCGCTGCGCGACATCACCGACTTCAAGCAGGCGCAGGCCGAACTGGCGCGACGTCGCGATCAGCTCGAGCGCATCGTCTCCGAACGCACCCGGCAACTTGAAACCCGCTCCCTGTCGCTGCGTCGCTCGAACGCCGAGCAGCAGGCGATCTTCGATACTGTCGGCTGCGGAATCCTGGTCATCAACAATTTCATGGCCGTTGCCGTGAACCGTCGCTTCAGGGAGATGTTCGGTTACGACGAGCAGCAGATGGACGGCCGGCACATGAACTGCCTGTTCGCAGACCAGGCCGATTTCGAAGGCTGCGCTCGCGAGTGCGAGGCCAACATCCGGCTGACCGGCTCCTTCCAGACGGAGCACATGCTGGTGCGCCGTGACGGTACGACATTCTGGGGACGCATCGCCGCGCAGCCACTCGCGATCGAGGACGTGGCGGAAGGCACTTTCGTGGCGACCTTCGAGGACATCACCGCCGAGCACCGGGTGCTGGAGGAGACGCGGCGCGCGCGCGACCTTGCGGAGGAGGCCGCGCGCGCCAAGGCCGATTTCCTCGCCAACATGAGCCACGAGATCCGGACGCCGATGAACGCCGTGATCGGCATGACCCACCTGCTGCTGAAGACCGGGGTCGACGCGCGGCAGCGCCAGCACCTCGAGCAGATCGGCGCGTCGAGCCAGCGTCTGCTTTCGATCATCAACGACATCCTCGACGTGTCGCGGACCGAATCCGGCAAGCTGCAGCTCGAGCGCGTTCCGTTCGCGCTCGAGCAGGTGGTGTCCAACGCCGTCACGGTGGTCGCGGCAGCGGCTGCGAGCAAGGGGCTGGAGCTGATTTTCGACTGTGCGCCCGAGGTGCCGATGCATGTTGTCGGCGATCCGCTGCGGCTTGGGCAGGTGCTCACGAATTACCTGAACAACGCCGTGAAGTTCACCGAACAGGGCGAAATCGTCGTGGCGGTGAGCGTCGTCGAGCATCTCGACGGGGACGTGCTGCTGCGCTTTGACGTGCGCGATACGGGTGTCGGCATCGAAGCGGGGCGCGAACCTCTCCTCTTCGAGAGTTTCCAGCAGGTGGATCCCCCGGCGACACGGCGCTTCGCGGGGGCCGGTCTTGGCCTCGCAATCGCCAAGCGGCTTGCCCAGCTGATGGACGGCGACGTCGGTGTCGAGAGTGAAGTCGGCAAGGGCTCGTGCTTCTGGTTCACGGCGCGGCTCGGCGTCGAACGCATGACGGGGGCTAGCGCTGCCGCCGCGTATGCGGGTTGGCGGGTGCTGGTGGCGAGCCCGAATGCGCGCACGGCGCAGGCGCTGCGCGGCATGCTCGTCGCGGCCGGCTGCGATGTCATGAGCAAAGGTGAGGGGGGCGCCGCGCTCGCGGCGCTGCGCGCCGCCGAGGAGCAGGCCCGGCCATACCAGCTGTGCCTGCTTGACGAGGCGCTGCCTGACCTGCCTGGCTCGACGGCTGCGGCGGCACTGGACAGGCTCGCGCTCGCGACGGCGCCAAGGCTCCTGCTGCTGGTACGCGCCGGGGCGCCGGCGCTGCCTGCCGCGTCGCGGGACGGTGTGCCCGCAACCCTCGTCAAGCCGGTGACGCGCCAGGCCCTGCTGGAGGCCATGGCGCGCGCCATGGTTCCCGCCTCGGCCGCGGCTGCGCCGCTGCCGGCCCTGGCCGGCGCCCGCGTCCTGCTGGTGGAAGACCACGAGATGAATCGCGACGTGATGCTCGCGCTGCTGGCCGAGCATGAACTTGACGTCGATGTCGCGACGGATGGCGCGTCAGCCGTCGAGCGGGTGCGCGAGGGTGACTACGCGCTCGTGCTGATGGACATGCAGATGCCGCTGATGGGGGGACTGGAGGCCACCCGCCGGATCCGTGGGCTGCCAGGCAGGGCGGCGCTCCCGATCGTGGCGATGACCGCGAACGCGCTGCCTGGCGACCGCGAGCGCTGCCTCGATGCCGGCATGAACGATTATCTTGCGAAACCGATCGACCCGAAGCAGCTGGGCGCCACGCTGTCGCGCTGGCTCGCGCCCGCGGCTGCTGCCGCAGCGGTGCCGAGCCCCGTCGAACCGGTGCCGGCAGACCAATCCCGGACCGGGCTCGAAGGCGTGCCGGGCCTCAACGTCCAGAGGGGCCTCCGCTTCGCGTCCGGCCAGGTGTCCCTGTACGTCGGGTTGGTGCGGAAGTTCGCCGATTTCCACCGCGACTATCCGCGCCGGATCGGCGAGGCCATCGATGCCGGTGATGGCCAACAGGGCTGTCTGCTCGCGCACCAGCTGAAGGGTGCCGCGGCGCAGGTCGGCGCCCAGCAGGTGCAACTGTCGGCCCTGGCCCTGGAAAAGGCGCTGAGCGAGCGGCGGGCGCGGGTGGAGATCGATGCCCTGTACAACTCGATGGCCGCCGAGTTGGACTACCTGCTCCGCGCATTGGACCAGCGTCTCCGCCGGCGTTGATTCGGCGGCCTGCAATCGCGCTCCTGGGAATGGGATGTGCAGGGCTCTGAGCGTTTTGAAACGATTGAAAAATAAAAAAGATTAACCTCCCCCCAATCTGCCGCTGAGGAGACGCTCGACGCGGCATGGTGCCGCGTTCCTGGGGGAGGGTGCATGGGCGAATCGGAATACCTGGCCATCAGGGAGCAGCTGTCGGCGGTCCTCAAACGGGACGCCGGGCTGCACAAGCTCAAACGTTATGAACGCATTGGCGCCGGTTACATGGAGGTGCAGTCGACGCTGCGCTTCGGCGGCGACCAGCGCTACCAGAAGCTGATTGTCGCGCTCAATTTCCGGGACGCGTGGATCCTTGCGCGCAACACCGACTGGCTCGAACACGACCAGATCCCGGAGTTCCTGCGGCCGGCGCTGGCGCTCGTCGTGGCGGCCGATCTCGACGCCGACCGTGACATCACGGATCCGCGCGTGCGGCGCGCGTTCGACCTGACCGCAAGCCTCGAACGGCCGCGGAGTTTCGGGCTCCATCGGGCGGCGAGCGTCGTCGACATGCCGTTCCAGGAATTCGATTTCGAGGACTGAGCGCGGGTCCGTCGCGCGCCCGGCCGAACGCGTCGGAGCGTTCGCGCGCGGACGGGCGCCGGCCCCGGCATCAGGCGTTCACCCGAGTGCGTGTTCGGCGGCGCCGCTGCTCGCATCGGACATGCCGGCGAGCCGACCCTGCAGCAAACCCGGCGGGAGCTGGAAGGTCATCGACAGGTCGTAGGCGAGCCGCACGCGCTGATCCGTGACGTCACGGTCGGCGTGGAGATCGGCCGCCACCACGAGCGCCAGCGTCGGCCAAAGGTCCGCAGGCACGTGGTCGTACTGCACCCACCGGGTGTCCCGCGCCGTGATCCACGCGTCCCAGAAATCGAGTGCGACGCCAAGCTTCTGGCGACGCTGATCGCGTCCCACCAGCAGCGCCGCCCGCAGCGCCGCGTAGCCGAGGCCTATCCTGTCGGGCTGTCCCAGCCGATGCAGCGCGGCGTCGCGTTTCAGGGATGCCGCCAGCCGCGTGCGCAGTGCGCCGTAATCACCGTCGTGCATGGTCACTTCCTCCGGGTCTTTTTCGTTGCTTTCGCTGTTATCGACCTGAAGGATTGAAATTTTATAATTTATTTAATATCAATTAATTAAGTGATTTTGGCGTTTCGAGCGATGATGCTGGCCTGGCGCCACGGCAGGCCAGCCCGGGGGCAGGTAAACGGGACCGGGTCGCGCGTCGATTCCGGCAGTGCGGGACGATGCGGGTTGCCGCGAACGCCGGCGGTCAGCGCGCTCAGTCGGCCTCGCGGCTCATGGTCGTGGCGGTGGGCACCGGGGTCGTCAGCATGTCCAGCACGGGGCAATGCCGATTGACGATATCCATCAGGCGCTGCAGCTCCTGTTCGCTTGCCGTCGAGTCGAGCTTCACGTGCACACGAATGCCCCCGAAGCCCGGTCGGATGCTGTCGTCAATCGCGAAGAAACCACGAAAGTCGATGTCGCCCTCGACCGTGACCGCCACGCCCGCCAGCGGAATGCCGAGCGCGGTCGCGAAGGCGCGATAGGTGATTTCCTGGCAACTGCCGAGCGCCGCGAGCACGAGTTCTACCGGCGTCGGGCCCGCATCACCGCCCCCGATGCCATGGGGTTCGTCGACGGTCAGCGTATGGCCGCGCAATCTGACCTCTGAGCGAAAGCCTTCACCAAGCCGGGATTGCGACGTGAAGGTCGCCCGGGCCCGCGCGGCATCGCCACGGAATTTACGGTCGGCCGCGCTGATCGCGTCGGCAAGCGGGTTGCTCATCTGCAGACTCCTTCGTTCCGGGGAGAGGGGGGCGGCAGGCACGCCGCAGCTTGGTCCACTGACTTGGGAAGCATGCCACGCGACCGCCACGAGCTGAACTCACGCCGGCACGGGCAGGGGCAGGCCAGTCCCCAGTCGGCCACCGCGCCGGGTCGGCAGGTCGCGCGCTGTCCTACCGATCCGACGTGTCGAAGTAAGCCCAGGGATTCCTGAGAGAGCCCTTTGGGAGTTGCAGGGTCGCGGTCAGGTCGAACTCGAAGCGCACGCGTGGCTCGGAAATTTCGCGGTCTGCGAGCAGATCCGCGGCAACGGAGCGCGCCAGCGCGGGCCATGCATCGCGCGGGAACTGCTGGTGCTCGACCCATCCTGTCCCGTGGGCGAAAATCCAGCCGTCCCAGAAATTGAGCGCGCAGTGTAGCTTCTGGAAGTGCGCGTCGCCGTGCTGGCGAAGCTCGCTTTCGAGGGCCTTGTAACCCTCCTCGATGGCGTCAAAACGGCCAGTTTCATGGTGTTCGGCCGCGCGCAGCAACGCCTCCGCCAATTGCTCGCGCAGCATCGTGTATTGGGCTTGCCCCATGATCACCTCTCTTGGGTGGATATTAGTCTTCAAACGCTAATATCGCCTCAAAAGCTATGGAGTTAAGTGAGCTCCGTCATTCTGGGCCGGATAGTGAAACCGAATCTTTGAGGTCGCGCGTGGAGCACGCGGGGGCAAGGGGGCTCGGATGGGATGGAGAGGTCGTGATTGCCCGCTGCATTCGGCCGGGCGGCCACAGCCGGGCTGCCCGGCGCTGCCCGGCGCTGCCCGCAGCGGGGCCTCCGGTGGCTGGCGACGCGCGACGGGTCCGACGTGTCGAGCCGGGCGCGCAAGCGGCGCGCCGAAAACGGCTCGAAGCGGGCAATTGCAGGTGCGGCCCGGGAATGCGCGCAAGCGCTTCAGCGGGCTGGTTGCGGTGGGACGCACGCGTACAGCGCTTGGGCCGCGGCTTGCGTGCCAGGCGGTCGGTTGAGAAAGAGTAATTGCGAGAAGAAGTGGTGGAGCCGGGGGGGATCGAACCCCCGGCCTCCGCATTGCGAACGCGGCGCTCTCCCAGCTGAGCTACGGCCCCACACGAGTAGAGCGTGAATTTTAACGGGCGATTTCGCGCGGCGCCAGCCCTTCGATGCAATTTCATCCGTCACGAGGCGGCGCGCCCGTTGCCTCGGTCCCGCGCGGTTGCAATCATCGCGGCTCGGGCGCCGTGCGCCAGAGCCGAGGTTTCCATGAACAGTCCCCACGAACGCCGTCCCGTGCCTGCGTTGCCCGCCTTTCCGGCCTTGCGGCGCGGCCGGCTGACGACGCTGCAGGTCAATCTGGGTTACCGCTGCAACCAGGCCTGCACCCATTGCCACGTCGATGCCGGTCCGTTACGCACCGAGGAGATGAGCCGCGAAACCATCGAGCTGGTGCTCTCCTGCGCGGCTCATGCGCGGCCGACCACCCTCGACCTGACCGGTGGCGCGCCCGAGCTCAATCCGCATTTCCGCGAACTCGTGCAGCGCGCGCGGGCGCTGGGGCTCGCGGTGATCGATCGCTGCAACCTGACGATACTGGGTGAGCAGGGACAGGAGACGCTCGCCGGATTCCTCGCCGCGCAGCGCGTGCGCGTCGTCGCCTCGCTCCCTTGCTACGGGCCGGAGAATGTCGACGCTCAGCGCGGCCACGGCGTGTTCGCGCGGAGCATCGAGGGCCTGCGCCGGCTGAACGCGCTGGGCTACGGCGAGCCGGACAGCGGACTCGAGCTCGACCTCGTCTACAACCCCGTCGGGCCGCACCTGCCGCCCGCGCAGGCGCCGCTCGAAGCGGTCTACAAGTCCCGACTGGCAGCGGACTTCGGGGTGCGCTTCAATCAGTTGCTGACCCTCGCGAACATGCCTATCGCACGTTTCCGCCACGCGCTCGAACGCGACGGCCGCTACGAGGACTATCTGCAACTCCTCGTCGGCGCGCACCGCGCCGAGAATCTCGACGCGGTGATGTGCCGCAGCCTCATCAGCATCGACTGGCGCGGCTACGTTTACGACTGCGACTTCAACCAGATGCTGGGCATGCCGTTCGCCGGGCGCGCGAGTGGCGTGCATCTGTCGTCGTTGATCGGTCGCGACATCGAGGGAGAAGACATCGCCGTCGCCGCGCACTGCTACGGATGCACCGCCGGCCAGGGCAGCAGCTGCGGGGGCGCGCTCGCCGCGCCGTGAACGCGGGCGGTGTCCCCTCGATCTCGATCGTGATGCCGGTGCTCGACGAGGCTGCCGGCATCGAGCGCACGCTCGCGCCGCTCCAGGCGTGGCGGCGCGCCGGCGCCGAACTGGTGGTCGTCGACGGCGGTAGCGCGGACCGTACACGCGAACTGGCCGCGCCGCTGTGCGATCGACTGCTCACCGCGCCGCGCGGCCGTGCGGCGCAGATGAACGCGGGCGCCGCGGCGAGCCGAGGCCCCCTGCTGCTGTTCCTGCACGCTGACACCAGCCTGCCTGTCGGCGCTCGCGTGCTGCTGGAGGACTGCGCGCGCGGCCCCGAGACCTGGGGCCGTTTCGACGTCCGGCTCGATGGGCGGCACGGCCTGCTGCCCGTGATCGCCGCGATGATGAACTGGCGCTCGCGTATCACCGCGGTGGCGACCGGGGACCAGGCCATCTTCGTCACGCGCGACCTGTTCGAGCGCTGCGGCGGTTTTCCGTCCCAGCCCCTGATGGAGGACATCGCCCTGTCGAAGCGCCTGCGCCGCCTGCGGTCGCCGCGCTGCCTGCGTGCCCGCGTGACGACTTCAGGGCGGCGCTGGGAGCAGGGCGGTGTGCTGCGCACGGTCCTGCTGATGTGGGGACTGCGCTTCGCCTATTTCCTCGGGGTCGACGCGCAGCGCCTCGCGCGCTGGTATCGGCAGGTGCGATGAGTACGGCGCTCGTCCTGTTCGCGCGCGCGCCGGTCGCGGGTGCGGTCAAGACTCGCTTGATACCCGCACTGGGCGCCAGCGGCGCGCTGCGCGTCTACGAGGCCCTGCTCGCGCATGCGCTCGCCGTCGCGGCCGCCGCGCCGGTTTCCCCCCGTTTCCTGTATGCGGCCGATCGCGGCGGGTCCGACTACTTCAGCGCGCACGACGCCGCGCGCGGCTTCGCGATAGCCGAGCAATGCGCGACGCGGGACCTCGGGCTGCGCATGCACGCGGCTTGCGCCGAGGTGTTGCGCTCCCATCCGCGGGTGCTGCTGATGGGGGCGGATCTCGTCGACATCACGAGCGGCGATCTCGCGCTGGCGGCGCACTGGCTGGCCAGCGACGCGGAGGTCGTGCTGGGACCGACGGCGGACGGCGGCTACTGGCTGATTGGCCTGCGCGAGGCGGACGGTGCGCTGTTTCGCGACATCGACTGGAGCACGGGCGGGGTGTACGCGCAGACGATCGAGCGGCTGGTGCGGGCGCGCCGGACCTGGCGTGCGCTGCCCCTGCGCCATGACGTCGATGATGCCCGCGATCTGCAGGCGCACGCGGCGGCGCTCGCTCGGCTGGGATTGCGCTGAGGCGGGGTGAGCGCGGCGGCGTTCAGTCGCGCGCCCGCAGGCGTTCGAGCTCCGCGCAGAAGTCTTCGATGCGGCGTGCGGTGGTCGGGGAGAGGTCGACGAAGCGGGCGCCGATGCGGGGCACGCGCGGCTTCTGCGCCGCATGCACGTGCAGGATCTCCGCGTCGGCGATGATGCTGTGTTCCTTCGAAATGGCCAGCCGGCACATCACGAGTGCGTTGCGATCGGCTTCCTGGTTGACGTGCCCGGAGTGAATGCGCACGGACAGCCCACCCGCGGAGATGTCGCGCAGCTCACCGCTCGCTTCACGCTCGTCCGAGAAGACGAGGTTCACTTCGAAGCCCTGGTTCAGCGGTGCGTATACCCGGAAATGCTGTCTTTTCTGCGCGTATGCGATTTCGCGCGGGAAGGCGACCTTGTAGAAGGGCAGACCGTCGTGCCGGCCGATTTGCAGCACCTCGCTGCGAAAGCGCAATTCGACGCCTTCCACCAGCGTGCGAACCTCGATCTCTCTGCCCACCTCCATGTGCGCATGCCCGGAATCCGGACTCAGTTCGTCGAACACTAGATAGCGCTGGTCCTTGACGATTTCGAGGATCGCGCTGGTGTAGGCCTCTCGTTCCGGGCCGGCGTAGACGGTCAGCAGGCAGCGTGACGTGAAGGCCCGCCTCAGCAGGACATAGATTTCCGCCTCGACGCCGGTGGGAGGTGGCGGGGTCTCATCGGTCGGTTTAGGGGTACGCCCAGGGCGCGCGAGGCCGCGCAGAAATTCGAAAGCCACGATTATTGGTCCGTATCAGGCTCAGACGCTCTCCCAGGTCCGCCGGCGGCCGCTGTCGCCGACGCGGCCACGCGCGTCGTAGAGGCGCTCGCCCGGGCGACGCCCGGTCAGGAGATCGAGCAGGGAATTGACGAAGTTCCGGCTCGCGTCCACTGCGGCCCCGTTGGTGCGATTGGCCAGGGCGCAGCGCGCCAGCAGCTGGCGGATTTCCGCCCACTCGGCGCTGGCCTCGGGGTCGCCCACCGGGTCCCCGGGCGCGCCTGGCGGCGGCACGGGGCAGCGCTTGCTCGCGGTCGCGATGGCGCCAACGAGTTCCTGTTTGCGCGCCACGGCGTTTTCGAGCCCGTCGGTGTCGCGCGTGCGCAAGGCCTCATATTCGCTCGCGAGCACGTGGTCGAAGTCCGCAAGCAGGGCGCGCAGCGATTTGCGGGCGCTTATCGATTCCGCATCCATTGCGCTCAGCCGCCCTTGGGAACGCTCGCGAGCATCGATTCGAAGTTCGCCAGCTTGTCGGCGACCGCGGCGGCATCCACCTGATAGGTGCCGTCGGCAATAGCCTGGCGGAAAAACTCGACCCGCTTGCTGTCGACCACCGGCACGTCCGCGACCGACTGGGTCAGCGCCTGCAGGCGTCCGCCGAGATCGGTGAGGGTCACGACATCCGACGACGCCGCTGCGCCAGGCGCGGCGGTTGGCGCGGGCTTGTCGATCTTCGAAACCCGGCTGTCCAGCGCGGTGACCACGCTGGACGACGAACTGTTGATTTCAGAAACCATTGGAATGACTCCTCTTTCCACGTACCCGTTAGCGGCCACCAAACTCCAGGCTTTAGCAGGTTACGGAACTTTGTGATTGTTATCGCACAAGGTTTGCCCGCCCGCCTAGCGATTCATGGCGGTCGGCCGCCCCGCGGCGACCTCGACGATTCCGGCGTCGAGGATCACGCCCTCGACGACCCGCTTCGAATTCAGGTTGCGCACCGGAATGCGCTCGCCGAGCGTCCCGTCGCGCAGCGCGGTGCCGGCCACCCGTACCGCGACGGCGCCGCTTGCCAGTGATAGCGTCACGGACTGACCCCGCTTTATCGCTTGAGGCGATTTGATCAGGTTCGAGCTCAGCAAGGCGCCCGCCGCGATCTCGCGAACCGCGGCACGGCCCACGGCCGATGCCGGATCGTTGATCAGGCCTGCCGGTGGGCTCGGCAACAGGCGGGTGGCGGTGGTGATGGCATCGGCGCCGACGATCTCGCCGCGTGCGATCGGTCGCGCGGCGACCACGACACCATATTCATGTCGCACGATTGCCGGGACGAACAGGGTCCAAGGCGTGGCGCCCTCGCAGCGGACTCCCACCGACGTATGGCCGCTGGTGCGTGCGCCGGGGGCGAGGTAGGCCGCCAGGGGCACTTCGCACTGATTGAGGCGCAGGCGGGGGTCGAGGCGACCGACTTCCACTTCGAGCCTGTTTTCGCCGTTCGCTGCCTCGTTGGCCAGGTAGGCGCGCGCCGTCTCACGGATGTCATCGAGCGGATGGGCCGGGGCCGCGGCCGCAGGCACGGCGTGGCCGGCCGCGAGCAGGGCGATGAGGACACAGGTTGGGCGGTGATTTTGCATGTCAAAATTTATGCAAGGCTCATGCCCTTGAGTGCCTTCAAGTCCGGTATGCCGCCGGACGCTACCCAACTCAGGAAAATTCCCTGTGCGGAGCGCGCAATGTCCAGCGTAATGGAGCGAGTTGACCGTTTGACGCGGCTTGCGGGCCGAAACCGGCTCGAACTGCTGCTGTTCAGGTTTTCGAACCGTCAATTATTTGGCATCAACGTATTCAAGGTGCGCGAGGTGCTGAAGTGTCCGCCCCTGCGCTCCGTTCCCCATGCACACCCTCACGTGCGGGGCGTCATGCACGCCCGGGGCCAGACGATCACGATCATCGACCTCGCCGCCGTGCTGGGGCATGGCGCCAGCGAGGGCAGTGCCGACGAGTTCGTGATCGTCACCGAATACAGCGGCCACGTGCAGGGCTATCTCGTGCAAAAGGTCGAACGCATCGTCAACCTGCGCTGGGACGACGTCAAACCGCCGCCGCCGGGAATCGGCCACGGGAATTACCTGACCGCGGTGACCACGCTCGAGAACCAGCTGGTCGAAATCCTCGACGTCGAACGCGTGCTGTCGGAAATCGTCGGCTTGCGCACCGAGGTGGCGGCGGACCTGCTGGCGCGCAACCCGGTGGATTGCGCGCTGCCGCGGCGGGTGTTCATCGCCGACGATTCCGCGATCGCCCGCAAGCAGATGGCCCGCGTGATGGACCAGCTGGGCGTCGAGTACGAGATTGCCGAGAACGGCAAGGCCGCACTCGAAGCCCTGCGGGCCCATGCCGCGGAAGGGCCGATTACCGGGCGCTTCGCGATGCTGCTGTCCGACATCGAGATGCCGGAGATGGACGGCTACACGCTGACCAAGACCATGAAGGCCGACCCGGCGCTGAAAGGCCTCTACGTGTGCCTGCACACCTCGCTGAGCGGCAGCTTCAACCAGTCGATGGCGGGCACGGTGGGCGCTGACAAGCTGGTGCCGAAGTTCGACCCCGATGAACTCGCGGCGCTCGTCATCTCCATCGTCAACGGCGGGCTCGACCTGCCGGCCTGAGTTCCCCGGCCGGGCCTCCGATGCGCCCGGCGACCCTGACGCGTTCCTCTTCCCGTCCCGCGCGTGTTCCCAGCCGGCCGCGCCTTTCGACCCCGGCGGCAAGCCGGCGACAAGCGGCAAACCCTTGCCATCCAGGCCCCCGCAGGGCTTGCCGCCTGCCGGGCCCCGGCTTGCCGCCTGACCATTTCCAGGTGGCTTTGCGCTTTTTGAATCAATAGCTTGAGCGCTCTCGCAGGAATTGGCACGTGATTCGCTTATGTGGGATGTCAGTCCACAGCCAGGCGCATTCACGATGATCGATCTAGACCGCCATCTCGGCATCCACCCGCAGGCAGCGATGCTCCGCTCGCAGCGTGCGGAAGTGCTCGCGGCCAATCTCGCGAACGCCGACACCCCGAACTACCAGGCGCGTGACCTCGATTTCCGCGCCGCCCTCGAAAATGCCCTCGGCACTGGCGACGCCTTCGACCTGTCGCGCACGAGCGGCCGGCATTTCGCGCTGGGCGATGGCGTCGGTGGCGCCGAGTTGATGTATCGCACGCCAACCCAGGCGTCGCTGGACCAGAACACGGTCGACGTCCAGGCCGAGCGGGCCCGCTTCGCCGACAACGCGATGCGTTACCAGGCGACGATGCGCTTCCTTGACAGCAAGTTCAGCGGCCTCATCAAGGCCTTCCGGGGAGACTGATCGTGTCGCTCTTCAACGTGATGAATGTTGCCGGCTCCGCGCTCGCCGCGCAGAGCATCCGGCTCAACACCACCGCCAGCAACATGGCGAATGCGAACAGCGCGTCGAGCAGCATCGAGTCGACCTACCGGGCACGGCATCCGGTGTTCATGACCGCGCTCGACGAAAGCGCGGACTTCGGCACCGAGTTCGAGGATGCGGCCGGGGTCGGCGTCGAGGTCGGCGGCATCATCGAGAGCCAGGCGCCGCTGCGACGCGACTACCAGCCGGGTCACCCGCTCGCCGACGAGGCCGGCTACGTGTTCATGCCGAACGTGAACGTGGTCGAGGAGATGGCGAACATGATTTCCGCCTCGCGCAGCTACCAGACGAATGTCGAGATCATGGAAGCGTCGAAACAGATGCTCACGCGCACGCTTGCGCTGGGTCAGCAGTAAGGAGTCGAACACATGGCCAATCCAATCACCGGCCTGCCGGCCGGCCTCGAGGCCCTGAGCAGCAGCCGCCTGCAGCAGGACAAGAAGGCGGACAAGTCGCTGGGCCAGGACGCGTTCCTCGAACTGATGATGACGCAGCTGAAGAACCAGGACCCGACGAGCCCCATGCAGAGCGGGGAGTTCCTGAGCCAGATGGCGCAGTTCGGCACCGTCAGCGGCATCGGCGAACTGCAGAAGTCCTTCGCGTCGCTGGCAACCTCGCTGCAGTCGAACCAGGCGCTGCAGGCCTCGACGATGGTCGGCCGCCAGGTCGAGATCGAGAGCGCGAAGCTCAAGCTCGGCGCCAGCGGCAACGCGCCGTTTGCCTTCGAGCTGCCGGTCGCCGCCGGCGGCGTGCGCGTCGACATCCAGGACGCCGCCGGCCAGACGGTGCGTTCACTGAACATCGGCCCCACCGGCGCCGGCACGCACGACATGGGCTGGGACGGCCTCGACGCGCAGGGCCGGCGCCTGCCGGCCGGCAACTACACGCTGAAGGCCGGTGCGCTGGTCAACGGTGACATGCAGGCCGCGACCACGCTGGTGCGGGCGGCCGTCGAAAGCGTGTCCCTGCCGCGCAACGGGCAGCCGCCCGTACTGAACGTCGCCGAACACGGCGCCATGAATCTGGACGCAATCCGTCGCGTGATGTGACGCACGCAGCAGCCAACCGGGAGTAACGAACCATGACATTCCGCACCGCGATCAGCGGCCTCCGCGCCGCCACCGCCGACCTCAACGTCATCGGCAACAACATCGCGAACGTCAACACGTCGGGCTTCAAGGGCTCGCGCGCCGAATTCTCCGATGTCTTCGCCGCGGTCAACACCGCGACCGCCGGCAACGGCACCGGGCAGGGCGTGAACGTCTCGCGCGTCGCGCAGCAGTTCAGCCAGGGCAATCTCGCCTTCACCGACAATCCGCTCGATCTCGCGATCAACGGGCAGGGCTTCTTCATCGTCGACCAGGATGGCGCCCAGGTGTTTTCGCGTGACGGCGCCTTCGGCCTCGACCGCGAAGGCTTCATCGTCAACTCGGGCAACCAGCGCCTGAAGGCCTTCGGCACGGACTCGCTCGGCAACATCAACAGCGCGCTCGGCACGCTGCAGGTGACGACCGCGAACAGCGCGCCGAACGCCACGTCGAATGTCGCACTGGGGGCCAACCTCGACTCGCAGCAGACGGTCCCGCTCGTCACGCCCTTCGACGCGACCGACAGCGCGACCTTCAACAGCACGTCGGCCGTCACGGTGTTCGACTCGCTGGGCGGCAGCCACCTGATGCAGTTCTACTTCGTGAAGACCGGCGCGAATGCCTGGAACATGCACACTTCGGTCGACGGCACGGCGGTCGGCGCCGCGCAGCCGCTCGCGTTCAGCTCGGCCGGGGCGCTGACCACCCCCGCGAACGGCGAACTGACCCTGCCGGCGTTCACCCCGTCGGGTGGCGGCGCGGCGATGAACGTGACGCTCGACGTGTCCCAGACGACGCAGTTCGGCGCGCCCTTCGGCATCAATCGCGCCGTGCAGGACGGCTACACGACGGGCCGCCTGGTCGGTGTCGACATCGACGCCAACGGCCTGGTGTTCGCGCGGTACACCAACGGCAAGTCCGAGGTGCAGGGACAGGTCGCGCTCGCGAATTTCGCCAATCCCCAGGGGCTGCGCAGTCTCGGCGCCAACAACTGGGCGGAAACCTTCGAAGCCGGTGCGCCGCTGATCGGCGCGCCCGGCAGCGCCAACACCGGACAGATAAAGTCCGGCGCACTCGAGGAATCCAACGTGGATCTGTCCGAGCAGCTCGTGAAGCTCATCGTCGCGCAGCGCAACTTCCAGGCGAACACCGAAGTGATCCAGACCGCCGATGCGACGACGCAGGCGATCATCAACATCCGCTGAACGCGTTAAGACACCGGAGCCGACACCGTGGACCGCATGATCTACCTCGCGATGAGCGCCGCCCGCCAGACGATGAACGGGCAGGCGATCGCGGCGAACAATCTCGCCAACGCGAGCACCAGCGGTTTCAAGGCCGACTTCGATGCCTACCGCGCGATGCCGCTGTTCGGGGAAGGCCAGCCGTCGCGCGTGTTCGCGCTCGCCGAGCGGCCGGGCGTCGACTTCGCGACCGGCACCATCGAGCACACGGGCAACGATCTCGACGTCGCAATCAACGGCGAGGGTTTTCTCGCCGTGCAGGCGCCGGACGGTTCTGAAGCCTACACCCGGGCCGGCGAACTGCAGCTGACCGCGACCGGCCAGCTGCTGACCCGCGACGGCTTGCCGGTGCTCGGCAACGGCGGCCCGATCGCCTTGCCGCCGTCGCAGGCCCTCGTGATCGGCGCCGACGGCACCATCACGACCCGCCCGGTCGGCCAGGAAGCGAACACGCTGGCGCAGGTCGACCGCCTGCGGCTCGTGCGGCCGCTGGCGGCGGCGGATGTCGTGAAGGGCCCGGACGGCCTGTTCCGCATGAAGGACGGCAGCCCCGCGCCGCTCGACGCGAGCGTGTCGGTGACGCAGGGCGCGCTCGAACGCAGCAACGTCAACCCGATCTCGGCGATGGTGTCGATGATCGAGAACGCCCGCCAGTACGAGATGGCGGTCAAGGCCATGGATACCGCGCAGACGATGGACGCCGAAGGCGCCCGCGTGCTCCGCCTGTAACGCAACCAACGACACGACTGGATAGAAGTCATGGCATCAGCTCTGTACATCGCCCGCAGTGGTCTCGACGCGCAGCAGACCCGCATGGCGGTCACGGCCAACAACCTGGCCAACGTCAGCACGAACGGCTTCAAGAAGGGCCGCGCGTCCTTCGAGGACCTGCTGTACGACACGGTCAACCAGCCCGGCGCGTCGTCGACCCAGAACACCGAGCTGCCGTCCGGCCTGCTGCTCGGCAACGGCGTGCGCATGGTGTCGACCGCCAAGATTTTCACCCAGGGTTCGATGACGCAGACCGACAGCTCGCTCGACATGGCGATCGAGGGCCGCGGCTTCTTCCAGGTGCTGATGCCGGACGGGTCGACCGCCTACACCCGCGACGGCGCGTTCTCGATGAACTCGCAGGGCCAGCTCGTGACTTCGTCCGGCTACCAGCTCGACCCGGCGATCACCATCCCCGCCGAGACGCTCAGCGTCACGATCGGCGTGGATGGCACGGTATCTGCACTCGTTGCCGGTAGCGCGCAGCCGACCCAGATCGGCTCGGTGCAGTTGACCGACTTCATCAACCCGCAGGGGCTGCAGGCCATCGGCCAGAACCTCTACAAGGAGACGGTGTCGAGCGGCGCCCCGCAGCAGGGAACGCCGGGCCTGAACGGGCTCGGGGAAATCCGCCAGGGCAGCCTCGAAGGCTCGAATGTCAACGTGGTCGAGGAGTTGGTGAACATGATCGAGACCCAGCGCGCGTATGAAATGAACTCGAAGGCCATCCAGACCGTCGACGAAATGCTCCAGTTCGTGTCGCAGACACTCTGAGGCTGACGGTCGGGGCCTGCGCACGAGGAGGCGCGCAGACCATGAAGAGTACGCTCGAATCCAGCATCGCCGGCCGCCGCCGCGTCATCGTTTTGACGCTGCTGTGGCTGGCCGTCAGCGCGTTGACCGGCTGCAACTCGACGCCGAAGCGCGATCCGTCCTTCGCTGCGTCGTTCCCGGCGCCGCTCGAGGTGCCGCAGGCCCGCCAGGCGGCGACCGGCTCAATCTACCAGGCCGGTTACGACATCGTGCTGTTCGAGGACAGCCGCGCGCGCCGCATCGGCGACATCCTGACCATCCGCCTCACCGAGTCGACGAACGCGTCGAAATCGCAGAGCAACGAGATCAGCAAGTCGCAGAGCACCGCCGTCGTCAATCCGACGGTGCTGGGCACGAATCCGCTGTTCGCCCTCCCGGGCGCGCTGCCGCTCGCCGCCACCGAGAACAACACGTTCGCGACCACCCTGGAGTCCGAGAACGACTTCAGCGGCGACGCCGCGACCGCCCAGCGCAACAGCCTGACCGGCGACATCTCGGTGACCGTCGCCGACGTGCTGCCGAACGGCAATCTGCTGGTGCGCGGCGAGAAGCGCCTGAACCTGAACTCCGGCAACGAGTACGTGAAGATTTCGGGCATCGTGCGCCCGATCGACGTCGCGGCGAACAACACCGTGCCGTCCACCAAGGTCGCCGACGCGACGATCATCTACGCCGGCGACGGCGCGGAGGCCGATGCCGGGAAGATCGGCTGGCTCGCGCGCTTCTTCGTCAGCGCCATGTTCCCGTTCTGAGGGCCGCCGCCATGCATCGATTCATCACCTGGCTGCTGGCCCTTGTCCTCGCCTGCGCGCTGCCGTGCGCCGCCTGGGCCGAACGCATCAAGGATCTGGCGACCGTCGCCGGCGTGCGCGAGAACCAGCTCGTGGGCTACGGCCTCGTGGTCGGCCTCGATGGCACCGGCGACCAGACCTCGCAGACGCCGTTCACGATCCAGAGCATCCGCAACATGCTGCTGCAGATGGGGATCACCACGCCGGAGAATGCGAATCCGCAGCTGAAGAACGTTGCCGCGGTGATGGTGACCGCCACGCTGCCGCCGTTCGCGAAGCCTGGCAAGACCATTGACGTGACGGTGTCGTCCATGGGGAACGCGAAGAGCCTGCGCGGCGGCAGCCTCATCATGACGCCATTGAAAGGCGCCGACGGCTCGGTGTACGCGATGGCGCAGGGCAACCTCGTCGTCGGTGGCTTCGGCGCCGAAACCAAGGACGGCTCCAGCGTGTCCGTCAACGTGCCGAGCGTCGGTCGCGTCCCGAACGGTGCGACCGTGGAGCGCGAGGTCATCTCGCCCTTCCTGACCGAAGCGGCCCTGACGCTGAACCTGCACCGCACGGATTTCACGACCGCAACCCGCATGGCGCAGGCCATCGACAAGGTGCTCGGCCCGGGATCCGCGCAGGCCGTTGACGGTTCCTCCGTCCAGGTCAGCTCGCCGGCCGACCCGGCGCAGCGGACTTCGTTCATGGCGATCGTCGAGAACATCGAACTCTCGCCCGGCGAAGCGTCGGCGAAGGTGATCGTCAATTCGCGCACGGGCACGGTCGTCATCGGCCAGAACGTGCACGTGTCGGCGGCCGCCGTCACCCACGGCAGCCTGACGGTGACGATTTCCAACGACCCCATCGTCAGCCAGCCCGGGCCGCTGTCCGGCGGCCAGACGGCGGTGGTGCCGAATTCACAGATCGACGTCCGGGAAGAAAAGAACAAGATGTTCCTGTTCGACCCTGGCGTATCGCTCAACGACATCGTCGAGGCGGTCAACCAGGTCGGCGCCGCGCCGGGCGATCTGGTCGCGATCCTCGAAGCCCTCAAGGAAGCCGGCGCGCTCCGCGCCGAGCTCATCGTCATCTGACGCCGAAGGGGCCGCCGCCCGGCGGCCCCGCCAGGCCCTTGCCACCGCGGCAAGGGTTTGCCGCGGTGGCAAGGCGCGGCCGCCTCCGGCCGCGGATGTCGCCCTGGAATCCCGCAAATTCCCGCCAGAAACGCGCATCACGTCACGCATCAGGCGTTGGCACCACCTGTGCATTGTTCAACCCGACACCATCATTGAGCGCATGCACGCATGGGTACGACGGCAACGTTGAATCCTTACACGGACATCAACCGGCTCGGGACGCTGCGCGCCGCGGCGAAGCAGGATCCGGACGCCGCGATGCAGCAGGTGTCGCGCGAGTTCGAAGCGCTGTTCGTGCAGATGATGCTGAAGGCGGCGCGCGACGCGACGCCCGAGGGCGGCATGTTCGACAGCCACGAGATGCGCTTCTACAACGAGATGTTCGACAGCCAGGTCGCGCTGACCATGGCGGAGCAGGGCGAGCTGGGCTTTGCCGCCGCGCTGCGCGAACAGCTCGC
This sequence comes from Hydrogenophaga intermedia, assembly GCA_943370145.1. GTDB lineage: Bacteria > Pseudomonadota > Gammaproteobacteria. The sequence continues at coordinate 26,080 of CALRPY020000003.1, read as the reverse complement.
GCCCGCGCAGGCCGCGGCCAATGATGACGGCGAACGGTCGCTCGAACTCCCGGCCCGCCGTGCGTTCCCGGCGCGCGCCGAGCCCTACGTGCCCCAGGCCGAACCCGCGGCCGACGATGCCGATGCCGTGGTCGACATCACGCGCTGGTCAAGGCCGACCAGCGCCTTCGCCGTGCCCCTCAGGGGGCCCGACATGGGCGGCAACCAGCAGCGTTTCGTCTCCAGCGTGCGCGATCATGCGGAGCGCGCCGCGCAGAGGCTCGGCACCAGCCCCGAGATCCTGATGGCGCAGGCCGCGCTCGAGACAGGTTGGGGCAAACATGTCGTGGGCGGCGGCTCGAACAACCTGTTCTCGATCAAGGCAGACCCGTCCTGGGAAGGCCGCACGGTCACCCAGCGCACCATGGAAGTGTTCGGCGGCAAGCCGGTCAGGGTCAGCGCGGCATTCCGCGCCTACAACGACGTCGGCGAGGCCTTCGACGACTACGTCGATTTCATCCAGCAGAACCCGCGCTACCAGCGCGCGCTGGAGCGGGCTGCCGACCCGCGAGCCTACGTGCAGGAACTGCAGCGCGCCGGCTACGCGACGGATCCCGCCTACGCGCAGAAGATTCTCCAGATTCACGGCCGGATTGCCGGCACGACACCGGACCGGGGCTAAGGAGCGGCAGCGATGGCAGAACTCTTTTCAGTCGGTATCTCGGCACTCAATGCCAACAGCCGGATGCTGACGACGACCGGGCACAACATCTCGAACGCGAACACCGAGGGCTACAGCCGGCAGCGTGTGACGCTGGAAAGCCGTACGCCGCAGTTCCTCGGGTCGGGCTTTTCGGGCAAGGGCGTCGACATCGCCGGCATTGCGCGCATCAGCAACGAGTTCCTGACCCAGAGCCTGCGCCTGTCGGCGTCGTCCGAAGCCCGGGCGTCGGCCTTCACGAACCTGGCCGGCCAGGTCGATACGCTCCTCAGCGAAGGCAGCTTCTCGCCGGCGATGGAGCGTTATTTCTCCGCCGTGCAGGACGTCAACAACGACCCGTCGTCGATCCCCGCGCGCCAGGTACTGCTGAGCGCCGCCGGCAACCTGACGAACCGCTTCCAGGATCTCGATGGCCGCCTTTCGCAGATGGCCAGGGACCTGAACAAGGACCTCGCCGCCAAGGTCAACTCCGTGAATTCGCTGGCGAGCGCGGTGGCGAGCCTCAACCAGGACATCGTGCGGGCGACCGGCATCGGGCAGGGTGCGGCGCCGAACGATCTGCTCGACAAGCGCGACGCGCTGTTGAAGCAGATGTCGCAGCTCGTCAGCATCACCGCCAACGTGCAGGACGACGGCTCGATAAACGTGTTCGCAGGCGGCGGGCAGCTGCTCGTCAACGGACCCAATACGGTGAAGCTCGAGGTGGCGGCGAATGCGCTCGACGGGTCGCGCACCGAGATCGTGGTCGTCAAGGGCGGCAACCCGGTGCAGATCACGGAGTCGATGACCGGTGGAGAGCTGGGTGGCATCCTCGAGTTCCGCGAACAGGTGCTGGACCCCGCGCGCAACGCCATCGGACGGCTCGCGACCGTGGTGGCTGACACCTACAACACACAGCACCGTGCGGGTCTCGATCTGCAGGGGACGCTGGGCGGCGCGCTGTTCAACCGTGGCGAGGCAACGGTCAACGCCGCAGCCGGCAACACCGGGACGCTGACCGTCGCGCTGGATTCGGCCAGTCTCGCGAACCTGACGACCTCCGACTACGCGCTGAGCCACAACGGCACCGACTTCATCCTCGAGCGACTCGACACCGGCACGACGCAGACCCTCTCGGGCGCCGGCCCGTTCAGCGTCGACGGCATGATCATCACCCCGGGCGCGGCGCCCGCCGCCGGCGACCGCTACCTGATCCAGCCGACGAAGTCCGTGGCCCGAGGCATGTCGGTGGCCATCACGGACCCGCAGCGCCTGGCCATTGCGAACCCAGTCAAGAGTGCCGCCAACCTGAACAACACCAGCGCGGCCAAGGTGTCCGCGCCGACGGTCCTCAACGCGGCGAACGCCGCGCTGCAGACCGCCACGCAAATCGTCTTCAACGATCCGCCGACGACCTACCAGATCAACGGCGCCGGCCCGCTGATCCCGTACACCAGCGGTGGCAACATCGATGTCAACGGCTGGCGCGTGCAGATCACGGGTGCGCCGGTCGCGGGCGACAGCTTCAGCGTGCAGGCGAACACCAACGGACGCGGTGACAATGCGAACGGGCTCGCGCTGTTCGGCTTGCGGTCGACCGAGATCCTCGACGGCAACACCGCGACCTACCAGGACGCATTCGGCCAGTTGCTGGGCAAGGTGGCGGCGCAGACCCAGCAGGCCCAGATCAGCCGTGACGCGCTGCGCGTGCAGCTCGACAACGCCGAGGCGGCGCGCGATGCGGTGGCCGGCGTGAATCTCGATGAAGAAGCGGCCAATCTCGTCCGTTATCAACAGTCCTACCAGGGCGCGGCGCAGGTGATCGCGAGCGCCGAACAGATGTTCCAGGCCCTGATCCAGGCGATGCGAGGCTGATTATGCGGATTGCGACATCGACCCAGTTCTACCGCGCCCTCAACGGCATGATGGACAGCCAGGCCCAGATCGCGCGTGCCCAGCAGCAGGTTTCCACCGGCAAGCGCCTGCTGAGCGCCGCCGACGATCCGGCGGCCGCCGCCCAGGTTCAGGGCCTCGGCGAGCGCCTTGGCGCGATCGAGCAGTTCCAGCGCAATGCCGACCTGCTCGAACTGCGCCTGTCCGACCAGGAGACCGCCGTCAGCAGCGCGGTCAACCTGCTGCAGCGGGTGCGCGAGCTCACGGTGCAGGGCCGCAACGGTTCGCTGTCGCCCGCCGACCGCGGCTTCATCGCGAGCGAAATGGGACAGCGGCTCGAGGAATTGAAGGGACTGGCGAACACGCGCAACGCCGCCGGCGAGCACATCTTCGCGGGCACCGCCGTAGACACCCTGCCGTTCACGACCGATGCCGGTGGCAACGTCGTCTACAACGGCAACGAGAACGTGCGCAGCCTTGGCATCGCGGAAGGGCGGACCATGGTCGAGGCGCACTCGGGCGTCGAGGTGTTCATGGCCGTGCGCAACGGCAACGGCACCTTCGTCATGGACGTGCCGACCACCAATACCGGCACGGGGCAGATGGTCAACGACACGCTGGTGAACCCTGGCGCCTACCAGCCGCACGATTTCCGCATCAGCTTCACCGCCGCCGGCACCTTCGATGTCATCAACGACACGACCGGCGCGACCGTGCTGAGCGCCCAGCCCTATGTCGCTGGCGCGGCGATTTCTTTCAACGGCCTGTCGGTGGCGGTCACGGGCACACCGGCCACCGGTGATGAATTTCTCGTGGGCCCCAGCGCCAACCAGTCGGTGTTCGCAACGCTGGGCAACGTGATGTCGACGCTGCGCAGCCCGCCGACGACCGATGCCGCGCGCGCGCGCTTCAATTTCGACATGGATCGCGGTCTCGCCGACATCGACCAGGCGCTCGAGCGCATGCTCGAAGTGCAGGCGACGATAGGTGCCAAGGGCAACGCGCTGTTTGCGCAGCGGAGCATCAACGAAGACCTGTCCGTCCAGCTTGAAAAGGCGAGGTCGGATCTCGAGGACGTGGACCCGGTGCGGGCCATCAGCGATCTCGCCCGCCACAGCCAGGCGCTGGAAGCGGCCCAGCAGGCCTTCGTCAAGGTGCAGGGCCTGAGCCTGTTCAACTTCCTGCGCTAGACGTCATTCGCCTGACCCGGTGATATTTCCCGGGGTGGATGGACATCATCGCGTTGGGCAAGCGTCAGATGGGCAGGTAGCTTGGGCTGGCGCAGGAAGTCCAACCTGCGCGCACTGGCTGGCGCCCGTCGTTGCCGGCGGGCGTTGGGATAGCCATCGAGCGGCGCAAAGGTGTCAGATTTGAAATCCGACACCTTTTCTCGGCCACCGCCCGCGACAGTTGGCGCTGTCGTGCCGGCTGCAACGCTACTCGCGCAGGCCCTTCTCCCGCAGGCTGGCGAAGCGGGAATTACCGGTTATTCACCTTGTAGAAGCCAGAGATCGCGTCGAGCTGCGAAGTCAGCGCGGCATTCGTCCCCTGCAGCCGGTTCACCACGAGGTCGAGGTTGTTGTAGGTCTTCAACAGTCGCGTCTCGACGATCTTGAGCCGCTCCTGCACGCTGGTCTTCTTGCTCTCGGATTCGCGCACCTGGCGCTCGAGGCCGACGCTTCGCCCGTCGAGCACGCCGCCGGTTTCGAGGTAGCTGTCGGCGAGATCGTACAGCCGCTTGGCGAGGCCCTGCGCGGGATCGGCGAAGAGCTTGGCGAGGCCATCGAAGTCCTCGGTGACGATCTTCGACAGCATCGAGGTGTCGACGGTCAGCGATCCGTTCTTCTGCGTGCTCAGGCCCGCTTCGAAGGCGTTGGTCAGCGAACCCAGCCCCTCGACCCGGCTGTTCAGCACGGCGCGCATCTGGCTCTCCATCGTGCTGAGCGTGGAGGTGTCGCTCTTGAGCACTTCGCCGCGCATCTTCGTCATCAGCGCCACGAGGTCGGAGTAGGATTTCGCGAAAGCCTGCACCGAAGACTGCACGGCCGCGGTGTCGCGGTCAACGGTCACAGTGGTGGTGCCGGCCTTCTTCAGGTTCAGCGTCACGCCCTGGACGGCATCGCTCAATGTGTTCGAGGTGCTGGTGACGAGGTATTGCCCCTCGAGGCGGACCGCGGCGTTCAGGTCCGCGGCGGCGAAGGCGCCGCTCGCGTCACGGTCCGCGTTGAGCGACTGAAGGTCAAAGGGATCCGCAATGTTGGTTGCGGCATTCGTGTAATCCAGTTGGATGAACGAACTGCTGCCGACCCCGTTCGACGCGAGCGTCAGCCGATAGCCCACGTCGTCCCGGATCAGCGAAGCGGTGACGCCGGTGTTGTCGCTCGCCGCGTTGATCTCGTCCCTGATCGTCGAGAGGCTCTTGCCGCCGTAGTCGATCCCGAAGCTGTTGCCACCCACCGTGATCTGCATGCGATCGCCGGCGCTGCCGACCACGTCCGCGCTGCCGGTGAATGCGCTGCCTGCCGCCATGCGGTGGCTCTCCGCGAGCCGCAGCACTTCGAGGCTGTAGGTGCCGCGGGCGGCTTCCGTCGACGCGGTGCCGGTAAGCACGGCGGTGTCGGAGGAAGTCGCGGAAAAGGCCTTGAACTTGTTGATGTCGGACAGCTTTTCGAGCGAGTCGCGGAAGCTCGACACGGCCCCCTTCAGCGAGCCGTACGCGCTGACCTGGGACTTCAGTTCGACCACGCGCGCGCTGATCTTTGAGAGCGGCTGCTGCTCGATCGCCATCAATTTCTGGACGATGCCCTGGACGTCGAGACCTGAGCCGATGCCTGGTGAACTGAGCGCCATTGCCGATTCCTCTGGTGTACGGCGAGCATATCGGCCGCGCGTGTCCGGTCTTTAGGGTCCGCCCGGGGAGCGCCACTAGGGCGAGTTCGAGCGGTAGAAGCCCGTGATCGCCTCGAGCTGCGAGCCCAGCGCCGCATTCGTGCCCTGCAGCCGGCTCACCACCAGGTCGAGGGTGTTGTACTGCTTCAGGAGCCGCTCCTCGACGATTTTGAGCCGCTGCTCCATGGCGGCCCGCCGGACTTCGGCCTCGCGCACCTGGCGGGAGAGCCCGGTGTTGCGGCCGTCGAGCAGGGCGCCGGTGTCGAGATAGCTGTCCGCGAGCTCGAACAGGCGCTTCGCGATACCCTGGTCGGGGTCGGCGAAGAGTCGCGCGAGTCCTGCGTAGTCCTGCGCCAGGGCCTTGCCGAAGGTCGTCGTGTCGAGACTCAGCGCGCCATTCTTCTGCGTGCTGAAGCCGGTTTCGAAGGCATTCGAAAAGTCGGAATCGACGTTTACGCGGGTGTTCAGCACCGCCCGCAGCTCGCGTTCGACGCCGCCGAGCGTGGAGCGTTCGCCGCGCAGCGCCGTGCCGCCGAGGCGGCCGAGGGTCGCGACGAGCTCGGAGTAGGATTTCGCGATCGCCTGTGCGGAGGACTGCACGGATGCAAGATCGCGATCGACCGTCAACGTGGTTTCACCGATGCCGGTCAGGTTGAGCGTCACATGCTCGATGACGTCGCTCAGCGTGTTGCTCGAGCGCGTCACCGTGAAGCGGCCCTCGAGTTCGAGTTCGGCGTCGAGATCGGCAGCAGTGAACACGGGGACCGGCACCTGTGGCGGCGGCGTCACGGCCTCGACCGTCTGGGTATAGCCGTTCGGCACGAAAGCTGGATAGAAGAAGCCGGTGGTCCAGTCGTCGATATCCGGGTAGACCGTGAAATCGAAGGGCTTGCCGAGGATGCTGTCGAGGCGCAGCGTCCACTGGTCGCCGTCCTTGTCGATGCTGGCTTCGACGAGGTGATCGGCCGTTTTCGCGTTGATGGCCGCAGTCAGCGCAGTCATCATCCCGCCCACCGTCAAATCGGCGGTGAAGTCGGCAGCGCCGATCGCAATACCGTTGATCTCGAGCGAACCGGCCGCGAGCACGCCGGTCGGGTGACCGAGCGGCGGGCCGGAGGGTACGAGCACGGCCTGGGCGGCCGGCAGCGGGGTCCCCGCAAAGCTGGCCACATCGGGCTGGCCACCGGCCGGTGTGCTGGTGGTGCCGTTCAGGAAGAACGTGGCGATGCCGCCGTCGACGAGTCCGTCGGCCTTCACCTCGATCGCGCCGCCTTCGGCGTGGCTCAGTTCGATGCGGCGCTGGCCGTTCGCAAGCGTGAGCGCCGTTGCGGTGACGCCGTGCATGGCCGTCTTCTCGTTGATGCGCGTCAACAGTTCGTTGACGATATCGTCGCTGTTCGCGCCCGCGCCGACCGCGTCGATCGCGATCCCGTTCACGGTCAAGGCCCCGGCGGCGATGCCGTTGCGGACTTCGGGCGGCTCGTCGCCGGGCGTCCAGTTGTTGCCGAGTAGCCGCGTGACGACCGGTGCCGCACCCTGGCCGTCGCGGTCTGCGTTCAGCGTGCGGAAGGGCGCTGCCGCGCCGGTCCCGTCCACCACCGCGATGAATCCCGCGCTGCCCGTCCGGTTGGACTGGAGCATCAGCCGGTAGCCGTCATCGGCGCGGAACACCGAAGCCGTGACGCCGGTGTTGCCGGCGGCGCCGTTGATCGCGTCGCGGATTTCGTTGAGGCTTTTGCCCGCGATGTCGACCTGGAAGGCAGCCCCGCCGACCGACAGCGTGAGCGTCGAGCCGAGGCCGACGGCAGCCTCCGTCGCGCTGGCCTGGGCCTGCTCGGTCGCCAGGCGGTGGGCTTCCGCGAGGCGCTTGACCTCAATCTGGTAGCTGCCGCGCGCGGCTTCGCTGCCGGCGCTGGCGCTCAGCACTTTCGGGTCCGAGGACTGCGCCGCGTTCGCCTTGAATTTCTCGGGCTCGGCCAGCGCGCCAACCGCGTCACGGAAGGTCGATACCGCCCCCTTCAGCGTGCCGTAGGCACTGATCTGCGCCTTGATTTCGCCGACGCGCGCATCGAGCTTCGCGAGCGGCTGGCGCTCGATGCTCATCAGTTTCTGGACGATGCCCTGGACGTCTAGCCCGGAGCCGATGCCGGGTGAGCTGAGTGCCATCGCTGCAATTTCCCGCCAGTGGGTGCCGGGCCAGGAGGGCTCGGCGTCGCGGGGACAGTCGGCGGGCGCGGGTCAGTTCCGCAGGGGCGCGCGCCGGTTCCGTGGCGGCGATCGCAGGACGCGGGAAGGGTTTCCGGCAAGCTGCCGGGAATGCTTCCCGGCTGCCGGCGGAGCAGGCAGGCCCACCGCGCGGCTCAGCGCCGCGCGGCAGGTGCGGTGAAGGCCTAGTTGCCGAGCAGCTGCAATACGCCCTGCGGCGCCTGGTTGGCCTGGGCGACCATCGCGGTGCCGGCCTGCTGCAGGATCTGCGACTTCGTCATGCGGGCGGTTTCCTCGGCGAAGTCCGCATCCTGGATGCGGCTGCGCGCGGCCGACACGTTCTCGCGCACGTTCTCGAGATTGCGGATCACGGCTTCGAGGCGGTTCAGCTTCGCGCCGATCGTCGCGCGGTTGGCGTTGATGGTGTCGAGTGCCTTCTCGACGACGATCATCGTGAGGTTGGCGCTTGCCGGGGTGGTCACGGTCTGGCCGGTCAGCGTCATGTCGGTCAGCGTGGCCGCGGTGGTGCTCGCGCCGGTCAGCGCCAGGGCGGTCGCCGAGGACTCGATGGCCACGCTGTTGTCGCCGAGCGCGTCGTTGAGCACGATGGCGCCGTTCTGGCCGGCGCCGACCGCGGTGCTGCCGGCGGCGAAGAAAGCTCCGATGCCGCCATCGACCGAGGTATTGGCCGTCACGGACATCGCGCTGCCCGAGGTGTTGGTCAGCACGATACGGCCGTTGGTGCCGGCGCCCGCGCCGTCGAGGTCGGTGACGAAGGTCGCGGTCACGCCGTGCTGCGAGCTGAGCGAATTGATCGCGGCGACGAGGTTGTTGGCGACGTTGTCGTTGCTCGCGCCGCTCGCGACGGCGCCGATGCTCACGCCGTTGATGGTCAGCGCGCCGGCGGCGAGGCCGTCGGTGACGCTCGCCGAGGTGCCGTTGGTCGCGATCGAGCTGCCGACCAGGCCGTTGCCGTAGGCAAAGGCGCTGATGCCCGTATCGGTGGTCTTGGCATTGATGACGTTGATCTTGTCCATCGAGTTCGAGCCGGCGGCCACGGCCTGGCCGAGGCCGGCGCCGTCGAGCGAGCCGTTGCTGCCCAGCGCATTGTGGAACTGGCGGGCGATACGGCCCGCGAGATTCGCGGAGTCAAGCCCCGCAATCGTGCCATAGTTGGTCGCGACGCCCATCTCGGTCGGCGACATCGAACTCAGCGAGACGTTGATGGTTTCGTTGACGAACGCGCCGACCTGGAAGTCCGCCGTGAAGGAACCCTGCAGGATGCGTTCGCCGTTGTAGCGCGTCTGGTTCGAGATGCGCGCCAGTTCGTCGAGCATCTGCGAGACTTCCTGGTTCAGCGAATTCCGGTCGGTGGCATTGTTGTAGCTCGCGGCCTGCACCGCGAGGTCGTGGGCGCGGTTCAGGTTCCTGACCATCTCGTCCATCGCGCCTTCGGCGACCTGGGCGACGGAGATGCCGTCGTTGGCGTTGCGCACGGCGACGGACAGGCCGCCTATCTGGGTCGTCATGCGGGTCGCGACGGCGATGCCCGCCGCATCATCGCGGGCGCTGTTGATGCGCAGGCCGGACGACAGGCGCTGCACCGCGGTCTGCATTTCGTTCTGCGCGCGGCTCAGGTTGCGCTGCGCGTTGAGCGAAAGGATGTTTGTATTGATGACAGAAGCCATGAGTTGTCTCCAGCCCTTGCTCGCGTGGGAGTCGCGATGCCGGGTCAAGCTTGAATGACCGGACCGATCGTGTGAACGGCCCCGTCTCCCGCGAGAGCTATCGACGGCGTGGAGATTTACTTTAGGCCCAACGGGTGACGCGCCGGGACCGGAAGGTCACCAGCGTCTGCGAGAGGCCGGAACTGTGGCCCAGGTCGCGTTTTTCGGGGTGCGCCCCGCGCCTAGACGGTGTCCGCCAGCAGTAGGCCTCCCGCGGCCGAGCGCAGGCGGCTCGCCATGGTCAGCATCTCCTCCGCCGGGATCTGGCGGATCACTTCCTTGGTCTGGCTGTCGATCACCTTCACCACCGTCGCGCCCGACTCCTCGTCAACCGAGAACTGCAGTGAGCGCTGCACGTTCTGCACCTGTTCCTTGATTTCGACGATAAGCTTCTGCAGCTGCATCGGGTCGACGGCGACGGGCGGAACCTCGGCATTGTTTGCCGCCGGTTCGGAGAACGCCTGCACCGCATTGGTCGGCGCGCGCGTCGACGCGCTCTTCGCATAGGCACGTGCTGCAGTGGCTTCGCTGAGCCTCGCAATCGATTCACGTTCACTCATGGCATGTACCTCCGTAGGTACAGGGTGGGGGCGGGGCCTCTTCTGGTCCGCCGCCCGCAACCTTGTTTATCCAGCCTTTCGATTAGCCCTGGAGCAGCGCGAGCACGCTCTGCGGCGCCTGGTTGGCCTGGGCGACCATCGCGGTGCCGGCCTGCTGCAGGATCTGCGAGCGTGTCATGCGGGCGGTTTCCTCGGCGAAGTCCGCATCCTGGATGCGGCTGCGCGCGGCCGACACGTTTTCACGCACGTTCTCGAGGTTGCGCACCACGGCTTCGAGGCGGTTCAGCTTCGCGCCGATCGTCGCCCGGTTGGCGTTGATGGAGTCGAGCGCTTTTTCGAAGACGATCATCGACAGGTTGGCGTTGCCGGTGGTGGTGATCGTCTGGCCGAAGAGCGTCTGGTCCGTCAGGGTCGTCGAGGTGGCGCTGGCGCCGGTGAGGGCGAGTGCCGTGGCGGAGGACTCGATGGTGACGCCGGTGTCGCCGAGGGAGTCGTTGAGCACGATGGCGCCGTTCTGGCCCGCGCCGACCGCGGTGCTGCCGGCGGCGAAGAAGCTGCCGATGCCGCCGTCGACCGAGGTATTGGCCGTCACCGAGATCGCGCTGCCGGTGGTGTTGCTGAGCACGATGCGGCCGTTGGTGCCGGCGCCCGCGCCGTCGAGGTTGGTGACGAAGGTCGCGGTCACGCCGTGCTGCGAGCTCAGCGAATTGATCGCGGCCACCAGGTTGGTGGCGACGTTGTCGTTGCTCGCGCCGCTCGCGACGGCGCCGATGCTCACGCCGTTGATGGTCAGCGCGCCGGCGGCAAGGCCGTCGGTGACGCTCGCCGAGGTGCCGTTGGTCGCGATCGAGCTGCCGACCAGGCCGTTGCCGTAAGAGAAGGCACTGATGCCGTTGTCGCTGGTCTTCGCGTTAATCGCGTTGATCTTGTCGACGGAGTTCGAGCCGGCGGCGACCGTGGTGCCGAGGCCGGCGCCGTCGAGCGAGCCGTTGGCGCCGAGCGCGGTGTGGAACTGGCGGGCGATGCGGCCGGCGAGTTCATCGGTGGTCGAACCGGAGACCGCCTGGTAGTTGGTCGCGACGCCCATGCCGGTCGGCGACATCGAGGTCAGCGAGACGTTGATGGTTTCGTTCACGAACGCGCCGATCTGGAAGTCCGCGCTGAAGTCACCCTGCAGGATGCGCTCGCCGTTGTAGCGCGTCTGGTTCGAGATGCGCGCCATTTCGTCGAGGATCTGGTTGACCTCCTGGTTCAGCGAGTTGCGGTCCGTCGCGTTGTTGTAGCTTGCGGCCTGGACGGCGAGGTCGTGGGCGCGGTTCAGGTTCCTGACCATCTCGTCCATCGCGCCTTCGGCGACCTGGGCGACGGAGATGCCGTCATTCGCATTGCGCACGGCGACGGACAGGCCGTTGATCTGGGTGGTCATGCGGGTCGCGACGGCGATGCCGGCCGCGTCGTCGCGGGCGCTGTTGATGCGCAGGCCCGAGGACAGGCGCTGCACCGCGGTACTCATTTCGGACTGCGCGCGGCTCAGGTTGCGCTGCGCGGTCATCGACAGGACGTTCGTATTGATGACTGAAGGCATCGTAGGACTCCAGGCGGGTCGCGAGGGAGATGTGCGACCCTGCCGTACTGATTGTGCGGATATGCTCGACTGAGCATTCACCGCCTCCCGGGCTCAGCTAACGGCAAGCCGTTGCCGCCTCCGCAGTCGGCCTGTGCGTTTCTGTGATGAAGTCGGCAAAAATTGCCGGGGCGGCGGCAGCGGCTTGCCGGGAGACACCATTTCCGGTTTTGCGCGGGGGGCGCTGTCTTGGCGGAAAACTCAATTGGGACAGTGATTTGAGTGATCCGCCAGGTTTTCCGTGCTGGGCGGCCGGGCTGGTCCAGCCGTTTTGGGGCCTGCGGGGCGGAACGAGGGTCCGGCGCGACGCTGGCGCGTGTTCGTGGTGTCGTGACGGTCGCGATTTGCCGCCGGCGGGCGGCGACTGTTTGCCGCGCTCAGGCTGCGTGTGGGCAGAAGCTCACCTCATATCGCCCGACCCGGGCGGTCTCCCGGTCAACTTGGGACGCGGGTACGTTGCGTTCTCAAGGGCCACCGACAGCACAGAGAACACCGGGATTTTTCGAGTGGGGCTGAGCCAGCGGTCAAAGGCATGACCTTTGCCCGGGCCACGCTCGAAAAATGCGTCTTCTCAGTGTCCTCCGTGCCCTCAGTGGTGAAACCAGGCGTGTCCGCGGCACCAGAGGCCGCATTGCTACCACGGAGCACGGAGAAGAACGGTGAGTTACGGGATTCGCCTCAGTCGCGGCACTGACCTCCAGTTAGCACCTGTCCACGCCACCGCCCTCGGTGTTCTGGGCGTTCCCGGTGACTGTTCCCAAGCCCGGCAAGCTGCGAGTTCATCTCACACGGCTGGGGAAAAGGTGAGCAAGAACGCCCTTACCGCATGGAGCCGGCGGATGCGTCACGCGCGCACTGTCGGAATGGCGACGCGAGCGGCATGAAACCGCCGCCAGCAGGCGATTGATTGCCGCTGAGCCCAAAAAAAAGACCGGATTTTCAGTTAATTGACGAATGGCGCGAATTTTGTAAGCCGCTCGGCATGAACCAGCCGAACACCCAGTTGTCCCGCAAAGCCCCGTGCCCCTGCGGCAGCGGTCGCAAGTACAAGCAATGCTGTGGCGCGCCAGCACCCGCGCCGACCGTCGCGACCCTGCTCGCGCAGGCCCGCGCCAGCCTCGCTGAAGGCGACCCGACAGCGGCCACCCGCGGTGCCCGCGCGGTGCTCGAGCGGGAGCCCGGGAATGTCGGCGCAATGATCGTCCTTGCCCTGGTGCTGCGGCTGTGCGGGCGCCCGGAGGCGGCGCTCGACTGGCTGCGGCGCGCCGAGTCGCTCGCGCCGGAGGACCCCGACGTGCTCAACGACCTGGGCTGCCTGCTGCTGGAACGCGGGGACGCCGCTGGGGCGGTGATCCGCCATCACCGGGCGCTGCGGGTCAGGCCGGCGTCGGCGGAGGGGCACTTCAACCTCGCCAACGCGTTGCGCGATTACGGCAGGCCCGAGGAAGCGCTGGCGAGCTACGAGCGCGCACTGGGCCTGAAGCCCCTGTTCCCGGAGGCGCTGATCAACTGCGGCAACGTGCTGCGGTGCCGTGGCCGGCAGGCCGAGGCGGTCGAACTGTACAAGCTCGCAGTGACCTGCGCGCCGGCGTCCGCCGACGCCTGGAACAACCTTGGCACCGCGCTGACCGAGCTGGGCCAACGCGAGGCCGCGATCGTGGCTTACGAGGAAGCGCTGCGACTGGCGCCGGCGTCCGCCATCGCGCACTACAACCTGGCCAACTCTTTCAAGGACGACGCCGGACAGACCGAACGCGTCGCCGCGCTGTTCGAGCGCGCCATCGAACTCGACCCCGGCCTGGCGGAGGCCCACCTCAACCTCGGCAGCCTGCGCAAGGTGCAGGGGCGCATCGGCGACGCGCTGGTCTGTTACAGCCGGGCGGTCGCGGCGCGTCCGGACTGGGCCGCCGCGCACTCGAACCTCCTGTTCACGCTGGCGATGACCGACGAGATCGCGGCCGGGCGCAAATTCGAATTCCATCGCGACTGGGCGCAGCGACACGCGGACCCGCTGCCACGCCTCGCGCCAGCGAACGATCGCGACCCGTTCCGCCGGCTGCGCGTCGGTTACGTGTCGCCGGACTTCCGCAACCACGCCTGCGCGTTCTTCCTGGAGCCCCTGCTGCGCGAGCACGACCGGGCGGTGGTCGAGGTCCACGCCTACGCCGAGGTTGCGCAGCCGGACGCGGTGACGGCGCGCCTGCGCGAACTCGTCGATGTCTGGCACGACACCGTCGGGCTGTCCGATGACCAGCTCGCCGCACGGATCGCGGGGGACGGCATCGACATCCTGGTGGACCTCGCTGGCCACACCGCCGGCGGGCGCCTGTTGACCTTCGCGCGCAAGCCCGCGCCCGTGCAGCTGACCTGGCTCGGCTATCCCGCCACGACGGGCCTCGAGGCCATGGACTGGCGCCTCACCGACGCGGTCGCCGAGCCGGAAGGGGCGAGCGAACATCTCTATACCGAACGGCTGTACCGCTTGCCGCACAGCCTGTGGTGCTACCAGCCGCCGGCCCACATGCGCGCGCCGGTGTCGCCGCTGCCCGCGGCGGCGCGCGGCCACGTGACGTTCGGCTCTTTCAACAGCTACACGAAGGTCGGCCCGCGCGTCGTCGAACTGTGGGCCGAGGTGTTGCACGCGGTGCCCGGATCGCGGATCAAGCTGATCACCGTGCCCGAGGGCGATGCCCAGTCCGAATTGTGGGCGCGGTTCGAAGCGCTGGGCATCCCGCGCGCACGCGTCGAGCTGCACGGCCGGCTCGGCCGCGATGCCTACCTCGCGGCTTTTGGCGACGTCGACATCGCGCTCGACCCCTTTCCCTGCAACGGCGGCACCACGACCTGCGACTGCCTGTGGATGGGCTTGCCGGTGGTTGCGCTGCGCGGCGGCAGTTTCCTGTCGCGCGCGGCGCTCAGCGTTTTGACGGCGGCGGATTGCGCCGAATGGGCGGCGGACGACGCTGCGGGCTACATCGCGGTCTGCCGCGCGCTCGCCGCCGACCTCGATGCGCTGGCCGCGACGCGCGCGGGCCTGCGCGAGCGCGTCGCCGCCTCCGCGCTGACGGATGCGCCGGCATTCGCGCGCGACGTCGAAGCGGCCATGCGCGAGATGTGGCGCCAGTGGTGCGCGACGGGCGGGGCGGCATGAACGCCGCGACACGCCGCCTGCTCGAGGATGCCGTGCGTGAACATCGCGCGGGCAGGATCGACGTCGCCGCGGCGGCCTATCGCCGGGTGCTCGCGCGCGAGCGCAACCACGTCGATGCCTTGCACCTGCTCGGCGTGGTCGAGCGCGATCGCGGCGACCTCGGCCAGGCGCAGCGCCTGCTCGAGCGGGTCGTGACGCTGCGGCCCGGCTTTGCCGCGGCGCTCGGCAATCTCGGCATGGTGCGCGCGGAGCAGGGCGCGCTCGACGAGGCCATCGCCCTGTACGAGCGCGCCATCGCGCTCGACGGTTCGCTGGCCGAGGCGCGACTGAATCTCGCCAATGCCCTCGTCGAGCGCGGTGACGACGCGCGCGCCGAGCGCGTGCTGACCGATTTGCTGGCGGCACAGCCGCTCGCGGCCGGGCACCGCCTGCTCGGCAGCCTGCGCTGGCGCGCCGGTGCGCGCGAGGAAGCGCTCGCGCAGTTCGCCGCGGCCGTCACGGCTCAGCCATGCTTTCCCGTTGCCTGGCGCCAGCTCGGACAGGCGCTGCTCGATCTCGGCCGGGCGCAGGAGGCGGTCGGCTGTTTCACGCGAGCGCTCGAGCAGCAGCCCGTTTTCCCCGAGGCACTCAACGATCTTGGCGCCGCGTTGCAGCGGCTCGGACGCTGGGAGGAGGCGCGGGACTGTCATGCGCAGGCCGTCGCGGTCAGGCCGGCGTTGCTGGACGCCTGGAACAATCTCGGCGCGGCACTCATGAAGCTCGGCCAGCCCGCCCGCGCCCTGGAGGCGTTCGGGCAGGCGCTTGCCATCGATCCGGCGCAGCCGGACGTGCACGTGAATCTCGGCCGCCTGCACGCGCAGCGCGGGGACCATGCACGCGCCGAGTCCTGTTTCAGGACCGCGCTGCGCCTGCGGCCCGGCTGCGCGACCACGCACAGCAACCTCGCCGTCGTGCTGTCACAACTCGGCCGCCAGGCCGAGGCCCGCGCCTCACTCGAGACCGCGCTCGCCGCGCAACCCGATTTCCCCGAGGCCTGGAACAACCTCGGACACGTGCGCAAGGCCGAAGGGAACCTTGCCGGCGCGCTCGACGCGTTTGCCCGTGCGGTCGAACTGCGCCCCGACTACTCGGCCGCGCACAGCAATTTCCTGTTCACGCTGGCCTACACCGACGACATTCCGCCGGCGCAGAAACTCGAACTTCACCGCGACTGGGCGCGCCGCCACGCGGCGGACCTGCCGCGCTGCGCGCTCGCCAATGAGCGCGCGCCCGCGCGGCGGCTGAAGCTCGGCTACGTGTCACCCGATTTCCGCGCCCACGCCTGCGCGCTGTTCCTCGAACCCCTGCTGCGCGAACACGATCGCACGGCCTTCGAAGTCCATGCCTATGCCGAGGTCGCCGCGCCGGATGCCGTCACCGCGCGCCTGCGCGGACTCGTCGACCACTGGCACGACACGGTCGGCCTCTCCGACGAGGCGCTCGCCGCGCGCATCAACGCCGACGGCATCGACGTGCTGGTGGACCTGGCGGGGCACACCGCGAACGGCCGGCTGCTCGCGCTGGCGCGCAAGCCGGCGCCGGTGCAGGTCACGTATCTCGGCTATCCCGCGACGACGGGGCTGGAAGCGATGGACTGGCGCCTGACCGACGCGGTGGCCGAGCCGCCGGGCAAGAGCGAAGCCCTCTACACCGAGCGCCTGTACCGGCTGCCGCACAGCCTGTGGTGCTATCAGCCGTTCGCGGACATGCAGGGCGAGGTATCGGCGCTGCCGGCGCTGGCGAAGGGCCACGTGACTTTCGGCTCCTTCAACAGCTACACGAAGATCGGTCCGCAGGTCGTCGAACTGTGGGCCGAGGTGCTGCACGCGGTGCCGGCTTCGCGGCTGGTGATGATCACGGTGCCGTCCGGTGAGACGCAGGACTCGCTGTGGGCGCGCTTCGCCGAACTGGGTATCGGGCGCGAGCGGGTGCTGCTCCACGACCGCCTGCCGCGCGAGCGTTACGTCGCGACGTTCGCCGAGGTCGATATCGCGCTCGATCCATTCCCGTGCAACGGCGGCACCACGACCTGCGACGCGCTGTGGATGGGCCTGCCGGTGGTGGCGCTGCGCGGGGACACCTTCCTGTCGAGGGCGTCGCTGAGCGTGCTGGGCGCGGCGGGTTGCGCGGAGTATGCCGTGGCGGACGCGGCGGGTTACGTGGCGTGCTGCCGTCGGCTGGCCGGGGATGTGGATGCACTGGCGCGGGTGCGCTCGGGATTGCGTTCGAGGCTCGCGTCCTCGCCGCTGTTGGACGCGCCGGCCTTCGCGCGGGACGTCGAGGCCGCGTTCCGCGACATGTGGCGACAGTGGTGTGCCGGGTCGGCGAACGCTTGAAGACGTCACCAGCCTGACGCCCGCCCTTACCCGCCGGCTGCGCCGGCGGCCTCTCCCGCGGGCGCGGTCTCCTGGTCACATTTGGACGCGGGTACCGGGCTCAGGATCCTGATGGGCCACCGGGCAACTGTGTCCCGCGCTGCGCTCAGACGGTCTGCAGGGTCCACGGCCTGCCGTTTCCGACCATGGCGCAGAAAAGGAGAAAAGGTGTCAGATTTCAAATCTGACACCTTTTCGCCTTTTCTCCCCTCGATTTGGCAGCAGGCAAGCACTTTCACAGCAACGGTCATGGCGCGCGTGCATCACCCGCACCTGTCGTGGAGCTTGGCCCCGTCCCCCTCAGGCCTGAGGGGGAAAAGGTGTCAGATTTCAAATCTGACACCTTTTCCCCTGGCGCTTGTTGCCACCGAACGCCGAGAACACCGCCCACGCCCGACGCCCCGAGGATCGGCGCCAGCGACATGCCCGGTTCCGACAGGATCAGCATGATGGTGAGGCCGCCGACCGGCACGGCAACGAGTTGGCGGAAGACCCGCGTCAGGGTTTCCGCCCGCTGCCGGACGTTCGGGTCGGTCATCCGGTCGGCGAGACGGGTGCGCAGCGACGTCAGCCTGCGCTCCAGGATTTTCACCGCCAACCATGCGCGGGCCAGGATGATCGCGATCCTCAGCAAGCTGGTCGCCGGGCCGATCCAGGACGTGACGTCCACGGCCGGCAGCTGGCCGATCAGGCCAGCGAGCTTTTCTTCCATTGGCCTCCAGATGGCGCAGGCCCGCGCTGCGGCTCAGACCACGTCGTCCCATGGCCGTGACAGGCGCACGGCCCCGTTGATGACGCCGACCATCGAGTAGGTCTGCGGAAAATTCCCCCACAGTTCGCCGCTGCCCTGCGCGAGGTCCTCGGACAGCAGGCCGACGTGGTTGCGGTGGGAGAGCATGATGCAGAAGATTTCGCGCGCCTCGGCGCGCCGCCCGAGGCGCCACAGGGCATCGACACGCCAGAACGTGCACACGTTGAAAGCCGTTTCCGGCAGTCCGAAGTCATCCGCCGCTTCATAGCGGCGCATGTAGGGGCCGTCGCACAGCACCTGCTCCATACGGGAGAAGGTCTTGCGGAACTGCTCGCTGGCGGGGTCGATGAAGCCGATCTCGCTCATCAGTAGCACGCTTGCATCGAGGTGTTCGCCGCCAAAACTCTCGACGAAGCTCTGCCTGCGTTCGCTCCAGGCCTCCGTCAGGATGCGTTGCCTGATCGTTGCCGCGCGCTCGCGCCACAGGCCTGCACGCCCGGGCTGCTCGACCCTCGCCGCGATCTTGGCGAGGCGGTCGCAGGCCGCCCAGCACATCAGTGCCGACGACGTGTGCACCCGCGCGCGCGTGCGCAGCTCCCACATGCCGGCATCCGGCTGGTCATAGACCCGCCACGCGCGCTCGCCGACCAGTTCCAGCATGTGGAAGTCGGCGGCGCCACCGCGCCGGAACAGCCTCGCATCGTGAAAGGCCTGCGCGGCGCCGAGCACGATGTTGCCGTAGACATCGTGCTGGAAGTGCTCGTGGGCCTGGTTGCCCACGCGCACGGGTCCCATGCCCCGGTAGCCGGGTAGTCCGCTGATGATGCGCTCGGGCAGCGCCTGCTCCAGCCCGATGCCGAACAGTGGCTGGACGTGGCCGTCCGCCGCGTCGCGCGCCGCGTCCCGCAGCCAGCGCAGGTAGTTTTCCATCGTGCCGACTTCGGACAGGCTGTTCAGCGCGCGCACGACGAAGAACGCGTCGCGCAGCCAGCAGTAGCGGTAGTCCCAGTTGCGGCCCGTGTCGGGCGCCTCGGGGATACTGGTCGTCATCGCGGCGACGATCGCGCCGGTGTCCTCGTACTGGCACAGCTTCAGCGTGATGGCGGCGCGGATCACCGCCTCCTGCCACTCCAGCGGCACCGCGAGGCGCCGCGTCCAGTTGCGCCAGTGCCGGCTGGTTTCCTCTTCGAACTGCCGTGCGGTTTCCTCGATGCCGCCCTCCAGCGTTTCGTCCGGTCCGATGAGGAGGCTGAGCGGCTCGTGCAGCGTGAATTCGGTCTCGTCGACGACGTAGGTCAGGGGCGCGTTGGTGGTCACCCGCAGCACCTGTTGCGGGCAGACGAAGCGCAGGTGATTGCTGCCGCGGGTCAGCGTCGGCGCGCCCGCGCCCCAGTCGTGTCGGGGGCGCAGGACGATACGGATGCGCGGCGCGCCGATGGGCCGCAGGCGTCGCACGAGCTGGGCCGGCCGGAACATGCGGCCGTGGTGGACGAAGCGGGGCGCGAAGTCGACGATCTCGACGCCGTGCCCCGCACCGTCGTACAGCCGCGTGCGAACGACCGCGGTGCCTGCGTCGTAAACCTGCTCGCTGCGCACGTGGCCGCCGAGCTCGATGGCGAATGCGCCGTCGCGCGGTATTCCGGTCGCCGAGTCCAGCAGCGCGACGAAGCAGGGATCCGCATCGAAGCGTGGCAGACAGCACCAGACGAGGCGCGCGTCGCGGTCGACCAGCGCAGAAATCGTGCAGTTGCCGACCAGCGCGAGATCCAGCGAGGCCCGGCGCGTCGCCGCGCCAGCGGCCGGTTGATTCTGCTGCATGTTTTTCATCCTAGCGGACGAGGCCGCAGGTTCAAGCGGGAAGCCGTGACGCGTTTCCGGTCGGCGGCGCGCGGCGGGCGATTTCGCAGGGGTTTTCCCGGTGAAAACGGGCGCGAGCCGAATTGGGCGCGCGGCGCGGGAGGTCGTGCGGCACGTGGTCGCTTGTCCTACATCGACGCGACGCGGCGGACGAATTGCGGTAATTATTCCCGGCACGAGGCACGGGCCAGCGCGTTTGCGCCGGGGAGAGGACAGCTTGCCGATGAAGAATGTTTTCAGCGACGCGGGCAAGCGCGCGCTGCAAGTGGTGATGGCGCGCCAGCCATTCCTGGCCTTCGACTTCGACGGCACGCTCGCGCCGATCGTGTCGCGGCCGGATCGGGCGCTCGCGCCGGTCGCCGTTGCGCGCCGACTCGCGGAGCTCACCGCCCTGCGGCCGGTCGCCATCATCACCGGCCGCCGCGTTGGCGACGTGCGCCCGCGGCTCGGTTTCACGCCGCAGTTCGTGATCGGCAATCACGGCGCCGAGTGGGAACAGCCTGGCGTGGTCGACGTCGATCCGGCGCGGCTTGAACCCGCGCGCACGCTCCTGCGCGTGCATGCCGCCGAACTCGCCGCATTCGGCGTGCGGATCGAGGACAAGGGCCTGTCGCTCGCCGTGCACTATCGCGGGGTGCGCGATCCCGCGGGCGCGCTCGCGTTCGTGCGCGGACTGCTGGCGCGACTGCCGCCGGCGCTCGAGGTTTTTGACGGCAAGCGGGTGGTGAACGTGGTGCCCGGCGGCGCACCGGACAAGGGAGCGGCCCTGCTGCGCCTCGTCGAGGCCTCGGGCGCGGACAGCGCGGTGTTCATCGGTGACGACGTCAATGACGAGGCGGTGTTCGCGATGGCACCGCCGCACTGGTTCACCGTGCGCGTCGGCGCGGCCCCGCACGGGTCCGCGGCGTCTTTCTACATCGACACGCAGGCGCAGGTTCCGCTGCTGCTGCAGGACATGATCGACCTGCTCAGCGGGCAGCCGGCCCGCGGCCGGCGTCCAGGCGGCTGAGCGGACGCGCGGCCCGCGTCAGCCGTGGCCGTGTGCGCGCCGGATTCCCAGCTGCAGGATGCGATTGAGCAGCTGTGGGTAACTCACGCCCGCGTGCAGCGCGGACTCCGCAAATTCCTCGCTCTGGGCGATATCCGGGTTCGGGTTCGCCTCGAGGAAATAAGGCACGCCATCGGCCGTCAGCCGGAAATCGACGCGCGCATAGCCGTCGATCTCGAGCACGCGGCAGATGCGCTTTGCGGTCTGCTGGATGCGGCTCGCGAGCTCGGGCGGCAGGTCCTCCGCCGGACCTTGCAGGATCCCGCGCCGCTCCTGGTAGTCCGGGTCGTGCTTTACCCGTTCGGTCGCGATCCGGGGTTGCCCGGAGCGGACGTCGCCGAACTCCAGCTCCCACACCGGCATCACCTGGAGGCGGTTGTTGCCCAGCACGCTGACGTAGATCTCGCGACCCTCGATGTACTGCTCCGCAATCGCGTCCGTGCCGACCCGGTCGTGCACGAACTGCACGCGCTCGACCAGCTTCTCGTCACTGTCGACCACCGAGGCGTGTGCGATGCCGATGGACGAGTCCTCGCTGATGCTCTTGACGATCAGGGGAAAGCGGAGGCGGGCAGGGCGCGCGACCTTGCGGCGCATCGGGAACACCGCGAAGGCGGGGACCGGGATGCGGTGGTAGTGCAGCAGCTTCTTCGAGAGGGCCTTGCCGCGCGCGAGCATGAGGCCCCGTGGGTTGCAGCCGGTGAAGGGCACGCGCAGCAGCTCCAGGTAGCTTGCGACGTTCTGGTCGTAGGCCGTCTCGCCGTGGAACTGCTCGAGCAGGTTGAACACCACGTCCGGCTGCCAGTGGCGCACTTCGTCGCGGATCGGCTTCAGCTCGTGCTGCACGCCGATCGCCCGCACGTCATGCCGGCTCTCGCGCAGCGTCGTGACGACGTCGAATTCGGTCTTCCAGACGTGCCGCTCCTTGTCCGTGTAGCCCTCGCGCGACGCGGGCGGCATGAGATCGGGGTGCATCAGCACCAGGACGCGCAGCCGCTTCACAGCGCGAACCATTCACGGCGCGACGGGCTGTACAGTGAATGCACGGTCTTGGTCGCAAGCAGCACGGTGAAGTCCATGACGAGCTCCCGCTCGCGACCGGGCGCGCGCAGCTTCAGCTCGCGTGCGCGGGCGATCATGCCGTCGAGCACGGAATCCAGGGTCAGCTGGTATTCGCCGGTCCACCTGGCAATCATCTGGCGGATGCGCGCGCGGTGGCGGCGCAGGAACTGGGGTGCGGTCGGCGCGCGGTGATGACGCGGGTCATCCGAGAAGATGCGCTGCAGATCGCGGTCGTAATGCGTATGGTTGGTGGTCATGTATCGGGCCTGTTTGTGGGCGTAATGCTCGCCCAGCGTTCGCGAGAGCCGGCTCAGCGGATCGACGCGCAGACGGCGCGTGAGCTCCGGCTTGCGGCCGGCGATTTCCTTCATCAGTTCGTCGACGTACTGCAGCTTGCGCAGTGCGGGCCAGTCCGCGTACCGCTTGCGCCAGTCGGAGCGGGGCTTGAGCCATACCGCGAAGGTTTCGGCAAAGTCCTCGTCGGGGTGGCTCTGGGCATACCACAGGCGCAGGTGCTGGACGTAATTCTTGCTGGCGGGGTTTGGGCGGTAGTAGGACGGATACGGTGTCGAAGAGCGGCCGAACAGCTGCTGCCAGTGACGGCGCCGGTGCAGCTCGAAGGCGTGCTGCACGACGTGTCCGGCCTCATGGCGCAGGATGCGCATGCAGTCCGCGACCGAGCCGCCCTCGACCTCGAGCATCTTGCGACGTTCGAGGCGCATCAGGCGGGGGTGCGCGAGGTAGAACGGAATCGCGATGCCCGGGGTGGTATCAGGGCTGAACCATTCGTCCGAGATCCACGCGTGAGGCCGCACGCGAAGCTCGCGCTGCGCGAGCTCGGCGTGGAGTTCCGCGAGGCAGTCCTCGAGCCAGGTGCCCGCGAGAGACAGCTTCAGTGCCTTGAGCGGCAAGCGCAGCAACTCGTCGTCGGGCAAGTCCGCCCATGGGTGTTTTCGCGTCATGTCGCGCGCGGTCTCAGATCCGGTCGAACCACGGAAGATGCCAGTCGCGCCAGGGTGCCCGCCCGGCGCGCGGCGACAGCATACGCCAGTGGGCGAGTTGCTGGGCAGCGAAGGCGATGTCGACGTTGCGCGCAAGCCAGCGATGGAAGTCGCTGCCGATGACTTCGTTGACGTGGACGATGCTGGCGCCCGCGGTGATCGCGCGCCACAGCGCCGGCATGGCCGCGGCGTCGCCAGCGGCGTCGAATACGTAGCGCGCGGTGCCCGCGTGACCCACGAGGGCGGCGGCGTGCATGTCGCCCGCGTGCGCGAACGCGCCGACGACGCGCTCGGCGGGCAGGGGTATGGCGCCATAGGCGGCCGGCTCCCGCAGCACCCGCTGCGGCGCGAGGCGCCGACGCAGCGCCTCGAAGCGTCCGATGTCCTCCGCTGAGAGTCCCTGCGGGCCGGTCGCGCAGCGGCCGACGGGCGCGCAGGCGACGCTGCCGAAGATGCCACGATCGTTGGCCTCCCAGCCAAGGCGCTCGTAGAAGCCGTCGAGCCCGCTCCACAGCACGGCGAAATCGACGCCGCCGGCGGCCAGCGCGTCCAGCGCGGCCTCCAGTACGCCGGCGGCGTGCCCGCGCCCGCGCCACGCCGGCGCCGTATGGACCATGCCGATCATGGCGCCCTCCCAGCGGGTGTCGCCACTGAGCCAGGTGAAGCGGCGCACGGCGCAACAGGCGACGACGCGTCCGGCATGGCGGCGGACGTGGAGCTGGTCGAGGTTGGCGACGGACAACAGGCCCGGATAGCGGTGCGCGAGCGAGCCGCTGCGGCCGCGCCCGCTGATGAACGCCTGGTCCAGTTCATCGACCAGCGGCGCGAGTTCCTGCGCCGTGCAGGTGCCCGCGTGAGGATTCGCTGCGACCACGCGTGGTTCAGGCATGAGGGTCGGCGGATGTCATCATCGGCAGACTATAGCCCATCATCAGGATGGGGGAGGGTGCACTGCTTCGCACGGCGAGCACTGAAGTGCGGCCTGCCGCGTATCGCATATGGGGGCTCAGCGACCGAAACGGCTTCGGTATACTCGGCCGCTCGACCTGAATACCACTCCAGCGCAGGAACCCGAACCGCATGAATGCAGTGCTCCAGAGCAATGAACGCGAACGATTCGCCGCGGCGGTCGCCGAGGCCAATATCCCGACTCTCCTCATGGTGCTCGTGCAGTTGAGCGGAGAAACCCGCTGGCTGGAGCCACCGTACCGTCCTTCGCGCAGCATCGGCCTGGGCGACAACGACAGCGGCGGCCTGCCCGATGACATCCAGCGGGAGATCCGGGACGCGGCCCTCGAAGCCCTGCTCGCGTGGCGCACGGGCCGGCCTGTCGCCATCCCGCAACCGTCACCCGAGATGCTGGTGCGCATGCTGTCGGTGGCCATGGGCGAAGAGGTGCCTGCGGAATATGGCCGTTTCACGGCTGAACTCTTCGGCTACCGGCCGCCACAACCCGCGCCCGTCGAGGTGCCCGACGGTTTCCACGTGATCGTGATCGGGGCCGGCGTGTCCGGGATCTGCGCCGCGGTCAACCTGAAGGCGGCCGGCATTCCCTTCACGGTCATCGAGAAGAATCCGCAAGTCGGCGGCGTGTGGCTCGAAAACCGCTATCCAGGTGCCGGCGTCGACACCCCGAATCACCTGTACTCGTTCTCCTTTGCGCCCTTCGACTGGCCGATGTACTTCGCGCTGCGCGACGACCTCCACGGCTACCTGCGCCACGTCGCCGAGAAGTTCGAACTCGCGCCGTCCATCCGTCTCGGTACGCGCGTCGACGCGACGGTGTGGGACGAGCACGCGCAACGCTGGCAGGTCACCGTGACACGGCCCGACGGTGGGCAGGAGACGCTGGCCGGCAATGTCGTGATCAGCGCCGCCGGCATCTTCAACCCGCCGGTGTGGCCGAAGATCCCCGGTCTCGAGCAGTTCGCGGGACCCTGCTTCCATACCGCCGAATGGCGTGACGACGTCGACCTCGCCGGCAAGCAGGTTGCGATCATCGGCAACGGCGCGAGCTGCATGCAGATCGGCCCCGAGATCCAGCACACGGTGAAGTCCCTGACGATTTTCCAGCGCGCCCCGCACTGGGCGGCCCCGTTCCCGCAGTTCCGCAAACCCGTGCCGGACACCCTGCGCTTCCTGCTGCGCGAAGTGCCGCTCTATGCCGCGTGGTACCGGGTGCGCCTCGGCTGGACCTTCAACGATCGCGTCCATGCGACCCTGCAGAAGGATCCGGACTGGCCGCACCCGGAGCGTGCGCTGAACGCGACGAACGACGCCCATCGCGTCTACTACACGCGCTACCTGCAGGAACAGCTGGGCGACCGCACCGACCTCCTCGAAAAGGTCCTGCCCACGTACCCGCCCTTCGGCAAGCGCATGCTGATGGACAATGGCTGGTATCGGATGCTGCGCAACGAGCGCGTGAAGCTCGTCGACGAGCGCGTCACGCGGGTCGATGCCGGTGGACTCCACACGGCGGACGGCGAGTACCACCCGGCTGATGTCCTCGTGATCGCGACCGGTTTCGACGTGCTGAACTTCATCAACACCTACGAAGTCCGCGGACGCGACGGCCTGAGCCTGCGCGAAGCCTGGGAGGGGGACAACGCGAAGGCCTACCTCGGCACGGTCGTGCCGGGCTTCCCGAATTTCTTCACGCTCTATGGCCCGAATCTCCAGCCCGGCCACGGCGGCAGCCTGATCGTGGTGGTGGAAATGCAGGTGCGCTTCATCATGGACGTCATGCGCAAGATGGCGGCCGCCGGCGCGGGCGCGGTGGAGTGCCGGCGCGAGGTCTTCGACGCCTACAACCGGCGCGTCGACGATGCGCACGCGAACATGGTGTGGACCCATCCGGGCATGACCACCTACTACCGCAACGAGCGTGGGCGGATTGTCGTCAACTCGCCGTTCCGCAACGTCGATTTCTTCGAGATGACCCGCGAGGCCCACCTCGAGGATTTCGTCGTCCAGCCGAGGGCGTGATCGCGGCCCGGGGGGCGAGGTTTTTGACGACGGAGGCCACGGAGCCCGCAGGTGGCGCTGACGCAGGAGGCGCAACACGCGGCGCCGGGAAAAGGTGTCAGATTTGAAATCTGACACCTTTTCGCCCCTCAGGCCTGGGGGGCGGCCCTCATGCCGGCTCGCCTTGGGCTTCCTGCGTCAGCCCAACAGGCATGACGCAAGTGCGTCACCCCGCATCATGAAAGATGTTCG
>CALRPY020000002.1:0-154109 GCA_943370145.1 Hydrogenophaga intermedia | reverse complement strand
GGGCGCACCGGGCGCTTCCGGCGTCGCCGGCTGATGGCCGAGCCCGCTGAAGTAGACGACGACGGCGGCGGTCAAGCCAATCAGCAGGCCGGTGACGAAGGAGAGCGAACTGCCGAATCCGTTGGTTTTCCGGTCTTTCGGCTTGGCCTTGAAGTCGCGCGCCATTACATCTCCGCGGGGGCCGACACGCCCAGCAGTCGCAATCCGTTGGCCAGTACGATACGCACCGCCGCGCACAGCGCAAGCCGAGCGGCGCGCAGATCGGGTTCAGGCGTCAGTATCTTGTGGGCGTTGTAGTAGGCGTGGAATTCGACCGCGACCTCGCGCAGGTAGTTGGCGACCTGGTGTGGTTCGCGGTCGCGGGCGGCATTCGCGATGACGTCCGGCATGCGCAGCAGCAGCGCGGCGAGCGCCTGTTCCTTCTGCTCGACGAGCAGTCCGCGCGCGGCGACGCCGGCAGCGGGATCGACCTCGCCCGCCTGGCGGAAGATGCTGCAGATCCGCGCATGTGCGTACTGCAGGTAGTAGACCGGGTTGTCCTGGCTCTGGGATTTCGCGAGGTCGAGATCGAAATCGAGGTGCTGGTCGGAGCGACGCATGATGTAGAAGAACCGCGCGGCGTCCGCGCCGACCTCGTCGATCAACTCGCGCAGCGTCACGAACTCGCCGGAGCGTGTCGACATCTGGACGCGCTCGCCGCCGCGATACAGCGCCGCGAACTGGACCAGCAGCACTTCGAGGCGATCCGGATCCTCGCCGAGCGCCGCCAGCGCGGCGCGCACGCGCGGAATGTAGCCGTGGTGATCCGCACCCCAGATATCCAGCACGCGCGTGAAACCGCGCTCGAACTTCTCGGCGTGGTAGGCGATGTCGGACGCGAAGTAGGTTGCGTTGCCGTTGTCGCGGATGACCACGCGATCCTTTTCGTCACCGAGCGCGCTGGAGGCGAACCACTGCGCACCATCCTTCACGTACAGGTGCCCGTGCGCGCGCAGGCGGTCGAGCGCGGCGTCGATCTTGCCCGTTTCCCACAGGCTGCGTTCCGAGTACCACAGGTCGAAATCGACGCCGAAGGCCTTCAGGTCGTCCTTGATGCCGTCGAGGATCGAGTCGCAGGCGAAGGCATGCAGCGCGCGGTAGCGCTCGCTGCCGAGGCGCGCCTGGCATTCCGCGATCGCGGCATCGAGCCGGGCTTCGGGCTCGGCATGCGTGGCCTCGGTCGGCAGCGCTGGCGTCTCGAGGTAGCGCGCGCCGTCGCGCACGCCGAGCGCCCGCGCGATGTCCCGGATGTAGTCGCCACGGTAGGCGTTGTCGGGCAGCGCGGCGGCCACCCCCTGCGCTTCCAGGTAACGCAGCCACACGCTGAGCGCCAGGATGTCCATCTGGCGGCCGGCATCGTTGACGTAGTATTCGGTGTGGACTTCGCAGCCGGTCGCGCGCAGCAGGCGCGCGAGCGCGCTGCCGTAGGCCGCGCCGCGGCCATGGCCGACATGCAGCGGGCCCGTCGGGTTCGCGGATACGAACTCGATCTGGACCGGCCCCACGACGGCGCGCCGCGATTCGCCATAGGCGTCGCCGCGCGCGATGATGTCGGCGACCACGTCCAGCATCGCGCCGCGCTTGAGGCGGAAATTGATGAAGCCCGGCGGCGCGACCTCGACCGTCTCGACGAACGTCGGCAGTTCGAGCGCCGCGACCAGGCGCGCCGCCAGCTCGAGCGGCGGCTTGCGGCAAGGCTTCGCGAGCACCATCGCGAGGTTGGTGCTGAAGTCACCGTGCGACGGGTTGCGCGGCGGCTCGATGACGAAGGGCGGCGCCTCGGGGATCGGCAGGTCGCCGGCGCCAATGAGCCGCTCGACGAGCGTCGCGAGCAGAGTCTGGATTTCCTGTTTCAATGGCTGAATGCGCTGGGCGAGAAGGCGCGCATTCTACACACACGTGCCGCGGGCCGCACCGCGGTCGGCCGCACCGTCGCGCATCAGCGGACCACCGTCAGGCCAAGGCTTTCCCAGTCCTGCAGGCCACCCCGATACCATTTGATCCTGTGCGGGGGGTAACCGAACTTGACCAGGGTGCGGATGTTGGTCGGTGACTGTCCGCACCACGGCCCGTTGCAGAACATCACCAGTGTCTTCGCCGCGCTGAAGTCCCACAGGCCTTCCTGGTTGAGCGCGCCGAAACGGCGCTCGAGGATGTCGGCGATTTCCATCGGGTCGGCGCCCGCTTCCGGGTTCAGCTGCTGCCACGAGATGTTGACCGAGCCGGGAATGGTCCCCTGCTCGACCCAGTCCGGCGTGCGGGAGTCGATGACGAGGACGGTCTCGTCACCGGCGGACACGCGCTCGAGGTAATCGAGCATCTCCAGTTCGCCGATGGTCTCGACGCCGGGGGCGGTGGACATGGGCTGGATGCAGAACGGCGGACAGGGACGCGCGGTCTTCGCGTAGGCCGGGTTGATCGTCGACTCCGGATCCTGCCGACGCTCGATCACGACCGGCCTGCCCCCGTGCCTGACCTCGACCTGGCGCCGCTCGGCGGTGATGCGCACTTCGGGCGGCGGCGCCGGTTCGCCGGCACCGCAGACGGGCGCGGCGAGGATCAGGAGCAGCGACAGGCGGGCGAGCGTGACAGGCGCATTCGGCTTCATGCGGGCACCGGGATGGGACGGTCACGGCAGGATACGCGCAGCCGGCAAGCGAAGGAATGCGCCCGGCCGCCGCGATCAGCCGGCGTCCTGCGGGTCGACGTCGATGTGCCAGCGGACGCGATTGCGCACGGGCAGCCCGGCGGCGGCGTCGACCACCGCGTCCAGCGCGGCGGCCAGCGCGCCACGGCGCGCCGAACTCAGCATCAGTATCGCGCGGTACTTGCCGGCGCGGCGCTCCATCGGCGCCGGCACCGGTCCCGCGACGTCGACGTCGGGCGGGATGCGGGCGGCGCTCGCCTGGCGCAGGTCCTGCAGGAAGCGCTGCGGGGCCCGCGCGTCGACGGCTTCGGCGCGCACGACCGCCATCGACACGTAGGGCGGCAGCAAGGCCTCCGCGCGTTCGGCGAGCGCGGCGCGCGCGAACTCGGCATAGTCGTGGCGCAGGACCAGTTGCAGCAGCGGGTGCGCGGGGTGATGGGTCTGGACCAGCACTTCCCCGGGCGCGTCGGCGCGGCCCGCGCGCCCGGCAACCTGCAGCAGGGTCTGCGCGAAGCGCTCGCCCGCGCGGAAATCGGCGGCGAAGAGCCGGCTGTCCGCATCGACGACACCGACCAGCGTCACGGCCGGGAAATCGTGCCCTTTCGCGAGCATCTGCGTGCCGATCAGGATGTCGACCCGCCGCTCGCGGACGGCGGCGTAGGCCGCTTCCAGTTCGCCCTTGCGCCGCATGGTGTCGCGGTCGATGCGCAGCACCCGGCTGCCGGGGAAGCGCTCGTTCAGGGCCTGCTCGACCTGCTCGGTGCCGACGCCCAGCGTGAACAGGTCCGGTGCCGGGCAGCAGGGGGCGCGGGTCGACTGGAGGCGCTGCTCGGCGCCGCAGTGGTGGCAGACCAGGCGCTCGCGCCGGTGGTGCAGGACCAGCCGCGCATCGCAGCGCTCGCACTGGGCAATCCAGCCGCAGGCGTGGCACATCAGCAGCGGCGCGAAACCGCGCCGGTTCAGGAACAGCAGCGTCTGCTCGCCGCGCGCGAGGCGGTCCCCGATCGCCGCGCACAGGGCGTCGCTCAAGCCACCGGCAAGCTTCAGTCCCCGCACGTCGACGTCGCGCAGGGTCGGCGGCACGGCCCCGCCGGCACGGCTAGGCAGCACGAGGCGCTGGTATTTGCCGCGCTGGACGTTGAGTTCGGTTTCGAGCGAAGGCGTCGCCGAACCGAGCAGGATCGGCAGGCCGGCGTTGCGCGCGCGCACCACCGCGACGTCACGTGCGGAGTAGCGGAATCCTTCCTGCTGCTTGAACGAAGCATCGTGCTCCTCGTCGACGACGATGAGGCCGAGCGCCGGCAGCGGGGTCCACACCGCAGACCGCGTGCCCAGCACGATGCCGACCTCGCCGCGCCGGGCGCGCTCCCACACCAGCGCCCGCTCGCGGTCCGTGAGTTCGGAATGCAGCACGGCGACCGCGCTGCCGAAACGCTCGCGGAAGCGCTGGACGAGCTGTTCCGACAGCCCGATTTCCGGAATCAGCATCAGCACCTGGCGACCGGCCGCGAGCATTGAGCGTGCGGCGTGCAGGTACACCTCGGTCTTGCCGCTGCCGGTCACGCCCTGCAGCAGCAGGGCCGCGTACGCGTCGCGGTGCGCCAGCAGCACGGACAACGCCCCGGCCTGCGCTTCGTTCAGCGGCAGGAAGCGGGTTTCGTCGACCCGGGCCGGCGCCGGCGCCGCGAGATCGGTGTCGGCCAGCCACCCGCGGCGGCGGAGCTCGGCCAGCACGCGAACGGCGTCGAAGGGAAAGGCACGCAAGTCCGCCGCGGCCAGCGGCCGCTGGCGCGCGGCGAGCAGCAATTCACGCTGGCGGGCACCCAGTCGCGGGCCGGCATCCAGCACGTCCTGGCCAGCCGCGGTGAGACACCAGCCGCGTTCGGTCGTGACGCGCAGGCGCTCGCCACGCCGGAGTTCGACGGACAGCAGCGCGCTCAGGGCTTCGCCGACAGGATGGCAGTAGTAGTGGGCCGCCCAGCGCGCGAGCGCGACGAGGCCGGCATCGAGCAGGGCTTCGTCGTCGAGCAGTTCGAGCACCGGCTTGAGGCTCGCGGCGTCGTGGCTGGGCGGCGAGTCGCCGATGACGATGCCGACGCGCTCGCCACGCCCGAAGGGCACGCGTACGCGGCGACCGATGAGGTCCGCGGGCGATTCACCCGGCGGCGGCAGGTAGTCGAACACCTGCCGGACCGGCGCCAGCACGGCAACCTGCAGGCAGCGCGTGCTCGCGTCCATCAACGGCCGTGCGGGGCGTACGGTTCGCCGGATTCCGGGGAGTCGAGCAGCTGGGCCAGGGCCTGCGCGTCGAGGCGGCGGTAGGGCGCGCCGTCGAGCGGCGACAGCGGCGGATGCACGAGCCGCGCATGGGGCAGCACCACGAGTTCGAACTCGATGCCGCCCATCGCGGTTTCCAGGACCGGATAGGTTTCCTGATCACGGCGACCGGTGCGGCGCGTCTGCTCGCCAAGGTCGTACGGCACACGGGCATCGAGCAGGCGGCGGATGACCTGCTCCAGCTCGTCGGCGAAGAGGTGCAGTGTGACCGGTGAATGCTCGAACGGCGTGCCGTGCAGCACCGGTCCGACGAGCCGGGGCTCGAACTCCGCGAAGAAGCGCATCGACTGCAACGCCGCCAGGCGCAGTCGGCGCGTGCGCTCGGCGGTCTCCTCGGGTTCGAACAGGCGCTGGTTCTCGATAATCGCCGCCTGCACTTCGATATTGTCGGGCAGGCTGCGCAAATCGGGCGCGCCGACCTGGGCCGCCGCCTTGCGCTTCGCGGCGCCGAAGTCCTCGGCTTCACCCTCCATCAGCAGGCGCGCCGCCACCTGCGCAATTTCGCTGCGCCGCCGGTCGGCGGTGGGCGGTGAGCCGTGTTTGCCGGGACGGCGCATGGCTGGTGTGGGGGTCCGGTCTCGCGATGCGGCGCGTTCGCGCGCCTAGAACAGTGTTTCGGTGTCGGTTGCGCGCGGCTCGCTGTAGCCGACCGGCGCCGACGGCGCGGCGGCGCCCGCCTTCGGCACGTCCTGCGCGCGGAAGGTCTCGAGGATGGCGTTGCGATTGCCGACACCGGCGACCGCGCCGGTGGCTGGATCGATGCGCACGGTGACGACGCCCGGCGGCAGCGGCGGCTCGGACTCCGGCATGTCCTTCAGCGCCGCACGCATGTAGTCGATCCACATCGGCAGCGCGGCCCGCGCGCCGGTTTCCTGGTTGCCCAGCGGCGCGACCTGATCGAAGCCGACCCACACGGTGGTCGCGATGCGGCCGTTCAGGCCGGAAAACCACGCGTCCTTCTGGTCGTTGGTGGTGCCGGTCTTGCCGGCCAGGTCGTTGCGCTTGAGCTCCAGCGCACGCCGGCCGGTGCCGCGCCGGATGACGTCCTTCATCATCGAATACATCATGTAGGCGTTCTGGGCGTCGATCGCGCGCGGCGCGATGCGCTGGGTGGTCTGCGCCTCGAGCGCCGCGATATCGACCGGCTCGCCGTCCTCGTCGAGGGCGGGCGCAGAGCAATCGTCGCAGGCGACGAGCGGATCGGCCACCGATACCTGCGTTCCGTCTTCCAGCTCCACGCGCTGGATGAAGTAGGGCTCCACGCGGAAACCGCCGTTCGAGAACGCGGCGTAGCCGGTCACGAGCTGCAGCGGCGTGAGTTCGCCGGTACCGAGGGACAGCGACAGGTTGCGCGGCAGGGCCTTCGCGTCGAAGCCGAAGCGGCTGACGTGCTCGATGGTCTTGTCGATGCCGACCTCGCGCATCATGCGGATCGACACCAGGTTGCGGGAATTCGCGAGCGCTTCGCGCAGGCGGGTCGGGCCGTAATAGGTGCCGCTGTAGTTCTCGGGGCGCCATGCGGCTTCCAGCCCCGGCGCGTCGAAGACTATCGGCGCGTCGTTGACAAAGCTGGCGGCCGTGTAGCCGTTGTCCAGTGCAGCGGAATATATGAATGGCTTGAAGTTGGAGCCCGGCTGGCGGAGCGCCTGGATCACGCGGTTGAACTTGCTCTTCGTAAAGTCGAAGCCGCCCACCAGCGCCTGCACCGCGCCGTCGCGAGTCGCAATCGAGACCAGGGCGCCCTCGACCTTCGGCACCTGGGCCAGTCGCCAGTAGCCGTCCTGCTTGTCTGCCGGCGGCAACCACTCGATGCGGACCACGTCACCTGGCGCAACGATGTCCGAGGCGCGCCTGGGGGCCGCCCCGATCGCGTCTTCCCCGAGGTGGGGTCGGGCCCAGCCCAGGCCCTTCCAGCCGATGGTGAGCACCTCGCCCCGCGCATCGAAGACGTCAATCGCATCCTCGCGCACGTTCTCCACGATGACGGCCTGCAAGCCGCCAAACTCCGGGTAGGGCAACAGGAACTCGGTGCGTCGCTCGGCCGGGAGGGCGGCGAGATCGACCTTGCCCTCGGGGCCTCGGTATCCGTGCCGGCGGTCGTAGTTGATGAGCGTCGTGCGCAAGGCCTTGACCGCCGCCGCCTGCAGATCGCTCGTGACCGTCGTGAAGACGCGATAACCGGCGGTGTAAACCGCCTCGCCATACTTTTCCTGCAGCGCCGCGCGCACCATCTCGGCGAGGTAGGGCGCGTTGGTCTCGGCCTGCTGCGAGTGCAGCCGCGCCGTTTGCGGGGCGTCCAGCGCGTTCTGGTAGGTCGCTTCATCGATGTAATCCAGCTCATACATCCGCCGCAGCACATAGCTGCGCCGGGCCATCGCGGCAGCCGGATTGGAGATTGGGTTCGTGTTCGACGGCGCCTTGGGCAGGCCGGCGATCATCGCGATCTCGGCAACCGTGAGCTTGTCGAGGGTGGTCCCGTAATAGACCTGGGCTGCCGCGCCAACGCCGTAAGCGCGCTGGCCAAGAAAAATCTTGTTGAGATACAGCTCAAGAATCTCATCCTTGCTGAGCTCGCGCTCGATTTTTATCGCCAGGACGATTTCCTTCAGTTTTCGCTGATAGGTCTTCTCGCGTGACAGGAAAAAATTGCGGGCAAGCTGCATCGTGATCGTGCTGCCGCCCTGGCGCTTCTCCTGCGAGCGCGCAACCTCGACGGCCGCGCGCACGATGGCCATCCAGTCCACGCCTGGATGCTCGTAGAAGCGGTCATCCTCGGCGGCGATGAAGGCCTGCTTCACCAGAAGCGGTACTTCGCCGATAGCGAGGGGGTAGCGGCGCTTCTCCCCGAATTCGGCGATCAGCGCACCATCGGCCGTGTACACCCGCAGCGGGGTCTGGAGGCGGACATCCCGCAGGCTGGCGGCCGAGGGCAGTTGCGGGACGACCCACCACAGCGCGGCGCAGGTAACGGTGACGGCAACGATCGCGGTGGCCAGCAGCAAATAGAACGGGATGCGCAACATCTTGGGGGGGGCGGGCAATTTCAGCACTATATGCGATGCTGTTTAACTTTAAATAGACTTACTAAGGTCCCGTTTACATTTGATTTTTTTAGAAAAATCGTTTGTTTTTTAACAGGCCGTTGGCTATAGTTCGGACAGCATCTTAAGGTTAATGGACAGTACGTCGCCCTAACCTGTTAATATTTAAGGATTAATTGTGGCGCTGTTTCGACGAAGCCAAGTCCCGATGCTCGGCATCGACATCAGCTCGACCTCCGTCAAACTGCTGGAGCTGTCGCGCTCGGGCGGCCGATACCGCGTGGAGAGCTACGCGGTGGAACCACTGCCGCCTAATTCGGTGATGGAGAAGAATATCACGGATGCCCAACTGGTCGGCGAAGCCATCGCCCGGGCCGTGAAGAAGTCGGGTACCCGGACCAAGCTCGGCGCCTGCGCGGTCGCGGGCTCGGCGGTCATCACGAAAGTCATCTCGATGCCCGCCAACCTCTCCGAGGAAGAGCTCGAGGGCCAAATCCAGATCGAAGCCGACCAGTACATTCCCTACGCGCTCGACGAAATCAGCCTCGACTTCTCCATCCTCGGCCCGTCGCCCAGTGACCCCGGACGCATCGACGTGCTGCTCGCCGCCTCGCGCAGCGACAACGTGGACGTTCGCGTCGCCGCCCTCGAAGTGGCCGGCATCGAAGCCAAGATCGTCGACGTGGAGGCCTTCGCCCTCGAAAACGCCGTGGCCCTCCTGGCGGCCCAGGGTGGCCTGGTGGGTGAGGCACACGTGCTGGCGGTCATGGATGTCGGTGCAACCGCGTCCACGCTCAGCGTGCTCGAGGACTCGAAAATCATCTACACGCGGGAACAGCTGTTCGGCGGTCGCCAGCTGACCGACGAAATCCAGCGCCGCTACGGCCTCTCGTACGAGGAAGCCGGCCTCGCCAAGCGGCAGGGCGGCCTGCCCGACAACTACGAGCCCGAGGTCCTGCGGCCGTTCATGGAATCGATGGCCCAGGAAGTCAACCGGGCCCTGCAGTTCTTCTACTCGTCGAGCCAGGTCGGAACCGTCGACCACGTCGTGCTGGCCGGCGGCTGCGCGTCGATCGGCGGCATCGAGGCCCTCGTGCAGTCCAAGGTCGACACGCCGACGACGATCGCGAACCCGTTTGCGAACATGACGGCGGCGCCCCGGGTGCGCGCCGAAGCACTGGCAAACGACGCGCCGGCGCTGATGATTGCCTGCGGCCTTGCGTTAAGGAGCTTCGACTGATGGCTCGCATCAACCTACTGCCGTGGCGCGCGGAGCTGCGCAAGCAACGGCGCAACGAATACCTGGCGATAGTCGGCGCCTTCGCCGGCCTCACCGTCCTGCTCTGGGGACTCGTGCACTACCACTTCCAGGAACGGATCGAGTTCCAGGGCGAGCGCAACAGTTACCTGCGCGGCGAAATCGCCACGCTCGACAAGAAAATCAGGGAAATCCAGGAGCTCGAGAAGGAAAAGCAGCGTTTGATCGCCCGCATGAAGGCCATCGAAACCCTGCAGTCGAGCCGACCGACGATCGTCCGCATCTTCGATGAACTGGTGACCGCGTTGCCCGAAGGCGTGTACCTGAGGGAGGTCGCCCAGAACGCGGACGTCATCATGCTGAAGGGCGTCGCCGAATCGAATGCCCGCGTGTCGAGCTTCATGCGCAACATCGAGAAGTCGGAATGGATGAAGGACCCGAAGCTCGAAATCATCCAGTCCTCGGATGAGTCCGGCCGCCGCATTGCGAACTTCACGCTGCGCGTCTCGCAAACGGCGCCGAAGACCGAGACGGAGGAAGGGGAAGACGCGATATGAAGCTCTCCGACCTCAACAACCTGAATTTCCAGAACATCGGGTCGTGGCCGCTGCCCGTCAAGGCGGTCTTCACGCTGATCGTCTGCGCCGCAATCCTCGGTCTCGCCACCTGGCAGGACATCAACCCGCTGCGCGAGCAGCTGCGCACGGTGCAGGCCGAGGAAACGACGCTCAAGCAGACCTTCGAGACCAAGCAGAGGAAGGCCGCGAACCTGCAGGCCCTCAAGGAGCAGCTCGAGGACATCAAGGAAACCTTCGGCGACCTGCTCAAGCGCTTGCCGAACAAGACCGAAGTGGCGGCGCTGCTGGTCGACATATCGCAGCAGGGCCTGGGTGCCGGCCTCGAATTCCAGCTGTTCAAGCCAGGCGCCGAGCAGCCGTCGGACTTCTACGTCGAGCTGCCGATCCAGATCCGCGTGCTCGGCGACTACCATGCGTTCGGCACCTTCATCAGCGGCGTGTCGGACCTGCCGCGCATCGTGACCAATCACAACATCAGGATCACCAGCAACGACAAGGGTGGTCCGCTGACCTTCGAGACGACGGCCAAGACCTATCGCTACATGGACGAGGAAGAGGAAGCCGCGGAAGAAGCGAAGGCCGCCGCGGCCAAGGGCAAAAAGAAGGGCGGAAGGAAATGAGCGAAAGGACCACCGGCAAGGCGATTCCGCTGTTCCTGCTCGTCTCGGCAGGCCTCGCACTCGGCGGCTGCGTCAATCGCGACAAGACCGACCTCGAGAACTACGCGGCGGAGGTGCTCTCGCGCAAGGGCGGCCAGATCGAGCCGTTGCCGCCAATCAAGCCTTACGCGCGCTACCTCTACCAGTCCGCCGAACGGCAGTTGCGCGATCCGTTCACGCCGTTCAAGGAACTCGAGGCGCAGCAGGAGGAGGTGGCGCCGGCGACCGATGCCCTCCAGCAGGCTTTCACCGACGAAATCATGGCGCACAACCGCGAGGAGCTGGAGGGTTTCGAGCTCGACAGCCTGCGCATGGTCGGCACGCTGCGCGACGACAACGAGCTGTGGGCAATCATCCGCGACAACGCGGGCACCGTGCACCGCGTACAGGTCGGTAATTACCTCGGACGCAATTTCGGCAAGATCCTCGATATCCAGGAAGACCGCATCGACCTGCGCGAGATCGTCAAGGACGCCGACGGGCGCTGGGAGGAACGCCAAGCGTCCCTGGCCCTGTTGGAAGATGAGTAGAACAACCCACTCAAGGGGTAATCGAACATGAGAGCTGCGACATATCAACTGCTGAATCGGCTGACGGCGCACCTGCCGGCCCGCAGGGCCATCGCACGTACGCTGGTCGGCCTGGTGTGCGGAGGGTCGCTCGCCATTGCGCAGACCGGCGCCGATGCCGCGACGCTCGACGACATCCGGTACACCTCGCTGCCCGGAGACCGCGTCCAGGTCGAGATGCAGCTGTCCGAGCCGCTGGCCGCGGACCCCTTGAGCTTCACGATCGACAACCCGGCCCGCATCGCGCTCGACTTCCCGGGCACCACGCTGAACCTGCCGGTCAAGACCCAGACCATCGGCGTCGGCAAGGTGGAAAGCGTCTCCGCGGCGGAGGCCGAAGGCCGCACCCGCGTCGTCATGAACCTGGTGCAGGTCGTGCCCTACTCGCTGCAGACCGAGGGCAACTGGGTCAAGGTGATCCTGGAGGGCGTGCCGGCCGATATCACGTCGAGCACTGTCCGGCCGATCGCGGGCTCGACAATGGCGCCAGCCGCGGCGCCCCCGGCTGGCGCGCTCACGATGCCCGGCTCGGCCACCGGCGAGAACATCAATGCAATCGACTTCCGCCGCGGCGCCAACGGCGAGGCCCAGGTCGTCGTCGACCTGTCGAATCCGAACGTCGGCATCAACATCGATGACAAGGGCGGGAAGCTGATCGTCGATTTCGTCGACACCTCGCTGCCCAGCGACCTGGACCGCAAGCTCGACGTCACCGATTTCGCGACCCCGGCGAAGGAGATCGACACCTTCCGCCACGGCAACGGCACGCGCATGGTGGTGACCTCGAGCGGCCTGTACGAACACCTCGCCTACCAGTCGGACAACATCTTCACGCTCGAGATGAAGCCGCTGACCAAGCAGCAGGAGGAAGAGCTCAAGAAGGAGAAGTTCGGATACACCGGGGAACGCCTGTCGCTGAACTTCCAGGACATCGAGGTCCGGGCGGTGCTGCAGCTGATCGCCGACTTCACCGGGTTCAACCTCGTCACCAGCGACACCGTCGGCGGCAACGTCACGCTGCGCCTCAAAAACGTGCCCTGGGACCAGGCGATGGACCTGATCCTCAAGACCAAGGGTCTTGGCATGCGCAAGAACGGGAACGTCGTGATGGTCGCGCCGCAGGAGGAAATCGCCGCCCGCGAGAAGCTCGAGCTCGAGGCCCAGAAGCAACTGCAGGAACTCGCGCCCTTGCGCACCGAGTTCGTGCAGGTGAACTACGCCAAGGCGAGCGAAATCTCCGCGTTGCTGAAGGCCAAGGAGAACAACCTGCTGTCCGAGCGGGGCAACGTCTCGGTCGACCAGCGCACAAACACCCTCCTGGTGCAGGACACGGCCGACAACATCACCCAGGTGCGCAAGGTCGTCGAGGCCCTGGACATTCCGGTGCGACAGGTGCTGATCGAGTCGCGCATCGTGGTGGCCAACGAGGACTTCAGCAAGGACATCGGCGTGCGCTTCGGCTACAGCCAGATCAACAACCCGAAGAACCTGCAGCTGAACGAGGGCGGCGGCACCCAGTCGGACCTCGTCAGCATCATCGGCGGCAGCATCGAGGGCGACGTCGACTACGGCGGCGGCACCGGCTTCGTCACGCCGCAGGGCGAGGAGAATTACATCGTGAACCTGCCCGTCACGAGCCCGGCGGCGGCCTTCCGCTGGTCGATCGGCAAGATTGGCAGTTACCTGCTGCAACTCGAGCTGTCGGCCCTGCAGGTCGAAGGTCGCGGCGAGGTCATCGCGAGCCCGCAGGTGATCACCGCGAACCAGAAGGAGGCCACGATCGAGTCCGGTACGGAAATCCCGTACCAGGAAGCGACGTCGAGCGGCGCCACCAACGTGTCGTTCAAGAAGGCCGTGCTGAGCCTGAAGGTCACGCCGCATATCACGCCGGACGATCGGGTCATCATGGACCTGACCGTCAATCGCGACTCGGTGGGCCAGGTGTTCGCCGGCGTGCCGAGCATCGACACCAACGAGGTGAACACGCAGGTGCTGGTGGAGAACGGCGAGACCGTCGTGCTCGGCGGCATCTTCGAGTCGGAGAATCGCTCGGACAAGGACCTCGTGCCCTTCTTCGGCGATATTCCCTACCTCGGAAACCTGTTCAAGCGCACGGGCACGAGCAGTTCGAAGCAGGAACTGCTGATTTTCGTGACGCCGAAAATCCTCAAGGAAGGCCTGTCCGTTTCGCAGCGCTGAGCGCCGCGGATCGGGGCATCGCGCGCGGGACTTCGGTCCCGCGTTCTTTTTGCGCGTCCGGCACTTAACTGCAACAATTCCGCGATCAACCAGTCGGACGGGTACGTACTTTGAGCAAGTCGGCCACGCGCATTTTCCTGGTGGGCCCGATGGGTGCCGGCAAAACGACGATCGGCAAGAAACTCGCCCGCGCGCTGCGCCTGCGCTTCGTCGACTGCGACCATGAAATCGAATTGCGCACCGGCGCAACCATCCCGCTGATTTTCGACATCGAGGGCGAAGCCGGCTTCCGGGCGCGGGAAAAGCGCGTCGTCGACGACGTGACCCGGGAGGACGGCGTCGTCGTAGCTACCGGTGGCGGCGCTGTCCTCGATCCCGAGAACCGCGCCGTGCTGCAGGAGCGCGGCTTCGTGGTCTACCTCCATGCGCCGCTGGAGCACCTGCTGGCGAGAACGCGTGGCGACACCAATCGGCCGCTGCTGCAGGCCGGCGACCGGGTGAAGAGGATGCAGGAGATTCTGAAGGCACGTGAACCGCTCTACCGCGAGGTGGCCGATTTGATCGTCGATACCGGGGCGCTTACATTGACCGCCGTTGTACACAGCATTCGGGCCGCATTGCCGTGATCCGCGTCGACGTCGAACTTGCCGAACGCAGCTACCCGATTTTCATCGGCGGTGGACTGCTGGGCGATGCCGCCCTGCTCGCGCGCGCCATCAAGTCGCGCCAGGTGATGATTGTCACCAACGACCGCGTCGGCCCCCTCTACCTCGAGCGGCTGACCAACGGTCTGCAGGACCGGCAACTGGCCTCTGTGGTGCTGCCGGACGGCGAGCAGCACAAGACCCTCGACAGCTTCGGCCTGATCATGACGGCCCTGCTCGAGCACCGCTTCGAGCGCGGATGCACGATCGTGGCCCTGGGCGGCGGCGTCGTCGGGGACATCGCAGGCTTCGCGGCCGCCTGCTACCAGCGCGGCGTGCGCTTCGTGCAGGTCCCGACCACCCTCCTCGCCCAGGTCGACTCGGCGGTCGGCGGCAAGACGGCGGTCAACCATCCGCTGGGCAAGAACATGATCGGCGCCTTCCACCAGCCGGTCGCGGTGCTCGCGGACCTGGACACGCTGTCGACGCTCGAGGCGCGCGAATTCCGCGCGGGCGTCGCCGAAATCATCAAGTACGGCCTGATTCGCGACCGCGAATTCTTCGACTGGCTGGAACTCAACCTCGA
This sequence comes from Hydrogenophaga intermedia, assembly GCA_943370145.1. Taxonomy (GTDB): domain Bacteria; phylum Pseudomonadota; class Gammaproteobacteria. The sequence goes on along the minus strand of CALRPY020000002.1, from coordinate 139,552 downwards.
TGCGCTGATGGCGCGGGATACCGCGGCCGTCACCCATGCGATCAAGCGGTCCTGCGAGAACAAGGCCGACGTGGTCGCTGCCGACGAGCACGAGAGTGGCGAGCGGGCCCTGCTGAACCTCGGGCACACCTTCGGCCACGCCATCGAGCACGCACTCGGCTACGGCGCCTGGCTGCACGGCGAGGCGGTCGCGGCCGGCATGTGCATGGCGGCGCGCATGTCGACCCGGGTCGGCATGATTGCCCCCACCACCCGTGACCGCATCATCGCACTCATCGCGCGGGCCGGCCTGCCCACCGCGCCACCGTCGGGCCCGAGCGTCGAGGAACTGCTGGACGCGATGCGGGTGGACAAGAAGAACCAGGATGGCCGGATCCGCCTCGTGCTGCTCGATGCCGTCGGGCACGCGTCGGTGCGCCAGGATTATGACCAGCATGCGCTGCTCGAGGTACTCGACAGCGGCGCGGCGCCACCGCGCGCCGCATGAGCACCGGCGACGCCGGCGGCCCGACCCGCCCGCGCCACCCCGGCCGAGCACCGTGAACCCAGAACTTGCGCCCTACGCAGTTTCCACCGCCAACTCCCGCGGGCGTACCCACGAGGAGCCGCCGCCCCGCTGGCGCAGCCAGTTCCAGCGCGACCGTGACAGGATCATCCACTCGTCGGCGTTTCGTCGCCTGGAGTACAAGACCCAGGTCTTCGTGAACCACGAGGGGGACATGTTTCGCACCCGGCTCACGCACAGCCTCGAAGTCGCCCAGATCGCACGCAGCGTCGCCCGCGCCCTGCACCTCAACGAAGACCTCACCGAGGCAATCACGCTGGCGCACGACCTGGGCCACACGCCGTTCGGACACGCCGGGCAGCACGCGCTGAACGCGTGCATGCGCGCTTACGGCGGATTCGAACACAACCTGCACTCGCTGCGCGTCGTCGACCTGCTGGAGCAGCGCTACCCCGGTTTCCCGGGCCTGAACCTGCTCTACGAAACACGCGAGGGCATCCTCAAGCACTGCAGCCGCGACCACGCGCAGGGGCTCGGCGAGCTGGGCCGGCGCTTCCTGGAGCGTCGTCAGCCGTCGCTCGAAGCGCAACTCGCGAACGTCGCCGACGAAATTGCATACAATCACCACGATATCGACGATGGCCTGCGCGCCTCGCTGATTCCGCTGGAGAAACTGCGCGAAGTCGCGCTGTTCCGCGAGGTCGAACGCGAGACGCGGCAGCGCTGGCCCGACCTGGACGCCAAGCGACTGCGCTATACCGTCATCCGTGAGATGCTCAACCGCTTCGTCCTCGACCTGATCGAAACCAGCACCCAGCGCCTGCGCGAGGCGGCGCCGGCCGACATCGAGGCCGTGCGTGCGCTGTCGAGGCCGCTGGTCGAATTCAGCCCGGCGATGCGCGAGCAACACCTCGCTCTGAAGCGGGTTCTCAGGATCGAGCTCTACGAACACGCGCAGGTCTACGAGATGGCGCAGCGCTCACAGCACATCGTCACCGAACTGTTCGACGCCTTCATGCGGCGGCCAGACACCTGGCCCGCGCAGTTGGCGCCCCTCGCGAACGACGCCATGGCCCGCGCGCAGCAGATTGCCGACTACATCGCCGGCATGACGGACCGGTATGCCATCGCCGAACACGCACGTATCCAGCCCGGCCGCGATGCGGCCTGACACCCGCTGCCGATGACCGACCCCCGCGCCAAGCCCGGCACCGACCCGTTCGGCTCGAGCCTCGGCGAAGGGGGGCTGTACGTCAGTCACACCCTGCAGCAACGGATCGACCTCATCGAGCATCTGCTCGAGTTCGGCCGCCAGCTGATCGTGCTCTCGGGCCCGGCGGGCAGCGGCAAGACGACGCTGCTGCACGCGATCGGCGTGGCGGCGGGCGAGCGCTGGGCCTGCGTGCAGGTCCAGGGTGGGCCTGCGCTGAGCGGCCGGGCCCTGCTGTCCCAGGTCGCCGATGCGCTGGACGTGGACCTGTCCGCGGACAGCGAGCCCCGCATGGCGCAGACCATGCTGCGTCTGCGCCTGAACATGCTGGAACGCGCCGGCAAGCTCGTGGTGCTGCTCGTCGATGACGCGGACCAGCTGCCGCCGGACGCAGTCGCCGCGCTGGTCGCGCTTGCGCGCACCGAGGACCAGACTGCGGAAGCGAGGGTCCTGATGGCTGCCGATCTGGACCACGCCGGCCTGCTGGCCAACCTGCAGCGGGACCGGCCGCAGCACGGCCTCGTGCACGTCGTCGAGATCCCGCCGGTATCGGACAATCATGTCGGCGATTTCCTTGCGCAGCGCCTGACCAGTGCCGGTGTCGCGCTGGGCGAGCGCTTCAGCGCCGCGGATGTCGCCGCGATCGCCAGCGCTGCGGGCGGCAACCCGGCCCGCATCGTCGCACTGGCCCGCCAACAGCTGGCCGGTCGCGAGGCGGCGCCACGCGGCGCCCGTCGCGGCAGCCCCGGCCGGCAAGGAATTCCCCGTTTCCCATCACTTCCCGGTCTGCCCCGCCTGCCCCGCCTGCCCAGTCTGCCGCGTCTGCCCCGCCTCGAGGCATTGCGTCTGCCGCGTCTGCCCCGCCTCGAGGCATTGCGTCTGCCGCGCCTGAATGCCGGGCAGCTGCGGCGGCCGCGTCTGGGTGACCCGCGCCTGCTGCCACTGTTCCTGCTGCCACCGATAGTGGCCGTCGGCGCCTGGTTGCTGCTGCGCGACGCCGGGGACGAGGCTCCGCCGGCCCCCGCCGCCGTCACGATTGAACTGCCGACCGGGGAAGCCGCACCCGTAGACGCCCCGACGGTCGCGACCATCACGGCCAGTGAGCCGCCGGCTGCGGTGGAGCGACCTGCGTCAGAGCCCCCAACGACACCCGTCGGTGGCGGCGACTACGAGGTCATCGAGCTCGAGGTGCCCGACGAACCCTCCCCCTCGTTGGATGACGGAGCGAAACCCGAGTCAGGGCCTGTGGCGGACCCCGCGCTGCCCCCGGCTGCGGAGCCGGAGCCGAGCGAACCGGCCGTCAAACCAGCGCCTCCCCCGCCCACGCCTGCGGCGCCCGCCCCCGCAGTGCCGCCCGCGCCGAAGGTCGAAAAGCGGCCGCCACCACAGCCGTCGCCGGTGCCGAAGACCGTCGAGCCCGCGCCCGAACCGGCCGGCGGCGGCATCGCCTCCGCCGAGTGGCTGCTCAAGCAGCCGCGCGGCAGCTACACGCTGCAGCTCGCGGGCGTGCGTGACCGCGCCGCCGCCCAGCGCTTCATCCAGCGCCACGGCCTCGGCGGGAAGGCCGCCATCCTGACGACCCGGCGGGAAGGTCAGGCATGGTATGTGCTGGTACATGGCTACTACCCGAACCGACAGGCGGCGCTGGCCGCGGCAACCCGGCTGTCACCGGCGCTGCTGAAAGAGGTGAAACCGTGGGCCCGCACCATCGGAGACCTCGCCGCGCTGCCGCGCTGAGTCGAGCGGTTCTGCACTGAATTCGCCCGCCGGCAGCGCTTTTCGCACCGGTGGCGATCGTGGTCGGGTCGGCCCGGGAGACAGCAGCAGGTACGAGTGACACCCCCCTCCCCTGCCGCTATAATCGCAGCCCTTTGGCCCGGTTTTTACCCCTGCCCAAGGGGGTTATAACGACAGGACGCTCTCCGATGTCGAGTACGCGCACGCAGTTCCCGCACCAGGGCCGGCCGCAGGCTGGTCTCTATGACGCAAATACAGAACACGACGCCTGTGGCGTCGGGTTCGTGGTCGACATCAAGGGTCGAAAATCGCACACGACCATCGAGCGCGCGCTGACAATCCTCGATCACCTCGAACATCGCGGGGCGAGCGGCGCCGAGGTGAACACCGGTGACGGTGCGGGCATCCTGATCCAGATCCCGGACGCGTTCCTGCGCCGGGAGTGCGCGAAGACCGGCATTGCGCTCCCGGCCGCCGGACATTACGGCACGGGCCTCGTGTTCCTGCCGACCGACGCCGCGGAGGCCGCGACCTGCGAGCGGGAATTCGCGCGCATCATCGCCGAGGAAGGCCAGACCCTGCTCGGCTGGCGCGTCCTGCCGGTGGACGACAGCGCCATCGGCCCGACGGCGAAGGCCTGCCAGCCGGATTTCAAGCAGATCTTCATCGGCCGCGCCGCCGGGATCGCCGACAACGACGCCTTCGAGCGCAAGCTCTACGTGATTCGCAAGCGCATCGAGCACGCGATCTGGGGCTCGACGATGCGCGAGAAGGCGCTGTTCTACATCCCGACCCTGTCGCATCGCACGATCGTCTACAAGGGGATGCTGAACGCGGTGCAGGTCAAGCAGCAGTTCCCAGACCTGTCAGACCCGCTGGTCGAGAGCGCGATGGCGCTCGTGCACCAGCGCTTCTCGACGAACACCTTCCCGTCCTGGCCGCTCGCGCACCCGTTCCGTTACATCGCGCACAACGGCGAGATCAACACGCTGCGCGGCAACGCGAACTGGATGCGGGCGCGTGAGGCCCTGTGCGAATCCGCCGTGTTCGGAGAAGACCTGAAGAAGCTGTTCCCGATCGTCATCGAAGGGAGTTCGGACTCCGCGACCTTCGACCAGGTGCTCGAATTCCTGCACATGGCCGGCCGCCCGCTGCCGCTCGCCGTGCTGATGATGATTCCGGAAGCGTGGAGCGGCCACCAGCAGATGGATGCCGCGCGCAAGGCGTTCTACGAGTATCACGGCTGCCTCATGGAGCCGTGGGACGGCCCGGCCTGCATCGCGTTCACCGACGGCCGCATCATGGGCGCGGTGCTCGACCGCAACGGCCTGCGTCCGTCGCGCTATTACGTGACCAAGGACGACATGGTCGTGATGGCCTCGGAAGTCGGCGTGCTGGACTTCCCGCCCGAGAACATCGCCATCAAGGAACGCCTGCATCCGGGGCGCATCTTCCTCGTCGACACCGAGGCTGGCCGCATCATCGACGACGCGGAACTGAAGCAGCGCTACATCGACGAGAACCCCTACGGGGAATGGCTCGCGAAGAATCACGTGCCGCTCGCGAAGCTGCCGGTGCCGAACCACGTGCACGCGGTCGATCACGACACCGTGCTGCACCGCCAGCTGGCCTACGGCTACACGCACGAAGACCTGCGCATCCTGATGCTGCCGATGGCGGAAAAGGGTGAGGAAGCAATCGGTTCGATGGGCACCGACGCGGCCTTGGCCGTGCTGTCGGAGCGCCCGCGCATGCTCTACGACTACTTCAAGCAGCTGTTCGCGCAGGTCACGAACCCGCCCCTCGACGGCATCCGCGAAGAGCTGGTCACCCAGGTGTCGACGCCGATCGGGCCGGAGAGCAACCTGCTCGAACCCACCGAGCAAAGCTGCCGCCGCCTGAAGCTGGATTCGCCGGTCCTCAACAACGAGGACCTCGCGCGCATCCGCCACATCGAACTGCCCGGCTTCAAGACGAAGACCGTCACGACGCTGTACCGCATCGCCGACGGCGTGGCCGGGCTCGAGGCTGCGCTCGAACGCGTGTTCGAGGAGACGGACCGTGCGATCGACGACGGCAACACCTTCGTGATCCTGTCCGATCGCGGCATGGACGCCGAGCACGCGCCGATCCCGGCGCTGCTCGCGACCGCCGGCACGCACCACCACCTGGTGCGCAACGGCCGCCGCATGCGCGTGGGCCTCGTGATCGAATCCGGCTCGCCGCGCGAGGTGCACCACTTCGCGACCCTGATCGGTTATGGCGCCGACGCCGTGAACCCCTACCTCGCGTTCGAGACGCTCCATGACCTCATCCAGCAGGGCATCCTGAAGGAGAAGGCGCTCAAGGGCCGCAAGAGCGACGAGTCGCTGCATGACGCCGCGGTGCGCAACTTCATCAAGGCCGTGAACAAGGGGCTCGTCAAGGTGATGTCCAAGATGGGCATCTCCACGATCCAGTCCTACCGCGGCGCGCAAATCTTCGAAGCGGTCGGCCTCGACAAGGCCTTCGTCGACAAGTACTTCACCTATACCGCGTCACGCATCGGCGGCATCGGTCTCGCCGAGATCGAGCGCGAAATGAACATGCGCCATCACGACGCGTTCCCGACCCGCCCGGTCGCCAAGCCCGAACTGCACTGGGGCGGCGAATACCAGTGGCGCCGCGACGGTGAATACCACCTGTTCAATCCGGACACCGTCTACAAGCTCCAGCATTCGACCCGCTCGGGGCAGAACAAGGTGTTCCGCGAGTACACCGCGCTGGTCGACAAGCAGAGCACCCACCTCGCGACGCTGCGTGGCCTGTTCAGGTTCAAGACCGCGCCGCGCCCGGTGCCGCTGGCCGAGGTCGAGCCGATCGAGGCCATCATGAAGCGCTTCCACACGGGCGCGATGTCCTACGGCTCGATCAGTTCAGAGGCGCACGAGACGCTCGCCATCGCGATGAACCGCATCGGCGGCCGCTCGAATACCGGCGAGGGCGGCGAAGACCCGTCGCGTTTCAAGGACGAGCGCCGCAGCGCGATCAAGCAGGTCGCGTCCGGACGCTTCGGCGTGACCAGCGAATACCTGGTGAACGCCGACGACCTGCAAATCAAGATGGCGCAGGGCGCGAAGCCCGGCGAAGGCGGCCAGCTGCCCGGTCACAAGGTGTATCCCTGGATTGCGAAGGTGCGTTACTCGACGCCCGGGGTCGGCCTGATCTCGCCGCCGCCGCACCATGACATCTATTCGATCGAGGACCTCGCGCAGCTGATCCACGACCTCAAGAACGCGAACCCGGAAGCGCGCGTGCACGTGAAGCTCGTCGCCGAAGTCGGCGTCGGCACGGTTGCGGCCGGCGTGGCGAAGGCCTTCTCCGACGTCGTGCTGATTTCGGGTTACGACGGCGGCACCGGCGCATCCCCGCTGACCTCGCTGAAGCATGCCGGTGTGCCGTGGGAGCTCGGCCTCGCCGAGACCCAGCAGGTGCTCGTCGCGAACAAGCTGCGCGACCGCATCGTGGTGCAGGTCGACGGCCAGATGAAGACCGGCCGCGACGTCATCATCGGTGCGCTGCTCGGTGCCGAGGAATACGGCTTCGCCACGGCCCCGCTCGTGGTGATGGGCTGCATCATGATGCGCGTCTGCCACCTGAACACCTGCCCGGTCGGCATCGCGACCCAGGATCCGCGGCTGCGCGCGAAATTCGCCGGCAAGCCGGAATTCGTCGAGAACTTCTTCCGCTACATCGCCGAGGAAGTCCGCGAGTACATGGCCGAACTCGGTTTCCGCACGATGGACGAGATGATCGGCCGCGCCGATCGCCTCGACGTCGATAGCGCCGTCGCGCACTGGAAGGCGAAGGGACTCGATCTGTCGCAGATCCTCTTCCAGCCGCCGACCGCCCCGGACACGGCCATCCGCTGCATGCGCACGCAGGACCACGGGCTCGATCGCTCGCTCGATCGCACAACCATCGTGCCGGGCTGCCGGGCCGCCCTCGAAGAGGGCAAGCCGGTGACGCTGGATCTGCCGATCCGCAACGTCAATCGCACCGTCGGCACGATTCTCGGCTATGAACTCACGAAGCGTCATGGCGGTGACGGCCTGCCCGACGACACAATCCGGCTGAACTTCACCGGCTCCGCCGGCCAGAGCTTCGGCGCCTTCGTCCCGCGCGGCATCACGATGACACTGGAAGGCGACGCCAACGATTACATCGGCAAGGGGCTGTCGGGCGGCAGAATCGTCGTCTTCCCGCCGCGCCAGGCGACCTTCGTCCCTGAAGAGAACATCCTCATCGGCAACGTCGCGCTGTACGGCGCGACGTCTGGCGAGGCCTACTTCCGCGGCGTCGGCGGTGAACGCTTCTGCGTGCGCAACAGCGGCGCCGAAGCCGTCGTCGAAGGCGTCGGCGACCATGGCTGCGAATACATGACCGGCGGCCGGGTGGTGATCATCGGCAAGACCGGTCGCAATTTCGCGGCCGGCATGTCGGGCGGCGTCGCATTCGTCCACGACCCTGACAACAGCTTCCCGCAGCGCTGCAACACCGAGATGGTGGACCTCGAGCGCGTGGAAACCGAGGCCGACGAGGCCGAACTCAGGCGCATGCTGGAAAACCACGCGCGCCTGACCGGAAGCACCGTCGCCGAACGTATCCTGCGTGACTGGTCAACGAGCAAGGCCCAATTCGTGAAAGTGATGCCCAGAGACTACAAGCAAGTCCTTGCCGCGATTGAACGTGCGCGCAAGCTCGGCCTGTCTGAAGACGAAGCGGTGATGGAGGCGTCCCATGGCTAAAGTGACCGGCTTTCTCGAATTCGGGCGCGAAAAGCAGCCTTACCGGCCAGTGGCCGAACGCCTGCGCGACTGGTCGCAGGTGATGGCCGCCATGCCGGCGGAAACGCTGAACCACCAGGCCGCGCGCTGCATGGATTGCGGCATCCCGTTCTGCCACCAGGGCTGCCCGCTGGGCAACCTGATCCCGGACTGGAACGATCTCGTCTACCGCGATCGCTGGCAGGACGCGATCGACCGCCTGCACGCGACGAACAACTTCCCCGAGTTCACCGGCACGCTGTGTCCGGCGCCCTGCGAAGGCGCCTGCGTGCTCGGCATCAACGACAACCCGGTGACGATCAAGGCCGTCGAACTCGCGATCATCGACCGCGCCTTCGAGGAGGGCTGGGTCCAGCCCCAGCCACCGACGCGCGAGACGGGCCGCAAGGTCGCGGTCATCGGGTCCGGCCCGGCCGGCCTGGCCGCCGCCCAGCAGCTGCGCCGCGCCGGCCATAAGGTCACGGTGTTCGAACGTGACGACCGCATCGGCGGCCTGCTCCGCTACGGCATCCCCGAGTTCAAGATGGAGAAGGGCGTGCTCGACCGCCGCCTGCGCCAGATGCGCGCCGAAGGCGTCGAGTTCCGCACCAGCGCGAATGTCGGCGTGAATGTCGACGTCAACGAACTGAAGCGCGATTTCGACGCCGTGCTGCTTGCGGGCGGCTCGACCGTGCCGCGCGATCTGCCGCTGCCCGGGCGCGAACTCAAGGGCGTGCACTTCGCGATGGACTACCTGACGCTCGCGAACCGGAAGATCGAGGGCGATCGGCTGCCGGAGGATCCGGATTTCAGCGCCACCGGCAAGCACGTCGTCATCATCGGCGGCGGCGACACCGGCGCGGACTGCCTCGGCACGGCGCACCGCCAGCGGGCGCAGCACGTCGCGCAGCTCGAAATCATGGCCCGTCCGCCCGCGGCCCGCGCGACCGACAATCCCTGGCCGGAATATCCGCGCGTCTACCGCGTGGCCTCCGCGCACGAGGAAGGCGGCGACCGCATCTACGGCGTGTCGACCAAGCGCTTCATCGATGACGGCAATGGCCACGTGCGGGCGATCGAAATCGTCGACGTGCAGGTGAAGAACGACAATGGCCGCGTCAGCTTCGAGGAAGTCGCGGGCTCGGCACGCGAACTCCCCTGCGACATGGCGCTGCTCGCGATGGGCTTCGTCCATCCGGCGCGGGAGATGCTCGACCAGTTCGGCGTGAAGATCACCGACCGCGGCAACGTCTGGCGCGACGGCAGCTGGATGACCTCGGTCAACGGCGTGTTCACCGCCGGCGACATGCAGCGCGGGCAGTCACTGATCGTCTGGGCCATCGCCGAAGGCCGTTCCGCGGCCGCCGGCATCGACCGCTTCCTGATGGGTAGCACCGACCTGCCCGCGCCGCTGCCTTGAGCGGCTTCGTCAACGACCGCTTCCTGCGCGCGCTGCGCAGGGAGCCGGTGGACCGCACGCCGGTCTGGATCATGCGCCAGGCCGGACGTTACCTGCCGGAGTACCGGGCAACGCGCCAGCGCGCGGGCGATTTCCTCACGCTGTGCAAGACCCCGGACCTCGCCTGCGAAGTGACCTTGCAGCCGCTCGCGCGCTTCCCGCTCGACGCGGCCATCCTGTTCTCGGACATCCTGACGATTCCGGACGCGATGGGCCTGGGCCTGTCGATCGACGAAGGCGTGGGCCCGCGTCTCGCGACACCGGTGCGCAGCGCCGAACAGGTCGCGCGCCTCGGCGTGCCGGACCCCGAAGTCGAATTGCGCTACGTCACCGATGCGGTGCGCCTCATCAAGCGTGAACTCGCGGGCCGCGTGCCGCTGATAGGCTTTGCCGGCAGCCCGTGGACGCTCGCCACCTACATGATCGAAGGCGGCGGCGGCGACCGCGACTTCAAGCGCAGCAAGAGCTGGGCCTATGGCCAGCCGGCGGATCTCCACGCCCTGCTCACCAAGGTCACCGACGCGGTCATCCTGTACCTGAAAGCGCAGCGCGCCGCCGGCGTCGACGCGTTGATGGTCTTCGACACCTGGGGCGGCGCGCTCGCCGCGGACGCCTACCGCGAATTCTCGCTGGCCTACATGGCGCGCATAGTCGACGCGCTGGGCGACGCAGTGCCGACGATCCTCTTCACCAAGGGTGGCGGCGCCTGGCTGGAAGCGATTGCGGATACCGGCTGCAGCGCGGTCGGCTGCGACTGGACGGTCAGCCTGGCCGACGCCCGCCGCCGCATCGGCGAGCGCTGCGCGCTGCAGGGCAACCTCGATCCGGCCGTGCTGCGGGCGCCGATTCCCGTGATCGAGCGCGAGGTCGCGCGAACGCTCGCGTCCTTCGGCGCGGGCCCCGGGCATGTCTTCAACCTCGGCCACGGCATCACGCCCGACATCGATCCCGACCACGTCGCGGCGCTGGTCGCGGCGGTGCATCGAAACCGTTCCTGAAGGGCCGCGCCCCGGACACGCGCCCGGGCCGCCGCGGCTTCAGACATCCTGTCGCAGCGCTGAAACCTGCGCCTGCGAAGCTTGCGTGCTTTCGCAGAATCAGGATGCCCACATGAAGAATCGCAGGAAATGGCCGGCCTGTCTGTTGTTGCCGCTGGCTTGCGCATCACAAGCCGCGCCCACTCAGGAGTCTACCGGTGCTGTACCGCCCGCAAGCATGACACTGCTGGTCGCACGCGATTACGTCGAGGTGCACCTGCTGCTGCCGGCCGCGGTCGTGCCCGACAGGTATCACGGCACCCCACCGAAGGATGGCGCCGCACCTCAGCCTCCCTACGTGTCGCTGCTGGAGAATGCCGATGGCTACATCGTGTTCCCGGTCGAATCCAAGTGCCACAGCGACGGCGCCTCCGTCGTCCGCGTGGCCCACGGCGTCGATGCTGCCGGGTCGCCCCTCGAAGATCTCGCGAACCCTCCGCCGCCCGTGCCGTCGTCCGGCACGCTGCTGTCGGGCACGTTCCAGTTCCATTGCGACGCGCTCAAGCAGACCGGCCTGGAATGGGTCGGCTTCGAACTGTTCAACGCCTTTCCGGCGCTCGACACCGTCGAGGTCCGCGTGCTCGAGCGCGACCCGCCGATGAAGCTGCGTCTGGGCCGTGACTCGCGCCGGATCGTGCTGGTTGAACGTGCGGGTCCAACCACTGATTGAAGCCGCGCCCGCAATGGCCGCAAAGAAAAAGGGGGCCGATGGCCCCCTTCTTCATTGACGGCCTCCCGCTTACGGGTTGCCGGCCTGCAGCGGCTGCTCCACCGCGATGAAGATCGGGTTCAGGTGGAACGAGAGATCACCCCAGGCTTCGACGTCCATGTCGAACTTGCCATTGACATGCGTCGGGCACGCCGCGTTGGCGCACGCGATGTTGTTGGCAAGGTCGTCGCGCAGCGGATTGCCGTTGGCGTCACGCTCGTTCGGCGTGCCGGCCGGCAGGTTGGAGCCGCGGACACGCACGTACATGTCCTGGCCGACTGCCGGGATCGTGTACTTCATGCGCTTCCACGGATTGTTGCGCGGCTGCCAGTCGGCGGTCGTCCACGACTTCGCGAGCACCGTCGTCGGCGGCGCCAGCTGGGTGCGGTAGCCGACAGGATCGGCAGCTTCTTCAATCATGCCGGTGACGACGCCCGAGATCAGGTCGACCTGGGCAAGCTCGGGCTTGTTCAGCGGCTGCTGGACGCCGAGTTGCAGCAGGGCCGGGTTCGGGAAGCTGTACGGGCTGTGGTTCGCGCCCGGCGGATCGCGCACTTCGATGCTGACGACGACGTTGTCGCCCGGCTTGACCTTCAGCGTCTGGCCCATCGTCGCGCAGCGGGTGCCCACGCAGGCGCGGAAACGGGCCTGGTCGATGAGGTCGCCGGTGGTCGCGAAGTTGTTGCCGGAACGCAGGCCGTCGACGATGTCCTGGGCCGGGTTGCTCTTGTTGGCCGCGCGGATGAACGTGTGGTTCTTCTGGTACTCGCCGGGGAAGAAGTCGAGCGTGGAGCGGCGCTGTTCATCGAAGGGCGCGAACTGGCCGCGATTGTGCCAGTCGGAGCTCGCGAAGAACCAAAAGCGACGGCCTTCGGATAGCATCGCGTCCCACGCGGTGCGCACGCCGGGGCGACACACGGTCACGCGGGCCGGGCTCATCGTGTCGGACACCATCTCGAACTCGCCACCGGGTGCAAAATCCGCAGCGGTCAGCGGCGTGCCGTCGAACTTGAAGCCGGGCTGCGAGGCCTCGGCGCCGGCGTAGCAACCGGTGCCGCCGAAGGTGAACAGACCGACCGTGGGCCGCGACGCGGCGTACTCGCCGCGATCGTCGCTCGCCTGGTGACCGGGCTGACTCTCGAAGCCGAACGCGACTTCGGGACCCGCGTTGTTCCAGTCGCGGATGTGCTCGATGTTGTAGCCGTTGTTGTTGCCCGCGCGGAACGCGCCGGCGCGCTCGAGGTGCGCCGGGACGGCGAAGGATTTGCCGGGGTTGTTTTCCTGCATCCAGTGGATGCCGGCGGTCGACTTGACGTGGTCGCCGTTGTCGGCGGTCTTCACGCCGACGCCGGCCGGAATGCTGCCGTTGTAGTCCGGCGCGCCCTGGGCCACCGGGTCGTTGCCCGAAGTGAAGCGGTCGATCAGCTTCTGGTTGTTCGCGGCGCTGATCTCGCAGGTCCAGCCGCGGCCGCCGCCCTTCGAGGTGTCGTTGCTCGGGCCGCCGAAGCAGTACTCGAACTTCGCCATCTGCTCGGAGACGGGGGTCGCTTCGTACTGGCCGGTGATGACGCTGACGCTGGCGTGCTCGTGGCCCGGCACAGTCCATTCGAGGCCGAGGAAGGCCGGTTTGCCCGCCGCGATGCCCTCCTCGCGGACGTCAGGGAGCACGAACTGCAGCAGGGACTGCCAGCGCCACATCGCGCGGGTGCCGCTCGGCGCGCCGTTGCTGGTGGAGGTGACCGGGTCGCCCTCGATCGCGGCGTTGCCGATCGTGTTCGACCAGTAGTTGCCCTGGCCGTCGGCCGGGCCGTTGTAGGCGAAGTCGTCGATGCGGCAGTCACGGTTGCCGGAGCCGCTGTGGCCGACGTCGATGAACCAGTCGAGATAGGTCAGCGACTTGTTGGCGAGCGTCTTCGTCGAGGTCGAGCCGTCGGTGCAGGTCGTGTGGTTGTGGAAGTCGCCGGCCTGGTAGCCGCTGGCGGCGAAGCTGTCGCTGGTGGCGCCGAGCGTGCCGGCCGCCATCGCGGCAACGACTGCCGTATGCAGGAGATTACGTTTCATCGAGTGTTTCCTCTGTTCAGGGAATCGGTCTGTCTACAGGATTGGTCTGGCGTGGGCCGGCGGCTCACGCCGCCCGGCGGCGACGCAGGCCCCACAGGCCCGCGAGCGCGGAACCGAGCAGCGGCAGCGCCGCGGGCACCGGCACCGGCGACGCGTCGGCGGTGCCGAACGCGGTGGCGCTCAGGTCGAGCGTCAGGGTTTCGCCGGGCGCAAGGCTGAAGAAGAGTTCGTCGAGTTCGTTCACGCCGGCGTCGAGCGGGCCGAGGAACACGTCCGCCGAGATGGCCGACAGGAACTGGCTCGCGCCGTTGACCGTCAGCTCGAAGGACGCGTCGCCGAATGCGTCTTCGACGAGCAAGCCACCCGTGGCGCCAACCGCGGTGTCGAGCAGCCAGCTCAGGCCGAAGGTCAGGTCCACCGTGTTCGCCGAGCCGTTGACGATGCTGACGAAGCCCATCGCGTAGGCGCTGTGTTCGCTGGAGCCGGCACTCTGCGCGCCATCGTCACCAGCCAGGCCGTCCGCGAAGGCGCTGACTTCGAGGTCGAAGCCGACGCCGAGCCCCAGCGGGTCGTCGAAGCTCGCGACCGCGGCGGCGCCGCCATTCGTGGCCGCGCCGAGGACCGAACCGGTCGAGTCGCTGTCATCGGTAAAGGAGAAGCTGAGGCCCGCCAGCGGACCGGCTGACGCGATCTGCACCAGGGTCAGGTTACCGACCGCCGAGGCCGCATAGTTGGACGCCGCCGCGGCCGGGTTGGCCATCGCGAGCGCGACGCCGAGCGCGAGCGAAGCGCCGACGGTTTTCAGAGCTGTTCTACAGGGCAACATGAGAGTCATCCCTCCGATTGTTGTTGTCCGGTTCAAGGGGGGTACTGCCGACTCGTGTTTCGAGCGACTGCGGACAGTTTCAAAAGCGTGCGCGACGACACAATTAAGCAAGGGTTAACGTTTCATGACTCTTCGCGAGCGCAGTTGTCGGCATTTGCCGCTTGCAGCGGCGTGTCATACAGAATTCACACACGCCGTGTTAACTCCGACGCCTCGCGCGGGACGAAGGGTCGGGACGCGATTGCGTCTCCCCGTCGCCCGCCCGAACCAGCCGCCACCAGCATCGACGTCCTCTGGAGTAAGCCCCGTGTCCCGGCTCAAACGCTTCGCAACCCGCGTGCTGCACGAACCGCTGGCGCATTTCCTGATCCTCGGCGGACTCGTGTTCGCGCTCGACTACTCGCTGGGCGACAGTGCGGCGAACCAGCGCGTGGTCAGGGTCGACGATGCGCTGGTCGGCGAGCTGCGCGAGATGTTCGAAAGCGGCCAGGGCAGGCCGCCGACGACCAGGGAAATGGATTCGCTGCTGTATCGCTGGGTGCAGAACGAAGTGCTGTACCGCGAAGCCATCGCGCGCGGCCTCGACCAGGGCGACGACATGATCCGCGAGCGCATGGTCACCAAGCTGCGCCAGGTGATGATGGACAGCATCGTCGTCGACCGTCCCACGGACGAAGAACTCCGCCGCTGGTTCGAGGAGAACAGGCAATATTACGAACTGCCCGAACGCTATGACTTCGAGCAGGTGAGGCTCACGGTGGAGTCGGCGGGAGACGCCGCCGCGCGCGTGGCCGAAATGAACGGCGGCGATTTGCCGGGCGGGATCACCGATCGCATCAAGCGCTACGAGGGTCGGCCGCGGGCCAACATCGAACAGATGTTCGGCGCCGGATTCGCGACCACGCTGCTCGCCCAACCGGGCGAGCGCTGGCAGGCCGTACAGTCGAACGAGGGCTGGCACGCCGCGCGCGTGAGCCGGGTCTTGCCGGCGGAGCAGGCCAAGCTCGAAGCGGTGCGCCTCCAGGCAGAATCCGAGTGGAAACACCTCCAGCAGAAGCAGCAGGCGGCGGACGCGATCGCGGCGATCCGCGCCCGCTATGAAATCCGCATGGACCTCGGTTCATGAGGCGAGCGCTCCGCGCGATTCTGTTGCTGCTGTTCGCCGCGCCGGGCTTGGCGGCGGCGCACGAAACGCTGATTGGCGTGCTGCAGCTGAAGGAGACGCAGCCCGGCAGCTACATTGCGACCTGGAACTTCCAGTCCGATCGCGGCGTGCCGGCGCCGACGGCGGTGTTCCCCGACCATTGCCGCTACGAGAGTCCGCGCCTCGAATGCGGCGAACTCGGCCTCAGTGGCACGATTACCGTCGAGGATCTCGGCAAGCGTTATTCCGGCGTGGTGGTCCAGCTCAGCCAGCTGAACCGCGCCACCCGCTCCTACACCCTGACCGGCGCGCAGCCCAATCTCACGCTGTCCGCCGATGGCACGGTCGGCTGGGCGCAGGCCGCCCTCGGCTACGTCCCGCTCGGCTTCGAACACATCATGCTCGGCGTCGATCACCTCCTGTTCGTGCTCGGGCTCATGTGGCTGGTGTCATCGACCTGGATGCTGGTCAAGACCATCACCGCCTTCACCGTCGCGCACAGCCTGACGCTGGCGGCGGTGACACTGGGCTGGCTCGGGGTGCCGGAGCGACCGGTCAACGCGGTAATCGCGTTGAGCATCGTGTTCGTCGCCGTCGAGGTCGTGAAGCGTCGGCGGGGCCAGGTCGGTTTGACGGTGCGCTACCCCTGGGTCGTCGCCTTCGCGTTCGGCCTGCTGCACGGGTTCGGCTTCGCCGGCGCGCTGACGAAGCTCGGCCTGCCACCCGACGGCATTCCCGCCGCACTGTTGTTCTTCAATGTCGGTGTGGAACTCGGCCAGCTCGCGTTCGTGTTGCTCGTGCTGGCGCTCGGCTGGGCGCATCGCACGCTCGAAGCACAGCTGCCGCGCTGGAGCGCGGCCCTGCCCGTTTACGGCGTGGGCACGCTCGCCACCGTGTGGTTCTGCGAACGACTGGTCATGATGCTCGACACCTGACGGGAGCCTGATGATGAAACATGCCCTGCAACCTGTGCTCGCCCTGCTGTGCGTCTGTGCCTGCGGGGTCGCGCGGGCCCACTCGCAGGAGGGACTGGCCGGCGGCTTCGTCAGCGGCGTGCTGCACCCCGTGCTCGGCTTCGATCACCTGGTGGCAATGGTCGCGGTCGGTCTGTGGGGCGCCCAGCTGGGACGCCCGGCGGTGTGGGCGCTGCCGATCACGTTTCCCAGCGTGATGGCCCTCGGCGGTCTGCTGGGGGTGCTGCGAGTGCCGTTGCCGATGGTCGAGGTCGGAGTCGCCGGCTCGGCCATCGCGCTCGGCATGCTCGTCGCCACCTGCACACGACCGTCACTCCCGATCGCGGCGACCATCGTCGCGGTCTTCGCGATCTTCCACGGCCACGCGCATGGGGCCGAACTCCCTGCGGCCGCCAATCCGCTCGCCTACGGGGTTGGATTCGTGCTTGCCACCGGCCTGCTGCATCTCGCCGGCATCCTGATCGGCACGCACGAGCACCGCCCGTCGGGGGCGCTGCTCGTGCGTGCCTGCGGCGGCGGCGTGGCGCTGGTCGGCGGCTGGTTCCTGCTCGCGCACGCCGGCGTGCTCGGCGCATGAGGCCGCGGATTCGTCGGACATGGCGGGCGGCGGCGCTGCTCATGGCGCTCCCCGCCTCCGCGAACGCGCACCTCGTATCGGCGCGCTTCGGCGACTTTTACGTCGGCCTGATGCACCCGCTGACAGCCTTCGAGAACGTTCTGCCGTGGGTCGCCCTGGCCCTGCTCGCGGGCCTGCAGACCGTCCATGCCTCGCGCGTCCTGCTCGTCGTGTTCCCGCTGGCCGTCGCGCTCGGTGCCGCGGCGCCTCAGCTGCTGCCGGGACTGACGGGGATAACGAGCGCCAATGCCGCCTCTTTCGTGCTGCTCGGCCTCGTCGTGGCCATTGCGCCCCGCCTGCGGGCCGGCCTCCTCGTCGCACTGGCCGTGCTCGTGGGGGTGACCCACGGTTACGACAACGGCCTCGCGCACGCGGCAGGTGGCGATCTCCTCCTGTTCGTCAGCGGCGTCGGCTGCGCCGCCTACCTGTCGCTGACGCTGGTCACGGCAGGTGCGCACCGGCTCGCCGCGCTGCGTGACTGGGGCGCGATCGCCTTGCGCGCGGCGGGCAGCTGGATCGCTGCGATCGGCATCATGATGATCGGACTCGCCTTCGCCCCCGCATGAGCGCTGCCGGCCACCATCGCAGCGGAGCGCTGCACTTGGTGATGCTGCTGTCGGGCGCCGCCGGCCTCGGTTACGAGATCGTGTGGACGCGCGTGCTCACCTCCTTCCTCGGGCACGAAGTGATCGCCGTTCTGGCGGTGCTGAGCGCATTCTTCACGGGGCTCGCGCTGGGCGCGCTCGTCCTGCACGACCGCATCCGGCGCAGTGCCCATCCGGTCCGCTGGTACGCGGCGCTCGAGATCGTCATCGCCCTGTGGGCGCTGGTGCTGATGGCGGCGGCGCCCACCGCGGCAGGCCTGCTCGCGATGGCGATGGGCCCGACGCCGGCGGCCTGGCTGCACTGGTCGCTCGCCTTCGGCGCGAGCTTCGTGCTTTTGCTGCCAGCCACTTGCGCGATGGGCGCGACGCTGCCGGCGATGGAGCGGATCGTCGCGACGACGACGGGTGCGCCGCGCTGCCTGCCAGGCCTCTATGCGGCGAACACCGCCGGTGCGGTATTCGGCACCCTGCTGGCTACCTTCGTCCTGCTGCCCGCCGTCGGCAACTCGCGCACGCTCTGCGCGCTCGCGCTGCTGAACCTCGGCTGCGCTGCCGCGATTTTCCTTGCGAGCCACCGCGACACCGCGTCCTCCCATGCTACCGGGAATACGCCGAACGCCGCCGCGCCGCCGCGCCACCTGCTGCCCGTGCTGTTCGCGACCGGGCTGCTCGGGGTCGGATTCGAGGTGCTGGTCGTGCGGGTACTCGCGCAGGTGCTCGAAAACACCGTCTACACTTTCGGCGCGGTCCTTGCCGTGTACCTGCTGGGCACCGCGCTTGGCGCCGCGTACTGGCAACGGCGCAGACCGGGTGCGGACTTCAGGCGCACGCTCGACGGCCTGCTGCTGGCCACCACGGTGACTTGCCTCGCGGCCATCATCCTGCTGTGGTTCAGCCGCGGGCTGCACGGCGTACTGCTCTCGACCTTCGGCGCCGGTCCCTTCGCCGGCATCGCGGCCGAGATGGCCCTCGCCGCCGCCGTGTTGCTGGCGCCCACGCTCGCGATGGGTGCCCTGTTCTCACACCTGGTGCATGCGGCACGTATCGACCTCGGCCGCGCGCTGGCCGCGAACACGCTGGGGGCGGCGCTGGCGCCCTTCGTCGTCGGCGTCCTGGTGCTGCCAACCGCCGGCGCCAAACTCGCGGCGCTGGCCCTTGCCTCGGGCTACCTCCCGCTGCTGAGCGGGCGCGCGTGGCGGCATCCCGCTGCGCCGGGGCTGGCTGCGTCGACCCTCGCGTTATGGGCCTTCGCGCCCGCGCTGCACCTGGTGACGGTGCCGCAAGGCGGCAAACTGTTACACCACGTCGACGGCAGCATGGCCGCAGTGTCGGTGGTCGATGACGGTGGGGGCACGCGCCAGCTCAAAGTGGACGAGCGCTTCACCATGGGCGGCACCGCGACCCGCTACTCCGATCGGCGACAGGCACACATCCCGCTGCTGCTGCATCCGGCACCGCGCGATGCGCTGTTCCTCGGACTCGGTCCGGGCATGACCTTCGCGGCCGCGGCCGCGCATCCGGGCCTTGCGGCCACAGGGGTCGAGCTGCTGCCGGAAATCCTGCCACTGCTCGCGTTGTTCGATCCGCTGTTTGCGGACCTGCCCGCGCACGCGCCCCGTCTGCACGTCGTCGCGGCGGACGCGAGGCGCTACGTGAGCGCGACACGCGAGCGCTACGACGTCATCGTCGCCGATCTCTTCCACCCGTCGCGGGATGGCGGCGGTACGCTGTACACGCGGGAGCATTTCGCGGCGGTCCGCGGACGCCTGCGCGAGGGCGGGCTGTTCTGCCAGTGGCTTCCGCTCTACCAGCTCGATCTGCCAACCTTGCGCCTCATCGCACGCACCTTCCTGCAGGAATTTCCCCGCGCCGAACTCCATCTGGGTCACCTGAGCCTCGGCATGCCGATAGTCGCGCTGGTCGGCTACCGGGACGCACCGACACAGGCACTTGCCGGCCATCTCGCCCCCAGACTGGCGGACCCCCGCCTGGCGGCCGAACTGCGCGAGATGCGCCTCGATTCCGACTTCGCGCTGCTGGGCGGCCTGCTCGCACGCGCCGAGAGGCTGCACGACTTTGCCGGCTCCGGCCCTATCAATACGGATGACCTGCCGCGCGTCACCTACCAGGCGCCCAGCTTCGTGTACCAGGACCAGGCACCCGCCGAAGGGCGCGTGCTGGCGCTGCTGGACGAGCTGTCGAGCGCGACGGCGCCCGGCCATGCGGGCGAGGACGAGTTCACGCGGCGCCTCGCCCGCTATCGCGAAGCGCGCGATGCCTTTCTACGGGCTGGCGCGGGCATCCGGCCGGATCCCGACCCGCGACGACTGCTCGAACGCACCCGTGAGCCACTGTTGCGCATCGTGCGCATGAGTCCCGATTTCGACCCGGCCTATCGCCCACTGCTCGGTCTCGCGGGGGCGCTCTACGAATCCGATCCGCAACTGACACTCGCGCTGCTGCGCGAACTCGAGTCGGCCAACCCGGGCCGCACCGAGGCTCGCGCGCTGCGCGAGTCGCTGTTCGGCGGTTGACCCATCAATCCCAGCCTGGAAATGCCATGACCACGAATGAGACGCCCGCCGCCGCGGCGCAGGCCCTGCCCGCGCAGACCACGATCGACGATGCCTTGCTGATGTGCTTCTCGACACCGCTGATGAATCTCGTCTGGCCCGACAGCGAGCCGCTCAATGCCGAATTGCGGGCGCTGATTGTCCACGAAGCGAGGCAGGGTGCGGGGCTGACACGGAGCAATGTCGGCGGCTGGCACTCGGATCTCGAATTCCTCCAGCGCGATGTGCCATGCGTGCGCGAACTGGCCCAGCGGGTGGAGCGGGTCATCAACGATCTCACGCGCCGCGTCGCGCGACCGCAGGCGGCGCCCCAGCGCATCCGCTTCGATGTCGAGTCCTGGGCCAATGTGCTGGCACCCGGCGGCTACCACAGCCTGCACAACCACCCCAACGCATTCTGGTCCGGTGTCTACTACGTCACGGACAACGAAGCCGTGGACGGCCACCCGCTGAGCGGCAAACTGGAACTCGTGGATCCGCGCCCGGGCGCAAGCCTGCGTTACGCGGACCTCACTAATCTCTACGGCCGCTTCCTGCTCAGTCCCCGCGCGGGGCAGATGATCGTGTTTCCATCATGGTTGCAGCACTTCGTTCATCCGTACTTCGGCAGCGCGGAGCGGATCAGTGTCGCGTTCAACGTCAGCATCCTGGCGATGGAAGGCCCGTCGGCATGAGCGCGCAGATCCTGGGTCTTTTCCCGGTGCCCTTCATGCGCGTGGAGCGCTTGCTCGGCGCCGGCCTCATCGACGCCCTGCTGGAGCGCGCCGAGGGCGAAACGCTGGCCACCAATGCCAGGTCCACGAACCTGTCGCACACGCGGATCATGCGCCCGGACAACGATGCGCTGTATGCCCAGATCGCCGCCCTGGTGATGCCGCGCATCGTGCAGTTCGGCGCGACGCTGTTCGGTGAAATGCTGGAATGGACCGTGAAGGAGATGTGGATCAACGTGCTGGAGCAGGGGGGTTACCAGTCGCTGCATGCGCACGCGAACAGTTTCATCTCCGGCGTGCTCTACCTGACCCCGGTTGACCCATCGGCCCATACTGTTTTCCACCGGGCGATGGGCACGGCCGAGTTCGTCTTCAGCAACAACAACGAGCGGTCCCGGGTCGGGTCGTACAACGGCACGAAGTGGGTGCTGCCGAAGGTGCTGCCGGGCGATCTCGCGTTGTGGCCGAGCTATCTGCTGCACGAGGTGCCGGCCAACATGGGAAACCGTCGCGTGTCCATCGCGTTCAACGCGATTCCTTCACGGCTCGACAGCTGGGGTTACGCGATCAGCCTCAACGCCTGAAGCGGCGCTCCATCAAGCGTCCTTCACAGCGTTGAGACGAGCAATTCGAACAGCCGATGCAAGGGGTAGCTCAACGCGCAGAGCGGCATGCTCATCAGCAGGGCGAGGGCTGACCAGGCGCGGCCGCGCGACAGGATCACCCAGTCGCCGCGAGCGAGTGCCGTGAGGCGCGCGGCCACGAACAGGTCGGCGTCCGGTGCGCGAGGCCCATCCGCGTGGTGAAGGCCGCGCAGGTGGCCGATCGTGCCGGCAACGACTCGCGTGTCGCCCGCCACCGCGGCAACCGCGTGGTCGCAACTCTGCTCGGCGGCGAGCCGCAGTTCCAGCAACAGCTGGGCGCGCCGCGCGGCCGGCCAGACCAGCGTGGAGACTCCCGCCAGCAGGTGCCGCAGGTTGTCGAGACGGTAGCGGTGCGCATGTTCGTGCATCAGGATGACGTCGAGCTGGCGCGGCTCGGCGCGCGCAAGCAGGCCGCTCGAGATCACGATCGTCGGATGCAGGATCCCGAGGCAGCAGGCGATCAGGCGATCGCTGTCAATCAGCCGGAAATCGCGCCCATCGTCCCGGTGCGCCAGCCGCGCCACGAGGCGCGTCATGCGGGCGCTGCGCCACAGGGCGACGCCCAGGCAACACAGCGCGACGACCAGCGTGGTGAACAGCGTTGCGGTGGTGAGCAGGGCCAGTCCGCTGGAGGCCCTGAGCACCGGCACGTGGAGTCCGCACACGCCATCGTGGCAGTGCGCGTCGACGGCAAGCGCGGTCAGCGCCGGCGTGTAGACCAGGAAACTCAAACCTGCGGCGATGGCCGGGGGGTACAGCGCGACGCCGAGCAGGCACAGCGAGCGCTGGTGGGGGACGAGACGACGCAGCCCCCGCAGCAGCCACGGCAAGGCGCCGGCCGCCATCGCGGCAAAGAGCCACCACAGGAGCCCGCAGGTCAGCAGCGGCAGAACGAGCGGCGCATCGACCATCGCGCGGCGCGCCTCACTTGTCCTCGATATGCTTGCGCAAGGTCTCCAGGGCGGCCTGGGCGCGTGCCGGCTCGAGTTCGTCGACGAGGGTCAGGAAGCCACTGAAGAGCGGCTCGAATCTGCCGGTCGCGAATTCATCCGACAAATCCCGCAGCAGGCGCCCGATCAGCTCGGTCCGATCGACGGTGGCGGCATAAACGAAGGCACGGCTGTGTTTCTCGCGCCTGAGCACGTGCTTGCGGGAGAGTCTCTCGAGGGTCGACTGGACCGTGCTCAATGACAGCTGGCGATCGCTCAGCGCATCCTGCACCTCGCGCGCCGACATCGCGCCGCGCGCCCAGATGCACTCCATGATTTGCGTTTCGAGCTCGCCGAAGCGCGGGGCGCGTGTCCAGTGGCGGAAGTTCATCTTCGTGCTCGTCAAGCTGCGAGAGGATTCGATGCGTCGCTGGAGTCTGTGCCGATTCTGTTACCTGCCGGTTAAAAGTCCGAGGATTAATCGGCTTTGGAAATCGATGCTACAAAGCGCGTCGTCGTCCAAGCGGCAGGAACAGTCCGATGTCCCGTTTTC
Source organism: Hydrogenophaga intermedia (assembly GCA_943370145.1). Lineage (GTDB taxonomy): Bacteria > Pseudomonadota > Gammaproteobacteria. The sequence goes on along the minus strand of CALRPY020000002.1, from coordinate 116,452 downwards.
CGATGCTCACCACAGCGGCCCGCCACGGGCTTGCGCTGGCCTGCGTGGCAGCCGCGAATGCCGCCGGCGCGGCAGGTTTGCCGACCGAGTCGCTGGGGGAAATCGTCGTGAGCGCAAGGCCCGATGAACTCGCCGGACGCCCCGTCTCCGCAAGTGAGGGTGTCGTGCTGTCCGATCAGATCGCGCAGCGTCCGGTCTCGCGCGCGGCCGAGTTGCTGGAGTTCACGCCCGGCCTCATCGCCACCCAGCACAGCGGGGAAGGCAAGGCGAACCAGTATTTCCTGCGCGGCTTCAACCTCGACCATGGCACCGACTTCGCCGTGTGGGTCGATGGGCTGCCGGTGAACATGCCGACGCACGGCCACGGCCAGGGTTATGCGGATCTGAATTTCCTGATCGCGCCGCTGGTCGAGAGTCTCGACTACCGCAAGGGCCCGTATTACGCGAGCGTCGGTGATTTCGCGACCGCCGGTTCGGCCGACTTCCGCTACGCGCGCTCGCTGCCGGCACCGGTCGCCGAGTTCACGGTTGGCGAATACGATCGCGTCGAAGGCTACGGCGCAGGGTCCTTCCGCCTCGGCCAGGGCGATCTGCTCGCCGGCGTGCAATATGCCGAGTACGACGGCCCGTGGGCATTGCGCCAGGCCATCCAGCGCATCAGCGGCCTCGTGAAGTACAGCGGCGGTGACGAACTCGCGGGTGGCACGCTGGCGATGATGTTCTACGACAACGAATGGCGGTCGCCGGACCAGATCCCGCTGCGCGCGGTGCAGCGCGGACTCATCGATCGTTTTGGCGCGCTCGATCGCGGCGTCGGCGGGGACACCCACCGCTACAGCCTATCGGGTGATCGGCGCGGTACCCTGGGCGACTACCAGTGGGACGTCGCCGCGTATGCGCTGGACTACCGCCTCCAGCTGTACTCGAACTTCACCTATTTCCTGGACGACCCGTTCAATGGCGATCAGTTCGAGCAGTTCGACGAGCGCCGCGTCTACGGTTTTCGCAGTCGCGTGGGACGCGGCTTCGACTTTCTCGGCCGTGAGGGGCGTCTCACCGCAGGTGCGCAGATCCGCCACGATGACATAGGCAAGGTCGGCCTTTACCGGACCGTCGCGCGCGACCGGCTCGGGACCGTACGCGAGGACGATGTCGGCGAGTCCGCGTTTGCGCTGTACGGCGAAGCCGAGGCGCCGCTGACGGATTGGCTGCGGGCGACATTCGGTGTGCGCGTCGATCACTATCGCTTCGACGTGGAGAGCATCGTCGCAGCCAACAGCGGCAAGGCCGACGATACGATCGGGAGCCCCAAGATCAACTTTGTGCTCGGCCCGTGGCGGAAGACGGAGTTCTTCGTCAATGTCGGGCGTGGCTTCCACAGCAACGATGCACGAGGCGCGACAATCAGGGTCGACCCGACGGACGGCGTGACCCCGACGTCCGCCGTCGAACCGCTGGTGGGCGCCACCGGTGTGGACCTCGGCTTCCGGACGGCGCTGGTGCCCGGCGTGCAGCTGGCGACTTCGGTGTGGTGGCTCAACCTGGACTCGGAACTCGTGTATGTCGGCGACGCGGGCGTGACCGAAGCCAGCGGGGAGAGCGAGCGCTACGGCACGGAAGTCTCCGCACTGTGGCAGCCGCTGGCGTGGCTGCTGATCGACGCGGACTACGCGTGGTCGAACGCACGTTTCGTCGATGCGCCGGGCGCGGACCGGATCCCGAACGCCGTCGAGGATGTTGCATCGGTCGGCGCGACCATCACGACCGACTCGCCGTGGGAGGCGGGACTGCGCCTGCGACGCTTTGGCGCCGCGCCGCTGATCGAGGATGACAGTGCGCGTTCGTCGGCCACCACGGTGATGAATGGACAGGTGAGCTATCGCTTCGATCCGCGCGTCGCGTTGACCCTGGCCGGCTTCAACCTGCTCGACAGCGAGGACAACGACATCACCTATTTCTACGAATCACGGTTGCCGGGCGAAGCGTCGCCGGTGCCGGACATCCATTTTCATCCGGTGGAGCCGCGCACCTTCCGCCTGACGCTGTCCATCACGCTGCCGTGAGACGCCGGACGAACCTCAACCCGGGCCCGTAGCCTGGTCCCGACGGCCGGTCAGCGCCGCAAGCGCGAGCAGCAGCACGCTCACCGCATACAGCGGCCAGTGCCCGTAACGCGCGAACGGCGTCGCGCCGCTGCGCGCGTCGGCCGCGCCGCTCAGCACGTAGGGCTCGAACTGCGGCGAGCGCGCCAGCACGCGGCCGCGGTGGTCGATGATCGCGGAGATGCCGGTATTGGTGGCCCGCAACAGGGGGCGCCCGGCCTCCAGCGCACGGACCTGTGCAATCTGCAGATGCTGGTGCGGCGCGAGGCTGTCGCCGAACCACGCGTCGTCGCTGACGTTCACCAGCACGTTGGCCGCCGGCAGCGCCTTGCGGACCTCGGCCGCGTAGGCGTCCTCGTAGCAGATGGAAGCGCCGAAGCGCAGCCTGCCGGCCACGAGCGGCGCCTGCAGTTCGTCACCGGGGGTGAAGCTGGACATCGGGATCGCGAGGAAATTCAGCAGCGGCCGAATTTGCGCGTCGAAGGGCAGGTACTCGCCGAAGGGCACGAGATGGTGCTTGTCGTAGCGACCCTCGCCGGCGCCGAGCATCAGCAGGCTGTTGTAATACGCGCCACGCGCGTCGCCGGTCGGGATCCCGACCAGGAACGCGGTGCCCGCCGCGCGCGCCCTGTCGGCGATGGTCGACAGAAAGCCCTCGATCTCCTGTGGGAAGGCCGGCAACGCCGACTCCGGCCAGATCACGACGTCCTTCCCCCAATGCGCTTCGCTCAGCTCCGCATACAGGCGCAGCGTCGGCTCGCGATATTCGGGGCGCCACTTCGCCGCCTGCGGGACCGCGCCCTGCACCAGGGCAACCCGGGCCGGAGGCCCGACGGACGTGGTCCATTCGATGCGCGCGAGCAGGGCACCGGCGAGCGGCAGCGCGATCAGCGTCGCGGCGGCGCCGGTCGAACAGCGATTGCGGCCCTGCCCGGCCACGCTGCCGCGACGCAGGACCGCGTGCGAGAGCTGCGCCAGCGCGGCGGCGGCGAGCGCAACCGCGAGGCTCGCACCGTAGGCCCCCCCGAGCGGGACGTAGCCGGAGAACCAGGACCCGACCTGGCCATAACCCACCACGAGCCACGGGAAGCCCGACAGGAAGGCGCCGCGGAGACATTCCACGAGCGTCCACGCGACCGGTGCGACGAGCAGCAGGCGCCAGGCGTCGTCGCGCGCCGGCAGGCGCCGCACGAGCCAGCCGGCGAGCGCGGGGTAGAGCGCCATGAACAGCACGAACAGCGCCGTCATCGTCACCGAGAAGCTGTAGAGCGGCAGCCCGAACTTGTGGATCGACACCTGGATCCACGACACCCCGTGGCCGAACATGCCGACCCCGAACAGGTAGCCGCGTACCGCCGCGCTCCGCGGCGTCACGTCGCGCCAGCCAGCGAAGAGCACGGCGAGCGACAGCAGGGCCAGCGGCCACAGGCCGTAGGGCGCGAAGGACAGGGGCAGGACCAGGCCTGCCAGCAGGACGCTCAGGGCGCGCATCGTCGTGGGTCTTTGAGCGGGCCTCGCGGGCGGCGGCTCAACCGTCCTCGCTGAAGGCCCGCGGGTCGCCGCTGCGGATCACGCGCAGCAGGTTCACCCGGCGCGGGTCGGCGCGCAGGACCTTGAAGTGGAAGCCGCCGAACTCGATTTCGTCGCCCCGCTGCGGCAGGCGCCCGAACTCGTGCACGACCAGGCCGGCGACGGTGTCGTAATCCTCGTCGGACAGCGTCGACTTGAAGTACTCGTTGAAGGATTCGATCGGCGTGCGACCCTTGACCGTGTAGCGGTTCGCGCGGTGGACGCGGATGAACTCCTCGTCGTCGATGTCGTACTCGTCGTCGATCTCACCGACGATCTGCTCGATCACATCCTCGATGCTGACGAGCCCTGCGATGCCGCCGTACTCGTCGATGACGATGGCCAGGTGATTGCGGCTCTGGCGGAACTCGCGGAGCAGGATGTTGAGCCGCTTGCTCTCCGGCACGAACACCGCCGGGCGCAGGATGTCGCGGATGTTGAACGGCTGACCCGGGTCCGCGGCCAGCGGCAGCAGGTCCTTCGCGAGCAGGATGCCGAGCACTTTCTCGTGCTTCGCGTCGAGCACCGGAAAGCGCGAGTGCGCGGACTCGATGACGCCGGGCAGGAACTCGGCCGGCGTCGAATCGGCCTCGATGAAGACCATCTCGGAGCGCGGCACCATGATGTCCAGCACCTTGCTCTCGGACACCAGCACCGCCCCTTCCATCATCGCCGCGGTGTCCACGTCGATGAGGTGCCGGCTCTCGGCATCGTGCACGTAACGGATGAGATCCTGGCGGCTGCGCGCACCGGGGTGCAGCAGCGCGGCGAGCCTCGTACGCAGGGGGTCCAGCAGTTTGTTCAGCCAGGGTCTCGACGTGGCAGGTCCAGGTTCTGAAGTCATGGGCTCACACGCGCTCCACGTAAGGGTCGGGGAATTCGAGTTCGGCAAGGAGCCCGGTTTCGAGCTGTTCCATCACGCGGGCCTGGCGCGGCTTCACGTGGTCGTAACCGAGCAGGTGCAGCGCCCCGTGCACGAGGAGATGGGCGCAGTGCTGGGCGATCGTCTTGCCCTGTGCCGCGGCCTCGGCCTTCAGCACCGGGGCGCACAGCACGATGTCGCCCAGCAGTCCCGGCGCGAGGTCCTCGAGCCCCGAGAGCGGGAACGACAACACGTTGGTGGGGCCCTGCTTGCCGCGCCAGCGCTCGTTGAGCGCCGCGCCCTCCGTCGCGTCCACGATGCGCACGGTGAGGCTCGCGCCGGGCCTTATGCGCCCGACGGCGTGCACCAGCCAGCGCCTCATGTCGGCATTCGTGGGCAGCCCGCGTGGCGCGCAGGCGCGCTGGATGACGATCTCCACCGTGCCCGCCCTGGCAGGCGGGGGTTCAGCCTTCGCGGTTTTCATAGTCCTCGTAGGCGTCGAGGATGCGGCCGACCAGCGCGTGGCGCACGACGTCCTGCGAGCGGAAGAACGTGAAGCTGATGCCTTCGATCTTCCGCACCACCTCGATTGCGTGCTTGAGGCCGGATTCCCGGCCACGCGGCAGGTCAATCTGCGTGACGTCACCGGTGATCACCGCCTTGGCGCCGAAGCCGATGCGCGTGAGGAACATCTTCATCTGCTCGGTCGTGGTGTTCTGGGCCTCGTCGAGGATGATGAAGGCGTCGTTGAGCGTGCGGCCGCGCATGAAGGCGAGCGGCGCGACCTCGATGACGTTGCGCTCGATGAGCTTCGCGACACGCTCGAAGCCGAGCATTTCGTACAGCGCGTCGTACAGCGGCCGCAGGTACGGATCGATTTTCTGCGCCATGTCGCCCGGCAGGAAGCCAAGGCGCTCGCCCGCCTCCACCGCGGGACGTACCAGGCACAGGCGTCGCACGCGATCCCGCTCCAGCGCCGCCACCGCGGCGGCCACCGCCAGGTAGGTCTTGCCGGTGCCGGCGGGCCCCACGCCGAAGCTGATGTCGCAACGCTCGATGTTGCGCAGGTAGATCTTCTGGTTCGCGCCACGCGCCTTGATCACGGAGCGGCGGGTATGGATGACGACGTCCTCGTCGTCGGTCGGCGCGCCGAGGCTCGCGAGCGCGGCGGCCGACTCCTGCAGGCGCAGGTGCACGTCGGCCGGGGCCAGGAACCTGCCTTCGGTCGACGTGTAGAGGTCGCGCAGCACGCCGGCGGCGGTGTCGGCCGCCGCCGCGTCGCCGCCGATCGCGAACACGTTGCCGCGGTTGCTGATCTCGACGCCGAGACGGCGCTCGATCAACCTCAGGTGGTCGTCGAACTGGCCGCAGAGATTCGCGAGACGTTCGTTGTCGACCGGTTCGAGGGTGAGTTCTATGGGCTTGCCCTCCGCCATCAGCCGGCGAGTTGGACCGCGGCGACGAGTTCGCCGCGCAGGGAATTGGGAAGCGCCGCGGTGATGTTCACCTCGACGAACTGGCCGACGAGCGCCGCGTCGCCCGCGAAATTCACGACACGGTTGTTGTCGGTGCGGCCGGCGAGCTCGACGGCGCTCTTGCGCGATAGGCCGGTGACCAGCACGCGCTGCGTCGTGCCGACCATGCGCCGGCTCTTCTCCTGCGCGAGCTCCTCGAGCCGGCGCTGCAGGATCGCGAGCCGATGCTTCTTCTCCTCCGGCGTCACGTCGTCGGGCAGGTTCGAGGCCGGCGTGCCGGGACGCGGGCTGTAGATGAAGCTGAACGAGTGATCGAAGTCGACCTGCTCGACGAGCCGCATCGTGGCGTCGAAATCCGCCTGCGTTTCACCCGGGAAGCCGACGATGAAATCGGACGAGATGTGCACGTCCGGCCGCGCCTGGCGCAGGCGCCGGATCTTCGACAGGTACTCGAGCACGGTGTGCCCGCGCTTCATCGCGGCGAGCACGCGATCCGAGCCGCTCTGGACCGGGAGATGCACGTGGCTGACGAGCGCGGGCACGTCGGCGTAGGCCGCGATCAGGCGGTCGGTGAATTCGACCGGGTGCGAGGTCGTGTAGCGGATACGCTCGATCCCGTCGATGGCGGCGACGAAGCGGATGAGCGCCGCGAGGTCGCAGATCTGCCCGTCGTGCATCAGGCCACGGTAGGCGTTGACGTTCTGCCCGAGCAAGGTCACCTCGCGCACGCCCTGCGCCGCGAGCGTGTCGATTTCGGCGATGACGTCGTCGAAGGTGCGGCTGAATTCCTCGCCCCGGGTGTAGGGCACGACGCAGAAGGTGCAGTACTTGCTACAGCCTTCCATGACCGACACGAAGGCGGTGGGACCATCGGCCCTCGGTTCGGGCAGGCGATCGAACTTCTCGATCTCCGGGAAGCTGACATCGACGAGCTGCCCGCGGCCGGCAAGGGCCTCGGCGTAGAGCTCCGGCAGGCGATGCAGCGTCTGCGGCCCGAACACGAGGTCGACATAGGGCGCCCGGCCGAAGATGCGGTCCCCTTCCTGGCTCGCGACGCAACCGCCGACCCCGATCACCACGCCCTTGCGGGCATCCTTGAACGCCTTCCAGCGGCCAAGCTCGGAGAACAGCTTTTCCTGCGCCTTCTCGCGCACCGAGCAGGTATTGAGCAGCAGCAGGTCGGCCTCCTCGGGCGAGGCCGCCACCGCGAAGCCGTGCCTGGCTTCGAGCAGCTCGACCATCTTCTGCGAGTCGTACTCGTTCATCTGGCAGCCGAAGGTCTTGATGAATACGCGTCTGGTCATTGGCGAGGCAGGCGGGGTGGGCTGGTTAAGCTACACCAAACTCGTTGCGGTTCAAAGGATTGGGCAGTCGCGACGGCTGCCGGATCAGGGCCCGGTGACGTCGAACTCGACGCCGCGCGCGCGCAGGAAGTCCGCGACTTCCGCCGCCGCCGCGACGACGGCATCGGGCGCGTTGCCGCGCACGACCAGCGAGGTGCCGAAGCGACCCTCACGGGCGAACGGATAGCTGCCGAGGTCCAGCCCCGGATAACGGCCCTGGACCGCGGCCAGGTCCGCCGCGACGTCGCTCTCACGGACCCACGCGGTCAGCGACTGGCTGACGATCGGCGGGCCGCCAGGCAGGGTCGCGAGGACGCCGGGCAGCATGGCCTGCAGGATGCGCGGTACGCCGGGCAGCACGAACACGTTCTCGAGCCGGAAGCCAGGCGCCGCGCTGACGGGATTGTCGATGAGGCTCGCGCCCGCCGGCACGCGCGCCATGCGCAGGCGCGTCTCGGTCGCCTCGGCGGGACCGTAGTAGTTCGTCAGCAGCGCCACCGCCGCCGGATCGTGGCGGACTTCGCGCCCGAACGCGGCGCCGATGCAGTCGGTCGTGATGTCGTCGTGCGTCGGGCCGATGCCGCCGGTCGTGAAGACGTAATCGTAGGTGGCCCGCAGCGCGTTGACCGCCTCGACGATCGCCGGCTCACGGTCCTCGACCACGCGCACCTCGCGCAGGCGGATGCCGATCTCGCCGAGCGCCGAGCCTATCGTCTGGACGTTGGCGTCACGCGTGCGGCCGGACAGGATCTCGTTGCCGATGACGAGAACCGCGGCGCCGGGGCTGTGGGTGCTCATCGGCGGCTCACGACGCCCGCAGGGGCGTCGGCATCTCCACGCGGATGTTGTCGATCAGGCGCGCGGCGCCGAGCCAGGCGGCAACGAGAATCTGCAGGCTTGCGTCGCCCGCCTGCGGCGGCGTGAGATCGGCGGCCCGGCGGATGCTGAGGTATTCCGGGCGGAAACCCGCCGCGGCGAGTTCCGCCATGCCGGCGGTCTCGATCGCGATCAGCGAGCCGTCCTGGGCGCGCAGGCGGTCGGCGGCCTTGTTCAGGGTCTGGAAGATCAGCGGCGCGCGGCCGCGTTCCTCGGCGCTGAGATAGCCGTTGCGCGAGCTCATCGCGAGCCCGTCGGCTTCGCGCACGATCGGCTGGCCGACCACTTCGACCGGGATCAGGAGGTCGTGCACCATCCGCTTGATGACCAGCAGCTGCTGGTAGTCCTTCTCACCGAACAGCGCGACGTCGGGCTGCACGTTGTTGAAGAGCTTGGACACCACGGTCGCCACGCCGGAGAAGTGCCCGGGCCGGTACTGGCCGCAGAGGATCGTCGACAGGCCCGGCACGGTGACCCGGGTGTCCTCCTCGATGCCGCCCGGATAGAGCTGGTCGAGGTTCGGCGCGAAGAGCAGGTCGAGGCCGGCGGCGCCGAGCTTCGCCTGGTCGGCCTCCAGCGTCGACGGGTAGCGCGCATAGTCCTCGCCACGGCCGAACTGGATCGGGTTGACGAAAATGCTGACGACGGTGCGGTCGGCGAGCGTGCGCGCCTTGCGGAGCAGCGTGATGTGGCCGTCGTGCAGGTTGCCCATCGTCGGGACGAATGCGACCGTCGCGCCGTCGCGTCGCCAGCCGGCGATGACCTGGCGGAGATCCTGGACCGAAAAGACAGTGTTCATGAATGGGGTTTCGCGTTCGCTCGATGACGGCGCCAGTCTAACCCAGGCCAGGTCGACTGTCGGCAGGGCGGACCGCTCACGGCGGGCGGGTCCGATGCCTGGGCGCCCACATCGACCACTCGGGCTCGAGCCACCCTCGGCGCCAGTGCCGGACACACCCGCGTCGACCCGCTCGAGCGCGGCAATTCAGCCCACGCCCGGATTGAAGTAGCGCCGGCCGACGACACCGCGCTCGATTTCCTCGAGCAGCATGTTGAAGTGGGCGTCGTTGTCGACGAGGTTGATCTCCTCCGCGTTGACGATCAGCAGCGGCGCGTCGTCGTAGCGGTGGAAGAACTCCACGTATTCCGAGCAGAGCCGCGCGAGGTATTCGCCCTCGATACGCTGCTCGTAGTCGATGCCCCGCCGGGCCACGCGCTTGAGCAGCGTCGGCACCGAGGCCTGCAGGTAGATCACGAGCGTCGGGCTCGGCAGGGTCTCCACCACGCGCTGGTAGATCTCCTGGTAGAGCTGGTACTCGTCGTCGTCGAGCGCGACCTTCGCGAACAGGCGGTCCTTCTCGAACAGGAAGTCGGCGGTCAGGCGCGGCGCGAACAGATCCGCCTGGTTGCGGGCCTGCAGATCCCGGGTGCGCTGGAACAGGAAATGGAGTTGCGTGGCCAGCGCGTAGCGCCGCGGGTCCTCGTAGAACTTCGGCAGGAACGGGTTCTCGGCCGCGCCCTCGAGGAGCAGTTCGGTCTGCCAGGTCGCGGCAAGGCGACGGGCGAGGCTGGTCTTGCCGACACCGATCGGGCCCTCGATCGCGATGAAACGGGTGTTGTCGGGCGCGGCGCGCTCGGTTGCTGTATCTGGGCTCACAGTCTTTCCATGCCGGTTGGGTCCACCGCCTCGCACAGCCGGCGCACGGGGCCGAGGCCCGGTATCGTGAGGGCTGGCGCAATCTCGGCGAGGGGCACGAGCACGAAGGCGCGCTGCGCGACGCCCGGGTGCGGCACCGTCAGGCGGGCCTCGTCAAGGCGCAGTTCACCGTACAGCAGGATGTCCAGGTCCAACGTGCGCGGCCCCCAGCGTTCGCTGCCGCGGACCCGGCGATGCAGGTTTTCCAGCCGCTGCAGTTCGTCGAGCAGCGCCAGCGGCGCGAGGCCGGTCTCGAGTTCGACGACGGCGTTGATGTAGTCAGGCTGGTCCTGCGGCCCCATCGGCGGCGTGCGATACAGCGCGGATTGGTGGATGACGCGGGTCGCGGGCAGCCCGCCGAGTTCGACGAGCGCCGTCGCCACCTGCCGGCGCGGATCGTCGAGGTTGGACCCGACGCCGATGTAGGCCGTCACCGGCCCCTCGCCCGCCACGCTCACTCCGCCGCGGGCGGCCGGCGGCGACGGCGGCGGCGACGCTTCGCGCCGGCCGGCCTGCTGCTCTCGGGAGCGTGGGTGCCGAGCTCCTGCAGCAGCGCGTCGCGCGCGCCGTCCTCGGCGGCGAGGAACGACGTCCAGAATTCGGCATCCTCCCTGACCGGATCGCCGGCCTCGGCGCGCAGCAGCAGGAAATCGTAAGCCGCACGGAAACGCGGATGCTCCAGCGCGCGCGTGACGCGCTTGGGCGTCGGCTTCTCCAGCCGCGACTGCAGCGCCCAGATTTCACGGGTGACGTTCGTGAAGCGGCGCGGCATCGCCATGCGCGCAATCTGCTTCGAAATGATGGTGTCGGCGGCGAGGTTCAACGCATCGTGCGGCGTGACGCCATCGGCGATGAGGTCCTCCGCCTCGTCCTCGACCACGTGCCACAGCAGCGCCGCGAGCAGGAAGGCCGGCGTGATCGGCTTGTCCTCGGCGACGCGCCGGTCGGTGCTGTCGAGCGCGGCGGCAATCAGGCGCTGCGCGAACTCGCCGTCCGTCCCGTCGAGGTGCTCGTCGGTCAACGGGAACAGGCAGTGGAACAGGCCATGATGGCGCAGGGCCTCGAAGGTCTGGTGGCCGACCCCGCCCTGGAAGAGCTTGAGCATCTCGTCGAACAGGCGGGCCGGGGCGATGTCCTCGAGCAGGTGGCGCAGGCGCGGGATGGTCTCGAGCGTCGCCCGGTCGAGCATGAAGCCGAGCTTGGTCGCGAAGCGAACCGCGCGCAGCATCCGCACCGGGTCCTCGCGGTAGCGGACGTCCGGGTCGCCGATCAGCCGCAGCCGGCCCGCGCGCAGGTCCTCCACCCCGCCGACGTAGTCGACGATCGAGAAGTCGGCGATGTTGTAGTAGAGCGCGTTGACCGTGAAATCGCGGCGCCAGACGTCCTCGTCGATCTCGCCGTAGACGTTGTCGCGCAGGATTCGCCCATCGTCGTTTGTCGCGGCGCCCTCGGCGTCGCCGTCGTGCTGGGCCCGGAAGGTCGCGACCTCGATGATCTCGCGGCCGAACTGCACGTGGGCGAGGCGGAAGCGCCGGCCGATCAGCCGGCAGTTGCGGAACAGTTCGCGCACCTGCTCGGGCAGCGCGTTCGTCGCGATGTCGAAATCCTTGGGCTCCCGGCCGAGCAGCAGGTCACGCACGCTGCCGCCGACGAGGAAGGCCTGGAAGCCGGCCTTGTCGAGGCGGTAGAGCACCTTGAGGGCGCTGTCGGAGATGAACTTGCGGGAGATCGAGTGTTCGTCGCGGGCGTAGATGCGCGGTTGTGGCCGCAGCGGCACCACGTTGCCTGAGTGTTCGGGTCTTTCCATCAAAGCGGATGATTCCTCTCGCCAAACGGGGTGCCGGCCTGACGCGCCCGGAAGCGCGACGACGTGACCGGATCCGGAGTAGCCGTCGCGGCTGGCGCGCACGGCAAAGACGCGGCACCGGGGCCCGGAAACGGGCCGCAGGGCCGTACGGCCCGCATGCCGTGCGGCGCGCGTGCATCTTAATCCGATCACGGGATGCTTTGCTTGTCCGCAGTGAAAATGATGGCTGCCTTTGGCGCTGTCCGCTTGTATACTGCGCGCCTTGCCGCCACGCTCCGTTCGTCTAGTGGCCCAGGACATCGCCCTCTCACGGCGAGAACAGGGGTTCGACTCCCCTACGGAGTACCAAACCGACCCGCAGGCGCGGTCCCCGGTTGAATAAAGGTCAGCCAGGCGCCGACCCTGACCGTTGGAAAATTTCCTCGATCTTCATTCCATTTACTGCTGGGAACTTGCTGCCAGCGGGTTACAATCGCCCCATTCGGCACCGTATCTTCCGCGTCATTGCAAGGTTATTCATGGGCTTGCAGTGACGGGCGGCGGACTCGGTCAACGAGGAAGGTGCCCGCCGGCGGCGTCGCCGGCGGCCGAAGACATCAATCCAGATCCGGAAGTCCGGATACGCCGCCGGGCGCACGACAGCGCCGGCGCGGACCGCGCGGGCTCAGTCCCGTCCGGTCACCGGCTTCCACGCAGCTTTCGACGAGGCCAACACGCATGCGCAAATACCTTCACATCGACGTCACGCAGCACACCGTGCGCGAAGAAACCTTCACTGGCGAACAGATCGCGAAGGCCGGCCGCTACTTCATCGCCAGGACGCTGTTCGAGCTCGGCGCCGCGAAGGTCGACCCGCTGTCGCCGGAAAATCCGCTGATTTTCTCGGCCGGCCCCTTCGCCGGCAGCAACTGGTCGAACGCGAACCGCACGAGCGTTGGTTGCAAGAGCCCGCTGACGGGCGGCATCAAGGAAGCGAACACCGGGGGCTCCTTCGGGCTCGCGATGGGCCACCTGCAGATCGCCGGCTTCACGCTGTATGGTGCGTCGAACGACTGGGTCGTCATCCACATGCGCAAGGACGGCACGATCGTCTTCGAGCCCGGCGCCGAGTACCTCGGCCAGGGCACGTTCGAGACGGCGGCGAAACTCCACGAGAAATACGGCAAGAAGGTCAGCCTCGCGATCTGCGGCCCGGTCGGGGAATACCAGGGTTACCTCGCCGGCATTTCCTTCAGCGACACCGATGCGCGCCCGTCCCGGCTCGCCGCGCGCGGCGCCGTCGGCGCCGTCATGGGTAGCAAGAAGGTCAAGGCGATCGTCTGCGACATGGACAAGCTGCCGCCCTTCCAGGACCGCAAGAAGGTGCTGCAGGGCGTGAAGCAGTACGGCGCGCTGCTGAAGGCCGACCCCGCGATCGACGTCTACCGCGACTACGGCACGGCGATCATGGCCGACTACACGAATCGCATCGGCGGCCTGCCCACCAACAACTTCACGTCCGGCCGCCAGGTCGACCCGGTCAACGGCGTGCTGAAGATGGGCGGCGAATTCATCCGCCAGCAGAATCTCGAGCGCGGCGGCGAGACCTCGCACGCCTGCATGCCGGGCTGCATGATCGAATGCAGCAACGTCTATGCCGACGCGGACGGCAAGGAGATTTCCTCGCCTGTCGAGTACGAGACGCTGGGCCTGCTCGGCACCAACTGCGGCCTCAGCGATCCGGATGACCTCGCGCGCCTGAACTTCGAGGCCAACGACCTCGGCATCGACACGATCGAGACCGGGGCGATGATCGCCGTGCTGATGGACGCGGGCCTTGCGCCCTTCGGCGACGTCGCTTTCATGCACAAGGTGATGGCGGAGATGCGCGTCGGCACTGAAGACGGCCGCCGCTGGGCGCAGGGCACGGCACGCGTCGGCGCCCACTACGGGGTGCATCGCACGCCGTGCATCAAGAAACAGGCGATCAGCGCCTACGACCCGCGCGTGATCGAGGTCACCGGCATCTCGATGATGGTGACCGCGCAGGGCGCCGACCACACCACCGGCAACGCGCCGAAATACGAGTGCGCCGGCAAGCCGCTCGACGAACTGGTCAAGGTCAGCATGGACACCCAGATCCTGTGCGCCGCGGCCGACTCGCTGGGCCTGTGCCTGTTCGGGCGCTCGACGACCAACATGAACATCCCGATGGTCGTCGAGTCGATCAACGCGGCGCTGGGCACCGAACTGCCGGACAGCTTCTTCGACACCCTCGGCCGCGAGACGCTGCGTTACGAGCGCGACTTCAACCTCGCGGCGGGCTTCACCGAGGAGGACGACGAACTGCCGGACTTCTTCTACGAGGAAGCGCTGGAGCCGACCAACCAGGTGGCCCGCTTCCACGCCCACGAGGTCAACCAGGCCGTCGAACGCTGGTGGGCCAACGCCTGATCCGGTAAGCGGGCCGTCGGCACGACGGCCCGCAATCCGGGATGTGGGCCCCGCGCCCGCTGCCGCCGTCGGGACGATTGCCCGCCCCCACGCCGCACCCTAGAATCCCCGGCACGACAATGATTTCGCAATCGAGCGAGCCGCCCATGGACCTTCGTCCGCGTCGACAAGGCGACGTGATCGTGCTGGGACCTGCCGGGCGGGTGGATCATCTCAATGCCGACGAATTCCTCGCCGCGGTCGAACCCCACCTCGCCCGGTGCGAAAACGGTGGCCTCGCGTTGCTGTTCGATCTCTCCGGCGTCGAATACATATCGAGTTCGGGCCTGCGCGTGCTGATGCTCGCGGCCAAGCAGGCGAAGCCGCGTGGCGGCAGGGTGGCGGTCGCCGCGCCACAGGCGCTGGTCGCCGAAGTGCTTGAAATATCCCGGTTCAATCTCGTGTTCCCGATCCACTCGTCGGTCGATGAGGGGCTGCGGGCGCTGTCCGCCACGCCATGAGCGAGATGCTGATCCGCTTCTGGGGAACGCGGGGTTCGCTGCCGATCGCGCTGACCGCGCCGCAGGTGCAGGCGAAGGTCGCACAGGCCCTGCTCGCCGCGTCAGGCCGGCGTTTCGCGAACCTCGAACAGGCCAGTGCCTATGCCGCCGGCCTGCCGTTCCACGTGGCAGGCACCTTCGGCGGCCACTCGAGCTGCGTCGAGATCGAACTCGCGCCTCCCGGCGCGGGCCCGCACGATTACGTGCTCTGCGATCTCGGCTCGGGTGCACGTCCCTTCGGCGGCAAGGTGCTGGCCCACCACGGGGCGGCGACGCCGAATACCTTTCATGTATTCATGTCCCACGTGCACTGGGACCACATCATGGGCTTCCCGCTGTTCACGCCAGCCTATATTCCGGGCAACGTGATCCGCATCTACGGCTGCCATCGCAATCTCGCGGAGGCCTTTCGCGCCCAGCACGGCGCGCCGTGCTTTCCGGTCGACTTCTCGCAACTTGCCGCGCGCATCGAGTTCGTCCCGCTGAACCCGGGCGAGCAGGTGGAAATCGCCGGCCTCAGCGTGCTGCCGAAGCTGCAGATCCACGCCGGGGAGTCCTACGGTTACCGCTTCGAGCGCAACGGGAAGGTGTTCGTCTACTCGACGGACTCCGAGCACAAGCTCGACGACCCCGACGTGACGGAGGGCTTCGTCGACTTCTTCTGCGACGCCGATCTGGTCGCCTTCGACGCGATGTACTCCTTTGCGGACGCGATTTCGGTCAAGGAGGACTGGGGGCATTCCAGCAATGTCGTCGGCGTCGAGCTCTGCCAGCTCGCGAACGCGAAGCGCCTCGCCCTCTTCCACCACGAACCTATCCACGACGACGCGCGCATCGCCACCATCGAAGCCGAGACGCGCCGCTTCGAGGAAATCACCCGCGTCGGCGGCACCCCGCTCGACGTGTTCTCCGCCTACGACGGCCTCGAGGTAGAACTGTAGCCAGCGGCGCGTCGCGGCGGCACCGCACGATGACGCGCAGGACAGCCCCATGACCACAGGCACGGCGCCCACGCCGGAGCGGCGCGCCCACACCCGCCCCGCGCCGCACTTCGCGCGCCGGCTGGGCCTGCTGCTGATCGCGCTGAACTGCGTGCTGCTGCTGGTGCTGGACCTGCCGTTCGAGCAGGTGCTGCGCGGCGAGGTCTTCGACGCCTACCAGCGGGCGTTCCCGCGCAAACGGACCGGCGACCCGGTCGTCATCGTCGCGATCGACGAGCGCAGCCTGCGCGAGATCGGCCAGTGGCCCTGGCCGCGGGCGCGGCTCGCGCAACTGATCGAACGCCTGATCGTCGGCGCACCGGCGGCCATCGCGATCGACGCCCTGTTCGTCGAGCCGGACCGCTTCGCGCCGACCGAAATCGTCAGGCAGCTCGCCCTGCCGCCGGCCGCGGTCGGCCCGCTGGAACGGCACCTGCCGGACAGCGATCGGCGGCTTGCTTCCGCAATCCGCGGGTCGCCGGTGATCCTGGGCGTCGCCGGCGTGCCGGACGAGGCCGGCGTCCCGCGCGGCACGGTGCCGGCTGCGACCCTTCGCACCTTCGGCGAGGACCCGGCGCGATTCGTCCGGCGCTACCCCACGCTGCTGCAGAGCCTGCCCGTCATTGCGGGCGCGGCGCGCGGCCAGGCCTTGTTGAACAGCGAACCGGAGCGCGGCGTGCATCGGCGGGTCCCGGCGCTTGCCGCCATCGGCGCGGGCACGCTGCTGCCCGGCCTCGCGGTCGAGACGCTGCGGGTCGTGGCCGGCGGCGCCATCGCGGTCGAGACCGGGCGTGAAGGTGTGCGGCGGATCGGGATCGCCGACATCGAAATCCCGGTTGAAGCGAACGGCGACTGGTGGCTGCATTTCTCGGCGTGGGCGGCGCGGCCGACGCTCTCGGCGGCCGACGTCCTGGCCGGGGCCTACGACCCGGACCTGGTCGAGGGCCGCATCGTGCTGATCGGCTACACGGCGCTCGGGCTGCAGGACATCGTCACGACCCCGGTCGGCCGCATGCCAGGTGTCGCGCTGCACGCGGAGGCGATCGAGAACGCGCTCGCCGGACGCCTGCTGTCGCGGCCGACGTGGACGCGCTGGGTCGAATTCGCGGCGATGACGCTGCTGTCGCTCGTGGCGGTGCTCGGCGCGCCCGCGCTGGGACCGGCCCGCACGCTCGCCCTGGTCGCGCTCGGGGCGATGGCCTTCGTCGCCACGGCGCTGGGCCTGTTCGCCAACCAGGACGTGCTGGTCGACGCGGTGAACCCGCTCGCCGGCGTCGGCCTCGTGCTGATCGGCGTGCTGGGAGGCTCGCTGGCGGAGGTCCAGCAACAGCGCCGGCTGCTCCGCGCACAGCTCGGCGCGAGCCGGGATGTGCAGCAGCGCATGCAGGGCGAACTCGACACCGCCCGCCGCATCCAGATCGGCATGCTGCCGCGCGCCGGGTCGCTCGCCGGGGTGCCGGGCCTCGATCTCGCCGCCTTCAGCGAACCGGCCCGCACGGTCGGCGGCGATCTCTATGATTTCTTCTTCGTCGGCGGGCGCCGCCTGTTCTTCCTCGTCGGCGACGTGTCGGGCAAGGGACTTCCCAGTGCGCTCCTGATGGCGCTGGCGAAAGCCCTGATCAAGAGCGCGGCCCTGCGCGCGGGGGGCGACCCGGGCGCTGCGCTGACCGCAGCGAACGACGCCATCGCGCAGGACAATCCGGAACTCCTGTTCGTGACCGTGTTCGCCGGCTGCCTCGATCTCGACAGCGGCGCGCTGCTGTATGCGAACGCCGGGCACGAGGCCCCGCTGCGGATAAGCGCGGGACGCGTGCACGCGGGACCGGGTGCGGGGGGACCACCGCTGTGCACCGTCGACGGCTTCCGCTACGACTCGCTGCCGCTGCAACTCGGGCATGGCGAGGCGCTGTGCGTCTACACCGACGGCATCACCGATGCCCGTGCGGCGGATGACGCGATGTTCGGCAGGGAGCGACTGCTCGCCTGCGTGGACGGCCTGCCGTCAGGCACGGACGCGCAAGCCGTCGCGGACGCGATCGGCGACGCGGTGCGCATGCATGCCGGCAGCACCGAGCAGACCGACGACATGACGGTGCTGGTCGTCGCCCGGCGTTGAGCGGGGCGTATCAGGCGCGTTCGAAGCGCAGGCAGAGAACGTTGCGTCCACCGTCACGCGCATAGTGCGCCGCTGAACTCAGTTCCTTGACGAGGATGCGCCCGAGTCCGCCGATGGGCCGCAGTTCCACCGGCCGCGACAGCGAGTCGACGACGAGGCCATCGAGCGGATTGAAGGGCAGCGCCGTGTCCACGTAGCGCAGTTCGACACCATCGGCGTCGACGGCAAGCTCGACCCAGGCCTCGGCATCCTCCCGGCCACCGTAACGTGCCGTGTTGACGAAGAGTTCCTCGACGACAAGGCACAGGCGCAGGCACAGCGCGCGCGGCAGATCGAGGCCCTGCGCACTCGCCTCGAGGTGGGCGAGGATCGCGCGCAATTCGGATTCGCGCGCGTGGAACACGGGTGCCGGCGCGCAGCGGCGGTCATTCGAAGGCATCTGCGCGTCGGATTCCACGGCTGTCTATTATAGATGTCAGTCACCCTGCGGAGATCCCGATGCAAACGCCTTATCGTCGACTCGCGCTGCTGCTGGGCGCCTGCCTCGCCGTCACCACGGTCCTGGCGGACGAGGCCGCGGGCATCATCAAGCTCGCCGACGGTGAAGTGAGTCTCGAGCGCGGCGGCAGCACGCTCGCCGCGACACCAGGCGCCCTGGTGCAGCCCGCGGACGTGCTCGTCACCGGCGAACACGGCCGGGTCGGCGTGACCTTCCGCGACAATTCACTGCTGTCGCTGGGGCCGAACAGCCGGCTCGTCATCGACAGCTTCCGCTTCGACGCGACGACGCACGAGGGCGGATTCGAGTCGACCCTGAAGCAGGGCCGGCTCGCGGTGGTGTCCGGCAAGATCGCGAAGCACGCGCCGGACGCGATGAAAGTCCGCACGCCGGCAAGCATCCTCGGCGTGCGCGGCACGGAATTCGTCGTCGAAGCAGGAGCCCGGCCGTGAACCGCAGCGCGCGTCCGGCGGCGCATCGGCTCGCCCTCGCGCTGCTGACGGCCGCGCTCGGCGCCTGCGCCGCCGTGCCGCAGGACCGCGTCGTGCTGTTGCCCGGCCCCGACGGCAAGGTCGGTGCGGTCGCCGTGAACCCCGGCGGCACGGAAACCGTGCTGGCGTCGGCCTACGCGAGCGCGCGCTTCGACGCGAAGGGCGGGGTCGAACAGGCCACGAGCAGCGCGGCCCAGATCGCGAGCGACTTCGGTCCCACGCTTGCCGCGCTGCCGCCGCGGCCCGTGTCCTACATGCTCTATTTCGAACTCGACTCCGACCAGCTGACCGCGGACTCCGCCGCCCAGGCGCGCACGGTGCTGGCCGAGATCGCGGCGCGGCCCGTGGCCGACGTGGTCGTCATCGGCCACACCGATCGCGCCGGCGAACTGGCCTACAACGACCAGCTCTCGCGCCAACGCGCGGAAGCGCTGCGCGCCAGGCTCGTGGAACTGGGCGGCGATCCGGCCCGCATCAGTGTTGCCGGCCGTGGCGAGCGTGAACCACTGGTGCCGACCGGCGACGGCGTCGCGGAGCCGCGCAACCGGCGGGCGGAACTGAGCGTGCGGTGAGCGTCCCCCGCGACGTGCGACGCAGGGGACCGCTGCCAACGCTCAATGCGGCGCGGCTGACAGCGCGTCGAGTTCCTCGGCGGAGAAGCCCCCGGCCAACCTCGCCTCGACATTGAAGGGCGGGCGGGGCGGGGGCTGGCCGTAGCGGGCGCACAGGGCGCGGAAGGTCGCCACCGGTTCGAAACCGCGCTCGACGCAGAGGTGATGGAACCACCGGTTGCCAATTGCGACATGGCCGATCTCGTCGCGCAGGATCACGTCGAGGATGGCCGCGGCCTGCGCGTCACCGGCCGCGACGAAGCGCGCCCGCATGCCCGGCGTCACGTCGAGTCCGCGCGCTTCCAGCACGCGGGGCACCAGCGCCATGCGCGCGAGCGGGTCGTCGGTAGTCTTGCGCGCCGCCTCCCACAGGCCGGCGTGGGCCTGGAAGTCGCCGTAGGCATGACCGAGCGAGGCGAGGTGCGCGGCGAGCAGGGAGAAGTGGTGCGCCTCCTCGCAGGCGACCCGCCACCAGTCCCGGTAATACGCCTCGGGCAGGCCCGCAAAGCGGGCAATCGCATCGAGCGCGAGATTGATTGCGTTGAACTCGATATGCGCAATGGCGTGCAGCAGCGCCGCGCGACCCTTGTCGCTGCCGGTGCTCCGCCGCGGCACGCGCGCCGGATGCACGAGTTCGGGCAGCGGTGGCCGGCCGGGTTCGTCGACTGGCGGCAGGACGCGCAGCGCATCGACGATCGCCGTCGTCGCGTCGACCCGGCCCAGCAGCGCGATTTTCCGCCCGGGCTCGTCGAGCCGCAGGGCCGTCCACGCGGCATCCCGCAGGCGCGCCGGCCCGTCGTCAGGTGTATCGGTCAACATCCGGCCATGCTGCCAGAGAAGCGGGCTGGCCTCGACGTCCCGCGGTGAATCACGGCCGCCTGGGCCTGTGCCCGCGCCCCGATCCATGCCCGCGCTGCGTCGGGCAAGGCTCGGCGCTCAGGGCGCCGCCGCCGCACGCCGTTCCAGCTGCACGACACGCTGCGGCAGCGGCACGTCGAGCGCGTCGCGCAGCCAGGTGAAGCGCTGCATGTCCAGCAGGGACAGCCAGCGCGCGCCGGGACTCGTCAGCAACGGCCCCTCGCCGCGGCGGATGCGCCACGCGTCGCTCGCCAGCGCGATCGCGAAGGCGACGAGATCCGGCTGATCGAGGTGAATCTGGTGGCCGCTGACACTTGCGAGCAGGTGGGCCGACACGGGGCTCTGCGCCGCGAGTTCCGACTGCAGCGTCAACCACAGGGCCTCGAGCGCATCCCCGTGCGGGCCGGCCGGCCACACCCGCTTGCCGCGGGTCAGCACGACGAGCGGCAGCGTGGCCAGTGGCCGCTCGGCGAGCAGTTCGTGGCCGCTGTCGCGAAAGCCCAGCAGCTCGTTGGAAATGGCCCGCCGCGGCCGCCAGTGCCGGTACTGGTAGGCAAGCACCTCGCGGGCGAAGGCCGGCAACGCCGGGTGCGGCGGCGGGACTTCGCCGAACCTGACCACGCCATGCCGGTTCGTCGGCGCAACCCGGATCGCGTAGGGCGGCGCCAGGAAGCGTTCGACCTGCTCGGGATGGGACGCGTCGACGAGCACCAGCCCCGCGACGAGGAAAGGATAGCGGCGGGCGAAAAGCTGCACGGTGTAGCCACCGTAGGAGTGGCCAACCAGCACGTACGGGCCGGGCACGTCGGCGGCGGTCAGCAGCAGGTAGAGATCGTTCGCATGCCGGGAGCTGGTGCGCGGATAAGGGCCGGGATCGCTCCAGCCGTAGCCGGCCCGGTCGTAGGCGCAGATGCGGGTGGGACCGCCAACCCGCCGCATCACGTCCTGCCATTCGAGCGCGGTCGCGCCGAGCCCGGCATCGATGACGACCGTGGGCTCGCCACGGCCGATGCAGTACAGGTGCAGGCGCCGGCCCCCGATGTCGACGAGACGCCCGGGCGCCTCGCCGAGCGGGTGCGCGTGCACCTTTGCGGCCAAGGCCAGCACCACGATCAGCGAGCTCATCAGCGTCGCGAACAAACGCGCCAACCGCATGCCTGCTTCCCTCGTCCCGCCGTTACGCGCCTTGCGCGACACGCTCGCATTGTGACAGATTCGCCGCGCCCGGGTTTTCACGCCCGACGAACCCGGAAATCCTCATGTCGCACGCCCCTCCGCAGCTCGCCGAAGCACCGACCGCACCGGTCGCCGCCGCGTTCTGGAGGCGCCTGCTGTCGATGCTGTACGACGCGCTGTGCCTGATCGGCATCTGGTTCGTCGCCGGGGGCATCGCCGTCGGTTTCCACCACGGCGAGGCCGTCGAGGGGAGCCCGGTGTTTTCGCTGGTGCTGCTGGTCCTGTCCTATGCCTACTTCGCGTTTTCCTGGCACCGCGGCGGACAGACGCTCGGCATGAAGTGCTGGCGCATCCGGGTCGTCGACGAGCACACCGGGACACGGCTGACCTGGCGCCAGACCCTCGTGCGTTTCGGGGTGGCGCTGGTCTCCTGGGTGCCGCTGGGGCTCGGTTACTGGTGGGCCCTGGCGGGCGGGCGCCGCGCCTGGCACGACCGGGCCTCGCACTCGAGAGTGGTCAGGGCGTAAAGCCTGCCGCAGTCGCTGGGGCGACGCGGCAGGCCAGCACGGCGCCGGGGCGGAAGACCGTCCTGCGGGTGATGTCCGCGGGTGTTGCCGAGGGCAGGCGTCGCCGCCACCGGCACGCCGCTAGGGCGTTTTCGACAGCAGGATCGCGGCGACCACGCTCATCAGCAGCGCCGGACCGGCGGCGGACAGGATCGGGTGCATCTCGTAGACCACGCCGAGATGGCCAGCGGCCTGGTTCAGCAGGTGGAAGCCGAGGCCGACCAGCGCGCCGACCAGCACGCGCTGGCCGATGGTCACCGAGCGACTCGCCCGCAGCACCATCGGCACCGCGAGGATCACCATGACGACCGTCGCCAGCGGATAGGTCAACTTGGTCCACAGCGCATGTTCGTAGCGCTGGGTGTCCTGCGAATTCCGGTTGAGGAACGAGATGTAGCGCACCAGGCTCAGGATCCCGAGGCTCTCGGGGTCGATCGTGATCATCGACAGCAGGTCGGGCTTGAGCATGGAGTCCCACGCGGCCTCCGGCAGGTGGCGTTCGCGGATGCCTTCGTCGTCGAGCTCGGTCTGCGCGATGTCCTTGAGCACCCACTGCTGGCCGTCGTAGCGGGCCGATTCGGCGTAGGTGCTGGTGCGCAGGCGATTCAGGTCGTCGAACTCGTAGATGTACAGCCCACGCACCTGGTTGCCCGGCAGGATTTCGCGGATGTTGATGAAGCTTTCGCCGTCGCGCGACCAGAAGCCGTGGTCGGAACGGAAGGCCACGCGGTCGGAGATCGCCATGTTGCGGAAGTCCCGCGCGAAGCGCTCGGCCGGCGGCGCGACCAGTTCACCGAGCAGCACCGAAGCCGCGAGCAGCACGCTGCCGGCCTTGACCACCGACAGCAGCAGGCGCGCCTTCGGCACGCCGGAGACGCGGATGACGGTCAGCTCCCCGTTGCGCATCAGGGTGCCGAACCCGATCAGCGCCCCGATCAGGGATGCCATCGGGAACAGTTCGTAGGTCAGGCCCGGCAGGCTGGACAGCACGAAGACAACCACCTTGAACACCGAATAGGTGCCGCGGCCGACGTCCTCGAGCTGTTCGATGAACTGGAAGAAGCTGAAGATCGCGACCAGCACCGCAAGCACGGTCAACGTGGCGCTGATGATGGTCCAGCCGATGTAGCGATCGAGGATTTTCATGCGTAACCGGGATTTCGGCGACAGTATACGGTTTTCACGCTTGGCTCCCATAAATTCCAGCGCATACACTTACCTGGCTTTACACTGCCCCTGATACGGCCGGCGCCCCGCGTGCGGCGTATCCAGTCCGAACCACCAGCCGGAGCGAACATGGAAATCACGGTCAAGCGCGGCCCCGCGCAGGAACAGAAAACCGCGTGCCTCATCGTCGGCGTGCATGCCGGCAAGAAGCTCGGCGCCGCCGCCGAAGCCGTGGACAAGGCCACCAAGGGCCTGCTGGCGCGGTTGGTGAAGCGTGGGGACATCAGCGGCAGTCTCGCCGAAACCCTGATGATCCCCGAGGCCGCGGGCACCGGCGCGGAGCGGGTGTTGCTGATCGGCTGCGGCAAGGCCGAGGGCGTCAGCGCCGCCGAATACCGCCAACTGGTGCAGAAGGCGGCGCGCACGGTGACCGAAGCGGGCCTGAAGAATGCCGTCAGCTGCCTCGGCGACGTCCACGTCCGCGACCGGGACACGGGCTGGAAATTCCGGCAGGTCGCGCTCGCCTTCGGCACGAGCGCCTATCGCTTCGAGAAGATGAAGAGCAAGCCGTCGCGGCGCGCGCAGTTCGCCCGCCTGACGCTGCTGGTCGGCGCGGACGAGGCCAGCGCGGCCCAGGCGGCCGCGAACACCGCGAAGGGCGTGCTGTCCGGCATGGCCCTGATGCGGGATCTCGCGAACCTGCCGGGCAACCACTGTCCGCCGGCCCACCTCGCGGCGACCGCGCGCGAACTCGCGAAGACCCATCGCAGCCTCAAGGTGCACGTGCTGGAGAAGGCCGAGATGCAGAAACTCGGCATGGGCTCGCTGCTCGCGGTCGCCCGCGGCAGCGCGCAGGCGCCCAAGCTCATCACCGTCGAATACACCGGTCGCCCCGACAAGTCGAAGCCCATCGTCCTGGTCGGCAAGGGCGTGACCTTCGACTCCGGCGGCATCTCGATCAAGCCGGGCGCCGGCATGGACGAGATGAAGTTCGACATGACCGGCGCGGCGTCCGTGCTGGGGGTCATGCAGGCCGTGGCGGAACTGGCGCTGCCGATCAACGTGGTCGGCATCGTGCCGGCGGTGGAGAACATGCCCGACGGCGAGGCGGTAAAGCCCGGCGACATCGTCACCAGCATGTCGGGCCAGACGATCGAAATCCTGAACACCGACGCCGAAGGCCGGCTCATCCTGTGCGATGCGCTGACCTATGCGGCGCGCTACGAACCCGACGTCGTAATCGACATCGCGACGCTGACCGGGGCCTGCGTGGTGGCGCTCGGCAGCCACGCCAGCGGGCTGCTCAGCAACCATGACGGCCTCGCCGAGGAACTGCTCGCCGCCGGCGAGAAGAGCGGCGACCGCGCGTGGCGCCTGCCGCTGTGGGAGGACTACCAGAAGCAGCTGGACAGTCCCTTCGCCGACATGGCGAACGTCGGCGGCCGCGAGGCGGGCACGATCACCGCCGCCTGCTTCCTGGCGCGCTTCACGAAGGAATACCACTGGGCGCATCTCGACATCGCGGGCACCGCGTGGACGTCGGGCAAGGCCAAGGGCGCCACCGGCCGACCGCTGGGCCTGCTGATGGAATTCATCCTCGACCGCGCCGGCCACGGCGCCTGACGGCCACGCGTGACCCGGATCGACTTCCACATCCTGCCCGCGCAGGCCCGCCGCCAGCACGACGTCTACGTCTGTGAACTGGTCGAACAGGCCTACCGGGCCGGGCGGCGGGTGCACGTGCACTGCCTGGACGAGGACATGGTGACGGCGATGGACGACCTGTTGTGGACCTGGCACGACACGAGCTTCATCCCGCACGCGGTCGCCGGCAGCCCGGAGGCGGCGGACGCGCCCGTGATCCTCGCCGCGAGCACCCTGCCGCCTGACGCCGCCGACCTGCTGGTGAACCTGCACTGCGAAGTGCCGCCGTTCTTCAGCCAGTTCGAGCAGGTGATCGAAACCACCGGCGAGGACGAGCACACCAAGGCCCTGGCGCGCGGGCGCTACAAGTTCTACAAGGACCGCGGTTATCCAATCGCGACGGTGAATGGATAGGCACGCACATGTCCGATAGCCCTCCCGGCGACCGCACAGGTCCGCACGACAGCTGGAAGCGGGATCTCGATGCGACGATTGCCCAGCTCGAGACCCTGCTCGACACCAAGCGCGCGGAGCTGAACGATGTCATCAGCGGGCGACGGCCGCCGCCCGGCGTCACGCCCCCGCGGCTGACCGAGCGCGTGACCGACGTCGACCCGGCGCTGTTCGCGCACCCACCGGCGCTGTTCGCGCACCCACCCGCGCTGCCGACGGCGAGCCATGCGCCCGCCGCGCACGCGCGCATGACGATCCCGGCCGAACTGGCGGAACCGCCACCGGCCCCCAAACCTACGCCAGCAGGCCCCCACGCGCCCATGAAGTTCGAACCGCCCATCGCGAAAACCTACGATCCCCACGCCATCGAGCGCCCCCGTTACGAACAGTGGGAGGCCGCCGGCCACTTCGCGGCCCAGGGCCGCGACGCGCCCTACTGCATCATGCTGCCGCCGCCGAACGTCACCGGCAGCCTGCACATGGGGCACGCGTTCCAGGACACGCTGATGGACGCGCTGATCCGCTATCACCGGATGCAGGGCTACCGCACGCTGTGGCAGTGCGGCACCGACCACGCCGGCATCGCGACGCAGATGGTGGTGGAGCGTCAGCTTGGCCTGAAGGGCCAGTCGCGCCACGACCTCGGCCGCGAGACCTTCCTCGACGCCGTCTGGCAGTGGAAGGGCGAGTCCGGCGGCACGATTTCCCAGCAATTGCGGCGCATGGGCGCATCGATGGACTGGGAGCGCGAACGCTTCACGATGGATCACGGCCTGTCGCAGGCGGTGACCGAGGTCTTCGTGCGGCTGCACGAGGAAGGCCTCATCTACCGCGGCAAGCGCCTCGTGAACTGGGACCCGGTGCTGACGACCGCGATCTCCGACCTCGAGGTGGTGTCGCAGGAAGAGCAGGGCCAGATCTGGCACATCCGTTACCCGCTGGAGAACGGTGCGGGCCACGTCGTCGTCGCGACGACCCGGCCGGAAACGATGCTCGGCGACGTCGCGGTCGCGGTGCACCCGGAGGACGAGCGTTACCGGCGCCTCATCGGCAAGTACGTCACCCTGCCACTGTGTAACCGCAGCATCCCGATCATCGCGGACGACTACGTCGACCCCGAATTCGGCTCGGGCTGCGTGAAGATCACGCCCGCCCACGACTTCAACGACTACGCGGTCGGCGAACGCCATGGCCTGCCGAAGATCAACATCTTCACCGACCACGCCGCGATCAACGACAACGGCCCGGCGCCCTATCGCGGGCTGGACCGCTACGAGGCCCGCAAGCGCATCGTCGCGGATCTCGAGGCCCAGGGCCTCATCGTGCGGGTCGACCCGCACAAGCTGATGGTGCCGCGCGGCGACCGCTCGCAGGCGGTCATCGAGCCCTACCTCACCGACCAGTGGTTCGTGCAGATCGCGCCGCTCGCCGAGCCCGCGATCGCCTGCGTCGAGGATGGCCGCATCCGCTTCGTGCCCGAGAACTGGAGCAAGACCTACTTCGAGTGGATGCGCAACATCGAGGACTGGTGCATCAGCCGCCAGCTGTGGTGGGGCCATCGCATCCCGGCCTGGTACGACGCGCAGGGCAACATCTACGTCGGCCGCACCGAGGCCGAGGCGCGCGCGAAGGGCGGGCTCGGCCCGGACGTGCCGCTGACCCAGGACGAGGACGTGCTGGACACCTGGTTCTCGAGTGCGCTGTGGCCATTCTCGACCCTCGGCTGGCCGGACAAGACGCCGGAACTCGAGGTGTTCTACCCCACGAGCGTGCTGGTCACGGGCTTCGACATCATCTTCTTCTGGGTTGCCCGGATGATCATGATGGGCCTGAAGTTCATGGGCGACGTGCCCTTCCGCGAGGTCTACATCCACGGCCTCGTGCGCGACGCCGAGGGCAACAAGATGTCGAAGTCGAAGGGCAACATCCTCGACCCCATCGACCTCATCGACGGCATCGAGCTCGAAACCCTCGTTGCCAAGCGCACCACCGGGCTGATGCGCCCCGACGACGCGCCGAAAATCGAGACAGCCACGCGCAAGCAGTTCCCCGACGGCATCCCGAGCTACGGCACGGACGCGCTGCGCTTCACCTTCGCGTCGATGGCGACGCAAGGGCGCGACGTGCGCTTCGACCTCGGCCGCATCGAGGGCTACCGCAACTTCTGCAACAAGATCTGGAACGCGACGCGCTTCGTGCTGATGACGGTCGGTCCGGAGCCGGTGCCAGAGGCCGCCGGCCAGGGCAGCCTTGCCGACCGCTGGATTCGCCACCGCTTCCGCGAGGCCCTGGGGAACGTGCGGGACGCCTTCGACGGCTACCGCTTCGACCTCGCGGCCCAGGCGATCTACGAGTTCATCTGGGACGAGTTCTGCGACTGGTACATCGAGCTCGCCAAGGTGACGCTGAACGACCCGGCGGTCCCGCACGCCGCGAAGGAAACCACCCGCCGCACGCTGCTCGAGGTGCTGGAGGCGGCACTGCGCGCGCTGCATCCGATCATGCCGTTCATCACCGAGGAGATCTGGCTCAAGGTCGCGCCGCTGATCGGCATCCACGGCCAGACCGTGATGACGCAGCCCTTCCCGCGGGTCGAGGATTACCCGGCGGACGCGGCGGCCGCTGCCGAGATTGCGTGGCTCAAGACGGTGGTGCTCGGCGTGCGGCGCATCCGGGCCGAGAGCAACATCGAACCGGCGAAAAGGATTCCGCTGCAGGTCTTCGGCGGCAGCGCCGCCGAACAGGCCTGGCTCGCGGACTGCACGGGCGCCATCCAGCAGCTCGCGCGCGTCGAGAAGATCGAGCGCGTGACCGACGCGGTATCCGGCGACGCGACAACGGCGCTGGCCGGCGAAACGACACTGCTGGTGCCGCTGATGGACCTCATCGATCCGGCGGTCGAGCAGGAGCGGCTGACGAAGGAACTGGCGCGGCTCGAACAGGATCTGGCCCGCGTCGAGGCCAAGCTCGCGAACGAGTCCTTCGTGGCGCGGGCGCCCGCCGAGGTCGTCGACAAGGAACGCAGGCGGGCCGCCGACAACGCGGACGCCATCACGAGATTGCGCCAGCAGCTGGAACGCCTGCAGGCCCGCTGAGCGGGGTGAGGCGGCGCGAGGAGGCCGGTGCCGGCCCCGCGCGCCGCGGCGTTCAGCCGGTGGCCGCGCCGAGCACGAGCCGCACGACGACGGCGACGACCGCGATGAAAATCACCGTGCCGACGAGGCCGGCGATGATGAAAACCCTGGCCGAGCCACCCTTGAAGTCGCGCTCGCGGTTGCGGTTGCTCTGTACGCCGAAAAAGGCCGCGAGTACGCTCTGCGCGACCTGTAGTAAGCTCATCGGCTTGTCCGTGTCCCTGGATTCGTGCTCGGTCACTGGGTCCTCGCGCGGTCTCGCGCATTCTGTGCAAGGAAAGAGCCTCATCCTGCCATCATGTTCGGACAACTCAAAGAAGACATCCGCAGCATTTTCGACCGCGACCCGGCGGCGCGAAACAGCTTCGAGATCATCACGACCTATCCGGGCGTGCACGCACTGATCGTG
This sequence comes from Hydrogenophaga intermedia, assembly GCA_943370145.1. Classification (GTDB taxonomy): domain Bacteria; phylum Pseudomonadota; class Gammaproteobacteria. The sequence goes on along the minus strand of CALRPY020000002.1, from coordinate 87,646 downwards.
CACCGTCTCGCCAACGGCTTGTGGCGCCATGGTTTCAAGTGGGCGGCGCGGATGCTCTCGCACCTCGGCCGCATGCTGACCGGCATCGAGATCCACCCGGGCGCGACGATCGGGCGGCGCTTCTTCATCGACCACGGCATGGGCGTCGTGATCGGCGAAACCGCCGAAATCGGCGACGACTGCACCCTCTACCACGGCGTCACGCTGGGCGGAACGACCTGGAACAAGGGCAAGCGCCACCCGACGCTCCGGCGCGGGGTGGTCATCGGCGCCGGTGCCAAGGTGCTCGGCCCGATTACCGTCGGCGAGAACGCCCGCATCGGTTCCAACGCGGTCGTCGTCAAGGACGTTCCGGACGGCGCGACGGTGGTCGGCATCCCTGGACGGATCGCCGGCGGCAAGGCGGCCACCGCCGACCTTGCGCTCAACGAGGCGAGCCCCGCCGCGACGCCCGCCGCCGGGTCGCGTTTCGATGCCTATGGCCAGGCGCGCGACCTGAACGATCCGCTGGTCCAGGCCCTCGAGCAGGTATCCAGCCACGCGGCCCGCCTCGAACAGCAGGTCGCGGCGCTGGAAGCCGCCCTCCGGCGCCACGGCCTCGATCTCTAGCACCCGCCCCGGCACCCGGGGTTCTTTGCGCGCAACGTCCGCCAGCGCCTGTATTCGCAGGCCCTGACGAAGTGATGCATCGCGAAAATATTTGTTGACTGCTTTACTGGGTATCCCGGACAATTCCCGACATAGGTTCTCGGTATTCCGCGAGCGGGGTAACAGTATGAGATTGACTACCAAGGGCAGATACGCCGTCACGGCGATGGTGGAACTGGCGCTGAACCAGGGCAAGGGTCGGATTTCGCTGGCCGAAATCGCCGAGCGCCACGGGATATCCCAGTCCTACCTGGAACAGCTGTTTGCCGCACTGCGGCGCAAGGGACTCGTGGACGGCACGCGGGGACCCGGAGGCGGTTATCGCCTGGGCCGGCCGCGGGCGGAGATTTCGGTGGCGGACGTCATCGACGCGGTCGACGAGTCCGTCGACGCGACCCGCTGCGGCGGCAAGCGCAACTGCCAGGGCGACCACGGCTGCATCACCCACGATCTGTGGGAGGAGCTCAGCGCCCAGATCCGGCTCTACCTGTCCAGCGTCAGCCTCGAAGCGGTGGTCAGCAAGGCGCGCGATTCCGGCACCATCCAGGTGCTGCGCAAATGGCCCAATGCGGCATCCCAGGCCGAAAGCACCGCGGCCTGAGCGAAGGAGGACATCGATGTCAGTGAGTTTGACCGAACGCGCCGCACAGCACGTGCAGCGCTTCCTGAACGGCCCCCAGGGGGGCAACGGCCTGCGGGTCGGCGTCAAGCCGACCGGATGCTCGGGCTACGCCTATGTCGTGCAGCCCGTCCGCGAAGTGGGCGAGCAGGACATCGTCTTCGAGTCGCACGGCATCCAGGTCATCGTCGACAGCGAAAGCCTGAAATTCCTGGACGGCACGGTCGTCGATTTCGCGCGCGAAGGCCTCAACGAGGGCTTCAAGTTCAACAACCCCAACGTGTCCGCCACCTGCGGGTGCGGCGAAAGTTTCAACGTCTGACCATGGCTACCTCGACTTCCGACGTCCAGTCCCTGATCGGCCAGAAATACGACGCCGGCTTCGTCACCGACATCGAGCAGGAACACCTGCCACCGGGCCTCGGCGAGGATACCGTGCGCTTCCTGTCGGCGAAGAAGGGCGAGCCACAGTGGATGCTCGACTGGCGCCTCAAGGCCTTCGAGCGCTGGCAGCAGATGAAGGAGCCCAGCTGGGCCCACGTGCACTATCCGAAGATCGACTACCAGGCGATTTCCTATTACGCCGCGCCGAAGTCGAGCAAGGACCGCCCGCAGAGCCTCGACGAGGTCGATCCGAAGCTGATCGAAACCTACAACAAGCTCGGCATCCCGCTCGAAGAGCAGAAGATGCTCGCCGGCGTCGCCGTCGACGTGGTGTTCGACAGCGTGTCGGTGCACACCACGTTCAAGGAAAAGCTCGCCGCGGCCGGCGTCATCTTCTGCTCGTTCTCAGAGGCCGTGCGCGAGCACCCGGAACTCGTCCGGCGCTATCTCGGCTCGGTCGTGCCGCAGGGCGACAACTATTTCGCGGCGCTGAACTCGGCGGTGTTTTCCGACGGGTCCTTCGTCTACATCCCGAAGAACACGCGCTGCCCGATGGAGCTCTCGACCTACTTCCGGATGAACGCGATGAACACCGGCCAGTTCGAGCGCACGCTGATCATCGCCGACAGCGGCAGCTACGTGAGCTACCTCGAGGGCTGCACCGCCCCCCAGCGCGACGAGAACCAGCTGCACGCGGCGGTCGTCGAACTGGTCGCGCTGGACGACGCCGAGATCAAGTACTCGACGGTCCAGAACTGGTACCCGGGCGACGAGGAAGGCCGCGGCGGCATCTACAACTTCGTGACCAAGCGCGGCGACTGTCGCGGCCGCAACTCGAAAATCTCGTGGACGCAGGTCGAGACCGGCTCCGCGATCACCTGGAAATACCCGAGCTGCGTGCTGAAGGGCGAGAATTCCGTCGGCGAGTTCTACTCGGTGGCGCTCGCGAACCACCGCCAGCAGGCCGACACCGGCACGAAGATGATCCACATCGGACGCAATACGCGCAGCACGATCGTCTCCAAGGGCATCTCCGCGGGGCGCGGGCAAAACGCGTATCGCGGGCTCGTGCGCATCGCGCGCAGCGCCGAGGGCGCGCGCAACTACACGCAGTGCGACTCGCTGCTGATGGGCGACCAGTGCGGCGCGCACACCTTTCCCTACGTCGAGGTGAAGAACAGCACGGCCAAGGTCGAGCACGAGGCGTCGACCTCGAAGATCAGCGAGGACCAGCTGTTCTACCTGCGCAGCCGCGGCATCAGCAACGAGGACGCGGTGAACCTCATCGTCAACGGCTTCTGCAAGCAGGTCTTCAAGGAACTGCCGATGGAGTTCGCGGTGGAAGCGCAGAAGCTGCTGTCGATCAGCCTCGAAGGCGCGGTGGGCTGAGGCCCATCCCGGACGCAACGATCCAACATCAAGAAAACAACATGCTCAAGATCGAAAATCTGCACGTCGAAGTCGAAGGCAAACCGATACTTCGCGGTCTCAATCTCGAACTGCCGCAAGGCCAGGTGCACGCCATCATGGGCCCGAACGGCTCGGGCAAGAGCACGCTGGCGCACGTGATCGCCGGCAAGCCGGGCTACACGGTGACGCAGGGCAGCGTGACCTTCAACGGCAGGGACCTGCTCGCGCTCGAGCCCGAGGCCCGCGCCGGTGAAGGGGTATTCCTCGCCTTCCAGTACCCGCTCGAAATCCCCGGCGTGAACAACGTCTACATGCTGAAGGCGGCGCTGAACGGCATCCGCAAGTACCGCGGCCTGCCGGAGATGGACGCGGTGCAGTTCCTCTCGCTGGTCAAGGCGAAGACGCAGGTCGTCGGGCTCAAGGAAAGCCTGCTGAACCGGCCGGTGAACCAGGGCTTCTCCGGCGGCGAGAAGAAGCGTAACGAAATCTTCCAGATGAGCGTGCTGGAACCGCAGCTCGCGGTGCTCGACGAAACCGACTCCGGGCTCGACATCGACGCGCTGCGCATCGTCGCCGAGGGCGTCAACCAGCTGCGCGCGCCGGATCGTTCCTTCCTCGTCGTCACGCACTACCAGCGCCTGCTCGACTACATCGTGCCGGACGTGGTCCACGTCCTGGCCCACGGCCGCATCATCAAGTCGGGCCCGCGCGAGCTCGCGCTGGAACTCGAAGAGCGCGGCTACGACTGGCTGACCAAGGCGGCGGTGGCCTGAGATGGCATTGCTCGAAGCCCTGGCGCGGGACTTCCGCGCCGACACCGACGCGCTCGCGCCGCTGCGTGAGAAGGCGCTCGCGAGCGCGCGCCGCCGCGGACTGCCGACGCTGCGCGACGAGGACTGGAAATATACCGATCTTGCGAAGCTGAGCCTGGCCACGGCCGCCCCCGGGCAGGAAGCGGGCTGCTTGGTCGCCGACGTGCCGTTCGCCAACGACTGCGCGTGGCGCATCGTGTTCGTCGACGGGGCGTATTCGCCGGCGCTGTCGTCCGCCGGCGCCCCGCCCGCGGGCCTGCGCCTGCGTGCCCTGTCGACGGTGCTGCGCGAGGAACCGGCGCTGTTGAGCGGCGTGTTCGAGCGCTGCGCCGAGGACGAGGCGCCGGTTTTCGACGCCCTCAACGCCGCGCTCACCCGCGACGGCGCCCTGCTCGAACTCGCAGCCGACACGAGCGTGCCGGCGCCCGTGCTGATCGCGTTCGTGAATTCGGGCACGCCCACCCAGGCCCACAGCGCGCCGCAGCTGCTCGTGCGCGTTGGTGATCGCAGCCGGCTGGAACTCCTGGAACTGCACCATGGCCGCGCCGGCGCGCACAATTTCACCAATGCGCTGACCGACATCGACGCCGGCGCCGGCAGCCGGGTGGTGCATTACCGGGTCAACGACGAAGCGCCCGACGCGAGCCACATCGGCGCCGTCAGGGTGCGCGGCGGGCGCGACAGCCACGTCGCGTCGTATTCGTTCGCCTTCGGTGGCCGCCTCACGCGCATGGACGTCCACGCGGCACTCGCCGCGGACGGCGCCAGCGTCGCGCTGAACGGCCTGTTCGTCGCCGGCGCGGGCCAGCACATCGACCACCAGACCTTCATCGATCACCAGGCGCCGCATACCACCAGCGAAGAGCTCTACAAGGGCATTGCGGCCGATGACGGCCGCGGTGTGTTCCGGGGCAAGGTGCTGGTGCGGGAAGGCGCGCAGAAGATCGTCGCCCAGCAGGCCAGCCACAATCTGCTGCTGTCGCAGTCCGCCGAGATCGACACCAAGCCGGAACTCGAAATCTACGCCGACGACGTGTCCTGCGCGCACGGCGCGACCGTCGGTCAGATCGACGACGCGGCGATGTTCTATCTCCAGTCGCGCGGCATCGCGGCCGCCGACGCCAAGGCGCTGCTCGTGTTCGGTTTCGCGCAGCAGGTCGTCGAGCAGGTCGAGTTCGCGGCGCTGCGGGCCTGGTTGACGAAGCTGCTCGCCGGACGCGCCGACGTGCCCCTGCCGACCCTGCTGGACGAAACGACATGAACGCCCCCGCACCGCAGGCAGCGGCCCCGGCTTTCGACGTCGCGCGAATCCGCGCGGATTTCCCGATCCTCTCGACGCAGGTCCACGGCAAGCCGCTGATCTACCTCGACAACGCCGCGACGACCCAGAAGCCGCGACGGGTCATCGACGCCATCAGCCACTATTACGAGACGACCAACGCGAACGTGCACCGCGGCGTGCACACGCTGAGCCAGCGCGCGACCGACGAGTTCGAGGCCGCGCGGGAGGCCGTGCGGGCGTTCCTGAACGCGGCCGACAGCCGCGAAATCGTCTTCACGCGGGGCACGACCGAAGGCATCAACCTCGTCGCGCAGAGCTACGCACGCGAGTTCCTGGCCGCCGGTGACGAGATCCTGATCGGCGCCGCCGAGCACCACGCGAACATCGTGCCCTGGCAGATGCTGGCGCGGCAGCGCGGCACCGTACTGAAAGTGGCGCCAATCAACGAGGCGGGCGAACTCGACATGGCCGCCTTCGAACGCCTGCTGAACCCGCGCACGAAACTGGTCGCGATCGGCCACGTGTCGAATGCGCTGGGCAGCGTGAACCCGGTGGCCCGCATCGTCGAGCTGGCGCACGCGGCCGGCGCGAAGGTGCTCGTCGACGGGGCGCAATCCGTCGCCCACGGGGCGGTGGACGTACGCGCGCTCGACTGCGACTTCTACGCCTTCTCGGGCCACAAGCTCTTCGCCCCCACCGGCATCGGCGTGCTGTACGCGAAGGCCGAACTGCTCGAGGCGATGCCGCCGTACCAGGGCGGGGGCGACATGATCAAGACCGTGAGCTTCGAGCACACCGAATTCAACGACATCCCGTACAAGTTCGAAGCCGGCACCCCGCACATCGCGGGCGCCATCGGCCTGAAGGCCGCGCTCGATTACCTGCGGGAACTCGATTTCGCGGGCGCCGTCGCGCACGAACACGCCCTGCTCGAGGCGGCGACCGCGCAGGCGGGTGATTTCGCGGGCCTGCGCATCATCGGCACCGCGCGGGACAAGGCGGCGGTGCTGTCCTTCGTGATCGATGGCCTGCACCCACAGGACATCGGTGTGCTGCTCGACAGCCAGGGCGTCGCAATCCGCACCGGCCACCACTGCGCGATGCCGGTGATGCAGTACTATGGCATTCCCGGCACGGCCCGCGCGTCTTTCGCGTTCTACAACACACACGAAGACGTCGACCGCTTCTTCACCGCCCTGGCCAGAGCCCGCGACATCCTCAGCTGAACCCGGAGACCGCAGAGACCATGAACGCCTCGCTCGACGTCCGTACCCCCATCGTCCTCGCACGGGACTGTCCCGCGGTGCTGATCCCGGAGGGCTCGCCGGTGACGCTCAAGGCCGGCACCGAGGTCTACGTGACCCAGGCCTTGGGCGGTTCCGTGACGGTCAACGTGCAGGGCAACCTGGCGCGTATTCCGGCCGAGCACGTCGACGCGCTGGGCATGGAGAAGAGCAACGTCCCGCACGCGGGGCAGGGCGCGCAGACGGCATCCGGGCAGGTCGACGAGGGCCTGATCTGGGAGCAGCTGCGCACCTGCTACGACCCCGAAATTCCCATCAACATCGTGGAACTGGGCCTCATCTACCGCTGCGAGGTGGTGGCGCTGATGGGCGGCAACCGGGTGGAGATCGACATGACGCTGACCGCGCCGGGCTGCGGCATGGGCCCGATCCTCGTCGACGACGTGCGCGGCAAGGTCGGCGAGGTCCCGAACGTCACCGAGGTCGCCGTCGAACTGACCTTCGATCCGCCCTGGAATTCGGACATGATGTCCGAAGCCGCCCGCCTCCAGACCGGCCTGTACTGAGCCCCGACCGCGCGCCCCGGTCCGCGGGGCTCCCCGGCGTCTTTTTTTTGCCGTGCGTTCCTGCACGGCAACCAATATAATACCCGCCGCTTTTTCAATGCCTTAAGTCAACTCCCAGGAGACCTCCCGGTCATGGCCATCGAACGCACCATTTCCATCGTCAAGCCGAGCGCCGTCAAGGACAACCACATCGGTGGCATCCTCGCCAAACTCGAGGCCGCAGGCTTGCGCATCATCGCCGCCAAAATGATGAAGCTGTCGCCCGAACAGGCCGGTCGCTTCTACGCCGTCCATCGCGAGCGCCCCTTCTTCCAGGAACTCGTCGACTTCATGACCTCGGGCCCGATCATGGTCCAGGTGCTCGAAGGCGAGAACGCGATCCTCAAGAACCGTGAAGTGATGGGTGCGACCGACCCGAAGAAGGCCGCCCCGGGCACGATTCGCGCCGAATTCGGCAAGGACATCTCCGAGAATGCGGTCCACGGTTCCGACGCACCGGAAACGGCGCGCGAGGAAATCGCATTCTTCTTCGCCGAAAGCGAACTGCAGCCGCGCTGAGGCCCGTGATGGAAACGCCGCGCCTGAACCTGCTCGACCATGACAGCGAGGCGCTTGCCGCGCTGCTGACCGAGCATGGCGAGCGCGGCTACCGCGCGACCCAGTTCATCAAGTGGGTGCACCAGCAGGGTGTGCTCGACCTCTCGCTGATGACGAACTTCGGACAGGCGCTGCGCGACCGGCTGACGGCGCTGGGCGATATCCGCCTGCCCGAGGTCATCAGCGTCCACGAATCCGCCGACGGCACGCTCAAGTGGCTGCTCCGCGTCGGCAACGGCGCCGCCATCGAGACCGTCTTCATCCCGGAGATGGACCGCGGCACGCTGTGCGTGTCCTCGCAGGTCGGTTGCGCGCTGAACTGCAGCTTCTGCGCGACCGCGAAGCAGGGCTTCAGCCGCAACCTCACCACCGGTGAGATCATCGGCCAGGTGTGGATCGCGGCCCGCCACCTCGGCCAGCATCCCAAGACCCGGCGCGCCATCACCAACGTCGTGATGATGGGCATGGGCGAGCCGCTGCTGAATTTCGAGAACGTCGTGCCGGCGATGCGGCTGATGCTCGACGACAATGCCTACAACCTCGGCCGCAAGCGGGTCACGCTCAGCACCGCCGGCCACGTCCCGGGCATCGACCGCCTGCGCGAAGTCCTGCCCGTCAGCCTCGCCGTGTCGCTGCATGCGCCGAACGACGCGCTGCGCGACGAACTGGTGCCGATCAACCGGACTTACCCGATTGCCGAGCTGCTGGCGGCCTGCAAGCGCTATGTCGCCGACAATCCGCACGAGCACATCACCTTCGAGTACGTGATGCTCGACGGCATCAACGACTCGGTCGCGCAGGCGAAGGAACTCGTGAAGATTCTGCGCGGCGTACCGGCCAAGATGAACCTGATCCCGTACAATCCGGTGGTGGGTGCGGATTACCGCCGCTCGACGCCGGAAGCGATCGACGCCTTCCGCAAGGAGCTGTCGAAGGCCGGCCTGTTGACCATCACGCGCAAGACGCGCGGCGAGGACATCGACGCGGCCTGCGGACAGCTGGTGGGCCAGGTGACCGCGCGCAGCGCGCGGGCCCGCCGCCGGCAAGAGGAGTTGAGAGCCTGACATGTCGAGTGCCTGCCGTCGTCTTCGAAGGGTCACGCCGCTGGTCGTGACGCTCGCCGCGCTGCTCCTGGCGGGCTGCCAGTCCACGCCGGCGGAGCAGAGTGCGAGCGGCCCGGACGACAAGGAAAAGGTCGCCGCGCTGAATACCCAGCTCGGCATCGAATACATGAAGGACGGCGACAACGAACTCGCGCTGAAGAAGCTCGAGAAAGCCATCGAGATCGACCCGAGCTACGCCGACGCCCACAATGCGCTAGGCCTGCTGCGCAACCGCCTCGGCCAGTACGACGAGGCCGAGACCGCCTTCAAGGCGGCGCTGCGCCATGCGCCCGGCAACTCGTTCGCGCTGAACAACTACGGCCAGTTCCTGTGCCAGCAGCAGCGCTTCGAAGAGGGGCAGGCCAAGTTCATCGAAGCGGTCAAGAACCCCCTGTACCGCACGCCGGAGGTTGCCCTGTCCAATGCAGGCCTCTGTGCGCTGCAGGCCCAGGACAGCGCCAAGGCGGAGGAACATTTTCGCGCGGCGCTCGAGAAGAACCCCGCACTCCCGATTGCGCTGCTGCAGATGGCGCAGATCAGCTTCGAGCGCGGCGAGCTGGCCGAAGCCCAGCGCTATCTCGCGCGCTTCCAGGCGACGGCGCCGCAGGTGCCGCGCTCGCTGGCGCTCGGCATCCGCGTCGAGAATGCGCTCGGCAACCGGGACCAGGCCGCCAGCTACGAAGTCGCGCTCCGCAACAAGTTTCCGGATTCCCGCGAAACCGGCCAACTCCTGCGCGGCGAGTTGAAGTAGTGCAGCAAGCGACCGTGGATAACCAGCCCAGCGCGGTGCGCATGGCCAAGGGCCCGGGGGTGCTGCTGCGCGAAGCCCGGGAAGCCGTGGGGATGACGCCCGAAGCACTGGCCCAGCGCCTGCGCCTGGAGCCCAGGGTCATCGAGGCCCTGGAGGCGGAAGCCTACGAGCGTCTGCCCGGGCCCGCCTTCACCAAAGGCTACCTGCGCTCGATCGCGAAGGAACTCGGTATCGACCCGGCCCCGCTGCTCGCACAGTACACCGCGCAGTCGAACGAGGCGGAGCCGACGCTGGCGGATTTCGAGTCGCGCGCGCCGGCCCAGATCACCAGCGCGAACGCGCGCATCAAGCTCGTCAGCTATGCGCTGGGCGCGATCGTGCTGGTGCTCCTCGCCATCTGGTGGCAGCGACACTACGCCAGCAAGGTCGCGGCGCCGGCAAGCGGCGACCCGGCGCTGGCCATGGAGACGGTGGTCCAGCCCGAGCCGTCGATCCCGCTGCCCTACACGTACACGATCGTCGAGCACGCCGACGCGCCGCTCGCGCAGCCCGAAACCTGGCGCCGCCAGACCGACGGCTCGATGCCGCCGCCGGACGAGGAAGTCCTGCCCGCGCTGGCGGCACCACCCGCCGCGGTAGACCAGGCGGCGATCGCCGCACAGGCCGGGACGCCACCGGATGTCGCCCCGGACGCGGCGCCTGCCGACACCGCCCAGGCGCCAACGCCGACTGCCGCGCCGGTCAAGGGCGATCTCATCCTCGCGGCGGAGCGCGACTCCTGGATCGAGATTACCGACCTGAACCGCTCGCGCCTGTACTTCGGCCTCATCAAGGGCGGTGAACGCATCGGCGTGAGCGGCAAGCCGCCGTACGACCTCGTGATCGGCAATGCGTCGGCGGTGTCCGTGACCTTCCGGGGCGCGGCCGTGGACGTCAGGCGCCACGCCATCAACGGCGTCGCCCGCATGGCCGTCGGCGACGTGCAGTAGCGCGCGCCGAGGCCGCCCGACCAGACCAGGACCTGAACCGGAGCTAGTGGTGAAGCAGGAACTCCGCGCAATCCGCGGCATGAACGACGTCGCGCCCCCGGCCAGCGCGCGCTGGCAGCGTCTGGAACAGCGGGTTGCCCGCGTCCTCGCCGCCTATGGCTACCAGCAGATCAGGCTGCCGATCGTGGAGTCGACGGGCGTGTTCGAGCGCTCCATCGGCGACACCACCGACATCGTGCAGAAGGAGATGTACACCTTCGCCGACCGCAACGGCGACAGCCTGACGCTGCGCCCGGAAGGCACCGCGGGCTGTGTGCGGGCGGTCCTCGAGCATGGGCTGTTGAACGTGCAGCCACAGCTTCGTCTATGGTACGCGGGCCCGATGTTCCGCCACGAACGGCCGCAGAAGGGCCGCTACCGGCAGTTCCACCAGATCGGGGTCGAGGCCTATGGCATGGCCGGGCCCGATATCGACGCCGAAGTGATCCTGATGACCGCCCGCCTGTGGCGGGAACTGGGCATCGGCAACCTGCGCCTCGAAGTGAACACCCTCGGGGTGCCCGCCGAACGCGAGCGCTACCGCGCGGCGCTGAGCGCCTACTTCGCGGCCCACGAGGAGCAGCTGGACGAGGAGAGTCGCCTGCGCCTGACGCGCAACCCGCTGCGCATCCTCGATTCCAAGAACCCCGCGCTGCGCGGGCTGATTGCCGGGGCCCCGCGGCTGGTCGAATACCTCGAGGCCGATTCGCGAGCCCATTTCGACGCCGTCTGCGCGACGCTCCGCGCCGCCGGCGTCGACTTCGTCGTCAACCAGCTGCTCGTGCGCGGCCTCGACTACTACGGCAAGACGGTCTTCGAGTGGATCACGAACGAGCTGGGTGCGCAGGGCACGGTGTGCGCGGGCGGCCGCTATGACGGGCTGGTCGAACTGATGGGGGGCAAGCCCACGCCGGCGGTCGGCTTTGCGATGGGCATCGAGCGCCTGATCGAAATCCTGGCGCAGCATGAACAGACCGTCGAAACCGATGCCGAAATCTGCGTCGTCGGCGGTTCCGAAACCGAGATGCCGGCAGCGCTGCTGCTGGCCGAACAGTTGCGCGACGACTTCCCGGCCGCGCGCACCCTCTGCGTCTGCGGCGGGGGCAGCATGAAGTCGCTGATGAAGCGGGCCGACCGCACGGGCGCGCGGGTCGCACTGATCATCGGCGGAGATGAACTCGCTTCCGGCAGCGTGACCCTGAAGCCGCTGCGCGGCCAGGGTGAGCAGCAGCGGCTCGGGCGCGCTGCGCTCAACGCCGCGCTGGCGGCGGCACTGGATGCACCCGTCGCGGACACTGCGGGCGCCTGACCGGGCGGCGCGCATCGGCGCGCTATAATCGTCGGCTGCGCGCCACCGGCCCCTGCAGGGGCCGCGGGTCCGGGCCTTAAGTCGAGGAGATCACAGGGTGGAAGGCTACACGTCGGAACGCGAACAGGTCGAGGCCATCAAGAAGTGGTGGCAGGACAATGGCAAGGCGATTGTCCTCGGGCTCGTCGTCGGCCTCGGCGGGCTCGGCGCCTGGCGCTACTGGAATGACATGCAGGATGCGCGTGCCGAAAACGCGTCCGTGAACTACGAACAGTTCATGAACCTGACCGCGCAGGGCGCCGGCAAGGAAGCGCGGGAAGCAGGCCAGGCGATCCTCGACACCTACCCGAAGACGACCTACGCGCGCCTGACGGCGCTGCTGCTCGCCAAGCTCGACGTCGACGACGGCAAGCTGGACGAGGCGAAGAAACGGCTGCAGTGGGTCATCGACAATGCGGGAGGCCCCGAAATGGTCGCCCTCGCGAAATCACGCATGGCGCAGCTCATCCTTGCCGAGGGCAACGCCGAGGCGGCGCTCCAGACCTTCGAGCAGATCGAGCCGAGCCGCGCCGCGCAGTTCGCCGAGGTCAAGGGCGACATCCTCGCCGCGCTCGGCAAGAAGCCGGAGGCGGCCAGCGCCTATGCCGAGGCCAAGACCCAGCTTGCGTCCAGCGGCGCCGACCCGCGGATACTCGAACTGAAGGTCGAGAGCCTCGGCCTCGATCCCGTGGACAAGTAAACCATGACACGCACGCTCCCGACCCTGCTCCTCCTGGTTTCGGCCACGCTCGCGGCCGGCTGCGCCGAGCAGCTTTCGTCGGTGAAGGAGACCGCCACCGGCTGGTTCGGCGACGAGGAACAGAAGGCGCAGGAAAAGGCCGAGCAGAAGCGCCTCGCGCCGGCGGAACTCGACAAGGAGTTCAAGCCGAAGATCGCAGTCAAGAAGCTGTGGGACGGCCGCTTCGGCAAGGGCTCCGAGGACCTCTACCTGAAACTGCTGCCGGCGGCCTACGAAAATCACGTCTTCACCGCCGACCGCGACGGCCGCGTCATGGCCATCGACGCCAGCACCGGCAAGGTCGTGTGGGAAGAGCGCGACAAGAAGCGCCGCATTTCCGGCGGCCCCGGTGTCGGCGAAGGCAAAGTCTACGTCGGCACCTCCGAGGCGCAGGTGCTCGCGCGCGACGCGGCGACCGGCAAGAAGGTCTGGGTCGCCGACGTCTCGAGCGAGGTCCTCGCGCCGCCGCACGCCGCCAACGGGATCGTCGCGGTACGCACCGGCGACGGCAAGCTCTACGCCCTGAACGCCGAAACCGGCGTCGAGAAGTGGGTCTTCGACCGCACCATCCCGACGCTGACCCTGCGCGGCACCGCGCCGGCGGTCATCCACGAAGAGATGATTCTCGCCGGCTTCGACAACGGCCGGCTCAGCGCGCTCGCCCTCGACTCGGGCATGGAGTTGTGGGAGACCCGGCTCGCCGAACCTTCCGGTCGCAGCGAACTCGAGCGCCTCGTCGACATCGACGCCGAGCCGGTCATCCGGGACGGCACGGCCTACATCGACAGTTTCCAGGGCCGCGTCGCCGCGGTGTCGCTGGGCGACGGCAGCCTCGAATGGACCCGCGACATCTCCTCCTATGTCGACGTCGCGGTCGACGAGGTCAACGTGTACGTCTCCGACGAGCGCGGCTACGTGTGGGCGCTCGCGCGCAGCGACGGCTCCTCGGTCTGGCAGCAGCGCGCGTTCAAGAACCGCGCGCTGACCGGCCCGCTGCGCTATCGCGGTTACGTCATCGTCGGCGATTTCGAAGGCTACCTGCACTGGCTCGACGCCAGCACGGGCGAAGTGGTCGCCCGCGAGCGCGTCGGCAAGGAGCGCATCATCGCCACCCCGATCGACATCGGCGGCGCGGTGGCCGGCTACGGCTCAGACGGCAAGATGGCGGCGTTCAGCGCCGACTGAGGTCCGGCGCCCGCCGGGGTGCCGCCGAAGCCCATCCGCGCCTACACTTGCCCATGACCATCGAACTCCGACAGCAGCTGCGGCCTGCTTTCGCCATCATCGGCCGCCCCAACGTCGGCAAGTCCACGCTGTTCAACCGCATCACCCGCACCCGCGACGCGCTGGTTGCGGACGTGCCGGGGGTCACCCGCGACGTCAAGCTCGGGATCGGCCGCATCGGTCGGGCGGCGTATCTCGTCGTCGATACCGGCGGCATCGTGACCGACCAGGGCGAACTCGCGGATCTCGTGAGCCGCCAGGCGTTGCAGGCGCTGGACGAATGCGCCGCCGGGGTGTTCGTCGTCGACGCGCGCGAAGGGCTGACGTCCACCGACGAGGAACTCGCCCGCCAGCTGCGTCGCAGCGGCAAGCCGATCTACCTCGCCGTGAACAAGGCCGAAAGCGCGAATCCGGACCTGCTGCGCGCGGAGTACTCGCGGCTGGGGCTCGGCAATCCGATTCCGATCTCCGCGGCGCATGGCCTCGGCGTCGACGATCTCATTTCCACTGTCACCGCCGGCTGGCTGCGGGTGGACGAGCTCGAGCAGGACGATCCGGAAGGCGGCATCCGCGTCGCGATCGTCGGCCGCCCGAACGTCGGCAAATCGACGCTCGTCAACCGCATGCTCGGCGAGGAACGGATGATCACCGCCGATCTGCCGGGCACGACGCACGACAGCGTCGCGGTCCCGCTGGAACGCCACGGCCATCGCTACACGCTGATCGACACCGCCGGGATCAGGCGCAAGAGCCGCGTCACCGACGTCGTCGAGAAATTCAGCGCGGTGAAGACCCTGCAGTCGATCGACATCGCCCAGGTGGTGGTCGTCGTGCTCGATGCGCGCGACGCGCTGACCGAGCAGGATCTGACGGTGCTGGGCGGCGTGCTGAACGTGGGGCGCTCGCTGGTGATCGCGGTGAACAAGTGGGACGGCATGACGCCGGACGCGCGTGAAGAAGTTAAGCGCCAGCTCGACCGCCGGCTCCAGTTCGTGGACTTCGCGGAAACCCGCTTCATCTCCGCCCTGCACGGCACCGGCGTCGGCGAGCTGTTCGGCGCGATCGACGCGGCGCACGCGTCGGCCTACGTCGACGTCCAGACCAGCGAGCTGACCGAACTGCTCTACCGCGCCGTCGAACAGCACAATCCGCCGCTGGTGAACGGCCGCCGCATCAAGCTCCGCTATGCGCACATGGGCGGCAAGAATCCGCCTATCGTCGTCATCCACGGCAACCAGACCGACGCCGTGCCGGACACCTACCGGCGCTACCTGTCGAGCTTCTACCGCCGCGTGCTGAAGCTGACCGGCACACCGGTGAAGATCGAGTTCAAGCAGGGCGAGAACCCGTTCAAGGGCAACCGCAACCCGCTGACCAAGCGCCAGGTCAAGAAACGCCAGCGCCTGCGCGAGCACATCAAGAAACGCGGCGGCTAATCCCGGCGCCGTTGCCCGCGCCTCCTGCAAGGCCCGGCCCCTCGGCGGCACCGCACACGTGCCTGCCCTCCCTGTTCTCCGTGGTCAACCCGGGGATTCCAGCGAGACCGGATAGTGGATTCCTGGTACGGAAAACACGGACGGCACGCAGCGGAGGGCGTCGATGTGCGAGACGGTGGCGCGAGTGGCAAGGCATTACCGTCGGCGCGCGCCACTCGGTCCCCCTTGGTGTTCCCCGCAACCAGCGCTAAGCCCCGCTGCCGACGCTGAACCACGGCACGACCGCATGCTGGGGCGCGATCGTGGTGTCTAGATCGGACGCGACGCGTGCGAGGCAGTCGGCCACGAGTCCGGGCCGGTTGGTCTTCTCGCTGAGGTGCGCGGCGACGACGCGCGTGAGACGCGGTCCCTTGAGGCGCGCCAGCAGTTGCTCCGCCTGGACATTGCTCAGGTGGCCCCAGGGGCTCGCGATGCGCCGGCGCAGGGATGGCGGATACTCGCTGGACTCCAGCAGCGCTGGTTCGTGGTTGAACTCGAGGCACAGCGCATCGCAGTCCGCGTAGGCCTCGAGCACGTGCGGCGTGATGCTGCCGAGATCGGTCAGCAGGCCGAAGCGTGCGCGGCCGGCGCCGAACACGAACTGCGTCGGCTCGCGCGCGTCGTGCGGCACGGGGACCGGCGTGACCGTGATGTCGCCGATCGTGAACGGCGCATGCGGGGAGAAGTCGTGGGTCGAGGGGGCCTCGCCGTAGCGTGAGGCGGCGGCCATGCGCGTGCCGCGTGCCCAGTGCACCGGCACGCGATAGCGCCGTGACAGCGGCAGCACGCCGCCGAGATGGTCATCGTGCTCGTGGGTCACGAGCACGGCGGACAGCTGACGGGGATCGAAGTCGAGTTGCGCCGCCCGGGCCTCGAAGGCCTTGACCGAGTATCCGCAGTCGACGAGCAGCGTCGTCTCGCCCGCCGTGACCAGCAGCGCGTTACCCGCGCTGCCGCTGCCGATCAGCGCGCAGCGCATGCGCCGCTCAGGCGCCGGCGGCTTCCAGTTCCTGTTCCAGTCGCTCCAGGACCCGGCGGGCGATCTCGCCCGTCTCCCAGCGGCCTTCGCGATCCAGCACGACGACCTCGGTCTTGTCGCCGACGGCGGTGAGGTTGAGCTGCAGCTCGTGTTCTTCGTCGCCGCCCCAAAACTTCATCTTGTTCAGCAGGCCGCGCTTCGTGGCCTCACCCTCGGCGGCCGGCACGCGGACGTAGTAGAGGCCGCGCGACTTGTCCGACTGGTCGATCGTGTAGCCGGCCTTTTCCAGCGCAGCCCCGACCGGTCGCCACGCCGCCGAGAGATCCTGCTGGACGGCGAGGTAGATCTTGCCGCCACCGGCGTCGACCAGCGCGGCAAGTCCGCCGTCCGTTGCCACCGTTGCGGCGGCGGTGGCGGCCGCACCGGTGGCTGCAGCCGCGGGCGCCGCGGCGCTGCCGTAGGCCTCGGCCACCGTCAGGTCCTCGGGCTTCGGCCCGGCGCGCTCGCCGACGAGATAGGCCTGCAGGCGCTCGACGAATTCGCGTTCCTGCATCTTGTCGCGGTCGCGCGGCATCCACTCGCCATCACCCCCGAGTTCCTCCGCCTTCTGCGACACGTAGAGGAGCGTCGTGCCGGCTTCCTGACCGGCCTCGGCGAAGACCTTGAACTTGTCGCGGGTCAGGGCTTCGGGGTCCTCGTCCCACACGGTCTCGATGACGCCCAGCTCCTCGTCGTCGAGTTCGAGCTCGTAGCTCGACTCGGCCATGAAGGCCTGCAGCTGCGGCCAGACCTGCTTCGGCGCACCGGCCACGGCGAGGATGTGTTCGTCCTCGAGCACCTTGATCGCGTCGTTGGCCGAACGTTCCAGCTCCTGGTCGCGCTTGCGCTTCGCAATCCGCTCCTGGTAGGTCGAGAAGGTCGCCTCGTCCCCCCCTTCCGGGATCGCCATGCGGTCGCGAATGGCGTCGGTGGTCAGGCCGGGCGGGACTTCGAGGTCGGGCATCGAGCGGCTCTTGCGGTACTCGGTGCGGTTGTCCGGAATCACCGAGTCCAGTTTCGAAGTGAGCTTGCTGCAGCCACCGAGGGCTGCCAGCGCGAACAACAGGGTCAGGCAAGATTTGGACATGGATTGTGATGACCTCAAGGCGAATTCGATTCGGCGGGCGTATCGTCGTTTACGCCACGCGCCGTCGCGCTCAGATGACGAGATTGATGCCGGCCTCGCGCATGGCGGCGCGGACTTTGGTTTCCCCGGTGCCGGACAGCCAGGTCAGCGGCAGGCGGATGCCGGTGCCGATGAGCCCCATGGCGTGCATGCCCCACTTGACCGGGATCGGGTTGGATTCGCAGAACAGATCGCGGTGCAGGGCCGCGAGCGGCGCATCGATGCGGCCCGCGGTCGCCGCGTCGCCGGCCAGCGCCGCGACGCAGAGTTCGTGCATGGCCTTCGGCGCGACGTTGGCGGTCACCGATATCACGCCGTGGCCGCCGGCCAGCATGAATTCCCTGGCCGTCGCGTCGTCCCCGGACAACAGCAGGAAATCCTCGCCGCACAGTGCACGCAGCCGGGCGACCCGCGCGACCTCACCGGTCGCCTCCTTGACGCCGATGATGTTCGGCAGCCGCGCCAGGCGCCCGACGGTGTCGGGGAGCATGTCGCAGGCCGTGCGGCCGGGCACGTTATATAGAATCTGCGGGATGTCGACCGCTTCGGCGACGGCCTTGTAGTGCAGGTACAGGCCTTCCTGCGTTGGCTTGTTGTAGTACGGCGTGACCAGCAGGCAGGCATCCGCGCCGACGCGCTTCGCGGCGGCGGTCAGCTGGATGGCCTCGGTCGTCGAGTTCGCGCCGGTACCGGCGATGACCGGCACGCGTCCGCGCACCAGGTCGACACAGCGCCGGATGGCGTCCACGTGCTCCGCTTCGTCCAGCGTCGCCGACTCGCCGGTCGTGCCGACCGCCACGATGGCGTCGGTACCGGCCGCGAGGTGAAACTCGATGAGCCGCGCGTAGGCGTCCCAGTCGATCGGGGCATCAGGCGACACGCCGCCGCTCATCGGCGTCACGATCGCAACCATACTGCCCCGAAGTCGACTCATGCCCCTGCCCTGTGCAAACGGTCGTGCATAGTAGCCTCCGACCTCTGCCGACTCAAGTTCGTGAGCCGGCTCGTAATTCCGTCCATGCGCAGGCCCCGTCCAGGCGCGAAACGCAAGCCCGCGCGGACGCCGCCGGACAGCGGCTTGCGGCCCGTACGCGTTGCCATGCACAATGCCAGCCGCGCATGAAAACCAGCCACCGGCCACCTCCCGAAACGCTCCAGAACCACATTGCGGTTTCCGTGATGGGCGCCAACCGCCTTGGACTGCTCGAGGCCTTCACCAAGTCCATCAAGGACTGCGGCTGCAGCATCGGCGACAGCCGGATGACCGTGCTGGGCGATCGCTTCACGCTGATGATGCTGCTGTCCGGCACCTGGGACGCGATCGCGAAAATCGAGAGCATGCTGCCGCGCCTGGAGAACCAGCTGCAGGTCAAGGCCGTTGCCCAGCGCACTGAACCGCGGCGCCGCCAGGGTGACCTGATGCCCTACGCGATCGAGGTCGTGGCCGTCGATCACGTCGGTATCGTGCACGAGATCACCCAGTTCTTCTCCCAGCGCGACATCGGGGTGGAGGACATGTATTCCGGCTCCTACGCCGCGGCGCATACAGCGACGCCGATGTTCTCCCTGCACATGACCATCAGCGTGCCGACCAACGTTTCAATCGCCGGCCTGCGCGGGGAGTTCATGGACTTCTGCGACCACCTGAACCTCGACGCCATCATGGAGCCGGTGAAGTGAATGCGCGCTGAAGCGCCAGCGCCCTGCCCGCACGCCCGCCGCCGATGACCGCCCGCAAGACCGGCAAACGGCTGTTCGTTCTCGATACCAACGTCCTCCTGCACGACCCGAGCGCGGTGTTCCGTTTCAAGGAACACGACGTCTTCATCCCGATGATGGTGCTCGAGGAACTGGACCACGCGAAGAAGGGGGTCTCCGAGGTCGCGCGCAACGCCCGCCAGGTCAGCCGCTTCATCGACGAGCTGATCCACGAGGCCGACCGGCGGGCGATCGAGGCCGGTCTGCCGCTGCCGAGCCCCGCGCAGGGCATGGCCGGCCAGCCGCCCAGCGGCCGGCTGTTCCTGCAGACCAGCATCCTCGACATCGAGATGCCGGTGGGGCTGCCCGGCAACACGCCCGACAACAGCATCCTCGGCACCACGCTCGCGCTGCGCGAAAAGCACGCCGGCATGGACGTGACGCTGGTGTCGAAGGACATCAACCTGCGCATCAAGGCGCGGGTCATCGGCGTGTCCGCCGAGGACTATTACAACGACAAGGTCCTCGACGACATCTCCCTGCTCTACACCGGCACGCGCGAGCTGCCCGCCGGTTTCTGGGACGCCCAGGGTGAGCACCTCAAGTGCTGGCAGGAGGAAGCGCGCACCTTCTACTCGGTGCCGGCGGACAGCTTCGAACACTTCTACCCGAACGAATTCCTCTACAGCGGCGACCCGAACGGGCTCGAGCTGATCGCCCGGCGCATCGAGGACGGCCGCGTGATCTTCGAGCGCGCGCGGGACTACCACCACGCACGCAACGCCGTATGGGGCATGGTGGCGCGCAATCGCGAGCAGAGCTTCGCGCTGAACCTGCTGATGGACCCCGACATCGACTTCGTGACCCTGCTCGGCGCGGCCGGCACCGGCAAGACGCTGCTCGCGCTCGCCGCCGGCCTCGCGCAGTCGCTGGACATGAAGCGCTACCGCGAGATCATCGTCACGCGCGAGACCGTCCCGCTGGGTGAGGACATCGGCTTCCTGCCCGGCACGGAGGAAGAGAAGATGACGCCCTGGATGGGCGCGCTGATGGACAACCTCGAAGTCCTGTCGGAAACCCAGGAGGGCGGCGACTGGGGCCGCGCGGCGACGGCCGACCTGCTCGCGAGCCGGGTGAAGATCCGCTCGATGAACTTCATGCGCGGGCGCACCTTCTTCTCGCGCTACATCGTGATCGACGAAGCGCAGAACCTGACCGCCAAGCAGATGCGCACCCTGATCACCCGCGCCGGCGCGGGTTCGAAGATCGTCTGCTGCGGCAACATCGCCCAGATCGACACGCCCTATCTCAGCGAGACCACTTCCGGCCTCACCTATATCGTCGACCGCTTCAAGGGCTGGGCCCACGGGGGCCACGTGACCCTGCGCCGCGGCGAGCGCTCCCGCCTGGCCGACTACGCGGTCGACCACCTCTGACCCCCGCGCGGGGCCTGCCGCCGTCCTTCCCGGCGGCAGTAGGCCTTAAGTCCAAGGTGACTAGGCGGCCTCACCGCGGGCTATGATTGGGCAGCCCCCCTGCGCCGACGAGAATTCGATGACCACGAACGTCCGACCGGCGACGCCCTATCCATCGCCCGATGGTCAGCGCTGACGCATGCAGTGCCATTACCTGCTGCCCGATCCGACCCAGCTCGAAGCGCTGATCGCCGTGCTCGCGCAGGTCGACCGTGCGCAGCGCGAGGCGCCGCAGCGACTGACGCGCACGGTGCTCGATACCTTCGACTGCCGGCTGCAGGCGGCTGACGTCGTCCTCGAGGCCAGCGGCCCGAAGTCCGGCGACGTCGAACTCGGCCTGCGGCCGCGCCACGGGGAGCGCGCCGAGCAATGGACCGCGGGCAGCGCGCCACGCGCCGCGCGCGACGTGGGGCACGCCCGCCTGCGGGCGCGGCTTGCGGCGCTGACCGCCGGGCGGGCGCTGCTGCCACGCGTCAGCAGCCGGGTCGAGCGCCATCGCGTGCACTGGGTCGATGCGCTGCACAAACGCATCGCCACCCTCGACGTCGAATACTGCCGGCCGGCGCGCGGCGTGGCCGCGCTCGCGCTGCTGCGGGTGCGGCCGGTGCAGGGTTTCGAGCGCGCATGCCAGCGCCTGATGACGGGCGTCCGGCGCAGCGGTTTCGTCACCCCGTCGACGGTGGACGCGGCCGACGTCCTCATCGCCGCGCGGGGCCGGCCGTCGGTCTATCGGGCGAAGCCAATCGTCGAACTGACCCCTGACACCGCGTCCGTGCGCGCGCTCGGAATGCTGTTCGGGGCCTACGGCGAGGTGATGTGGGCCAACGAACCGGGGATCATCGACGACCTCGACGTCGAGTTCCTGCACGACTACCGCGTCGCCCTGCGCAGCATCCGCTCGTGGCTGCTGGATCTGCGACGGGTCGTGACGAAACCGACCCGGGCGCACTTCCGGGCCGAACTCGCCGCGCTGAACCGCCTCACCGGCCGGCTGCGCGACCTCGATGTGCTGCAGGAGAACCTGCCGCACTACCTGCACGAACTCGGCGGCGCCGATCCCGAGTATGCGCAGGCGCTGGCCGCCCTGGTCCATGCCGCCCGCGCGCCGACCCAGCGCGCCGTCGCGCAGCACCTGCGCGGCCGCCGCTACCGCGCATTCCGGCGCGGCTGGCAAAAACTGGCGCAGGACCTCGTCGACGGCAGGCGCGGTGGCGCATGGGGCGAGCGCCGCCTGAAGAAGGTGGTGCGGGACGCGGTACGCCGGCGACTTGGACGGGTCGTCGATTTCGACTGGTCACGGGCGCAGGACGATCCCGCCGTGCTCCATGAGTTGCGCAAGGAGTGCAAGAAGCTGCGCTACCTGCTCGAAGGCTTCCAGCGCCTGTTCGACGAGACGCGCTGCCGGCGCGCCATCGCCGAGCTGAAGACCGTGCAGACAGCGATGGGCGACACCTGGGACCTGCACGTGCACCACGATATCCTGCGCGAGCTCGCGGATTCCCTGCCCGGCGACAGCCCGGTCGCGCGCGGTGTGCTGCCGATCGTCATCGCACTCGAAACCCGGCTCACGGCGCTGGAGCACGCGCACTGCGAACTGGTGACGATTGCCTTCGACCGCTTCCGATCACCGGCGGTGCAACGGATCTACACTCGTCTCCTCGAGGAGCGTTGAACGGACCATGATTGTTTTCGCGACCTACAACATCAAGGGTGGCGTCGGCAAGACCGCCGCGGCGGTCAATCTCGCGCACTGTGCGAGTCTGGCCGGCCTGCGCACGCTGGTATGGGACCTCGACCCCCAGGGGGCCTGCGGCTACTACTTCCGCATCGAGCCGCGGGCGATCGACGACCTCGACACGCTCCTCGACAAGAAGCACGAACTGAAGGCCGCCATCCGCGGCACCGACTTCCCGAACCTGGACCTCGTGCCGGCCGACCTCAGCTACCGCAATTTCGACATCGCGCTGAACGAGCTCAAGAAGCCGACCCACCGCATCGGAAAGCTGCTCGAGCCGCTGGCCGACGAGTACGACGTGGTGTTCCTCGACTGCGCCCCGCACCTGTCACGCGTGTCGGAGAACGTCTTCAACGCCGCCGACTGGGTGCTGGTGCCGATCATCCCGACGCCGCTGTCGGTCCGCGCCTACCGCCAGCTGCGCGGCTTCTGCCAGGACGAAGGCCTGGCGGTGGACAAGCTGCTGCCCTTCTTCTCGATGGTCGATCGCCGCCGCCAGCTGCACTGCGAGATCGTCACCGAGTTCGCCGGCAGCCACCCCGAGGTGCTGCGCAGCTTCATTCCCTACACCAGCCAGGTCGAGAAGATGGGCGAGCACCGCGCGCCGGTGCAGGCCTTCGCCGCGAGCAGCCCGGGGGCCCGGGCCTTCGCCGCGCTGTGGGAGGCTGTCTGCGCGCGCATCGGCCTCGGGACGACGACGCCGCGGGCGGCCAATGCCGGCGGTGCCTGACCCGTCCGCGCTCGCCGGCCGCATCAGGGACTGGGCTGCCGGGCTCGGCTTTCAGCAGACCGGGATCGCCGGCATCGAACTCGGCGCCGACGAGGCCCGCCTCGAGGCTTGGCTGGCGCGCGAGTACCACGGCGAGATGGCGTACCTTGCCACCCACGGCACGCGGCGCAGCCGGCCTGCCGAGCTCGTGCCGCGGACGCTGTCGGTGATCAGCGTGCGCATCGATTACCTTCCTGAACCGATGGCGGCGGCCGATGCGCAGCTCGCCGATCCGGCCCGCGCCTACGTGTCGCGCTACGCGCTCGGCCGCGACTACCACAAGCTCATCCGCGGCCGGCTGCAGCGGCTGGCGGAGCGAATCGCGGCCGAAATCGGCCCCTTCGGCTACCGCGTGTTCAGCGACAGCGCGCCGGTGCTCGAGAAGCCCCTCGCCCGCAATGCAGGCCTCGGCTGGATCGGCAAGCATACGAACCTCATCAACCGGCACGACGGTTCGTGGTTCTTCCTCGGCGAGATCTACACCGACCTGGCGCTGCCGGCGGATGAAGCCTTCACGGCCGACCACTGCGGCAGCTGCACGCGCTGCATCGAGGCCTGCCCGACCGGCGCGATCGTCGCGCCCTACACCCTGGACGCGCGGCGCTGCATCAGCTACCTGACGATCGAACTCAAGGGCGCGATCCCCGAGGCGTGGCGCGAGGCCATCGGCAACCGCATCTACGGCTGCGACGACTGCCAGCTGGTCTGCCCGTGGAACCGCTACGCGAAGATCAGTGCGGAAGCGGATTTCCGGGCGCGCCACCGCCTCGACCGCGCGAGCCTGCTCGAGCTCTTCGCCTGGGACGAGGCCGCCTTCCTCGCCCGCACCGAGGGCTCCGCCATCCGCCGCATCGGCTACGAGCGCTGGCGGCGCAACCTCGCCGTCGCGCTGGGCAACGCGCCCGCCGATGCCGCCGTGCTCGCGGCGCTCGAGGGCGCCGTCGCGGCGGCGACGCCGCTCGTGCGCGAACACCTCGCGTGGGCGATCGCTCGCCAGCGCGCGGCCCTGGCCGGATCGCAGCCCGCGAGCCAGCGATGACCGGCGCCAACACCGTCAGGACCACCTGTCCTCGCGACTGCTATGACCGCTGCGGCCTGCTCGCCCGGGTCGAGGATGGCCGCGTGACGGCCATTGGCGGCGACCCCGCGAGCCCGCTGAGCCGCGGCCGGCTGTGCGCCAAGTGCCGCCTCGCCTACAACGGCGTGTGGCTCGACGAATCCGCGCGGCTCGGTACGCCGCTGCGCCGGACGGGCCCGAAAGGGCACGGGCGGTTCGTGGCGGCCTCCTGGGACGAGGCGCTGGACGACATCGCGGCGCGCCTCGCGCACATCGCCGCGACTCACGGCCCGGACAAGGTGCTGCACACGCACTACCAGGGCACCTACTCGGCAATCGCCTGCAATTTCCCGGAGCGTTTCTTCCATCGCTATGGCGCCACCGAGGTCGATCCGGGGACGATCTGCGACCGCGCGGGCCACGTCGCGCTGGAAGCGATGTTCGGCACGTCCTTCGAGGGCTTCGACCCGCGCACGGCCGCCGCGGCCAGTTGCCTCGTGCTGTGGGGGATCAACCCGTCGCACAGCGGACCACTGACGGATCGCGACTGGGTGCGTCGCTTCGCCGGCCCGACGATCGTCGTCGACCCGGTGCGCACGCGCACCGCGGAAGCGGCCGATCTGCACCTGCAGCCGATCCCCGGCACCGACATCGCGCTCGCGCTCGGCCTGCTGGCACTCCTTGCGCGGAACGGTGGCCTCGACCGCGGGTTCCTCGCCCGCCACGTGCGCGGCTGGGCCGCGGTGGCAGCCAGCCTCGATGCCACCGACCCGGCCGATTGCGCGCGCGACTGCGGGGTGGACCTCGCGGCGATGGACGAGGCGACGCGGCTCATCGCCGCCGGCCCCACGCTGTTCTGGCTGGGCATCGGCCTGCAGCGGCAGGCCCAGGGGGGTGACGCCGTGCGCGCGGTCAGCCTGCTGCCCATCGCGACCGGCAACCTGGGCCGGCCCGGCACGGGGCTGCTGTACATGAACGGTTACTCGACCCGCGGCATCGCGCAGCGTGATCTCCAGCGCATCGCGTCCGTGACGCGGGAGCCGCCACGCATCAGCCACATGGATCTGGCAGGCACGCTCGAGGATGCGCGGCGGGCGCGCGCGCTGTTCAACTGGAACACGAACGTCGCCGCGTCCGCCGCCGACCAGCGGCGGCTGCACCGGGCGCTCGCCCGGGAGGATCTCTTCACCGTCGCAATCGATCTCTTCCGCACCGACACCTGCGAATTCGCCGACTGGGTGCTGCCGGCCGCCAGTTTCCTCGAGTTCGACGATCTAGTGCTGTCCTATTTCCAGGACAGCCTGTCAGCCCAGGTCAGGGCGCAGGCGCCCTTCGGCGAGAGCCTGCCGAACCAGGAAATCTTCCGACGGCTTGCCGCGCGCATGGGCTACACGGAGCCCGAACTCTTCGAGGACGACGCGAGCCTCATTGCGCGCATGCTGCAGGCGACCGGCACCGGTCTCGACTTCGCGGCGCTCGCCGCGCGCGGCACCGTGCTGGTCGGCGAGTCGCCGCGCCAGCAGTTCGCCGGCCTGCGCTTCAACACCCCCAGCGGCGCGATCGAGATCGATGCCGCGGTGTTCGTGTCGGCCGGTCTCGGCCCGGTCCCGGCCAGCCGTGCCCGGGCGGCGCCCGCCGGCGCCCTGCGCCTGCTCTCGCCGGCGGCGTTCTGGTTGATGAACAGCAGCTACGGCAACGACCGGCGCATCCGCGCGCAGCTCGGTGAATCGAGCCTCCTCCTGCACGCCGACGACGCCGCGGCCCGGGGCATCGCCGACGGCGACCTGGTGCGGGTCCGGGCCGAGGCGGGCGAGGTGCGCCTGCGCGCGGCAATCTCCGACCGGGTGCGCCCGGGGGTCGCCGTCAGCTACAAGTCGCCATGGCCGAAATACGCGCGCGACGGCGTCAACCTGAACGCGCTGAATCCGGGCTTGCGCGCCGACCTCGGCGACAGCACCGCCGTCAACAGCCTGTTTGTCACCGTCGTGCCCGCGGGCGCCTGAGGTGTCGCGACCGGCAGCCCCGGCGACGCTCCCCGCCGCATCGAATCGCCTGCACTGCGGCCGGCGAAGCTGACGGAGCGGCGATGCGCGACCCTTTCGAGCTGGACGCGCCGGTCTACGACTGGTGCCTGCGCCTGCATGCAGCGGCGGGACGGCGGCTCGGCGTGCACAGCGTGGTCCACCACGACCCGGCGCAGGTCGCGCAGGGCGACATCTTCGTTTTCAACCATCTCACCCACGGCCCGAGCTTCCTGCCCCAGTACTTCGTGTTCGACGCCTGCGGCGCGCGCTGCCGGTCCGTGGTGGCGGGCGCCGCGTTTCGCGGTGACGCACGGCACGCGCGCCTGCTGGGCGAACTCGGCGCGGTGCCGGACGACCATCCGGGGCTCGCGACACTGCTCGCGGTCGACCTGCTGAAGGGTCGCCGAATCGTCTACGTCGTCGGCGACGCGGCGGGCCCGGATGCGGTGGATCTCGCAGTGGGGCTGACAGTCTTCCTGGCGGCCGTGCGCCGACGGCTGGCCAGCGGCGAAACGGCCATGCTCGAGCACTGGGTGGACACCCTCGGCCTGCCCTCGGTACAGCGCCTGTGCGAGCGCGCGGCGCGGCCGGTCAAGGTGGTGCCGGCGCACATCACCGCTCATCCGGGACAGCTGGCGCACGGCGCGTTGCGGTATCTGGCCGCACGGATGTCCGGCCGGCTTTCAGCCCCCGGCACCGAATCCGTGGCCGGCGACAGCGCGCTCTTCGTCGGCGCGGCGGGGTTCGACGTCCGGCTCGGTGAACCCCTGCGCGTCGATGCGACGTGGCGCTGGGCGGAGCACCGGGCGGAAGCGGTGCTCGCCCGGCAACTGCCCACCCTCGATGCCGCCTTCGCGCCCGAATACAGCGCGCGAACGGCGCTGCGGCGCTGGGCCGCGCGGCGGCTGGATGCGGCCGGCCGCGGGCTGCGCGAACGCATCGCGGGCGAGATCCGGCGCGGCGCGACCGTCGGCGCCAGCCAGCTCGCGGCGCGCCTGCTGCTGCTCGCGCGCGAACGCGGCAGCCACCCGATCGAGCGCGCGCGGCTGGCGCGGCTCGTCTACCTGGCCGCGAAGAAGCTGCAGGCGCAGACCGGCGTCCACCTGCATCGGGGCCTGCGCGATCCGCAACTCTACCGCCCGCTCGCCGACGGCGAATCGACGGCGCTGGATGCGCTGCTCGAGGCCGCCGCGGCCAGCGGCGATCTCGTACTCGACGGCACGTGGATCCGGCTGGCCGGGCGGCAGGGCTCGCCGGTGCTGTCGGATACTGCCGCCGCGATCGCGCCGCTGCCCGACGTGGAGCAGGCGGTGCGGGCGGCCTGGGACGAACTCGACGCGCTGACGACGCACGCGCAGGGCGCGCTGGCCTTCGAGGATCTGCTGGTCGAGCACGCCTGGGATCGTCGTCAATTCTCGCAACCGGCGCACCGGGCCATCAACGCGCGGGAATCGGCAACGGCCGACGCCTCGCCCTTTCTGCTGCATCCGGCGCGTCCGCACGGGGTCGGCGTGCTGCTGGCGCACGGCTTCCTGTCGTCACCGGCGGAAATGCGTCCGCTGGCCGAGCGGCTGCGGCAGGCGGATTTCCGGGTGCTGGGCGTGCGGCTCAAGGGTCATGGCACCTCACCCTGGGACCTGCGGGAGCGTTGCTGGCAGGACTGGCTGGCGAGCGTCGCGCAGGGCTACGGGATCCTGGGCGCCTGGTGCGACCGGATCTGCGTCGTCGGTTTCTCGACCGGCGCGGCGCTGGCGCTCGCCCATGCCGCGACGCGCCCGGCTGGACTGGCGGGCGTCGTCGCCTGTTCGACGCCGATCCATTTCAGGAACAGGAAGATGCTGTACGTGCCGCTGGTGCACGGCACGAACCGGCTGGTGGGGTGGGCCTCGAACGGCGAGGGACCGATGCCGTTCCGGCCGAACGACCCGGAACATCCCGACATCAACTACAGGCACATGCCGGTGCGTGGCCTCCACGAACTGACGCGCATGGTCGAACATGTCCGGGACTGCCTGCCCGACGTGCGCTGCCCGGCGCTGATCCTGCAGGCGACCGATGATCACGTCGTCGACCCGCGCAGCGCGCGGCATGTCCACGAGCACATCGGCAGCCGGGACAAGACGCTGCACTGGATCCCGACCCATCGCCACGGCATCGTCCACGGCGACATCGGCGACACGCACGCGCGCATCGTCGAGTTCACGCAGCGGCTTTAGGGAGACCGTGCGGCGGGGATTCAGCGCGCCGCGGCGGACTGCGCCGGCGGCGGCAGGCGTTCGAGCCAGCCACGCAGGCGCTTGGCGACCTCGACGTCCGCGCCGTCGAAATGGCCGTCGACACCGTCCAGATCGACCCGGCGGCGCGGTGGTGCATCCTCCGCCACCGGCTTCGCCGACCGCCGCTCGGCCGCGGCGACCGCCGCGGCGTCCCGCATCGGCACGAATTCGATGCTGGGCACGCCCAACCTGTCGAAGCTGCCCTGCCAGCGACCGATCGCGGCGAAGGCCTGGACGCCGGGCGGCGGCGCACCGGCATTGCAGTCGAGGACGGCCTGCACGCTGCCCGCTTCAGCGGCGATGGCGACCAGCGGCGCACCCTCCGCGGCAATCGCGGCCAGGGCCGCGGTCAACCGTGCGCAGAGGGCATCGCCCCCGGCCGCCGCCGCGGTCGCGTCCGGCGCGGTTCCGGCATCCGGGGTCGGTTCGGCAGTCCGTGCCGGCGGGGCGGCGGCCGTCAGCGGCGGCTGCACGGCCAGCGTCGAATAGCCGCCGGCCGGCGGCAGGCTGCGCAGGCTGCGAATCAACGCCGTTTCATCGATGAAGCGGCCCGGTGCGGGCACGATCAGGATCGCGCCGCGCGGCTTGTTCCGCGTCGGCGTGCGCCGGAACGCGAAGAAGCGCTCGCCGTCGGCTTCCAGCCACAGCAGTTCGTCCTCCAGCGCGAGTCGCGGCAGCAGCGCGGACAGCTCATGTTCGCGACCTTTCGCTGCCGCTGACTCATTCGCGGCAGCGGCAGGGACGTCGGCTGTCTCCGCCGGGCTCGCGGCACCGGCGGGGGCGTCAGCTGCGGACGACGGGCTCGTCGCGCCGGCAGGTACGGGCGCCATGTCAGCCCCCGCCGGCACCGGCGCGGCCGGTGGGGCGGCAGCCGGTTCCTGGGCCCCGACCGCTGATGCGCCGAGCGCGAGGGACAACACACTGACAACTGGCAGGACTCGACGCATGGGCTCGGATCTCATTGCCTTCATGATGGACACCGCTGCTTAGCGACCGGTGGGTGCCGCTTCTGCAGGCGTGTCTGCCGCGCTGCCGCACTTTCGGCTAAAGTGCACGCGCCTTCACTGCCACGGGAACCCGCATGCAAGCCGACGTCATCGCTCCCTCGATCCTGTCCGCCGACTTCGCACGACTCGGCGCCGAAGTCGACGCCGTGGTGGCCGCGGGCGCGGAATTCATTCATTTCGACGTGATGGACAACCATTACGTGCCGAACCTCACGATAGGCCCGATGGTGTGCGCGGCGCTGCGCAAGTACGGCGTGACGGCCGCGATCGACGTGCACCTGATGGTCGAGCCCGTCGACCACCTGATCGGCGAGTTCGCGAAAGCCGGTGCGAGCTACATCACCTTCCACCCTGAAGCGAGCAAGCACGTCGACCGCAGCCTGCAGCTGATTCGCGACCTCGGCTGCAAGGCGGGCCTCGTGTTCAATCCGGCGACCTCGCTGGACGCGCTGCGCTACGTGCTCGACAAGGTCGACATGGTGCTGCTGATGTCGGTGAACCCGGGATTCGGTGGCCAGTCCTTCATCCCCTCGGCGCTGGTCAAGCTCGCCGAGGCGCGGCGGATGATCGACGCGAGCGGCTACCCCATCCGCCTCGAAATCGACGGCGGCGTGAAGACCGACAACATCCGCGAGATCGCGGCGGCCGGCGCCGACACCTTCGTCGCGGGGTCCGCGATCTTCAATTCCAAGGACTACGCGGCGACGATCGCCGCGATGCGTGCCGAGATCGCCCACGCGCGCGGTGCGTGAGCGGGCATGCGCCGCGCCGTCCTCTTCGACCTCGACGGCACGCTGGTCGACAGCGCGCCCGATATCGCCGCCGCCGCGAATCGTGCACTCGCCGAATGCGGGGTACCGGCCCGTGACCTCGGGCGCATCCGCGGCTACGTCGGTGGCGGCGCCGAGCGCCTGATCCACCGCTGCCTGACCGACAGCCTCGACGGCAGCGCGGAACCCGCATTGTTCGAGGCCGCCCACGCGGCGTTCTTTCGCCACTACGCGGCGAGCCTGACGACGACCACCCTGCCCTATCCCGGTGTCGTCGAGACGCTCGAGGCCCTGCGCGCCCGTGGCTATGCGCTCGGCTGCGTCACCAACAAGCCGGCGCGCTTCACCGCGCCGCTGCTCGCGGCGCTCGATCTCGCCCGCTGGTTCGACGTGACCGTCGCCGGCGACACCCTGCCGGTGAAGAAGCCGGACCCGGCCCCGCTGCTGCACGCGCTCTCCGCGCTCGGCGCGAGCGCCGGCACCTCGACGATGGTCGGCGATTCGATGGCGGATCTCAAAGCCGCGCGCGCGGCGGGCACCCGCGTGCTGTGCGTGACCTACGGGTATTCGCCGAACGCCCGCCTCGCCGACCATGCGCCGGACGGCCTGGTCGATCGGATGATCGACATCCTGCCCCTGCTCGAACCCTGACGACGGCGCGTCCGGCGCGCCGCGCTCAGGCGGCCGGCCGGTTCGCGCAGCGCTGGCGGTTGGCTTCGGCGAGGGACGCGGCCAGCATGCTCTCCAGCTGCGCTTTCAGCGCCTCCGGGTAACAGCGGTCACGGGCGAACTGCAGCAGGCCGCAGATTGCGTTCATCTCACGGTGCAGGTCGGCAACGGGGTCGGACGGGTACTGGAACTCTCGCATGACGGGTCTCCTCGCGTTTCCAGGCGCAGAGGCTCGCCGATGAACATGACGGGCCGGTGTCAATCCGCGGGCGCGTGGCGGAACCGTGCCGGCGGTCACGTCCCGCCGGCCAGGGCGACGGGAGGCCCCAGCGCCGCCTCGACCCGCGCGCGCAGGCCCACGAGGCGCTCGCGCGGCTCGTTGGCGTACACGAAGCGCAGGTAGCGCGCGCTGTCCGCGTCGCCCCAGCCGGTCATCGCGGTCGCGGCGATGCGCCCGTGCTCGAACAGGCGCGCAGCCGCCTGTTCGCCATCGAGGCCGAGGGGCGCGCAGTCCATCAGCATCGACCAGCCACCGGCGGGGCGCAGCACCGGATAGCCGCGCAGTTCGTCGAGAATCAGATCGCGCCGGCGCTGCCATTCGGCCGTCGCGGTGGCGACGTCGTCGTCTCCCGCGGCGAGCGCGCGGACCGCCGCGTCCTGCGCGATGCCGACCGGGCACACGACGTTCGAGATCGACACCAGGCCGATGTCGTCGATGATGGCTTCAGGTGCGACCACCCAGCCTATCCGCCAGCCGATCATCCGCTGTTCCTTCGCCACCGAGCCGACGGTAATCGTGCGCGCCGCCATGCCGGGCAGCGCCGCGGGATGCAGCGGCGCTCGCCCGTCGAACAGGATGCGCGCCATCGCGGCGTCATAGAGCAGCCACGCGTCGGCCGCGATGCAGGCCTCGGCGATCGCCCGCCAGTCGCGCGCATCGAGCACCGCGCCGCTCGGCATCACCGGACTCATCATCAGGAACACGCGGGTGCGCTTCGTCACGACGGCCCGCAGGCGGGCCACGTCGCAGCGCCATGCGCCGTCGATGCATTGCATCGGGGCGAACACCGGCACGCCGCCGGCGAGGCGCACGCGATTGACGAGGCCGATGTAGATCGGACTCGGCATCACGACCTCGTCGCCCGGTTCGAGCAAGGCCAGCAGCACATTGAGGATGCCGGACAGGCCGCCGGCGGTCACGATGGTGCTGCGGCGCCAGTCGTAGTCGATGCCGGCGGCGCGCCCGACCAGCGCGGCCGCCGTCGCGCGCAGGTCATCGGCGCCCAGGAAAGGCAGGTAACTGTTCGCGTCGTCGCGCGCGACCGCCGCGCGCGTCGCGTCGATCACGCCGGGCGGCGGCGGCAGATCGGTGTCGAGATTCTCGAGCCGGAGCACCGACGGATCGGCGAGCGCATCGGCCGCCGCCCCCATGCGGTCGACGCCGATGCCGGCCATGCCGGCGAGCCTGCTGACCGGCATGCGCGTTCAGCCGAAGGCGCGCGTGACGAGTTCGGTGTCGAGGTACTCGGTCAGCGCCTTGATCTTCCCGCCTTCGAAGCGATAGACCCAGCAGTAGGTGTTGTTGTACGCGACGCCGCGCTTCGTCATCGCTTCGCCGCGTCCCTGCACGACGACGAAGTCGCCGTCGGCGAGCAGGTTCTCGACGTGGATGTGGATGTGGCCATCGACCAGCGCTTCGCGGAACGGCACCAGCAGTTCCTCGACCACGGCCTGCTTGCCCTTGAAGGTCTTCGACAGTGTCGTCGTGCCGATGATGGTCCACTGCACGTCGTCGGCGAGGCTGTCGAGCAGGGGCGCGCCGTTGCCGAGTGCGAGCTGTTCGAAATTGTTGCGGACGATCTGTTTGTTTTCGCTGGCGCCCATGATGATCTCCCCTGCCGTTGACCGTGTCGTTGACCGAGCCATCGATGATGGTGGCCGCGAGGCTCGAATGTCAGCGACCTGTCGGCAGCCTAAGCGTTGGCGGGCGCGCAGACAATTGTGCGGCGCGTTCAGGCCGGCGGAAAAATTGCGGGGCGGTGGGGTGCCGCCCCGGGGCTATTGCCACAGGAGGAGCGCGATGGCGTCGCGCTTTAGGCCAGTGTTACAGGAGAAATCCTCGCGCTTCGCCACCACTGCGTTTCCCCGTGCGCAGCAGCCGCAGGCATAATGTCGTCACGTTGAACCGATGAATGCATCGCATGACGCGCACACAGAAGAAACCGCTCGATCGTGACGCCTGGTTGCGCAAGGCACTCGATGTGCTGTTCGCGCTGGGCATCGGCCAGGTCAAGGTGGAAGTGCTGGCCCGCAAGCTGAAGCTGACCAAGGGCAGCTTCTACTGGCACTTCAAGAACCGTGACGACCTGCTGCGTTCGATGGTGGACTGGTGGCGTGAACAGCAGATGTCGTTCATCGCACGTCTCACCGAACAACAGGTCGACGACCCCGCCGGGCAAATCCACGCCGTCATCGACTTCACGCAGCACACGGAGGATTCGCGCCACGACATCGCCATGCGCGAGTTCGCGCGCTTCAACAAGGGGGCGGCACAGGCGGTCGCGATGGTCGACCAGCAGCGCGTCGACTATCTCGAGCAACTGTTCCGCGCCGCCGGCTTTCCCGATCAGGAAGCGTTGTTGCGCGCGCGCGCCCTGTATTTCTACCAGGTCGGCGAATACACGACGTCGTTGACGATCGATCCCGCACTGCGGGACGCGCTTGCCGAACGGCAATTCAGGTTGCTGATCTGCCGCCCGGCGGACGCATGAACCGGCTGCCTTCGCCCGCCCGATCCATACGCCACCGTATGCGTGGCCATACGGTAGCGTCTGGAAACCGTGGGATCAAGAGGGGAATAGCTGCGTTACGCACCGCCGCGCGGGCGCTGTCCGTGGGCGTGCTTTGCGTGCTGCCGTGGGCGACGCCGGCGGCGGGCGAGGCGCAGCGGCCGAACCAGGTCGTGGGCACGGTGCGTGAATACGCCGGCCACCTGATGGGCGTCGACTGCGCGGTCTGGCGCATTGTCGAAGTCGCCCCTGACGGCAGCGCGGTCGCCGACTGCAATGGACATCGGCTCGAGACCTCCGGCCCGGACGACACCAACGCCGTGCGGGTGAGCGACCCGGCGGGCCGCAAGCTCGTCGAGTTCCGGCCCTTCGCACCGGCGCTGAAGTTCCCGCTGGGCGTCGGCACACGCTGGCGCCAGGGCTACGTCGGCTTCACCGCCTTCAACAACCTGATCTGGGACGGCGAGTCGCAGTGCAAGGTCGTGGCCTTCGAAGCGGTGACCGTGCCGGCGGGCACGCTGGACGCGTTCCGCATCGAGTGCGTGGACAAGTGGATGGTCGGGCCCAAGCAGGGCGCGACCCACGTGACCCGCTGGTACGCGCCGGCCGCGGAGACCATCGTCAAGCAGGTGCACCGCGAAGATCCCGCGCGCTGGAACTTCGAGCTCGTGCGTTACGGCGCGGCCGAGCCCCCGCCGCCGCCGGCGGCGCCGTCCTCGATGAAACTGGAGGCGATCCCGAGTCCCGGGCCGCGCCCGCAATACGACCCGGACGCGCCGGACATCCTCGATCCCGACGAATACTGAAACCGAGAACACCATGACCGACAGCAACCAGGCCGCCGTCGACGCGGCCATCGCGTCGCGCCGCTCCGTGCGCGCGTTCCTGCCGACGCCGGTGCCGCGCACGACGATCGAGGACATCCTCACCGTCGCCGCACGCTCGGCCTCGGGCACCAACATCCAGCCCTGGCGGGTGCGCGTGCTCACCGGTGCGAGGAAGGAGGCGCTGTCGACGCGCATCCTGGAGGCATTCGACGACCCGGACTGCGAACAGAAGCATCGCGGGGAATTTCCGATCTATCCCAGCGAGTGGGTGTCGCCGTTCATCGACCGGCGGCGCAAGGTGGGCTGGGACCTCTACGGCCTGCTCGGCATCGGCAAGGGCGATCGCGAGCGCACGCACCGCCAGCACGCACGCAACTTCAGGTTCTTCGACGCACCGGTCGGCATGATCTTCACCATCCACCGCTCGCTGGGTTACTCGGCGTGGATCGATTACGGGATGTTCCTCGGCAATGTGATGACCGCTGCCCGTGGCCGCGGCCTGCACACCTGCCCGCAGTTCGCATTCACGCAGTTCCACGGGATCATCAGGGATGAACTGGGTCTGGCCGACGATGAAAAGGTGCTGCTTGGCATGGCGCTGGGCCACGAGGACACCAGCGCGGTCGAGAACAGCCTGCGCACGGAGCGCGCGCCGCTCGCCGAGTGGGCGAGCTTCGACTGAAGTCGGGCCTCAGCCGGTCAGGCGGCTCAGCGCCTCGCGGTACTTGGCGGCGGTCTTCGCGATGATTTCGGCGGGCAGGCGCGGCGCCGGCGCCTGCTTGTTCCAGTCGAGCGTCTCGAGGTAGTCACGCACGAACTGCTTGTCGAACGAAGGCGGGCTGGAGCCCACCTGGTAGCCGTCGACCGGCCAGAACCGCGAGGAGTCGGGCGTCAGCACCTCGTCGATCAGCACGACCTCGCCGTTGCGATCGGTGCCGAACTCGAACTTGGTGTCGGCGATGATGATGCCGCGCGTGCGCGCATAGGCCGCCGCGCCGCTGTAGATGCGCAGTGCGAGATCGCGCACCTTGTGCGCGTACTCGCGGCCGAGCACCGCTTCGGCGCGCTGGAAGTCGATGTTCTCGTCGTGTTCGCCCTGCTCGGCCTTGGTCGACGGCGTGAACAGCGGCTTCGGCAACTGCTCCGCCTGGCGCAGGCCCGGCGGCAGCGCGATACCGCAGACCTCGCCGGTTCGCTGGTAATCCTTCCAGCCCGAGCCGATCAGGTAACCACGCACCACCGCCTCGACCATCAGCGGGCGCAATCGTTTCACGACCATCGCGCGACCCTGGACCTGGGCGCGCTCGTCGGCGTTCGGCAGCACATCCTCGAGCGTCAGCCGCGAGAGGTGGTTCGGCACCGTGTCGGCGAAATGCCGGAACCAGAACAGCGACATCTCGTGCAGCACCGCGCCCTTGCCGGGGATCGGATCGGGCAGGATGACGTCGAAGGCCGACAGCCGGTCGGTGGTCACGATCAACAGGTGGTCGTCGTCGACCGCGTAGATGTCACGCACCTTGCCGCGACCGAGCAGCTTGAGGCTCGTGAGCGTCGATTCGTAGAGCGGGGTGTCGGCGGGAGTGGCCATGCGGGTCTGTCCGGCTGGGATTGCGATACGGCGATTCTACCAGCCCCGCTCGCACGGGGCGCGGCAGGGCGCGGGCCGCCGGCCGGCCGCGAGCCCGGCACGGGGCCTTTGTCATTGCGCCAGGCTCAGGCGTCGACTTGCCTCCTGGCAACCGTGTCGCGCGCTGCGCTCAGACGGTCTGCAGGGTCCAGGGGCCTGCCGGTTCAGACCATGGCATCGAGAATCGTCAGCCGAGCAAAGGAGAAAAGGTGTCAGATTTTAAATCTGACACCTTTTCTCTGGCCGGCCGCGAGCCCGGCACGGGGCCTTTGTCATTGCGCCGGGTTCAAGCGTCGAATTGCCACCGGGAACATCGAGGGTGGGGAGGGGTGGGGCGGGTGCGTGACGACTTCGCTGCCTCGCCACCCGCTGCGCCGCGCCGGTCGGCGTTTTCTTCTCCGTGCTCTCCGTGTCCTCCGTGGTAAAGCGCGGCGCCCGGGCTTGCGGACGCGCCTGGTTTGACCACGGAGGACACGAAGAGCACGGAGAAAACAGATGCATCGCGGCCGGACACGTCAGGACCGGCCGTGCGATTCAGCGGGCGCATCCGGGTTTGCGCCCTCTGTGTTCTCGGAGGCTAATCCAGACGCCCGATGTGCTGCGCACGGCATCGGAGCTCCGCGATAGTGCAGCATCGGACTCAGTGCGCGTCCTGCGCGGGCCGCGCGATGGCCGGGAGGTCACCGCTGTCGCCCATCGCGTGCGCCATCAGCAGGCGCTTGGCGAGCGGCAGGCGGTTGGTCAGGGAGAGGCCGGTGCTGCGCAGCCAGCCGAGGGCGGGATTGTCGGCGGTGAACAACCGGTTCAGGCGGTCGGTCACCTCCAGCATCAGCATGACCTCGCCGCGGCGCCGGCGCTCGTAGCGCTGGAGCAGCGCGCGGGGATAGCGCAGCGCGGCGGGCTTCGCGCGACCGATGCCCTCGGCAAGGGCCGCGGCGTCGAGCAGACCGACGTTCAGGCCCTGGCCGGCCAGCGGGTGCATGAGGTGGGCGGCGTCGCCGACCAGCGCCACGCGCCCGGCGCTGTACTGCCGCGCGTGGCGCCAGCGCAGCGGAAACCTGAGCCGGCGGCTGGTCGCGACGACCTCGCCAAGGGTGTGGCCGAAGGCCGTGCCCAATTCGGCGCAGAAGCCCGGATCGTCGAGTTCCAGCATGCGCGCCGCAGCGGCTTCGCTCGTCGACCAGACGATCGAACACCAGTCCGGCGCCGCCAGCGGAAGAAAGGCGAGGGGCCCGTCGGGCAGGAAGCACTGTCGCGCGATACGGCCATGGGGCAGCACCGTCCGCACGTTGGCGACGACGGCGTACTGCGTACAGTCGCGTTCGTCGAGTTCGATGCCGGCCAGGGAACGCAGCGGGGAATCACCGCCGTCACAGGCGGCGACGACGCGCGCGGCGATCTCGCGGCCGTCGCCCAGCCGGAGGTCCAGGCGCTCGAGGCCGGGCAGCAGTGCGTCGACGACGCCGGTGACCGTCGCGATGCCGCGCTTCGCCTGCAGCGCGGCGTGCAGGGCCTGCAGCAGGTTCGACTGTTCGACGATGTAACCGAGCGCCGGGCGGCCGCTGTCGGCGGCGTCGAAATCGATCGCTCCCCGCCGCGCGCCGTCCCACACGTGCATGCCGTGATAGGCCGCGACGCGTGACGGGTCGAGGCGCGCCCACACGCCGGCCGCCACCAGGATGCGTCGCGATGCCGGCGTCAGCGAGTAGGTGCGCAGGTCCCAGGGCTCGTCGTGCGCGGGGTGACGGGCGATGCCATCGATCAGCGCGACGCTCGTGCCCTGCTCGGCGAGCAGGCAGGCGAGGGTCGCACCGACCACACCGCTGCCGACGACAGCGACCTCGTGGGGGTTCAGTCCGGGGCGCGCAGCCATGCGTTCGTCTCGCCACGCAGGCCCATCAGGCGCCAGATCAGCGCCTTCTTGAGTGGCGGCAGCAGGTCACAGGCCAGCAGCGCGGCGCCGCGCGCGACATTCAGCGGCGCGAAGTCCGTGCCGAACAGCCGCGCCAGGCCATCCGAGAAGCGCACCGTGCGCGCATGGTCGGGTTCCCGGCGGCGGGCGTACCCGGCAAGCACGGCCGGCGCGCCGGGATCCTCACCCCGGGCGAGCGCGGCCTCGACGCAGTCGAGCAGGGTCGCGACGTCACGCAGGCCGAGGTTCAGGCCCTGCGCCCCGTTCGGGTGGATGGTGTTGGCCGCGTTGCCGACCAGCACCGAGCGGGGCGCGTGCAGCGTATTCGCGCGATTCAGCGTCAGCGGGTACGCGTGGCGCTCGCCGAGCCGCGTGAAGCGGCCCAGGCGCTGGCCGAAGCGGCGCTCGGCGTCGGCAAGGAAGTCGTCGGCCGGCATGCGCATCAGGTCCTCGGCCTCCGTGCTCCGCGCCGCGCGGACCAGCACCACCCGCGCGCCGCCCAGTGGGAGCACGGCAAGCGGCCCCTCGCGCGTGAAGCGCTCGAATGCGGTGTCGGGCGCCGGCCGTTCGACGTCGATGTTGGCGACGATCGCCGTCTGGCCGTAATCGCGGGTCGTGACCCCGATGTCGAAGTGGCGGCGCACGAAAGACTGCATGCCGTCGGCGGCGACCAGCAGGCCGCTTTCAAGCGTGGCGACGGTGCCGTCGGCGCTGCCGACCGTCACCCCGACCCGGTCGCCCGCGACCGCGATACCGGTGACGGTCGCGTGCCAGTGGTTGGTGCAGGCCGGATCGACCGCCAGCGCGGCGTCGAGTCGGGCAAGCAGCTGGTCGGCGGGACACACATGCCCCAGCGCCGGCACCCCGACGTCGGCGGCATGGAGCGCTGCCGAACCG
This sequence comes from Hydrogenophaga intermedia, assembly GCA_943370145.1. GTDB lineage: Bacteria > Pseudomonadota > Gammaproteobacteria. The sequence continues at coordinate 48,740 of CALRPY020000002.1, read as the reverse complement.
AACTGGCCCCGATCGGTGATGAGGATGTGCTTGAGCGGAACCGCATGCGGCGCCAGCGCGGGCCAGAGGTCGAGCCGGGCCAGCAGGCGCTGGGACGACGGCGCCAGCGCGAGGCCGCGCACGTCACGCCCGGGCGCGGCGGCCGTCGGTGAACGGGCGTCGACGGTCGCGACGTTCAGGCCGAGCCGCGCGAGCCCGAGCGCGAGGGTCGCGCCGGCGAGGCCCGCGCCGACGACGACCGCGTCGAACTCAGCCGCCACTGGCGAGCTGCATCAGGGCTTCGATCTCGTCGACTGATTTCGGCGCGCCGTGGCTCAGCACCTCGTGACCGTCGGCGGTGACGAGGACGTCGTCCTCGATCCGCACGCCGATGTTCCACCAGCGCTTCGCGAGGCCCTTGATCGTCGGCGACATGTACAGCCCGGGCTCGACGGTCGTGACCATGCCGGGCTCGAAGGTCCGCCATTCGTCGCCGACCTTGTAGTCACCGACGTCGTGCACATCCATGCCGAGCCAGTGCCCCGTGCGATGCATGTAGTAGGGACGGAAAGCCTCCTCCTTCAGCAGGGTTTTCCAGCGCCCCTTGAGAATGCCGGCGTCGACGAGCCCCTTGGTGATCACTTCGAGCGCCGCCTCGTGCGGGTCGTTCCAGGAGTTGCCCGGCGCCACGCGCTCGATTGCGGCGAGCTGGGCTTCCAGCACGATTTCATAGATCACCCGCTGTTCAGGCGTGAAACGGCCGTTGACCGGGAACGTGCGGGTGATGTCGCTCGCGTAGTGGTCGAGCTCGCAGCCGGCGTCGATCAGCAGCAGGTCGCCGTCGGCGAGCTGCTCGTTGTTCTCGTTGTAGTGAAGGATGCAGGTGTTGGCGCCGCCGCCGACGATGCTCGGGTAGGCCGGCGAGCGGCTGCCATGGCGCATGAAACTGTGCAGCAGCTCGGCCTCGATCTGGTACTCGAAAAGCCCGGGCTGGCAGACCTCCATCGCGCGACGGTGGGCAGCGGCGGAAATCTGGGCCGCGCGGCGCATCGTCTTGATCTCCTCGCGGCTCTTGTACATGCGCATCTCATGCACGTAATGCGCGACGGAATGCAGCTGGTCCGGCGTGTGCACGCCGGCGCGGGACTTGCTGGACACGCGGTTCAGCCAGCCGAGCAGGCGCTGGTCGAAATCCTGGTAGCGCCCCATCGTGTAATAGATGCGCTCCTTGTTTTCGAGCAGTCCCGGCAGGATGTCGTCGAGATCGGAAATCGGGAAGGCGTCGTCCGCGCCGTAGAGCTCGCAGGCACCTTCGAGGCCGGCGCGGCGGCCGTGCCAGGTCTCCGCTTCCGGGTCCTTTTCGCGGCAGAACAGGATGTATTCGCCCTGCGGGCGATCCGGCACCAGCACCATCACCGCCTCGGGCTCGGGGAAGCCGGTGAGATAGTGGAAATCGCTGTCGGAGCGATAGGGGTAGTAGACATCGCGATTGCGGACGCGCTCGGGGGCGGTCGGCTGGATGGCGATGCCGCCGCGATCGACGACGTCCATCAACTTCTTGCGGCGGCGGGCGAATTCACGCTTGTCCATGTTCGTCTCGGGTCCTCGGGTGAGGCGGGTCTCAGTGCAGGCTGGGCAGCTCGTCGGTGAACAGGCTGCGGAATTCCTCGTGCAGCATCATCGCGCCCATGCGCGCATATTCGGCTAGCTCGAGGAGCGCGCGCTCACCGTCTTCGCCCTGCGCGTCGTCGGCGGCGACCTGGCCGATCTTGTAGAGGTCGAGCAGGAATTCCCGGCCCTCCTCGTGCAGGTTCGCGCCGGAGCCGTGCAGACCGAAGCCGGACAGGAAACCGCGGCACCAGGCGCCCAAGGCGTCCGCCCGTTCGCCGAGCGGGGCGTCGTCGGGCGGCAACAGCAGCACAAAGCCGAAATCTTCGTCCCGCAGCGACCTGATGGTGGCGCTCACCATCGTGAGCAGCGGGTTGGTCGCGGGGAGCTCGGCGAGGCTGCGACCCGCCTCGTAGCCGAGCACGTGGCGCAGCCAGGTGTCGCCGTTGAAGGGTTCCGGATTGCACAGCATGCCGCACAGCATGCCGTGGCTCTCGGCGGCGGCGACATCGGTCGAGAGCGTGGCAAGCGCCTGCGCCACGGCGTCGTAGAGCTCGCTTTCGGAACGGACAGTCATGGGTCACGGTCTCGCTTCGCGGAGTGGCGATTATCACACGAGTGCCGGACCCGCAGAAGCGCGGTCGCCACGCGCGCACGGCTCGCGACTGCGCAGCGCGCCGTCCCGTTGACCCGGTCTGGGTGCGGCTCTATATTGCGTTTCAGACACATTCCTGTGCGCGACCGGCGTCACAACGCAACAGCATGGCCACCACGTTGAAAGACAAGCTGGATCTCGCGACGCTGGAAGCCAGGGTGGATGAACTCATCCGCCAGATCGACACGCTCAAGCATGAGAACGAAGTCCTGCGCAGCCAACAGGCCGCGCTGACGGTCGAGCGCGCGACCCTGATAGAGAAGACCGAACAGGCCCGCAGCCGCGTCGAAGCCATGATCGCGCGCCTTAAGGCGATGGAAACCCGCTGACCAGCACCCGCCACCCGCGGGGGCTGGCCGGCTCACACAGACAAGCATCTCCGCAGCCCCCTCGGGCGCTGCACGTTCCGCCCATGGAGGCACTGCGCGCATGAGTTCTCCGGTCAAGCCCATCACCGTGACGATCATGGACAAGGAGTACGTCGTTGGCTGCGCGGAGGATGAGCGCGAGTCGCTGTTCGCGAGCGTCGAGTTCCTCAATCGCAAGCTGCGCGAGCAGCGCGACAGTGGCAAGGTGATCGGCAGCGAGCGCGTGGCGGTGATGGCCGCGCTGAACATCGCGCACGAATACCTCGATTTCCGCCGCCGTAACGAAAACGTCACGAGCGACATCGGCGACGGTATCGAACGCATCCACCGCAAGATCCAGTCGGCGCTCTCACGCGGAGAGACAGTCCCCGCGGCACGCTCGCCGCAGGGCACAAACTGAGTCAATCGCGTTAGAATGATCCCCGGTGCCCTCTGCGGTGTTCGCCAGGGGTTCGAAAATCCTTGAGCCGATAATTTTTAGCTGAAGGAACCGATCTGGTATCGACGTTGAGCAGGTCCGCCTCGCAGCGGAAAGCCTTAAGTCGTTCCGAGAAGTTCCAATCTTGAGCCCTTGGTTCAAGATTACGACCCGCAGCGGCATTGTGGAGGGCACCACCTCCCACGCGCGCGACAGACACCCGATGAGCATTCGACACTGGCTCATGAAGAGTGAGCCCGACACCTTCAGTCTCGACCATCTCGCGGCGATGCCCCACCGCACCACGATGTGGGATGGCGTGCGCAACTACCAGGCGCGCAACATGATCCGCGACGACATGCAGCGCGGGGACCTTGCGTTCTTCTACCACTCGAACTGTGCGGAGCCCGGCATCGTCGGCATCGTCGAGGTCGTGCGCGCGGCCTATCCCGACCCGTCCGCCTTCGATCCCGAAAGCCCGTATTTCGACCCGAAGAGCGACCCCGACAAGCCGCGCTGGTACGTCGTCGACGTCAGCTTGAAGCAACGATTGACGCGCACCATCACGCTCGGCGAACTGAAGGCCGCACCTGAACTTGCCGGGATGGCGCTGGTCCGCCGGGGCAACCGGCTGTCGGTGCTGCCCGTCACCCCCGCTGAATGGAAGTTCATCCTCGACCTCGAGTGATGCCTCCCGCCGCGCGGTGTTGGCCTGGTCCCCGGCCCGCGACTATGCTCAACGGGCGGGCCGCGAAGAGCCCGACCGACGGGATTGCAACGGCAAGGGGGGAGCATGGGCGCGCGCGTGCTGCAGGTTCTGGTGTTGCTCGCATTGCTGGCCGGCGTGGCCGAAGCCTATGCCCGCTTCGGGCTGGGCCTGAAGCCCGCCCCGTTCACCGATGACGCCGCGTTTGGGCAGGCGCTCGAAAAATTCGTCGAGCCGGATCCGCAGCTGGGCTTCCGCTATCGCCCCAACGTCGACCAGCTTCTGACGGCGCCGAGCGGCGACTTCGAGATCCTCTTCAAGACCAACGAAATCGGCCTGCGCGACCGCCCGATGGGCACCCACCTGCGCAGCGAACTGAAGTTCCTGGTGTTCGGTGACGAGTTCACCGAGAGCTGGGGCACGGATATCGACGAGGCGGCGGTCATCAACGCGCAGCGCCTGCTGAACGAGATGACGGCGCTCGAGCCACCGGTCCGCCTCGTGATCGGCGGCAAGTCGGGCTACGGCGCGGCGCAGAACCTCACCATGGCGCGGCAGCTCGTCGAGCAGTTGAAGCCACGGGCGATCGTCTTCATGTATTCGTCACTGATGCCGCATGCGGACCGGCTGTTCGGCCGCGCGGGCGCCGGGGGCGGAGCCCCCCTGCTGCCGCATGCCGAGGATCATCCGCGCTACGCGGACACGGCGTGGGCGCCGTTCGCGGCCTACAGCGCGCTGGCGCGCCTCCTCGGCGAGCAATCCGCCGCACGCGCGATGGCGGCGGAAAACGTTCCAGGCGACGCCGCGCGCGATCGCTTCGCCGGTATTCGAGGCGACGACGCATCGTTGCGCGAGGCGCACGCGGCAACGCTCGAGTCCGTGCAGGCGCTCGCCGCGCTCGCGCGCGAACGCGACATCCATTTCATGCTGGTGCACCTGCCACTGGCGCCGCAGGTCGCCGCCGACGAATGGCCGGGCGGGCGGGCGCTGTTCGGACTGCCCGCTGAGAGGCTGCCGGCGCCAGACGCGGCGCTCGTCACCGAATTCTGCACGCAGGCCGGGCTGCGCTGCCACACACTGCACGAGCCGCTGGCGACGGCAGCGGCCGCGCCGGACAGCCTGCCGCTCTATCACCGCCACGAAATCGGGCTGACCGTCGCCGGCAACCGCGTGGTCGGCGACTGGCTCGCGAAAACCCTGTACGACTGGATGGGCGAGCTCGCGCTGCGCTGACGCTCAGATCATCTGTCCTGGCCTGACCCAACGCTCGAAATCCTCCGCGCTGACGTAGCCCAGCGCGAGCGCGGCGTCGCGCAGGGTCGCGCCAGTGCGATGCGCGTGCCCGGCGATCTCCGCCGCGCGGTCGTAACCGATGTGCGGCGACAGCGCGGTGACGAGCATCAGCGAATGTCCGACCAGTTCGGCGATGCGCTCACGATTCGCCTCGATGCCGCGCGCACAGTGCAGGTCGAAACTCGCCATACCGTCCACCAGCAGTCGCAGGCTCTGCAGCCAGGCATGCGCGATGACGGGCTTGCAGACGTTCAACTGGAAATTGCCGCCGGCCGCGGCGTGCGTGATCGCGGCATCGTTCCCGAACACCTGGCAGCAGATCATGAGGAGCGCCTCGGCCTGGGTCGGGTTGACCTTGCCGGGCATGATCGAGCTGCCCGGCTCGTTTTCCGGCAGCCGCAGCTCGCCAAGGCCGGCGCGCGGCCCGGACGCGAGCCAGCGCACGTCATTCGCGATTTTCGTCAGCGCCGCAGCGAGGACCTTCAGGGCGCCGTGCGCGGCGAGCAGCTCGTCATGCGCGGCGAGCGCGGCGAACTTGTTGTCGGCGCTCCTGAACGGCAGTCCGGTGTCGGCGGCAAGGCGCGCCGCGACATCCTCGCCGAAGCCCGGCGGCGCGTTGAGCCCGGTGCCGACCGCGGTGCCCCCGATCGCGAGCGCATGCAGCGGGTCGAGCGCGCGCAGTATCCCCGCTTCGGCGTGGTCCAGCTGTGCGACCCAGCCGGACATCTCCTGCCCGAGCGTGAGCGGCGTCGCGTCCTGGAGGTGGGTGCGGCCGATTTTCACGACGTCGGCGAAGGTCGCACTTTTCGCCGCGAGCGTTCCACGCAGCGTCCGCAGCGCCGGCAGCAGCTGGCGCGTGAGCCCTTCCACCGCCGCGACGTGCATCGCGGTCGGCACGACGTCGTTGGAGGACTGACCGAGATTCACATGGTCGTTGGGATGGACGACGCGTGCCGCGCCACGACCACCGCCGAGCAGTTCCGAGGCCCGGTTCGCCAGCACCTCATTGACGTTCATGTGGGTCTGCGTGCCGGAACCCGTCTGCCAGACCGGCAGCGGAAACGCGGCGGCGTGCAGCCCGGCGAGGACTTCGTCCGCGGCCATCACGATCGCGCGCGCGACACCGGCGGGCAGGAGGCCACGCTGCCCGTTGGCTTCAGCCGCCGCGCGCTTGACGCGCACCAGCGCCAGTATCAAGGCGGCCGGCATGCGCTCGTCGGAGATCCTGAAATTCTGCCGCGCGCGCTCGGTCTGCGCGCCCCACAGCGCGTCGGCCGCGACCTCGATCGCGCCCTGGGAATCGGTCTCGGTTCGCAGCATCCCGGACATGCAGAACCTCCCTCCCGCGTGGCGGTGTATCGGCACTCGTATTCCACCAGTGTAGGCGGACTGCGCAGTGGTGCCTGTCGGTCCCCCGCGCGCGGCATCCGGTGACAATCATCGCGGCGACGGGCGAGCCGGGTCGTGCTCGCCTACCACGCCGGAAGGTGGTCGCCACGCCGCCGCCCGACGTCGGGATCCTCGAATTCAAGCCCGCAGGTCCGGTGCTCGCGATGCGCCCGTGCTGCCACACCGAACACTACTGGCAGGTCTACTTCGACGGCAACCGGGCTATCCGCGAATCACTCGCTGCGGCCGGTTTGCCGGCGCCGATGCCGGCCCAGCTGATAGTCACGCGCTGAACCAGACGAAACGCAGCCCGCTCAGGGTACGAAGGTCGTGTAGACGTAGACCGCCAGCACCACCAGCAGCACGACGCCGTGCAGGACGATGGTCCTGCCCGTACCCAGGGCCAGCGAGGTGACGAACAGGGACAGCAGCAACAGCGCGCTGCTGCGCCCGTCGATGCCGAGTTCGAGCGGCATGCCGGTGGCGACGGCCAGCACGCCGACCACCGGAATCGTGAGGCCGATGCTCGCGAGCGCCGACCCGAGGGCGAGATTGAGGCTGGTCTGCAGGCGGTTCGCGCGCGCCGCGAGCACGGCCGAGAGGCCTTCGGGCATCAGGACCAGCGCGGCGATCAACACGCCTTTCACACCCGGCGGGGCACCGGCACGGTTGAGCGCCACTTCGAGCGAGGGCGCGAGGGTCTTGGTCAACAGGATGACCGCGGCGAGCGCCACGACCAGCAGCACCGAGCTGAGCAGGACGTCCGAGTTCGACGGAGGCGTCGTCGACGGCACCTGTTCCGACCCCTCGCGGTCGAGGAAGTAACCGCGGTGCCGGACCGTCTGCGTGAAGACGAAGGTGGCATACAGCACCAGCGACGCGGCCGCGATCAACAGCAGCTGGTCATCGGTATACCAGGGTCCGGGCCGCGTGGTCGTGTAGACAGGGAAGATCAGCGTGAGCACCGCCACCGCGGCCAGGGTCGCCAACGCGGCACTGACGCCCTCGAGGTGGAATTCCTGCTCGCGGTGCCTGAGCCCGCCGATCAGCAGGCTGAGCCCGACGATGCCCGTCAGCACGAGCATGATCGTGGCGTAGACGGTGTCGCGCGCGATCGCGGCCCCTTCGGAGCCGCTGGCGAGCATCATCGAGACGATCAGCGCGACTTCGATCAGGGTCACGCACAGGGCGAGTACCAGCGTGCCGAAGGGCTCGCCCACCCGCAGCGCGATGACCTCGGCGTGGTGGACGGCGGCCAGCACGGTGCCCACGAGCACCACCACGACGGCTGCCAGCACCACGGGACCTGAAACCTGGCTGCTGACGCCGAGCAGTACGCAGGCCACGACGGGCAGCAGCGTCGACCAGGACAGCAGGGCGGTGCGCACGCCGGGCGCGCTGGTAGTGTTGTCGGACATGGATCGGCTCGCGATAGCGGTCCGGCCATGCTAACCGAGAGTCCGGCTTGACCCGAGGGATAAGGTCCGGCCCGCGCGCGGGCCGGACCCTTTGCAAGCACCCGACGGGCAAAAAAACCCGCCACTGGCGTCGCGGGTTCACATGCTGTGAACGGCAGGAATGCCGCGCGGGATCGCCCGCCGCCGTTGCGGCGACGGGCGGGCTTGCGCGTCTCAGCCCGCGGCCTTGACCTTCTCCTTGCCGGCGGCCTGCCCGGCCTTGCTGCCCTCGTAGACGAAGGCCGGGTTGTCGAGGTCGATCGCGGGGATCACGTCACGCTCGGTCCAGTAGTCCTGCGTGTGCTGCCATTCGGGCTTTTCGCCGCGCTTCGGCAGCAGGTGCATGTCACGCATCAGGTAGTTCGGATTGAAGTTCTGCGGATCCATCCACGACAGCAGCTTCATGTCCTTGTCCGCCTCCGGGATGGCGATCGACACCTTCGTCACGCCCTTCTCATCCATGTGCTTGAGCAGGCGGCAGACGAAATCGGCCAGCAGGTCGGCGCGCAGCGTCCAGCTCGCGCGGAAGTAACCGAACACCCACAGCAGGTTCGGCATGCCGGTGAACATCATGCCGTGGTAGGTCACGGTGTCCGAGAACTGCAGCGGCTTGCCGTCGATCGTGAACTGGATGTCGCCGAGCGCACTGAGGTTGAAGCCGGTCGCGGTGACGACGATGTCGGCCTCGAGTTCCTGTCCCGACTTCGTGAGGATGCCCTTCTCCGTGAAGCGCTCGATCTCGTCGGTGACGACGCTCGCCTTGCCCGACTTGATGCCCTTGAACAGATCGCCGTCGGGCACGAACGCGATGCGTTGCTGCCACGGCCGGTACTTCGGCGTGAAGTGCTTGTCGATGTCGTAGTCCGGGCCGAGGTAGGCGCGCACGCCGGCCAGCAGTTCCTCCTTCATCTTCTCCGGCTCCTCGAAGGAGCGGCGGGTCAGTTCCTGGAAGTCCTTCAGGATCTTCCGGCGCACAATCTCGTGCACCCATTCCTCGGGGATCTCGAGGCTGCGCAGCATGTTCGCCAGTTCGTTCTGGTTGATGCCGGGCACGAAGTAGGTCGGCGAGCGCTGCAGCACGGTGATGTGCTCGCAGTCGCCGGCCATCGCGGGGACGATCGTCGCGGTGGTCGCACCGGAGCCGATGACGACGACCTTCTTGCCCTTGTAGTCGAGATCCTCGGGCCAGGTCTGCGGGTGGACGATCCTGCCCTTGAAGTCGCTCATGCCCGCCCATTCGGGCGTGTAGCCCTTGTCGTGGCGGTAGTACCCCTGGCACATCCACAGGAAGTTCGCGGTGAAGGTGACCGGCGTGTCGTGGTCCGAATGCACGGCCTCGATGGTCCACAGGCTGTCTTCGCTGGACCAGGTCGCGTTGAGAATCTTGTGCTTGTAGCGGATGTGGCGGTCGAGGTCGTTCTCCTCGATCACCTCGCCCATGTACTTGCGGATTTCACCGGCGGTCGCGATCGGCGGGCCAATCCACGGCTTGAAACGGTAGCCGAAGGTGTAGAGGTCGCTGTCGGAACGGATGCCGGGATACTTGTGCGTGAGCCAGGTGCCGCCGAAGCCGTCCTGCATTTCCAGGATCACGAAACTCTTGTCCGGGCACTGTTCCTTCAGATGGTAGGCGCCACCGATGCCGGAAATGCCGGCACCGACGATGAGTACATCGAAGTGCTCGGCCTTCCTCGTCTTGGGCAGATTGGATGAGGCTGAGATATTCATTGGATTGTTTCCCCGATGTTCGGTGATGGGAGTCTGCAGAGCGGATTCGCGGACATGCATGATCTGGATCAAGATGCATCGGAAAGACGCAAATTGCCGCACCGCACCAATTTGCCGCGAAAGGCAATGCCCGGATTGTCCGACAATCCGGCCCGACAATGGAAGACAGTTGCGCTACACGGGCGCGACGGCCCGCGCGTCACCGTCGAGATGGGCGACGCAGGCCAGCGTGCGCACGCGCCACGGGGCGGCAGGTTCGACCGTCGTCACGGAAGTGTTGCCGACGACCATGCCGGCGACGTCCGGATAGCGGGTGGTGTCGAGCCGGCGCTCGAGCAGCGAACGCAGCACGAGGCCGTGCGTGACGACTGCGACATCCCCGGCAAGGCCCGCGGTCTGCTCGAGCAGCGCCTGCCAGGCACGGTCGACGCGCGCGTCGAACTCGGCCCAGGTCTCGCCGCCGGGCGGGTCGTAGTCGCGGGCGAGGATGTCGAGATCGCCGAGCGTGTCGTAGGAGCGGCCACGCAGTTCGCCGAAGTGGCGCTCGCGCCAGTCGGCGCGTTCCTCGAGATCCACCCCGGCGGCGCGCGCGACGCATTCGGCGGTGCTGCGGGCGCGGAGGTAGTCGCTGCAGATGACCATCTCCAGCGAATGGGCGGCGAGGCGCCGGCCGAGTTTCGCCGCCTGCGCGAGCCCGGTCGCGCCCAGCGGGGTATCCGGAAACTGGACGACGCGCGACGCGTTGAGATCGGTTTCGCCGTGACGGATGAGGAGTAGCGCCATGATTGTCGGACCGGTCTGGAAAGTTGAGGGGTGCGAATTCGGCGGGCGCGCCCGAGGACCGGGGCGCCGCGGTCCCACACCATAACAAGAACGCACTGCCTTACGGGAGACTTGCACGTAGCCGGGGACTCGTTCGCGTTTGGCCGCGACGCCGCGGCAGTGCAGGGTTGACGCGCCCCGCACGCACCCTGCGCCGGGAATCGCCCGCTGCGCGTTTCCCACGCGCGCAAGTCGCCGCCACGCACCACCGCTGTACACTGGCGCACACGTCGGCAAAATCGTGCTGGCGACGACCTGGCGCCGCGCAGCCCGCGCCGCCGCGGCAGACACCACGGAAAACGACGGGGAACGCATACGATGCACGCACCGGCCTACGCTTTCGATCAACGCAACGTCCGCTGGTTTCCGCTCGGCGAATTCAAGCACCTGCAGATCTCGATGCTCGCCGTGGATCCCGCGAACCGCATCGTCGACTTCCTCGTGAAGTTCGACGCGAACCAGAGGATCTTCCTGCACAGGCACCTCGCCCAGACCAACCTCTTCGTCGTGCAGGGCGAGCACCGGATCTACGAGCCGGACGGGAGTCTCAAGGAAATCCGCAAGACCGGCAGCTACACCGCGAGCGCGCCCGGCGGTGTGCACTTCGAAGGCGGCGGCGACGAGGACTGCATCGTCCTCTACAACATCCGCGGCAACGGCAAGGACGAGATGTTCGAGGTGATGGACGACGACGGGCAGGTCGTCGGGATCATCGGGGTCGCGGATTTCGCGGGTTTATGGGAGGCGCAGAAGGCTGCCGCTTGAACAGCCGTCGCGGCCGCGATCCCGGGCCTACCGGGCCGCCGGGGGCCCCAGCCTTGCCGCAACACCTTGGACGCGCTGCGGCATGCGCGGTCGGCTAGGCGTTGAACCGTCAGCCGTCGTGCAGCGCCTTGATCGGTATGACCTTCACGGACGTTCTCCGATTTCGTACCCACCGACCGTACCCGCTGAACATCGGGCTGCGTGTGATGGACTTCACGTGAACCGGCCGCCGCCGAACGGAGGAAGTGGGCGCCGTTCAGCGTATATGATGATAATGTACAAAAAATGATAGATCTGGCTCAGATTACCGGCTTCGACTGGGACGACGGCAACGCCCGCAAGAATGAGAAGCATGGGGTGACACAATCGGAGGCTGAAGAAATCTTTTTCAGCCAGCCGCTGTTGCTGCTCGACGATCTGCAGCACCGCGACCAGGAAGCGAGGTATCACGCCCTGGGCAAGACCCTCGAGGGGCGCCTGCTGCACGTCACTTTCACGCTGCGAGATCGCGGCTCGCTCATCAGGGTAATCTCGGCGCGAGACATGCACCGAAAGGAAAGGAGCATCTATGAACAAGCCGGCTAAGTCGCGGCCGAAGTTCAAGTCGGAAGCGCAGGAGCGGGCATTCTGGGAAGCCGAAGGCCGTGACTCCACCCAGTACCTTGATTGGACACAGGCGCAGCGCGCGATACTTCCCAATCTCAAACCCTCGACCAAGACGATCTCGCTCCGCCTGCCTCAGCATCTGCTCGACGCCATCAAGGCAGCGGCGAACGCGCGGGACGTGCCTTACCAGTCGCTGATCAAGGTGTGGTTGCAGGAGAAGCTTGGTAAGTGAGCGGAGCGGCTGTGATTTGTGGGCGTGCGAGACACGGGTAGCCGCCAGTAATTCAGCGTGCCGGGGCCTCGCGCGGCGCCACCTTGCGCATGATCTCGGCGCGGGTGGGTAGCGTCTTCAGGTCGAAGTCGGCCTGCATGGCCAGCCACGACGAGGCATCGTCGCCGAAGTAGCGCGCCAGGCGCTCCGCCGTGTAGGCAGTGATCCCGCGCCGTTCCTTGACGATTTCGTGGATACGCGTGGCCGGCACGCCCAGCGCCGTGGCCAGGGCGTTGACGCTGAGTTCAAGCGGCGCCAGGAACTCTTCGCGCAGCACCTCGCCGGGATGCACGGCACGCATGCGGTTGACGGGTTTGCTCATACGCGGGCGACCTCTCAGTGATAGCCCACGATCTCAACCCGGGCGGGGCCGCTGTCGGTCCACGCGAAACAGAGCCGCCACTGGTCGTTGATCCGGATACTCCACTGTCCTGCCCGGTCGGCGCGCAAGGCTTCGAGCCGGTTGCCCGGCGGCGACCGCAGGAATTCACGTGTCCTGGCCGCGTCGAGCATGGCCAGCTTACGCGTGGCGACCGCCTCGATCGCACGGAAGCGCCCGGGATGCTCATCGTTGAACAGAGCCTGAGTGTCTCGGCAGCGGAAGCTCCGGATCACGACGGGGATGATGTTACGCCGCGCCTAATGCGAAAAGCAGAGCACTTCTGCTCGCGCGCGCCGACGCCTTGCGCAGGGTCGAAAACAGCAGGAATAGCAGTAAGCACGTGGCCGGGAGGCGTACCGCTCTGCAGGCGTCGAGACCCCGAGGCGGATCGCCGTCCTTGTCGCTGCCTATCACATGGAGCCTAAACCGACCCATACGATAGGCAGCATTTAACAAGGACAGGAGCCGTGCTCCTTGCACCGATCCGCGGGAGGTTTGGCCGGCCCCTCCCGCTTCCCACGCACTCTCCCACTGGTCCAACGGCGCCATCCGCTGACGGCAAAGCTGGCAATGGCGCCCATCTGCGCCATTCGGGCTTTTAGCTATTCAAAAACAGTGTCTTGAGATTCCACCAAGGTCCACCAGATACCGCCGACATCCACCCCGACCGTCAGACGTTGAACCTGAAATGCATGACGTCCCCGTCCTGCACCACATATTCCTTGCCCTCGAGCCGGAGCTTGCCGGCGGCCTGGGCGCCCGCTTCGCCCTTGCAGGCGATGTAGTCGTCGTAGGCGATCACTTCGGCGCGGATGAAGCCGCGCTCGAAGTCGGTATGGATGACGGCGGCGGCCTGTGGCGCGGTGGCGCCCTTCGGAATGGTCCACGCGCGAGCTTCCTTGGGACCTGCGGTGAAGTAGGTCTGGAGACCCAGCAGCTTGTAGCCGGCGCGGATGAAGCGGTTGAGGCCGGGCTCCTCCAGACCCATTTCCGCGAGGAACTGCGCGCGGTCCTCGGCGCCGAGCACGGACAGTTCCGCTTCGAGCGCCGCGCAGATCACGACGCACTCGGCGCCTTGCTTCGCGGCGAACTCGGCGACGCGCGCGGAATACTCGTTGCCGCCGAGGTTGTTTTCGTCGACGTTGGCGACGAAGAGCACCGGCTTCGCGGTCAGCAGCGCGAGGCCCTTCACCGCTTCCAGGGCGGCGGGCGAGAGACCCTGCGCGCGCACGGGAATCACCTGGTCGAGGCCGACCTTGATCTCCTCGAGCGCGGCGCAGCGCGCCTTCAGCTCCTTGTCGCCGGACTTCGCCTGCTTCGCGGCGCGGTCGAGCGCGCGCGTCGCGGAATCGAGATCGGCGAGCGCGAGTTCGGTCTCGATCACCTCGATGTCGGCCAGCGGATCGATGCGGCCGGCGACGTGCACGATGTTCTCGTTCTCGAAGCAGCGCACGACGTGCGCGATGGCATGCGTCTCGCGGATGTGCGCGAGGAACTGGTTGCCGAGCCCTTCACCCTTGGACGCGCCGGCGACGAGGCCCGCGATGTCGACGAACTCCATCGACGTCGGCACCGTGACCTTCGGCTTGACGAGGTTCGCGATCGCGTCGAGCCGCGGGTCCGGCAGCGGCACGATGCCGACGTTCGGGTCGATAGTGCAGAACGGATAATTCTCCGCCGCGATCGCCGCCTGCGTCAGCGCGTTGAAGAGGGATGACTTGCCGACGTTCGGCAGGCCGACGATGCCACACTTGAAACCCATGCTTATTCTTTCCGTGTCTGTTTGCGGCCGGCGTCGCCGTCGCGGCGGTTGAGTTCGTTCATGGCGTGCTCGAAGCGACCCTTGACGATGTCGCCGAGGCGTTCGATCGCACGGTCTATCGATTGCTCGATCGCGATGCGGTCGTCGGGCGCGGGACTGCCGAGCACGTAGTCGGTGACGAGATCGGCGCTGCCCGGGTGGCCGATGCCGATACGCAACCGCCGGTAGTCGGCGCCGAGTTGCGCCGAGATGTCGCGCAGCCCGTTGTGCCCGCCGTGGCCGCCGCCCTGCTTCAGGCGCACGGTGCCGGGCGCGAGATCCAGTTCGTCGTGGACCACCAGGATCTGCGCCGGCGGGATCCTGAAGAAACGCGCGTAGGCTCCAACGGCCTGCCCACTGCGGTTCATGAAGGTCAGCGGTTTCATCAGCACCACGCGCTCGCCGTCGATGGTGGTGGTGCCGATTTCAGCGTGGTACTTCGAGTCCGCCCTGAGGCTCGCGCCAAGGCGGTCGATCAGCCAGAACCCGACGTTGTGCCGGGTGCGCGCGTACTGCGCACCCGGGTTGCCCAGGCCTACGATGAGGCTTGCGCCCTGGGAGGACTCGCTTGCCATGACGGCCGTGCGCCGACGCTTCGGCCGTCAGGCTCGCGAGGACGGCGCGATCAGGCCGCCGGGGTAGCGTCGCCGCCGCGCGGCGCGTGAATCGCCACGACCGGCAGCATCGGGTCGCCGCCGTGGGCGATGGCTGCGCTGCGCACGCCGGCCGGCAGCTTCAGGTCGCCGAGGTGCACCGTCTCCTCGAGCTTGACCTCGGCGAGGTCGACGACGATGTACTCGGGCAGATCCTTCGGCAGGCAGAGGACTTCGATGTCGCTCATGAGGTGGCTGACGACGCCGCCCTCGTTCTTGACCGCCGGGCAGGTGTCTTCGTTGATGAAGTGGATCGGCACGCGCAGCGTCAGCTCTTCGTTCTCGTCGATGCGCAGGAAGTCGACGTGCAGGATCAGGTGGCGCACCGGGTGGCGCTGCATCGCCTTCAGCACGACCTTCTCGTCCGCGCCGGTCGACATCTTCAGCGTGAGGATGTGCGAGTAGAAGGCTTCGTGCTCGGTGTGCAGCAGCATCTGGTTGTGGTCGAGCTGGATGCTCGCCGGGTCCTTGTTCGCGCCGTAGAGAATGGCCGGCACCTTGCCTTCACGACGCAGGCGGCGGCTCGCACTCTTGCCCTGCATCGAGCGCGGCTCTGCCGTGACCTCGAATTTATTGTGCATGATGAATCTCCTGGACTTTGCTTGATGAACAGGCTTCTCGCGCGCTCCGCGACCAGAGACGCGCGCGCCTCGTGCTCAATCGATGAACATCGAACTCAGGGACTGGCCCGAACTCATGCGATTGATGCTCTCTCCCAACAGCGCGGCGACCGACAGCTGGCGGATGCGCTTGAGCGCGGCCGCCTCTTCGGTCAACGGGATGGTGTCGGTGACCACGAGCTCGTCGAGCTCGGAATTCTCGATGTTCTGCAGCGCCTTGCCGGACAGCACCGCGTGCGTGCAGTAGGCGGAGACCGAGCGCGCGCCGCGCTCCTTCAGCGCCTTCGCCGCCTGGCACAGGGTGCCGGCGGTATCGACCATGTCGTCGACGAGCACGCAGCTGCGGCCGTGGACGTCGCCGATGATGTTCATGATTTCCGCTTCGTTCGCGCGCGGACGGCGCTTGTCGATGATCGCGAGGTCGGCGTTGTCGAGGCGGCGCGCGACCGCGCGCGCGCGCACCACGCCGCCGACGTCCGGCGAGACCACCATCAGGTTCGCGTACTCGTTCTTCCAGATGTCGCCGAGCAGCACAGGTGAGGCGTACACGTTGTCCATCGGGATGTCGTAGAAGCCCTGGATCTGGTCGGCGTGGAGGTCGACCGTCAGCACGCGATCGGTGCCGACGCCGGCGATCATGTTGGCGACGACCTTGGCGGTGATCGGCACGCGGGCGGAGCGCGGTCGGCGGTCCTGCCGCGCGTAGCCGAGATAGGGAATCACGGCGGTGATGCTGGCGGCGGATGCGCGGCGCAGCGCATCGATCAGCACCATCAGCTCCATCAGGTTGTCGTTCGTCGGCTGGCAGACAGACTGGAACACGAAGACGTCGCGGGCGCGCACGTTCTCCGCGATCTCGACCATGATCTCGCCGTCGCTGAACTTGCCGACGGTCGCCTTGCCGAGCGGGATCTGCAGGTGGGCCGCGATGGCCCGCGACAGCGCGGGGTTCGAGTTGCCCGCGAACAGCATCATGGCGGAACGGTTGAAGCTCATGTCCTGCAGCGCCTTCAATCAAAAATATGGCTGGGGAGCCAGGATTCGAACCTGGGAATGCCGGGATCAAAACCCGGTGCCTTACCGCTTGGCGACTCCCCAATTGAAATCGTGAGCATCGCCGCGCTCATCATGCCCTGGCCTCGGCGGCGAGGCGGTCGAGCAGCGGGGACCGGTTGCGGCGGCGGGCGACGAACCAGGTCCACGGCGCCGGCACCTGCTCCCCTACCGCCTGCGCCGACGCGCGGTCCGCGAAGGACGCGAAAATACAGGCGCCGGTACCGCTCATCCGCGCCGGCGCGTGTTCGCCCAGCCAGTCCAGCGCGGCGCCAACCGCCGGAAACAGGCGGCGAGTGACGGGCTCGCAGTCGTTGTGCATGAGGTCCGGCGGAAGGCCGGGGATTGTGAGTGCGGGCGTATCCCGTGTCAATTCCGGATGGCCGAAGACGGCGGCGGTCGGCACCTCGCAGCCGGGATGGATCACCAGGCACCAGGGCTCGTCCGCCGTCAGCGGGGTGAGCCGCTCGCCGACCCCCTCCGCCCAGGCCGCCTGCCCGCGCACGAAGACCGGCACGTCGGCGCCGAGCCCAAGGCCCAGTGCGGCCAGCGCCTCGACCCCCAGCCGGGTGCCCCACAGGAAATCGAGTGCGACCAGCACGGTGGCCGCGTTCGAACTGCCCCCGCCAAGCCCCCCGCCCATCGGCAGCCGCTTGGTGACGGCGATGTCGGCGCCGAGTCGCGTACCGGAGGCCGCCTGCAGGGCCCGCGCGGCACGCACCACCAGGTCCGCCTCGGGCGGCACCCCCGCGAGGTCGGTCACCCTGTTGACGATGCCGTCCTCGCGCAGGCCGAAACGGATGTCGTCGCCATGGTCGAGGAACTGGAAGTGGGTCTGCAGCAGATGGTAGCCGTCCGGCCGGCGACCAACGATGTGCAGGAACAGATTGATCTTGGCCGGCGCGGGCCATGCCGCGCCGCTCAGGATTGCGGGATTTGCCATGTATCGATGATCAGCCTGATTTGGAGTTCGCCGGCATTCAGGAACAGCTTGGCGGGCAGGGTCCGCCCGTCGAAGTCGCGATAGGCAAGCACGCTGATTCGCCACCCGCCCTGGGCGAGGTCGCTCAAGCGGCCGTCGGTGTCGAGATTGAGGTTGCCCACCGCCTGCGCCGGATCGGGGATGCCGCGCACCCAGTAGCGGGCGCCGTCGACCGGGAAGGACCAATTCACGTGCGCGGCCATCAGGGCCTCGAAGTTCGCGGCCTGGTAGCGCTTGCCGTCCGGGCCCGTCAGCACGACGCCCCGGCCGTCGCCCTGCAGGCGGAAAGTGCCCTGCGCCATCGGCGCCATGATGCGCACGTCCGTCGCCTGACCCCGCTGTTGCCAACGCAGTTTCGCGCCCCCGCCCTCGCTGCCACGCTGGATCGCCACCCGGCCGCTGAGCGTGAACGGATCGAGCGCCGTCATTGCCGCGCGATGCGCTTCCCAGGCCTGCGCCGTGGGCGCGACCGGCGGCGCGGCCGGGCGGGAGCGCAACGGCCCGGCGCAACCGGCCACGAGACCGGAGAAGACGAGCAGCCACGCCAACCTCACGGCGCCAGCCGTTTGATCGCGTCGAGGATCCTGGTGTCCTGCGGGTGCTGTTCGAGCGCGGTGTTCCAGATCTGGCGCGCATCGTCCTTGCGGCCCAGCACCCACAGCACTTCGCCGAGGTGAGCGGCGACTTCCGGATCGTTGCGCAGCTTGCGGGCCTTCTCCAGGTAGGTGACCGCTTCCTCCAGCCGCCCCAGCCGGTAGAGCACCCAACCCATGCTGTCGAGGATGAAGAAATCGTCCGGTGACGCGGCGAGCGCGCGCTGGATGAGCGCGTGGGCCTCGGCGTAACGATCGGTGCGGTCGGCGAGCGTATAGCCGAGGGCGTTCAGCGCCTGCGCGTTGTCGGGCTCGCGCTCGATCACGGCGCGAAGGTCCGCTTCGAGGATGTCCAGCCGGCCCATCTGCTCGGCGAGCATCGCGCGGTTGTACAGCAGGGTGCTGTCGAAGACGCCGTTCAGCGCGCGATCGTAAATCGCCATCGCCTCGGCGTAGCGCTTGTGCTGGGCCAGGACCTCGGCCTGCAGCATCAGGAGCTGCCGGCGCTGCTCGTCGGTGTCGGCGGGCGTGGCGGCCAGTTCCGCCAGCGCCTCGTCGACCTTGCCCTGCAGCGCGAGGATCGACACCACGCGCAGCCGCGCCGGAAAGACGTTCGAACCTTCCTTGACGGCGCGGTAATGCACCAGCGCCGCCGCCGGTCGCTGGCGGGATTCCTCGATCTGGCCGAGGTAGAACGCGGCCTCGTCGGCGCGGTCGTCAAAACGGTTCAGCGCGCGGAAGTTGCGTTCGGCCTCGTCGACCTTGCCGGCCTGCAGGTTCAGCAGGCCCAGCGCGTAGATGACGTCGGTGTTGTCCGGCGCCTGCTCCTGCAGCATGCCGAACTGCAGGCGCGCCTGCTCGTAGCGCTGGAGATCGGCGAGCATGCGGGCGTAGAGCAGACGCAGGCCGAATTCGTCGGGCGTGCGCTTGAGGGCCTTCTCGAGGAACGCGACGCCGTCGGCGCCCGCCTTCTGCTTCTGCAGCACGGCCATGTAGGCCAGCGCGAGGTTCGGGTTGATGTCCACCCGCTCGACGAGCCTGTCCATCGCCACGCGCGCCTTGCTGATGTCCTCGGCGCGCATCGCGAGCAGCGCATAGGCCACGAGCGCATCGGCGTCATCGGGCCTGGCGGCGACCAGTTGCTCCATCACCGTGAGCGCGGTGCGGCGATCCTCCTCGCGTCCCAGCAGGTTCGCGATGACCCGGAAGCGGCTGCCGTCCCCGCTGTTGTCCTGGCTCAGGACGTATTTGAGGTGTTCGAGGGCGGCGGCCGCGTCGCCCTGCCGGATGTACATCGCGGCGAGGATCTGGCGCGCGTCGAGGCTGGACGGCTTCAGTTCGACCCACAGCTGCGCGGCTTCCAGGGCCTTGGCGTCGTCACGCGAGAATACCGCGATCTTCGTGGCCCGCTCGGCGAGATCGGCGTTGCGCAGGCTGCGGGCGAGCGCGAGGTATTCGTCGAGCGCACGCGGCAGCTGCTCGCGCTGGCCGGCGAACTCCGCGACCAGCATCTTGTAGAGGGGCGAGCCATCGATGTCCGCCGGCGGGGTCGGCTGGCTGCGAATGGCGGTCGCCTCCTGCTCCGATACGTAGGGCACGAGCGCCGACCCGGCATCGCCCGCCACCTGGCCGGGGCCGGTGGCGGCGCAGCCACCGAGCAACAGCGCGAGCAGCGCCGCGAGCGGACGCAGGGCGCCGGCGTCAGCGCGCGCCATCGGATCTGACGCAGGGTTTCCGGGACCGCGCAGGGCGCGGAGCGGACGGAAGCACGGAAGATGGCATCATGGTTTAGACTATACCGCAGTCGAAAACCTTTGGTTCAAGCGTGCGCCCGCGCCGCGCCGGCACGCACCACGGTGGCCGACAGCGCAAGCCCTTTAGCCCCCGCAATCCAGCTTTACCATGCCTATCATCGTCTTCGGCGTAAGCCACAAGACTGCGCCCATCGACGTGCGGGAGAAAGTCGCGCTCGATGCCGAGCAACTGCCTGCCGCGCTCGACGGCGCGCGGGCGGCCGTGGGCGCGCGTGAAGCGGTGATCCTGTCGACCTGCAACCGCACCGAATTCTATCTCGCGGCCGCTGCGCACCCCGAACAGCAGCTCGCCGACTGGCTCGTTCGCTTCAAGGCGCTGGATGCGGGGCTGGTCGACGGCCATTTCTACCTGCTCGAGGGCCCCGAGGCGATACGCCATACCCTGCGTGTCGCCTGCGGGCTCGATTCGATGGTGCTCGGCGAACCCCAGATCCTCGGCCAGCTGAAACAGGCCTACCAGGCCTCCGAAGCGGGCGGCAGCATCGGCAAGACGCTCGGCAAGCTGATGCAGTACGCGTTCACCGTCGCCAAGAAAGTGCGGACGGATACGGCGATCGGCCAGACCCCGGTGTCGGTGGCCTATGCGGCGGTCCGCCTCGCGCGCCAGATTCACGGCGACCTCGCGACTAAGACGGCGCTGCTGATCGGTGCCGGCGACACCATCTCGCTGGTCGCGAGCCACCTGCGCAGCCAACGCATCGGGCGCATGATCATCGCCAACCGCACCCTGGCGCGTTCCGAGGAGCTCGCCGCGGAACTCGGCGGCGAACCGGTGCCGCTGACCGAGCTGGCGCAGCACCTGCCGGCGGCGGACATCGTGGTGTCGTCGACCGCGAGCCCGCTGCCGATCATCAACCGTGACGCGGTGGAGGCGGCCATCAAGCGTCGACGCTACGAACCGATGTTCCTGGTCGACCTCGCGGTGCCGCGCGACATCGAGCCGTCGGTTGCCAGCCTCGACGACGTCTACCTGTACACGGTCGACGACCTGAACAACGTGATCACCGAAAACATGGAACTGCGCCAGCTCGCGGCGGCGCAGGCGGAGGAAATCGTCAGCCTCCACGCCCAGCATTTCATGGACTGGCTGCAGTCGCTGGACGGGAACGCGACCATCGTCGCCTATCGCCGCCAGGCCGAGGCGACGCGCGACGAACTGCTGGCGAAGGCACAGCGCCAGCTCGCCACCGGCGACGAGCCGGCGAAAGTGCTGCAAAACCTCGCGAACACGCTGGTCAACAAGCTCCTGCACCACCCGACGACCAAGATTCGCGAAGCGACCATCGAGGGCCGACCCGAGCTGGTGCTGGCCGCGCGCGAACTCCTCAACATCCGCGAACCCGGCACCGACGCATGAAAGATTCCCTGCTGCGCAAGCTGCAACAGCTTGCCGAACGGCGCGACGAAATCGACGCCCTGCTGGCCACGCCGGAGATGAGTGGCCAGCAGGAGCGCTTCCGCGCGCTGTCGCGCGAACGGGCGGAGATCGACCCGCTGGTCGCGGCGTTCGCCGAATACGGCGCGGCGCAGGCCAATCTCGACCATGCCCACGCGATGCTCGAAGACGAGGATCCGGAGATGCGCGCGCTGGCGAGCGACGAAATCGGCGCCGCGCAGGACGCGGTGGCGGCGCTGGAAGCGCGGATCAACCTGCTGCTGATCCCGCGCGACCCGGCGGACGACGCGAACATCTTCCTCGAAATCCGCGCCGGCACCGGCGGCGACGAGGCCGCCCTGTTCGCCGCCGACCTGTTCCGCATGTACGGCAAGTACGCCGAGCGCCGAGGCTGGCAGGTCGAGATCCTGAGCGCGAGCGAGAGCGAACTCGGCGGCTACAAGGAGGTCATCGCGCGCATCATCGGCCACGGGGCCTACTCCCTGCTGAAATTCGAGTCGGGCGCCCACCGCGTGCAGCGCGTGCCGGCGACCGAATCCCAGGGGCGCATCCACACCTCGGCCTGCACGGTGGCCGTGCTGCCCGAGGCGGACGAGATCACCGACATCGAGCTCAACCCCGCGGATCTCAAGGTCGACACCTACCGTGCGTCGGGCGCCGGCGGCCAGCACGTCAACAAGACCGACTCGGCGATCCGCATCACGCACCTGCCGACCGGTGTCGTCGTCGAATGCCAGGACGAGCGCTCCCAGCACAAGAACCGGGCCCGCGCGCTGAGCCTGCTGAAGGCACGCCTGCTGCAGACCGAGCGCGACCGCCAGACCAGCGAGCAGGCGCAGACCCGCAAGCTGCTGGTCGGTTCCGGCGACCGCTCCGAACGCATCCGCACCTATAACTTCCCGCAGGGCCGCGTGACCGATCACCGGATCAACCTCACCGTGTACAAGCTCGACGCGGTGCTCGAGGGCGACCTCGACTCGATCGTCGGGCCGCTGGTCAGCGAACACCAGGCGGAACTGATGGCCCAGATGGCCGCCGAGTCTTGAGCACCGGCGACCCGCTCGCGCGGCTGCCGGCCGCGCCGGCGGTCGGCGCGGCGATCCTCGCCGCCGCCGCCGCGCTGGGGGAAGGCGGTCGCTTCGAGGCGGAACTGCTGCTGGGCGAGGTGCTGGGCCTCGACAGGGTCGGGCTCCTCCGCGAGCGCTCGCGGCCCCTCGCGGCGGCGGAACTCGCGCGCTTCCGGGCGCTGCTGGCCGCACGGCTGGCGGGCACGCCGGTGGCCTACCTGCTCGGGCGGCGCGAATTCTGGTCGATGAGTTTCCTGGTCGAGCCGGGCGTGCTGATTCCCCGGCCCGAGACCGAAGTCCTCGTCGAAGTCGCCTGCGCGCTGCAGGCGGACGCGCCCGACGGGCCGCTGCTCGATCTCGGGACCGGCAGCGGCGTGGTGGCAATCGCGCTGGCGATCGAATGCGCGGCGCGCAAGGTCTTCGCGGTCGAACGTTCGCCGGCGGCGCTCGCCGTCGCCCGCCGCAACGTCGAGCGCCTCGCGCCGGGGCGAGTCGGCCTCGTCCGTGGTGACTGGCTGGACGCGCTCGCGGAGAACTGCGCCGCCGTGATCGTCGCCAACCCGCCCTACGTCGAGGATGACTACCCCGGGCTCGCGACCGATGCGTTGCGCCACGAACCGCGCGATGCGCTGGCGGCCGGCCCGGCCGGGCTCGATGCGCTGGCGGCAATCGTGGACGGGGCGCGCCGCTGCCTGCTCGCGGGCGGCTGGCTCGCGCTGGAACACGGCGCGGGCCAGGGCCCGGCCGTGCGCGAACTGCTCGCCGGCGCCGGCTTCGCAGGAGTCACGACGCGGTGCGATCTGGCAGGCCGAGAACGCGTCAGCTGCGGCCGCAGGCCGGCCGAGGGACGTTGACGGGAGCCGCTAGTCCTCCCCGCAAAGGATTTACGCCCCGCGAGGCGCTGCCCATACTGCCGGCCCATGGACGAAGCACGCCTCCTCCGCTACAGCCGGCAGATCCTGCTGCCGGAAATCGACATCCACGGCCAGCAGAAGCTGCTGGATTCCAGCGTCGCGGTCTTCGGGCTCGGCGGCCTGGGCTCGCCGATTGCGCTCTACCTCGCGGCGGCCGGCGTCGGACGGCTGGTGCTGGTTGATTTCGACACGGTCGAACTGTCGAACCTGCAGCGGCAGATCATCCATCTGACCCGCGATCTCGGACGGCCGAAAGTCGAGTCCGCGCGCGAAAAGCTGCACGAACTGAACCCCGGCACGCGGGTCGAGACGGAAACCCGATTGCTGGAGGGCGAGGCGCTGGACGAAGTCGTCGCCGGGGTGGACCTGGTCGTCGACGGTACGGACAATTTTCCGACCCGCTTCGGCATCAATGCCGCGTGCCTGCGCCAGCGCAAGCCACTGGTGTCGGGGGCGGCCATCCGCTTCGAGGGGCAGGTCAGCGTCTATTTCCCGGGCCAGGGCGAAAGCCCCTGCTACCGCTGCCTCTACGACGACGGTGGCGGCAACAATGAAACCTGCGCGCAGACCGGAGTCGTCGCGCCGCTGCTCGGCATCATCGGCAGCGTGCAGGCCCTGGAGACCCTGAAGGTGCTGATGGGCATCGGCACGCCGCTGCAGGGCCGGCTGCTGCTGCTCGACGGCCTGCAGATGGAATGGCACACGATGCGTTTCAAGCGGGATCCGCAATGTCCGGTCTGCTCGGCAGTCCCGCGCAACCCGGCCTGAGCCTGCCGGCCGCGCTGCGCGCGGCCATCCTCGACCACGCGCTGGCGAGCCCCGACGTCGAGGTCTGCGGGCTGCTGGGAGGATTGGACGGACTGGCCTTCACCCGCTATCCGGTCGCCAACGTGGCGGACCAACCGGCGACCACCTTCCTGATGGACGCCCGCGGCCAGCTAGGCGCGATGAAGGACATGCGCGAGCGTGGCGAGGAACTGGTGGGCATCTATCATTCCCACCCGGCGGGCCCGGCGGCACCGTCGGCGCGGGATCTCGAATTCGCGGCCTACCCGGGCGTGGCCTACCTGATCATTTCGCTGCAGCAGCGAGACGAGCCGGTGCTGGCCGCTTTCGCGTTCGATGGTGGGGCGTTCAGGCCGCTGGCCTTGCAAGCTTCCGGCTGAACCGGCCGGCGCCGGTCAGGCGGCGGCCGCGGTCGTGGTTTCGCGCAGCGCGCTCTCGAGGCATTCGGTGGCGTGCTCGGCGCACTGCCCGCAGCAGGTCGACACCGCAAGGCGCTCCTGGAGGCATTCCAGCGAACACGCGCCACTCTCCACAGCGCGCTTGATGTCGCGGTCGGTCACGGCGTTGCAGATACAGATATACATGTTCGGCTCTCCGTCCTGTTGGGAATCCTAGGACAAATGAGAACCATTATCAAGATGGAGCGGGCAAGGGGCGCCGCCGACCGCGGCGCCCCCGGGCTCAGGCCTTGCCGACCTTCCCCTGCAGATAGGTCGACAGCCCGAGCGTGGCGATGAGGCCCAGCTGGGTTTCGAGCCAGTCGACGTGCTCTTCCTCGCTGGCGAGGATGTCTTCCAGCAGTTCGCGCGTGACGTAGTCGCCGAGCTTCTCGCAGTGGGCGATGGCTTCGCGCAGCAGCGGAATGGCTTCGTTCTCGAGCGCGAGATCGGCCGTGAAAATTTCCTCAGTGCTCTGGCCGATACGCAGCGCACCGAGATGCTGCAGGTTCGGCAGCCCCTCGAGAAACAAAATGCGCTCGACGAGCCGATCCGCGTGCTTCATTTCATCGATGGACTCGTGGTATTCGTGCTCGTCGAGTTCCTTGAAACCCCAGTTCTTGAAGATGCGGGCATGCAGGAAATACTGGTTGATGGCTGTCAGCTCGCCCTTCAGGACCCTGTTCAGGTAGTCGATAACGCTGGCGTCGCCTTTCATCGGGAATTCCTCACTGGTTTGCATCCATCGGCCGGCCTCGAATGCGGCCTCCAACCGGCATCCAGTGTGCCATGCGCGATGCAGGCACTGTAAGTCAGCCACAGACGGTTCAATTATCCGCCGCGGGTCACCCCGCCACGATCAGGAAAACATGCATATGAGCATCGGCACTATTGTGTTCCTCGTCATCACCGGCATCGTGCTGATATACGGCGTGCTGATCTACAACGGTCTCGTGAATCTCAAGCACAACGTCGCGAAGGCCTGGTCGAACATCGACGTGCTGCTGAAACAGCGTCACGACGAGCTGCCCAAGCTGGTCGAGGTCTGCCGTCAGTACATGGGCTTCGAAAAGGACACGCTGGAGCGTGTTGTCGCCGCGCGTTCCGCGGTGTTCGCTGCACGGGACTCTGGTGACGTGTCGCGGCTGGGCCCGGCCGAAGCCGTGCTTCGCCAGGGCCTCGGCAACCTGTTCGCGCTCGCCGAGAGTTACCCGGAACTCGAGGCGGACGAGCAGTTCAGGCACCTCAGGGATCGCATCAGCGCGCTCGAGAACGCAATCGCCGACCGCCGCGAGCTCTACAACGAGTCGGTCAACCTCAACAACGTGCGCATCGAGCAGTTTCCCGACCTCATCATCGCGCGGCTGTGTGCATTCGGCCCGCGCACCCTGCTGAGCTTCTCACCGGAGGAAGTCAGGGACGTCGACCTCCGCTCGCTGTTCACCTGAGCGGTTCCTGTCGGGCATGCTCGAACGGTTCGCCCGGCTGATGGCCAGACTCGAACCCGGCGAATTCGCCGGCTTCGTGTTCTGGGGCTCACTGCTCGCGGTGGCCGGCCTCGTAATGGGCTTCCGCTCGCTGGCCCGCAAGCGCCTTTCGGAGGACACGCCGACCGCGCTGCTGAGGTCGGCGGCGCAGGGGTATGTAGAGCTCACGGGCACCGCCCGGGTGTTCGACGGCGAACGAATCCATGCGCCGCTGACAGGCCGCCAATGCTGCTGGTACGCGTTCAAAGTCGAACGCCGCGAGCAAGGGGGGAACAACAACTCGCGCTGGCGGACCGTGGGCGAAGGCCGCAGCACGGACCTCTTCATGCTCGACGACGGCACGGGCACCTGCGCCGTCGACCCCGAACAGGCGGAAGTCACGCCGTCGGTCACCAACGTGTGGTTCGGGCGCTATGCCACGCCTCCCCGCCTCACCCGGCAGCCCCATTGGCTGTCGAGGCTCTTTGTGACCGACAGCTATCGCTACACGGAAAAATTGATCGAAATCGGGCAACCGCTCTACGCGCTCGGTTTCCTGCGCACCCACGGCGGGGCGGCGACGCCGGTCGACCACTCGGCAGACGTCTCGGCGCTGCTGCGCGAGTGGAAAGCCGATCGCGCGAACCTGCTGCGTCGCTACGACCACAATGGCGACGGCGAAATCGACGTCGCCGAATGGGAGCTGGCCAGGCGCGACGCCGCGGCGGAAGTCCATGCCGCCCGCGCCGACCGCAGCCTCGCGCCACCCGCGGTGGACCTGCTCGCGAGACCTCCGGCCGGCGGCCGGCCCTACGTGCTGTCGGCACGCGGCGAAGCGCATCATGTGCGCGCCCATGCCTGGGGGGCGGGCCTATGGCTGAGCCTCGGCATCGGTGTCGCGCTCGTCACGGGCATCGGGCTGATGATGCGCCTCGGGAACGGCTGAACCGACGCGCACGCTGCCGGGCGCTCGCCTGCCCGTGTTAAATTCCGGCTCTGCGCGCAGCCCGGATTGCCCACCATGTCTTCCAGCGAACTGACCAACACCCTCGCGACCCTGCCCGAGTTCTCGAAAATCGAACCCGCCGCGATCGCCGCCCGTATCACCAATATCATCGGGGAGAACGAGCGCGGCATCGAACAGATGCTCGACGACCCGACACCCCCCGGCTGGGATCGCATCTGCGCGCAGCTCGACGAGCTCAACGACCGGCTCAACCGGGCGTGGTCACCGGTGCGCCACCTGCACAGCGTGGCCGACAGCGATGACCTGCGCGCGGCCTACAACGAGACGCTGCCCAGGGTCGTCCAGTACGGCACGGCACAGATGCAGAACGACCGCCTGTGCGCGGCGTTTCACCAGCTGCTGGAGGCGCCCGAATTCGCACGCCTGAGCGCTGCGCGCCAACAGGTGGTGAAGCACGCGGTGCGCGACTTCCGCCTCGGCGGCATCGAACTCGACAGCACCGCCCGCGCCCGCTTCAGCGCAATCCAGCAGCGCCTGAACCAGCTGGGCACGAAGTTCGAGGAGCACGTACTCGACGCCACCCGGGCCTGGCGCTGGCACACGGAGGATCGGTCAAGGCTCGCCGGACTGCCCGAGTCGCTGCTGAACCTCGCCGCGCAGAATGCCGCGCAGGCAGGACTCGAAGGTTGGGTGCTGACGCTGGACCTGCCCTGCTACCTGCCGGCGATGATGTATGCGCAGGACCGGGCGCTGCGCGAGGAACTCTATCGCGCCTACTGCACGCGGGCGTCCGAACAGGGCCCGCATGCCGGCCAGTTCGACAACACGGCGCTGATGGCCGAGATGCTCGCGCTGCGCCACGAACTGGCCCGGCTCGTCGGCTACGCCAACTACGCCGACTACTCGCTCGCGACCAAGATGGCGCCGTCGGCTGCGGGCGTCATCGACTTCCTGCGCGATCTCGCGGCGCGCTCGAAGCCGCACGCGCTGCGTGAATACACCGAATTGCAGGCGCATGCACGGGACCAGCTGGGACTCGACATCCTGGAAGCCTGGGACGTGGCGTACGCGTCGGAACATCTGCGCCAACAGGCTTACGCGGTATCCCAGGAAGCGCTGAGACCGTGGTTTCCTGTGCCACGCGTCCTGTCTGGCCTGTTCGCCGTCGTCGAGCGCCTGTTCGGGCTCGACATCGCGAGGGTCGACGGCGTCGACACCTGGCACCAGGACGTCGAGGTCTTCCGAATCAACGACGCGCAGGGGCATCTACGCGGGATCTTCTACCTGGATCTCTTCGCACGCCCCGGCAAGCGTGGCGGCGCCTGGATGGACGAATGCGTGGTGCGCCGGCGCACGACGCAGGGCATCCAGCATCCGGTCGCGTTCCTGACCTGCAACTTCACACCGCCGGTCAGCGGCCGCCCCTCGCTGCTGACGCACGACGAATTGCTCACGCTGTTCCACGAGTTCGGTCATGGCCTGCACCACATGCTGACCCGCGTCGACGAGGCACCGGTGTCCGGCATCAATGGCGTGGCCTGGGACGCAGTGGAACTGCCCAGCCAGTTCCTGGAGAACTGGTGCTGGGAACGCGAGGCAATAGACCTGCTGAGCGGCCATGCCGACACCGGCGAGCCGCTGCCCGAGGCGATGTTCGAGCGCCTGCTGGCCGCGAAGGGGTTCCAGGCGGGGATGAAGATGCTGCGCCAGGTCGAGTTCGCGCTGTTCGATTTCAGGTTGCACGTCGAATACCACGCTGCGCTCGACGTGCAGCAGGTGCTGGACGAGGTGCGCCGCGAGGTTGCGGTCGTGGTGCCGCCAGCCTGGAACCGTTTCCAGCACAGTTTCAGCCACATTTTCGGGGGCGGCTACGCCGCCGGCTATTACAGCTACAAGTGGGCGGAAGTCCTGGCAGCGGACGCCTATGCGCGCTTCGAGGAGGAAGGCGTCTTCAACCGGAAGGTCGGCAACGATTTCATGGAATCGATACTCGAAGCAGGCGGCGCACAGGATGCGATGGCGCTTTTCCGGCGTTTTCGCGGCAGGGATCCGCAGCCGGAAGCGCTGCTGCGCCGTTCTGGACTCCTGTCCTGATTCAGTTTACAAAGCCGTCCATGCCGCGCCTCGCCTGCCTGCTCCTGCTGGTTTTTCCGTCATTGAGCGCGCATGCCGCCGAATCGGCCTACGTGATCGACAAACTGCTGGTCGGCGTCCACAAGGATGCCGACCTCAACAGCGCGATCGTCAAGGTCCTGCCCACCGGCACCGAACTCACCGTCGTGTCGCGCAAGGGCGAACTGGCCCAGATCAAGGACCCCGAGGGCGCCAGCGGCTGGGTCGATGCGGCTTACCTGATGAAGGAGCCAACGGCCGCAAGCCAGCTGGCCCAGCTCAAGCAGGAGAAGCAGGTACTCACGGAGCGTCTGCGCAAACTCGAAACGGCGACCAAGAACGGCAAGACCGGCGCCGCAGACCTCGCGAAGGTCGACGTACTGACCAACGAGAACACCGACCTCAAGAGCCAGCTGTCGGCGCAGAAGCTGAAGACCGGCGAACTGGAAGCCGAGCTGAAGACGCTGCGCAAGACGGTCGGTAATGCGGGCGGTGGGTCGGTGGCCGGCGAACTGCAGGCTGCCAACCTCGAGCTCACGGCCAGGCTCGAGGCGGCGCAGGCGCGCGCCCTCGAACTCGAAGCCCAACTTGCGTCGAACTCGACAGTGGGCCAGGTGACATCCGCCGCGCGGCTCACGTCGCCACTGGCGCTGGGCGTGATCTTCGTCCTGCTGGTCGCCGCCTTCGGCAGCGGCGCCTATCTGATGGACTATCTCGCCCGCCGCCGCCACGGCGGTTTCCGCATCTGAGGGCAGGGCAGTGATTACCGTTGCCAGCTGGAACGTCAATTCGATCAAGGCGCGCCTGGACCACGTGCTCCAGTGGTGCACGCACTTCGCCCCCGACGTGCTGGCGCTGCAGGAAACCAAGACCGTCGATACCGCCTTCCCGCACGACGCGCTGGCGGGGCTCGGGTATCACCTCAGCATTTCCGGCCAGCCGAGCTACAACGGCATGGCGGTGCTGAGCCGCGAAGCACCGCGCGAGGTCATCACCGCGATTCCCGGTTTCGCCGACGAACAGCGTCGCGTGCTGGGCGTGGGTTTCGCGGACTTCTTCCTGCTGGACCTCTACGTGCCCAACGGCTCGGCCGTGGGGACCGACAAGTACGCGTACAAGCTGGCCTGGCTCGACGCGCTGCTGGCCTGGCTCCCGGCCCTGGTCGCGCAGCACCCGCGACTGCTGGTCGTCGGCGATTTCAACATCGCGCCGGACGACCGGGACGTGCACGATCCCGACGCCTGGCGCGACCAGGTCCTGTGCAGCGTGCCCGAGCGCGAGCGGCTGCAGCGCCTGCAGGCCCTCGGGTTTCGCGATTCATTTCGGGATTTCGAACAGGCGGCCGGGATTTACTCGTGGTGGGACTATCGCGCCGGGGCATTCCGGCGCAACAACGGCCTGCGCATCGACCTGGCATTCGCCAGCCCGGCCCTCGCCCCGCACTGCCGCGGGGTGAGCATCGACCGCGAGCCCCGCACCTGGGAGAAGCCCTCAGACCATGCGCCCGTGGTCACCCGGCTCGATTTCTCCGCTCCCGCCTGATCGCGGCAGGGGCCCCGCCGAACTCGACCGATTCAGCGCGCCCGCCGCAGCCCCAGGACGACCACGGCACTTCCCAGCAGCCAGAGCGCGGCCGGCACGGGCACGACCGAGGTGACGACCGCCGCGTTGACATCCGCCGTGAACAGGTACTGGTCGCCATTGGTAAAGGGTATCGCCAGCGACAGGAAACCGTCCGTCAGCGACGAACCGGGCCCGGCGTCCTGGTCGAACAACAGCAGCGCACTGCTCGAATACTGGGCTGTGGATGAATTGAGACGGAATGCGTTGAGAACGATGCTCGCGCTGGCGTAGGAACCCGCTTCCGGCAGCGCGGGCATGTCGACCTGCAGCTGGTAAGGGATCTGGAGCACGAGCGTGCCGGCCCCCGAGAAATTGACCTGACCCGTGCGCACGACCTCGGCGCTGGCCGCGCCGGGCAGGTTCGAGGTCGCGGTCGCGGAAATGACGCCCGGCGCCGAGAGGCTGCTGGCGCTGCCAAAAGGTCCCGTGGCGGCGGCATCGAGGATGACGAAAATCCCGAGCGCCGCATCGCTGTCCGCCACGTCGTCGGCGGTCGCGCTGACAAGGGTGGTGCCGTTGACGGCCTCAGCCGGTAGGCCGGTACCGAAAATCACCGCCATCTGCAATTCGTCGAGAATCAGGAAAGCCGAGGCGCTGCCGCCGATGGTCGCGGCGCTGGCGAAGCCCGCGAGACCCATCAGGGCCGCGGCAGTCATGCCCCGTAACAGGTGCCGGATTGAAGACATAGTGATTAATCCTCATGTTGGAGGCCGGATTGCCACGGGGCCCGGCGCGTCGGCCGCGTCCGGTTTTCAACCAGCAAAATTCATTCCGATCAGTACATTACATCGCGACACAAGCGATTTCAGGGACTTGGACCCGGTGTCCGCCGAATGTCCGCCGGGCTTTGTAAAAAAATCTCGACAAATGCCCCACCGTGACGGGGACCGATGTCAACGCGGTTTTACAGCCTGATGAGGGCCTGCCGGGCGGACTGCCGGCAAAAGATTTTGATAAGCCCCCGCCGGGTCAGGAGGATCAAGTCTCTCAAGCGCCCGCACAGCAGGAGAATTTACGATTGAGGACTTCACGCGTCCCCGCCTGTTGGCCAGAATCGAACACCAGCAAACCTGGACGGCGGCGCCATGCACGGCGATGAGACCGACTTTCCGTTCGATGACTGGGCACGGCTCGCGAGTGAGGACCCGGACTCCTTCGAGGCTGCACGTCGCCTGATGATCGACAGCCTGATCGAGGCGGCGCCAGCACCGGTGCAGGCCCGCCTGCGCGGCCTGCAATGGCAGATTGATCACGTGCGCACCCAGACGCCGACGCCGCTGGGCGCCTGCGTGAAGATATCGAACCTGATGTGGCAGAGGCTGCTGGGACCAGACGGCCTCGTCGACCAGCTGGAGCGCCTCGGGAGCGGCGAAGACGCGCCGGGAAAGAGCCCGGCAGGCGCGCGGGTCATCCCGTTACGCAGGCCGCAGTGAGTGCGGCGCTTGAATTAAGGGGGATTGGCTTCTAGAATCGCGCACCCTGCCCAGAGCCCAAGCCCGGAACGCGCCATGAAAGCCGACATTCATCCCGTCTACAACGAAATCACGGTGACCTGCAGCTGCGGGAACACCATCCAGACGCGTTCCACGATCAAGAATGACACGATTGCAGTGGACGTCTGCTCGTCCTGCCACCCGTTCTTCACGGGCAAGCAGAAGCTGGTCGATACCGCCGGCCGCGTCGACAAGTTCCGCCGCAAGTACGGCGGCTGATCCGCGCGCGGCACCCGCCGCGCACACCCTGCAGCGGCCCGCCCGGGCCTCTGCGATGCGGCCGGTGACCGACTTGCCGGTCGCGACAGTGGTCTCCAGACTACTGCCCATGAGTCCCCCCCTGCGCCGAACCCTGATCCTCGGCACACTGCTGTGTGCGCTCGCCGGCTGCGCGACCAACCCGGTCACCGGACGCCAGGACCTCGTGTTCATGTCCGAGCAGCAGGAAATCAGCCTGGGCCAGCAATCGCACCAGGAAATCCTGAAGCGCTATCGCGTCTATCCGGACGCCGGCCTGCAGACCTATGTCTCCAGCGTCGGCCAGCGGGTCGCGGCCACTGCACACCGGCAGAACCTGACGTACCACTTCACGCTGCTCGACAGCACGGAAATCAACGCCTTCGCGCTCCCGGGCGGCTACGTCTACATCACGCGGGGTCTCCTGGCCTACATGAATTCGGAGGCCGAACTCGCGGCCGTGCTGGGCCACGAACTGGGCCACGTCACCGCCCGGCACTCGGTGCGACAGCAATCGGGGGCGCAGGCGGCAAGTCTCGGCACCGGATTGCTGTCGATCCTGTTCCCGCAGCTCGGTTACACCGGCATCAACCAGACCATCAACCTGCTGGGCACGGCCCTCCTGCGGGGCTATGGCCGCGAGATGGAACTGGAGGCGGACGGCCTGGGTGCCGAGTACCTTGCGCGCAGCGGCTACGATCCGAATGCGATGCTCGCGGTCATCGGTGCGCTGAAAAACCAGGAAATCTTCGACCGCGAACTCGCCGCCGCGGAGGGCCGCGAACCGCGCGCCTACCACGGCCTCTTTGCGACCCACCCCAGCAACGACACCCGGCTCGCCGAGGCGATCGCAGCCGCCGGCAAGTTCCAGTCGACGCGCGGCGAGATCTACCGCGACCGCTTCCTGGACGCAATCGATGGCCTCGTGTTCGGCGACGACCCGAGTGAGGGGGTGGTCCGCGGCAAACGCTACTACCACGGCGGCCTCGGCTTCGTGCTCGATCTGCCGGACGGCTGGGTGGTCGAAAACCTGCCTGACCGTCTCGTCATCACCGCGCCGCAAAGCGCGGCACAGATTCAGCTCGCGGCCAAGCCGGTTGCGGCCGGCGAGACGCCCGCCGGGTTGATCCGCAGCCTGCAGCTTGCTGATTTCACGAATCCGCGCCCGCTCGACATCAATGGCCTGCAGGGCATGACCGGCATCACGCGCATCCAGGCCGGCGGTCGGGCGCTGCCTGCCCGCATGGTGGCGATCATGTACGGGGGGCATGGCTATCTCGTGACGGGCGTGGCCAGTGACCCACAGGGACTCGCCAGTTATGACCCGGCAATCCTGCGCGTCGCGCAGAGCTTCAAACCACTCGGCGCGGCCGAGAAGAAGCAGGTGAAAGCCAACCGGTTGCGCGTGATTCCGCGCCAGAAGCAGGTCAGCTGGCAGACCCTTGCCGCCGGCTCCCCGCTGCGCAAGCTGCCGGAGGCGCAGTTACGGTTGCTGAATGCGGCCGCGCCGGATTCGCCGGGACCGACGACCGCGCGCGTGAAAATCGTCGACTGAATCGCGATCCCGTGGGCCCGGACCGGAACTCCGGCAGCATGGCCGGGTCTATTCCGTCGCGTTCACGCTGAACGCCTCCACCATCCCTCCCAGGTGGAGTTGCCCCGCGCATTTCCCCAGTGCGCGGGGCGAAGTGGCCCCGGTACTCGCAATCCCCCCTACTTCCGTACCCGGGGCCCTTTTTATTCCCAGCCCCTCCCACTGGCGAACAGTGGGAGGGGCTTTTCGCCTTCAGGACCCGACCGCACCGGCACCGCCCAGCCAGGCGTCGAGCTGCGCGCGGAGTTCGGGCACGCCGGCCTTGCCCGTGGCCGAAAACAGACGCACCGACCCGGCATCGCCGCCGCGTGCGACCACGGCCTTGCCCGCCGCGCGCTGGGCCGCCAGGCCGGCCTGGCGGCCGAGCTTGTCGGCCTTGTTGAGCAGCACGACCAGCGGCACCCTGGCGGCCAGCGTCCACTCGATCAGGTTCAGCTCTTCAGGTTTGAGCTCGTGCCGGACATCCGCAATCAGCACGAGGCCCGCCAGCGATTCCCGGCGTTCGAGGTATTCCGGGATGGTCTCGTTCCAATGCGCGCGGGTCGCCTTGTCGACGACCGCGTAGCCGAAGCCGGGCAGGTCCATCAGGCGCTGGCCTTCACCGAGCTCGAACAGCACGAAGTGCTGGGTGCGGCCGGGCGTGCGGCTGGTGCGGGCGAGTCCCTGCTGGTCGCACAGCGCATTGATGACGCTCGACTTGCCTACGTTGGAACGTCCGACGAACGCGACTTCGCGGCCGCTGTCGGGCGGCAGGTCCTTGAGGTGCTGCACGCTCAACATGAAGCGCGCGCGACGGAAATACTCGAATGCGGGAGGGCTGCGGGTCACTGGGTTCTCTGCGAATGGAGGGCTTGGGCGCGATACTCGGCGCGCCGAAATTCGATGCTATAGTACACGCCGCTCGCCGGCACCCGGCACGTACTGCCACGCCTCGAGCCGGCTGTTACTTTTGGGAGTTAAGAACGCGATGTTTCGACCGACGTTTCGCACGCTTATCGTATTGTCACTGGGCCTGCTGGTCGCCGAACCCGGGTTGGCTCAAGACGCCAAGACAAAGGCCGCCGCGTGCGGCGCCTGCCACGGCCCGGACGGCAACAGCGTCAATCCGGAATGGCCGAATCTCGCGGGCCAGCATCCCGGCTATCTCGTCGCGCAGCTGCAGGCCTTCAAAAGCGGCGTGCGCAAGAACCCGAACATGAGCGCGATGGCCGCCCCCCTGAGCGATCAGGACATGGCCGACCTCGCCGGTTACTTCTCGGGCCAGACCGTGAAAATCGCGTCGGTGGACGCCGCAGCCACGGCCGATGGCGCCAAGCTGTACCGGGGCGGTAACGCGGAGTCCGGCGTGCCGGCCTGCATGGCCTGCCACGGGCCTGGCGGCGCCGGCAACGCGGGAGCGGACTATCCGGCCCTGCGCGGCCAGCACGCGAAATACACCGCGCTCCAGCTCAACGCCTACAAATCCGGCGAGCGTGTGACCGATGAAGGCCAGAAGCAGGTCATGCGGACGATCGCGGCGCGGATGACGGCCCAGGAAATCGAAGCTGTCGCCCGGTTCATCGAGGGGCTGCACTGAGTGCAGCGAGGCCCCGGCGTGAAGCCGGGGCGGAACCATCCCGCTGATACCGGTTCCATAGGGCCGGTTCCACACCAGACAGGTCACCCGCCATGCCACGTCTCCTACCCCTGCTGTTGAGTGTCGTCGTCCTCGCCTTGACCGGCTTCCAGGCATCCGCCGCGGAGTATCAGGAGGGCAAGCATTACCAGCTGATCTCACCCCCGGCGCCCACCGCGTCCGGCGAGCAGGTCGAGGTGGTCGAACTCTTCTGGTACGGCTGCGGGCACTGCTACAGCTTCGAGCCCGTGCTCGAAGCCTGGCTCAAGGAAAAGCCGGAGGGTGTGAATTTCAAGCGCATCCCGGCCGTCTTCGCGCAGAACTGGGTGCCGGCCGCCCGCGCGTTCTATGCCGCCGCCGCGCTGGGCGCCACGGACAAGCTGCACCGCCCGCTGTTCGACGCCATCCACGTCGAGCAGCGCAAGCTGTTCGACGAGGAGAGCCTGATCAAATTCGCCGGCGAAACCGGCATTCCGGAGGACGAGTTCAGGGCCGCCTACGACGGCATGACCATCGACGGCAAGGTCAAGCAGGCGATGTTCGCGACACGCGACTACCAGATCGACGGCGTGCCCTCCATGATCGTCAATGGCAAATACCGGGTGAGCGCGTCGATGGCCGGCAGCCAGAAGGCGATGCTAAAGGTAGTGGAATTCCTGGTCGATAAGGAGAAAGCTCGCTAGGAACCCCGGGGGAAGTTCCCGTCGCCCCTGCCAGGACTGCAGGGTCCCCGCCCTCAGCGAGTCGATGCCGCCAGCGCCGCGGCGTTACCTCAAGACTAGGGCAGCCGGACCATGGCGAGTTTGCAAACACCCAAGACCGAGACGGCGAGCAGCGCTGCCGAACGCGCGAGCCTCCTGACGGCCGCGCGACTGCAACGGGCGGTGCTCAAGCTGGCATTCTCCTTTTACGGCCACAGTCCGGATCTCGACGAACGGCTCAAACGCCTCGGCAACCTGATCAAGGCAGGGCGCAAGGACGGTATCGTCCAGTCGTTGATCGACGAGGTCGTCGACCTGATCGTCGCGCGCGAGAGCGCCGCCGGCGCACAGGACACGATCGGCAAGCAGTTCGGCGAGCTGGTCGGTCGACTGAACTTCGAACACCAGATGGCCGACGAGGCACGCGCGATCCAGCGCCGCTTCGCCGACAGCAGGTCGCGCGACGAACTCGACCGCCACATCAACGATCTTGCCTCCCTGATGAACGAAGTGGCGCGGCGCGCGTTCGCGCCGGCCCACGGCGCGGACGACGTGCGGGAAGACCTGCTCTTCGACAACTTCCTCGCCGAGCTGCAGTTGCCTGACGACCTCGAGCAGTCGATGGCCTCGGTCAGGCAACGTATCCGCCACCGTCGCAACCACCTCGCGCTGCCCGACTGCGCGCGCGACGTTGCCCGACTCCTGAGCGAACGCCTGCACCAGGGCACGCAAGGTCGCGACGCGCCGCCTGACGCCGCGAGCGCGATCTCGCTGGCGCGCGCGCAATTGCAGGCACTGGTCGAACAACTGGTGCTGCCGTCACCGCTGTCACGCGAAACCGGCCGCATCAAGGCCCAGCTGGACGCCGCGACGACGGAACAAGACATCGGAGCGGCAATCACCGCAATTCTCGAGCTGCTGGCGCAGGCCGGCGGCCGATCGCGCAAGGACATCGACGAGCTGACGAGCTTTCTCAAGGTGGTCGCCCGCCGCATCGAGGAGTTCAAGGCGCAGGTCTCGAAGGGCGGCGAGGTCCACGACGAATCGATCAGCAACGCGACCGTCTTCCAGCAATTGATGTCCAGCCAGGTCGCGGACATGCGCGGCAAGGTCGACGAAGAAACGGACATCGACAACCTGAAGCGCATCATGATGAAGCAACTCGAGAGCCTCGAAGCGAGCGTGCAGTCCTTCGTCCAGATCGAGCAGTCCCGGCAGTCCGATGCCCGCTCACAGTTCGACGTGATGCTGGTGCGCCTCAACGAGCTCGAGGGCGAAACCCAGCGCCTGCGGGCCGATCTGGACGAACAGCACACGCTGAGCCTCATGGACCCGTTGACCTCGGTGTTCAATCGCATGGGTTACAACGAGGGCATCGGGCGCGAATTCGCGCGATGGAAGCGCTACGGCGGCGAACTGTCGCTGCTGATCTTCGACCTCGACTTCTTCAAGTCGATCAACGACAGCTACGGTCACGCAGCCGGCGACAAGGTGCTCGCGTCAGTGGCGGCGCTGCTGCGCAAGCAGATCAGGCAGTGCGACGTGCTGTGCCGCCTCGGTGGCGAAGAGTTCGCGGTCATCCTGCCCGAAACGAATGTCTACGGCGCGGCAGCCATCGCCGACAAGCTGCGCGCCAGCATCGCCTGCAGCCAGTTCCGCTTCAAGGACCAGCCGGTGCCGGTCACGGTCTCGATAGGCGCAGCCGAGTTCCGCGGCGCGGATACCCAGGAAGACGTGTTCGAGCGCGCCGATCGGGCGCTCTATCTTGCGAAGAAGGGTGGCCGCAACCGCTGCTGCACGGAACTCGAACTGGACGACACCGCAAGCGCCACTGTAACCGTGATTGAGCCGGGCAGCGCAGCCGGAGGCGGGTCGGGCTGAGCCTTGCGCCAGGCCGGGCTCAGGCCTGGGCGCCGTGGAGTGCGAGGAAATCGCGCAACAGGCCGCGTCCCGGCAGGTCGAGGTCGATGAATTGCAGCCCCAGGACCATGTGGTCTCCCTCGAAGGGCTCGCAATAGCGGGCTGTACAGAACGCGGTGAAGCCCCGCACCGTGCCGTCGACGGGCAGCGCGATCGAGATTTCCATGTTGCGCGGACGCGGCCCGGTCGCGTGGGCGGTACCCGACTGCACCAGCAGCGCATACCGCGCGTTGCACACGATCTGGGCGGCATCCAACGAGATGTTTCGCAGCAGGCAGCGAAACGTCAGCGTGTCCGACAGACGAATCAACGCGTTACAGGTAGCTTCGAGCCGGCGCTGGGCCCGTCGTTCGACGATGGGCGCGGGAGTCAGGGGCTCGACGGACACATTCTGCATCGGGTCTTCTTCTAGTGATCCTGGGGCGGCCGCGCACGGCCCGGTGGTCCGCCGGCGCGGACCCTGAATCCCGGTACAGCCTCCCTGCACACCTGGGCGGCCTTCATTATCGGTACGACGCGGCGCGGCGTACCAGAGATGACCGCGCGGATTTTACGGTTTTTATTGTTCGAGTGCCCACCTCCTGGCACCAGTCCGAGGCCGAATCCGTCGCGTTGCCGGCTTCGAGCGTCCCGACTGGGCAATCCCCCGCGCGGTTGTTAACGTCCACGGCATGTGCACGAACTATCGCATCCCGGAGCCGGCCGCGTTTCCCGCGTTCTTCGACAGCCTCGGCCCCACCTTCGACTATCCCGAAGAAGCCTGGCCCATGTACGGCGCCCCCATCCTGCTGCTGTCGCCGGAGGACGGCATGCTCCAGCCGAGGCGCGCGACCTTTGGCCTCGTACCGCCGTGGGCACGCGATGCGCGGTACGCACGCAAGACCTACAACGCGCGCAGCGAGACGGTCGCCGAGCTGCCGTCCTACCGGCGTCCGTGGCGGCAGCGACAGTTCTGCCTGGTGCCGACCACCGGTTTCTACGAGCCGAACTACGAGGGCGGCAAGGCGGTGCGCTGGCTCATCCGGCGCGCGGATGGCGAGCCCTTCGCGCTCGCCGGGATCTGGGAAGCGCGACGTGACGAGCAGGGTCTCGTCCAGCACTCGTTCTCGATGCTGACAATCAACGCCGACCGGCACCCCCTGATGCGACGCTTCCACGCCGCCGACGACGAGAAGCGTTCGGTCGTGGTGATCTCTCCTGCGGACTACGCCGGCTGGCTGGGCGCGAGGACGGACGACGAAGCCAGGTCCCTGCTCAAACTCTTCGACGCCGACGAGTTTGCCACCCACGCCGCGCCGCACCCGCCGCGCAAGGCGTCATCTGCGTAAACGGGATTCCACGCGGCCTGTTCCGGCCAGCGCAGCCGGATTCACTCGCACCCGCCCCCGAGCAGCCCCGCCTTGAGTTCCGGATTAGGCGGACGCGGCCCCAGCCAGAGCGAGAACAGCGCCGCGGCGAACTCCTCGCCTTCGATCGAGCCTCTGGACGTGCCGGCCACATCGACCGCGATACCGCCGCTGGTCTGCGTGAGGACCAGTCGTTCACCGGCGCGCATGTCGCTCATCCATCCCTTCAGCTGCGTGACCTGCGTGCGCAGCCCGGGCAGCCGTGCCAACGCATTGCGGGCGAAGCCCTCGTCCCATGATGCGTTGAGATTGTCGGCGTCGACGTCGCGCAGGAAGTGGAGTTCCAGTCGCTTCGGTGCACCTGCAGCGAGCACCCGCGACGCGTCGCGCGAGGGGTCGGTGACGTACAGGGCGGCGACGTAGACCTTCACGTTCAACACCGTCGCGAGCCTGAGGCCGAGGCCGTTCAGCGCGAGAACGTGACCGTCGACGTCGACGGTATCGGGAAACTCGACCCCCCGGCAGGCGGCGGCGACGGCTCCGTCAGCGGGCAGGGCCGCGGCGAGCGTGGCGGCTAGAAACAGGACTTTCATCGGCAATCTCCGGGCTGCGCACGCCTGCGTGGCATTGGCAGTCAAGCGTGCCGAATGGCGCCCTGCGCAACAAGCCCGCCGGGTCGGGGTGCGCTCGCATTTCGCACTGGCATCGACCATGCTTTTCGCGAGGGCGCATGCGCCTCGTCCCCTTCGCGAACGACGCCGCCGACGCACGACCGGAAGACATGGAGCGTGATGCAAGCAATGCAATGGCGACACCGGGCTCGCCAGTCTGCCTCAGCCGGCGTGGATTCCTCGCCGCATCGGGCGCAGCCGCGATCACCGGCCTGAGCGTCGTGTCCGCCGCATCACCCCCTGCGGACCTCACGCTGTTCCTCTGCGGCGACGTCATGACGGGCCGGGGCATCGACCAGATCCTCCCGCATCCCGGCGACCCCGTGCTGCACGAATCCTGGATGCGCTCGGCGCGCGGCTACGTGGCGCTCGCGGAGGGCGAATCGGGCCGGCTGCCGCGCGCGGCCGCGTTCGATTACATCTGGGGCGACGCCCTCGC
Source organism: Hydrogenophaga intermedia (assembly GCA_943370145.1). Lineage (GTDB taxonomy): Bacteria > Pseudomonadota > Gammaproteobacteria. The sequence goes on along the minus strand of CALRPY020000002.1, from coordinate 7,993 downwards.
CGAACTCGAACGCGTGCGGCCTGACGCGCGCATCGTGAACCTCGAAACCGCAGTCACCACGGCGAGCGAACACTGGCCCGGAAAAGGCATCCATTACCGCATGCACCCGTCGAACCTGCCGTGCCTGACGGCTGCCGGTATCGACTGCGCAAGCCTCGCCAACAACCACGTGCTGGACTGGGGCCGTCACGGACTCGTCGAAACCCTGCGGACCCTGCACGCTGCCGGCATCCGGACCGCCGGCGCGGGGCAGGACGCCGATGCCGCGCTGGCGCCGGCCACGATCGCGCTGGGTGCCGGCCGGCGGCTTCTGGTCTACGCCTGCGCAACGACCGATTCGGGCGTGCCGCCGGACTGGGCGGCGGCCCCCGGGCGACCGGGCCTGTGCGTGCTGCCGGATCTGGCGAAGGACCGCGTCGCGCGCATCGCCACGCGCATCGACGCCGATCGGCGGAGCGGCGACGTGGTGCTGCTGTCGATCCACTGGGGCGGCAACTGGGGGTACGCCGTCAGCAACGCCGCGCGGCAGTTCGCGCGCAGCGTGATCGACCTCGCGAATGTCGATGTCGTGCACGGCCATTCCTCGCATCATCCGCTGGGCATCGAAGTCCACCGCGAGCGTCTCATCCTGTATGGATGTGGCGACTTCCTGAACGATTACGAAGGCATCGGCGGCCACGAGCAGTTCAGGCCGGCGCTGACACTGATGTATTTTCCGCGCCTCGACGCGAACGGCCGCCTGCGCGCGCTCGAGCTGGTGCCGATGAAAATCCGCCATTTCCGCGTCAATCGGGCCAGCGCGGACGAGTCGGCATGGCTCGCCTCGATGCTGAACCGCGAGGGCGCGGCCTTCAGGACGCGGGTCGAGCCCGGCCGCAACGGTTCACTCGAACTGCGCTGGGACTGAAGCGAAGACCCGCAGCAGCACCGCGAGCGCGGTAGCGCGGACGCCCGGCCACGCGCACGCGATCACGCACAACGCAATCACCGCAAACGCGCAGGCGAGCAGCGATTGGCGGCGCCCGATGGCCAACGGCGCGAGGCCCAGCAGCAGCACGCCGACCCCGGCGACGGCGCCGATGCGCGCATAGGCCAGGCTCGAATACAGGAGGCCGGCGGAAGTCACGCAGAACACCAGCGGCGGCCACGGGTAGAACGGCACCGCGTAGGGCCGTACGCGGGTGGGCTCCGCGCGGCGCAGCTTCAGCATGCCGAGTCCGACCAGCAGGAAGAACAGCCAGAACACCGGCGCGGTGTAATCGACCATCGCGCGCAAGCCCTCGCGCGTGAGCACGCCGATACCGATGAGCAGCAAGGTCACCGCCGCCTGCAGCATCAGGCCGGTGACCGGCGTGCCGCGCGCGGCGTGCCAGCGCGCCAGCCACGCGAAGAGCGGGTAGTCACGGCCGAGCGCGTAATTCGAGCGCGCGCCGACGATCAGCGTCGCGTTCATCGACGTCAGCATCGCGATGGCGACGACGATACTGATCGCAAGGCCGGCGCGCGGGCCCAGCGCCCGCGTCAGCAGGTCCGTCACCACCGTCGGCGAACCGGCCAGCGCCTCGAAGCCGAGGCCGCGCACGCAGGCAAGGTTGATCAGCACATAGAGCACGGTGACGAGGACCACCGACATCCACAGCGCTCGCACCAGCGTGGCCGGCGCGCGTGTTTCCGCCGACAGATACGCCGCATCGTTCCAGCCGCCATAGGCGAAAAGCACGAAGACCAGGGCCAGACCGAAGGCCGGCAGCGCGCCGGCGTCGAACACCGCCGTGGAGGCTGTCGTCGGCACCGGGTCGAGCAGGAAGAGCCCCGCGAACGCAATCGCCGCGAGCGCCAGCACCTCGCAGGTCGTCAGCAGGTTCTGCGCCGCCGAACCGCTGCGCAGGCCGGCGAGGTTCAGCGCGGTCAGGGCCAGCACTGCGCCGCCGGCGTGCAACGCCGCCGAATGCGGACCGAGCGGCACGAGGCGGCTGATGTAATCGCCATAGGTGAACGCGAGGAAGGCGAGCGTGCCGGTGACCGTCACCATCGCCCGCGACCACGCGAACAGGAACGCGCAGTCCGCGCCCCACGCGCGGCGCAGGAACGCGTACTCGCCGCCCGCGTCCGGGTAGCTCGTCGCAAGCTCCGCGTAACACAGCGCGCCGATCAGCGACAGCACGCCACCGGCGAGCCACAACGCATAGAGATGCCACGCATCCGGCACCTGCGCCGCGACCTGCGCCGGCAGCGTGAAGATGCCCGCGCCGATCATCAGGCCGGTGACGATGCCGACGGCGTCGAGGACGCCGAGCACCGGACGCTCGCCGGTCGGCCGTTCGGCTCGCTGCATCATGCCCGCCCCGGGTCCTTCATCCCACGCTGGCCGAAACCCTGCGCAGTGTTTTCGCCATTGGGCATTCCGCGAAGGTGCGCGCTCGAATCGCTACGCGGGCCACTGGCTTGATTGGGATCAGGAGTATGTCCCGAAAGCGCCGTACCGTGTAGGTGGGCGACGGACAAGCCCCTCACCCGAAATGCCATGACCGTCATGGCCGTTTCAGTATCCGTGCAGGGTTTTCGAGCATCAGCGGAGGATACTCATGGCCAGGGCATGCCTTTCACGGGCTGGCGCAACCAGCACCCTGGTTGCCACCAGCCGATCCCGGGTCAAGCAAAGCGCCTCGCGCGCCCGGACCGCACCTGACTCACCACCTCCGGCCAGGTGCCTGCGCTGCTGCGTGCTGCTCGGTCTGGCCTGCGTGCAGTCCGCGCTGGCCGACACCACGGTGCACGACTTCGGCTCCTCGTCCTTCGACCTGTCCCATGGCTTCGACCCGGTACGCTACGGTTGGAGCAGCAGCGACGCGCTGATTGCGGAATTTGGCGTGAGCGGCAGCATCGGCCACATCAGCGGCGGTGAGAACGTCGTCGTGATCCCCGGGATCAAGGTCCTGGGCAATACCATCGTGCCGGAGGTGCGGCGGGACACGCGCAGCGGCTTGCGTCTTTCGTCGTCGGTCGAGGGCTACGCCGGCGTGGTGCTCGACGCCGGGATGACGGTGGGCGGGGCGGGCATCAACGCGACGATCCAGGCCGGACCGCGCCTGACGCTGCCGACGGCGGTCCGCGCCGGCCAGCCGTTTCGCCTGGTCGGCGAGACCGTGCTCGGCTCGAACTTCGTGTTCGATCCCGCCCTGCCGGCCCTCGACGCCGCCCTGGACGTACGTATCGGCGGCAGTGCGAGCGGCACCGTGGAGTACGGGCTGTTTCCCGTGACCGGCTACGAGATTGGCCGCTTCGATTTGAACTTCCCGGAAATCGACCTCGCGCTGTTCGATTTCGATCTCGACTTCAACCTGCCGAGACTGCCCGACTTCAACTTCCTCGACCTGTCCGGCCTGATTCCCGAATCGGACAAGGACACCGCGCTCTACCGCAAGAAGTTGCCGCCCGACAACGCGCTGCTGAGCGCCGGCGAGGTGGTGCTGGTGAACCCGTCCAGCAGCGCGCTGACGACGCAGACGGTGGAGGACAATGCGATCGTCAGCACCACCAGGGGCGACCTGCTGCGCGTCGGCCTCGACCTCGATGGGCTTGCAAGCTATGCCGTGAGCGACGTGTCCTTCACCGGCCTCGAATTCCCGATCAAGGTCGGCGAGGGATCGCAGGAGACCGAACTCGCACGCCTCACCTACGATCTGATCGACATCAAATATGGACTCGAACTCGGTTACGAGATCGAGACGACCATCGATAGCTGGCTCGATGTCACGCTGGACTTCCTCGACGAGAACGGCGCGCCGGTCGACGTCCTGATCCGCGAAGGCGCCACGCTGAGCCGCGCGTCGACCTACACCGGGCGCTGGGATCGGCTCCCCGAACTCACGCTGCTGAGCCCGGGCGATCTGCAGCTCGCGGTCGACTTCACCGGCATGCAGCGCGAGATCAGCCAGCGCGCTTCGCTCACGCTCGGCGACTACATGGAGCTGGCGGTCTTCGAGGCCCAGGCCAGCCTCAAGCTCGGCATCGGGAAGCAGCGGATCGGCCCACTGTTCTACCAGAAACTCGAGCTGGCCGGCGAATTCGCGGGCATCGACCTCTACGACTTCCGCGTCACGCTGTCCGAGCTCGGGCTGAGCAGCGGCCTGTGGGACGGAGCGCTGACACTCGAGGGCATGCCGACCCAGGACGCCTATCTCGCGGACACCGGCGCCGGCATCGCGCTCGACAACCTGCGCCGCATGGACACCCACGCCGTGCCGCAGGCGCTCGAGGAGACCCTGCTCATCATCGGCCGCGGCGACGACACGCTGGACACGCGCGCGCAGCTGGCCCCGCTCGATTATGTCGACCCTGGCAGGCAGCGCGCGGTCACCGCGCAATTCTTCAAGAATGATTTTCCATTTCCAAGGCTGTACGAGAAGACGTTCGGCCATATCGCCGACCCGTTCACGTTCACCGAACTTGACGGCCTGCACGTGCCGGAGGGCTCGACCTACCGGATCGGGGAAACCGATGCCCAGCGCTTCCGCCTGCGCGCCGTGGAGAACGACGGCAGGATTACCGGCGACGGCTATCTCGGGTTCAACTCGATTGGCGCGGACGGCCTGCTCCTGATCGAGGGCACGGGCAGCGTGGCGTTCAACAGCGCTGGCGAAGTCAGCGGCGGTCTCGTCGTTCAGGGTGAGCACCATCAGCTTGCATTCAATGCTGTCAGGCCGTTCCAGACGGGCTTCGGGGACGCGGTGAGCGCCGAGGGTGCCTTGTTCCTGGACGTGACGAGCGGCGACACGCCGGCCTATTACGCCGACGAGGTGAACGGGGGGAACCTCCTCACGCGCACGCTGCGGGCGACGCTGCGCCTCGAGAACGCCGGTGGCATCCTCGTCGACCACAGCGCGCTGATGGTCGACACGCCCGAGCTGCTGAACGAACGCACGGGCGAATTCCGCGCGCGCAACGGTGCGCAGCTCGCGCTCGTCGGCGATGTGCGCAATGAAGGCCTCATCGCCGCGACGGGGCCGGGCACCCTGCTCCAGGTGGACTCGGATCGCATCGCCGGCGCCGGCGACGCCGCACGGCCGGGGCGGTTCAGCGTGAGTGACGGCGCCACGCTCCGGTTCGCGGGCACCGCGGCCAACGACTTCACCATCGCGGGCGCGCTCGAGGTCATCACCGGCATCGGCTCGGCGACCGGGTTCGCGCGCGAGATCAGGTTGTCGAAGGAAAGCGCGGGCAGCCCTGCCAGTGCCCTGAATCTCGTCGTCGAGGAAGGCGGCAGCCTCACGCTCAACGGGCTGCTGCGGCTGCCTGATTCAGGCCTGCTGACCATCGACAACCACGGGCTGATCGACATCGTCAGCGGCGTCAATTCGCTGCGTCAGCGCTGCGATCCCGACACCACGTGCAGCCTCCCGCCGCGCATCGAGCCGATCGACCTCGTCAACGAGGGCGTGGTGCAGATCCATGCGGGCGCGACCTTCGCGTTCGATGTCGCGATCGTCGACTACGACGAGGGCGGCGCCAGTCTCGGCGGCGGCGAATGGCGGGTGCTCGGTGCGAACGTGCCGTTCGTCAATACGCAGCCTGCGGCCTCGTCGGCGCAGATTGCGCGGCTCGATGTGGCGGTGAGCAAGGTGTTCGGCAACGCCGACACCTTCGCCGATCTGACCTTCGACGAGCGGGTCGACGAGCAGTCGGGCGAAGTGGAACTCACCGGTATCAGCGGGCTCGACACCACGCTCGCGTTCAACGACACCCGCGTCACGCTGGCCGGCGCGGCGCACTTTCCCTTCTTCAACACCGTGCGCGTCAATCGGGGCACGCTGAACCTCCTCGACCAGCAGCAGTTCCACACCGCGTCCTCGTACGAGAATCGCGGCGGCGTCACCACGGTCACGAACGGCGCCGGGTTGCACGTGCACGGCGCGCTCATCGTCAACGGCGGCAGCGTGAGCTTCAGCGGCAACAGCCGGTTCAGCGTTGCCGGTGCGATGGTGACGCAGGAAGACGATAGCACCGCGTGGCGCGACATCGAAGTCAACGGCGGCACGCTCGGCATCGCCGAAGGCACGGTCGTCGGCGACGGACTCCTGCGCCGTGATGCGGGGCCTGTCGACTACCAGGGAACCGACGGGTTGTGGCTGAACGCCGGTCGCTCGTGGATCGTCCGCGATGTCGTGGAGAAGGATGCGGCGGGCGCGGAGATCCTGACCCCGGGGGTCATCGATCTCGGCGTACGCTCGCTGGCGGGCGCCTACGGTGTCGTGCGTAGCGACGCGGACGTCCTGATCTCGGGCGGCGCCGCGCGCTTCGATGCGCTGGAGTCCTCACTGCGTCTGCAACACGGATCTCTGACACTGGAAAACGGCGCGGCCTACCATGCGCCGGTCGGCTACTTCTTCAACTACGGCACGCTGGAACTGCAGGGCGCGCAGTTCACGCTGGCGCACGGCGAGTTCCGCAACTACGGCGCACTGAGCGTCGGCGCCGACAGTTTCCTCGAGGTGCAGGGCTTCACGCTGATGAACGGCACGGTGGAGATCGAGGGCGTGGTGAACGCTGAATACTCGATGATCGATTCCCGCCAGTCCGCGCTGGCCCTTGCCGGCGGCGTCTTCAACTCGCGGCGCATCGACATGATGGGACCCGTCGCGCTGGACTTCAGCGGCGGCACCCTGCTGACGGAGGAACTCAACGGCTCGCTGCGCATCGAGGACGCCACCTTTGCCCCGGGCATGTCCGCCGGTGAGGCCCGGCTCTTCGGCGACTATGAGCAGATGCCGGACGGCACGCTGCGGATTGAGCTCGACCTCGGCGGCAAGGCGGACAGTCTCTACGTGATGGGCCAGGCGAGACTCGACGGCACGCTCGAACTATCGCTGCTGAACGGCTACGTGCCGGAGATCGGCAGCTCGTTCGAGTTCCTGATGGCGAATGCCCTGCTCGGCGATTTCGACTATTTGCAGGGCTTCGGGTCGCGGGACGGCCGCCTCTTCGCGCTGCGGCGCGCGGGCAGCAGCCTCTTCATCGACGTCGCAGCGGTGCCGCTGCCGCCGGCGCTGTGGCTGCTTGGCGGGGCGCTCGGCCTGTTGCTCCCCGCGGTGCGGCGGCGCTCGCGCGCCGCCGCGCGGTCTCAGGCAGCCTGACCAAAGCGTTTCTCGACGAGATCCTCGATCGTCGCGGTGGCGAAGACCTTGCCGTCCCGGTCGATCAAATCGAACAGGCGGCCATCCCCGGCCTGGATGCTGAAGAGCATCGTCAGGCCCTCGGGCCCCGCGTACTCCATGTGCGTGTCGCCATCGGCGATCGACCCCTGGAAGCCCGCCCGCCGGACCTTGTGCACCGTCTCGTGCTGGCGCGTCTCGACGAGATGCTGCTCACCGCGCAGCACCGCCGAGCGGGTCGTGCCGAGATGGCTGTGGTAGTGGCAATAGGCGTTCGGCTCCCACTTCACCAGCAGCTCGACCCAACCGGCCGCAACGTCCGCGTCCACGACCGCGACCGCGTAATTGACGGGATAGTCGAAGTCGGTGCCACCCACCAGGCGGTACCACTGGACCGTGTCGAGGTCGAAACCCGCCGGCAATTCGGCGCGCAGGATTTGCGGTTTGTTCATCTGTCAGCTCCTCATCGGTGCGTGTGTCCGGGGAAGCTAGACGCTAGCACAGGGTGCGGCGCGTCAGATCCGTCGGCGCGGCGAAAAGTGGCATGACAGGCGTTGGGAGTGGCGCGCTCGACAGGATTCGAACCTGTGACCCCTGCCTTCGGAGGGCAGTACTCTATCCAGCTGAGCTACGAGCGCGTGACGGGGACGAGATCCTAACGCAGAAGTGGCGGCAGGCACACCTCTTCGCCTCTCCCGCGCCTTGTTTGCGACGCCGCGCCGCTCGGCTGGCGCGGGAAGCCCGACCTGGGGCGGCGCGTTCCGGAGAAACCGGGGACAAGAAACCGGGGACAGACCACGATTTCCGCGGAAATCGTGGTCTGTCCCCGGTTTCTTGTCCCC
>CALRPY020000001.1:0-297030 GCA_943370145.1 Hydrogenophaga intermedia | reverse complement strand
CCGGCGGCCGCGGCGAGCGTGGCCGCGTCGTCGAACAGCGCGCGCGCGGCTGCCAGGTCGATCGCGTCGATGGCACCCTGCGCCGGGTCCGCGAGCAGCCGGCCCGCACCCGTCAGCAGGGCGGCCTTTCGTGCATCGTCGGGCAGAGCGGCCAGCGCGGGCCGCAGCGCGCGCAAGCTCGTCCTGGCGTCCTGCGGTCTGCCGGCCGCGGCCAGGCTGCGCGCCGCGTTGATCTCCGCACGGAGCGCCTCGCGCGCACTGCCCGCCGCACGGGCGTCCTGCGCGCTCTGCTCGAACAGGCGCAGCGCCGCCGCGTGGTCGCCGCGTGCCCCCAGCAGACCACCCAGATCGTTTTCCGCCTCCGCGGTGACGAGCAGCAGGCCCGCGCCGCGCGCGGTGTCGATGGCCGCCTGAAGTTCGACCGCGGCGCGGTCGCGCTCGCCGGCGAGCAACAGGGCCTGGCCGGCCACCGTGCGGCACCGCGCGACGAGCCCCGCATCGTCGCGCGTGTCCGCGATCGCGCAGGCCTCGGTCGCGATACGCACGGCCTCGGGATGCCGGCCATCGGCAATTGCAGCCCTGGCGCTTTCCAGCAGCAGGCTTGGCCGGTCCGCGTTGCCAGGCTGGTCGGCCGCAGCGGCAAGCCGCGACCCGCCGCAGGCAAGCACGGCCAGCAGCAGGATGGCGCTGCGCCCGGCGGACCGTGCGCCCCGCGCGGCAATGGAACTGCGTGTGGTCGTCAGCATCGAGGGCCCTAGTCGAAAACGTTCGCGGCCAGCGTGAAGTAGATGCCGCTTTCCTGCAGGCTGTCGCCTTCACCGGGAATGTCTTCCAGGGCGTGGCCCCAGTAGAGTTCAGCACGCAGCTTCGGATGCGGGTTGCTGCGCAGCCCGATACCCACTGCGGGAATGATGGACGGGGAGGGGTTCTCCCGGTTCTCGAACCAGGCGCCACCGGCGTCGACGAAGGGGGCGATCTCGAGCAGCGACAGGCCCGCGTCCGTGCGCAGCACCGGCACGCGCAGTTCGAGCGAGGTCGCAAAGCCGTGGTCGCGCACCAGCAGGTTCTTGCCGTAGCCGCGCACCGTGCGGCCACCGCCCACCGAGAACTGCTCCAGTGGCAGCAGCGGGTCGGCGGCCCACTGTCCGTCGAGGCGGAAGATGACCTGGCTGTCGGCCCACGGCAGTCGGCGCGCCCACTGCGCCTGGCCCAGCCAGGCGAAGAAGCGCCCGTCCGGCTGCCCGCGCGGGTTGTGCGTGGCGCCCAGCAGGTCGACACCGACGCTGAATGTCGAGCGCACGGCGAAGACCTGCAACGGCGAGCGGCGGTTCCAGTCCTGCGCGACGCGCACCACGCTGACCTGGCTGTCGCCGCTCGGCTCGACGCCGGGTGAAAATGCGAAGCCACGGCCGAGCAGGGAGGTCGAACTCTCGCGGGAGTCGAAGCCGAAGCCCAGCACGAAGCGTTCCCGGGCGCTTTCACACACGGGATGATTGATGCGCGCGCCCAGGCTCGTGGTCTCGCCCTCGATGTCGAGCCCTGACAGCAGTTCCTCGACGACCTCGCCGTTCGACCAGTCGCCGAACAGCTGCAGCGTCGTGCCGCGCGGGTTGAGTGGCAGCGAGTAATCGATTTGTGCTTCCTTGAGCCCCTCTCCGTACGCGAGATCGGTGCTGAGGATGTCGCCCGAGCGGGTCGGACTGATCGCGGCCGCATGCAGCACGCCGCGAAACTCGCCGAGCGTCGGCGTGATGTCATTGTCGAGGCCGACGCTCAGTGCCCAGGGCCTGCGTTCCTCGACGCGCGCTTTCAGCATCGCTTCGCCGGGTTGCGCGCCGGGCGCCAGTTCACCGTTGATACGCTTGAGGAAGGGGCCTGCGAGCAGCATCTGGAACTGTTCCTGCAGGCTGGCGACGTTGAGCGGCGGTCCTGCGCCCTGGCGCAGGCGACCGCCGAGGTAATCGCTGTCGAGCCGGCGGTTGCCGCTGATCTCGATGTCGGTCAGGCGACCCTCGACGATGTCGATGCGCACGACGCCGTCCGTGACGTCCTGATCCGGCACGACGGCCCCGGAATTGATGTAGCCGCGCTCAACGTAGTAGCGGGTCAGTGCGAGGCGCAGGGCGGCAAGTTCCTCGCTGCCGATTTCGCGGCCGGCGTAAGGCGCTGTCACGGTGGCGAGCTCGTCGTTCGTGAACACGGTATTGCCCGACAGCCGGTACTCGCGTACGAACAGGATCAGGCCGGACGCGAGCGGTGGGCTGGCGCTTGGGGTCGGCGCGGGCATGGTAAGGGGGGCCTGCCCGGTCGCAGGCACCTCGCGATCATCGAGCGTGGGGCGCTCCATTGGCGGGCCTGGCGGCCCGCGCTCGAAGGCCTTCGCGTCGACGCCCAGGCCGCTCGCGAGCAGCACGAGCGCAGCGCCAAGGGCTCGCCGACCGGAAACGCCCGCGCTCACAGGGCGCAGCCCGGTGAGTCGGTCGAGCCGAGCGCATAGAGAAATTCGCCCGCCGCGGCGGGTAGCAGTGCGTCGGCGGGCGGCGGCGTTTCGTCGGCAGGGCTGAGCAGGTAGGCGTCCGGCGCTGGCGGCAGGCCGCCGCGCCCGACGCTCGTCAGGCTGCTCTGCCCGGCCCGCGCGGCGCCGCAGTTCGCCGGCAGCTTCGCCGCGGCGTCCATGTACGTCGCAGGCAATACCGCGAGGCTCGCGCTGATGTCGTTGTCGGGCGCCGTGGTGCGGATGATGCCATCGACGCCGAGCGCCGACGATGCCCTGATCACGCTGTCGGGCGAGAGAATCAGGAAGTCCGCGATGAGGTCGATGTTGCCGCCGTCACCCCCGAACGCATTGGCCTCGATGCGACTGCCCTGCAGGACGATGAAGTTCGGGTCCACGAAAATGTTGCCGCCGTTGCCGAAGCCGCTCTGCACGGACGTGGTGATGCGTCCGTTCAGCATGTCCACCAGCCGCGGCGCGACGATGGAGACATTGCCGCCGTCCGACGTGATGGCCTCCGTCTCGATGGCGCCACCGTGGATCAGGAGGCTGTCGCCCAGCACGATGTCGATATTGCCCGCGAGCCCGCTGCCGCGGCTGCTCGAGGACACCTTGCCGCCGGCTTGCAGTTGCAACTGCGTCGCGCGCAGCACGACGTTGCCGGCGTCGCCGCTGCCGCGCGTGTCGGTGGACACCGTCGCACCCGGCCCGGAGATGCGCAGCGTGCCGCTCGCCGCCAGCTGGACGCTGCCGGCATCGCCGCTGCCGACGAACAGCTGGCCGGTTGCGAGATCGGGAATGCCGCTGCGGCTGCCGACGATCGCGCCATTCGTGATATCGATGCTGCCGGCCTGCACGTCGATGCTGCCGGCGTTGCCGTTGGCTGCGGTGGACGCATCGATCCCGGCGTTGAGCCCGGTGACGAGCAGCGACGGCGTGACGATCGAAATGTCGCCGCCATCGCCCGGCTGCAGGTTCGCCGCGGGAATCGCGCTGAGTCCGAAGTCGTTCATCGCCTGCAGCACCGCGAGGAGATCGGACCCTGGGGCGAGGCCGAAGGCCGCGACGAGGGCGTCGAAGGTCGCGCCCGGTCCGAGCAGCAGTTCGGCGAAGGCGTCCAGTTCCGCGGTGGGCAGGGGCACGGCCTGCGTGGCGATGCCGCTGGCTTCGCCGCTGATCACGCCGCCGCCCGCGGCATCGACCCGTACCGCGCCGCCGGCGCCGCCGCCATAGGTGTTCGCGCGCATGAGGCCGCCGTCGGTGAGACTGAGCGTGCCGGTCGTGTGCACCGTGACGTCGCCGGAGTCACCGCTGAAATTGCTTTCGGCAAGGACCTTCGAGTCCGCGCCCGTGATCTCGATATCACCGGCGCGGATGTCCACGCTGCCGCTGCCGCCGAAACTGCGGCTCGCCGACGTGACTTCAGCCGCGCCCCGCACGAGCAGGCGCCCGCTGACGTTCATCTCGATCGAACCGCTCTCCGCGAAAGTCAGCGCCGGGTCGATGGAGGTCGTCAGGTAGGCGGGATTGAATACGCTCGTCGCGACCAGTCCCGTGACGACGTCCGGATCGCCGCCGCCGTCCAGCGTCACGTTGCGGGCGCTGACGCGGAGCAGGCCGCCGCTCCCGGCAAACGCGTTGATCATGGACACGGATGATCCCGGACCGATGTCGAGGCTGTCGGCGTCGATGGCGACGATGCCTGTGTCCCCGCCCGCGAAACGGTTGACCGTGATGCCGCTCGCGCCCGACAGGGAGATCGAAAGTGCTTCGACGTGAACGTCCGGCACCTTCGCGAGCGGCAGGCCCGGGTCGATCCCCGCGAAGACGAGGATGCCGCGCGGCGCGCCGAAAACAGGGTCGGCCGCCGCGCCGGTGATGCCCAGGCGCCCCATCGCCGCGATGTCCACGCTGCCGCCGTCTGGCGGCGGGGCCATGCCGAACAGCGAGAACGCGCCGGGAATGATGTTCGCGTCGGCGATGCTGACTTCACCACCCCTGATCACCGTCTCGTGCGCGTCGACGAGGCTGTTGCCCTGGATCGTGACGCTCCCCAGTGCGGCAAAGCCACTGGTGTCGATTTCGGCGTTCGTGCCGATCACGGCTTCGCCGGGCGACGCGACGCTCGCGATGCGGATGTTGCCGTCGCCGGCGAGCAGGTAGGCAGGGGCGCTGCCGTCGGCCGCGCCGAGCGTGATGTTGCCGCCGACGATCGACAGCGTGGCGTTGGCGCCCGGTTGCAGGCCCGGCGTGCCCGCGCGCGGGGAGGCGGGATCCTGCACGGTGGGCGTCTCCACCGTGATCGGCGCCGGGCTCGCATCGAGGAAGCCGAAGCTCGCGACCGGGGCAGCCGACAGCGTGCTCGACGAAGCCGGATCGGCGAAGAAGGTCGCGCCGTCCTGCATGCGCAGGAAATCGGCCGTGCTCGCATGGAAGCCGCCGCTGACATCGATGATCGCATTCGGCCCGAAGAGGATCCCGTTCGGGTTGACGAGCCAGACGCTGGCGCCGGCGATCGACGACGCGATCGTGCCGTCGATGGTCGACGCATCGCCACCCGTGACGCGCCCGATGATGTGCTGGATCGATGCCGCGCCGCCGAACCTGGCGACGTCGCCGGTGCCGACGGTGAATTGCGAGAGGCTGTGGAAGAGGTTGCTGCCGCCCACCGGGGTGCCGCCGGTGATGTCGAAGACGTTGGCGGTCTGGACGACGCTCGTTCCCAGCGAGCCGTCGGCGGCAATATTGCTCGCAACCTGTGCGGTGGCGGTCAGCGCGACGCCCGCCAGGGCAAGCGCGCTTCCGCAGACGACTGACCGGACGGGACTGAACGGCAAGATCTCCCCCAGGGCAAGCGCGAATCGGTTTCCGGGTCAACACACCCGCATGCCGGCAGCGGGCGCGCGTGAGTCGACACGCGACGGACTGGCCGTCGCGCTCGGCGTCAGGGCGAGCAGTTGCCGATGACGACGGTGTCGGTGCCCTGCCATTTGCCGATCTTGCCGCTGCTCACGTAGGCGCCGCGCAGGCTCAGCGTGACGTCCGTCTGCGACGAAGGGCAAAGCCCGGTGACCGTCTTGATCGCTTCGATGAATTTGAGGCGGTCAAAGCCAATCCTGAGGTCCTCGTAGCCGTCGAGCGTGCCCTGGTCGCTGTAGGAGAACGCGCTCGCGGTGACGTTCGCAGCCCCGAATGGACCGAACAGCGTGAAGCTCGACGTGTCGACGTTGCGCACGCTGAAATCCGCGCTGCCGTAGACCGTCGTCGGCAGGGTGCTGCTCTCGCTGCTGTTGCTCATGTTGATCGTCGGCGAGATATCGATGCCCACGACATATACCGTCTCGGCTGTGCCGTCGGTCCGCGTCCGGTAGGACGTGCCCTGGACCCGTTGCTCGCACAGGACCGGGGAACCGCCTTCGAAGCTGCCGCTGTGGCATGGACCGAACAGGAGCCTGCCGCCCGGGGCGGTGAAGCGCAGCACTTCGCCGTCAGCGAGATCGTCGACAGCGTCGCCGAGCACGCCGCCATTGACGTCGCGCGCCGGGAAGTCACGCGCACGTGCGCCGTCGGGCGTGCCGTGTTCGGCATAGCAGGCTTCATTGACTGCCGTCGCCGTGTTCGGATCCGGGATGCCGGCACAGAACTGCGCCTGGTACTGCGCGGTCGGCTGGATAATCCAGCGCGCGCGCGCGCTGTTGCGCCCGGTCGGGACCTTGCAGGTCCAGGTGGTCTGTCCCGGCACGCTGGTCGAATCTACGCTGAGGCAATTGTTCAGCGCGGTCTGCTTGAGTGTGAACCAGCCCGTATCGGTGACGGCGCCGGTCTCGATACTGATTTCTTTGCAGAAGATGTCCGAACCGGCGGCGCCGCCCAGCACCAGCGTTGGTGTCACGGCGGTCGTTGCGTCGACCTTCAGTCCCGCGAGGTCGCACTCCAGGTTCGTGTTCGTCGCGATGCCCTTGAAGGTGCTTTTGGTGCCACCCGAGGTCGTCAGGAATGTGGCGGCGTGCACGCTGCCCATCGAGCCGCACAGCAAGCCGGCCAGCAGTACGCTGCCTGCGCGAACGCGGATACGCGCATCGCCTGAATTCCGTGTTGTTCCACCCATGTGTCTGCCCCAGCTGGTTGTCATCGTTTTCATTTCAAACTGCCTTCATTTTTCTTAGTTGTGCGGGTGCTGCGTTGGCATGACCCGTGCGGCTGGAGCAGCTTTCATGCCATGGATCTGGTAGCCGGCGGCGCCTGCCGAAATCACAGAGAAACCTCCAATGTTCCTAATGACTTGTCGTAATTTTCCTGGGGCGCGCAGGCAATCCTGCGGCATTGCAGATCCCGGGAATCCGCGCGTTTCGGCTGGAAAACCGCACTTTTTTGGCAGTGGAACCAGAAAAGCGCACCACGATCGCAAATATTTCGATAGCGCGATGGAAATAGTTTTTGTTAATCAGCCACCTGCGCCGGCATGCGCCACCACGGTGCGTGGCGAATAAAGCGATGCAGGCGAAACAAGCCGCACAATTCCTGGCTCGCAAGCCCGCACTCGCGGGCGTCTGCATCTTTTTGGTGGTCTTCGTGATGATCGAATTCCTGCGCGCGGGGGGAGGCCTGCAGGCGCTCGAACTCGCCGCCTACGATGCGCTGCTGCGCTGGCGACCGCCCGCCGAAGCGCCTGACGAACGCGTGGTGCTGATCAAGATTACGGATCGGGACATCTCCATGCTGGGCCATTGGCCGATCAGCGACGAGCGCCTCGCGGAAGCCATCGAGAAGATCGCGCACGCAGGGCCGCGCGCGATCGGCTTCGATCTTTACCGCGACCTGCCGGTACCGCCGGGCGGCGAGCGCCTGCGCTCGGCATTCGAGTCGACGCCCCAGCTCGTTTTCGCCGAGAAATTCGGTCGCGGCGACGAACCCGCGGTGCCGGCGCCGCCGGCGCTGGTCGGCAGCGACAGGGCGGGATTCGCGGATCTCATGGTCGACCCGGGCGGCGTGGTCCGACGCGCCCTGCTGTTTCTTGACGATGGCGAGCGGGTCGCATACTCCCTGCCGCTGCGGCTTGCGCTGCTCTACCTTGCCGCGGAGGGTATCGGTCCCGAGCCCGGCAGCCCGGACCCCGCGCACATCAAGCTCGGCCCAACCACGCTGGTGCCGTTCGCGCGCGACGACGGCGCGTATGTCGATGCGGACGATCGTGGCTACCAGGTGCTGCTCGATTTTCACGGCGGACTTGCACCTTTTCGCAGCTACTCGCTCGAGGAGCTGTTGGCGGGGCGGATGCCGGCGGAAGCAATGCGCGACAAGCTTGTGCTGGTCGGGGTGACCGCGGACAGCGTCAAGGATTTCTTCATCACGCCATTCAGCGGAGAGCACGACGTCATGGCGTCGATACCCGGCATGTACCTTCACGCGCACGCGGCGCGTCAGTTCCTGCGCCAGGCGCTGGACGGCGCGCCGCCGGTACGCGTGTTGACCGCGCGCATCGAACAGGTGTGGACGATGCTCTGGACCGCGTTCGGCGTGCTGCTCGCGATGAAGTTGCGCAATCTTGTCCGGCTCGTCGTCGCACTGGCGCTGTCGCTGACGATGCTCGCCGTCGGGGCCTACGTCGCGATGGGCCACGCGTGGTGGATTCCACTGGCGCCGCCGGCGCTCGGCCTGCTTGCGGCGCTCGTCATGGGCGTGGCCTATCTCGCCAGCCTCGAACGCACCGAACGACGGTTCGTGATGGAGATTTTCGCCAAGCACGTCTCGGGCGACGTTGCGGACGAGATATGGCGCCAGCGCGACAATCTGCTCAGTGACGGTCGTATAGAGGCAAGGGAGCTCACGGTGACGGTGCTGTTTTCCGACCTTGCGGATTTCACGCCAATCGCCGAGCAGCTGAGCGCGCGAGAGATGATGGGCTGGCTCAACGACTACATGGAGTGCATGGCGGGGCTGGTGTTCGCGTACGGGGGTGTCGTCGACGATTACTACGGGGACGCAATCAAGGCGAACTTCGGCGCGCCCCTCGCGCGGACCACGCAGGCCGAAATCGCCGACGATGCCCGTCGGGCGGTGTCCTGTGCGCTTGCGATGGCCGAAGCGATGAACGAGATCAATGCGCGTTACGCGAAGCAGGCGCTGCCGCCGGCACGCATGCGAATCGGACTCTCGACCGGGCGCGTCGTCGCTGGCTGCCTGGGCAGCGCCGACCGCATGAAGTACACGACGATAGGCGATGTCGTGAACACGGCGGCGCGTCTGCAGGCCTATGGCAAGGAAATAGCGGAGCTGCCGGGACCCTGCACCATCGTCATTGCCGGCACTACGAAGGAGTTGCTTGACGACGATTTCGACCTGCGTTTCGTCGGCGACGCGAGCCTGAAGGGCAAGCAGCAGTCCGTGCCGGCCTGGCGCGTGCTCGACTGCACCGGGCCGTGGGCGAAGCTGCGCCACCGCGCTGGGCGGCGCGCGGCCTGAACATGTCTCTGACTTTCACACCGGAGCGATGAAGATGCATAAACGATTGATGGTAACCGCGCTGACTGCTGCGCTGCTGGGCGCGAATGCCGCGACGGCGGCGCCGGTGGGCGCGAGCAAGGATCTGGCTGGGCAGGTGGCCAAGCCGACCCTCGTCGCGTACAAGCCACCCCTGCGGGGAGCGCCCCTCAGCCGGATCGGAGGGGGAACCCGCAGCATCCAGGCGCGGGACCTCGAGATCGAAGTGCTGGCGCCCGAGCACACCGGGCTCACGCTGCGGCCGCAGCCAGTGCTGTACTGGTTCGCGTCGAAGTCGGTCACCGCACCCGTTGAATTCACGCTCGTGCGGCCGGGTGTGCCGGAGCCGCTGCTTGAGGTGGCGCTGGATGGACCGTTCGAGGCCGGTATCCACGCGATCGATCTCTCCCGCTACGTCGTGAGGCTCGACCCGGAAATTGATTACGAGTGGTTCGTGTCGGTCGTGTTCGATCCCGCGCAACGCTCGAGCGATGCGACCGCAGGCGGGGGTATCCGGCTGTTAGGCGCGGACGACGGGCGCCGGCGCCAGCTCGCGGGCGCCAGTTCGGCCGGCGATTTCGCGCAGGCGGGCGTGTGGTACGACGCCATCGCATCGCTGTCGGCGGGTGACGATGCCTCACGGCGGATGCGCGCCGCCCTGCTGAGCCAGGTCGGCCTGGGCGCGACGGCTGCGGCGCCCGACTGATCGAGGCCTCGGCGCTCAGCCGCCGAGGATTCTCATTTCGCGCTCGACGCGCAGCAGCTTGTGTGAGAGCTGCTGCGCCAGATTGACCAGCAGGCGGGAGCGGAGGCCGTCATCGAGGTCGTCGAATGAGACCTCGAAGCACACCGTCGACGCGATTGCGCGAATGTCCGCGGTGCGTCTTTCACGGTTGACCATCGCCATTTCGCCAAAGGACATGCCCGGACCCAGCGTCGTCAGGCGCTTCTCGACGTCGCCGACGAGGCGCAGGAACACTTCGACCTCGCCTTCGACGATGAGGAACATCGATTCGGCATCCTCGCCGGCGCGCACGATGAGTTCGCCAGCGGCGAATTCCACCTTGCGCGCGATCCGGAGCAGGCGTCCGAACTGTTCGTCAGGCATGCCGATGGCAAGGCCGTGGTCGGCAAGCTCGATCCGATGGCCGGACGTGTCCGCCCGGTCGCCGGTGGCGTGCGCTGCGAGGACACGCGTCTCACACCATTCGATGGCCCGGTCGCTGTCCTGGAACTCGAACAGTTCGGTGGCTGCGGCGCCACCCAGCAGGTTCCCGATCATCGCCCGAAAGGCCGCCTTGTCGTGCGTCTCGGTGAAAAGCAGGTTCTTGTCCAGACCTTGCAGCTGGATGATGAAATCCGCGAACAGGCGACCCGCGGCGGACGACACGTGGGACACGTGCTTCAAGTCGACGACGAAATAGTCGGCGCTCGTGATTTCCCCGCTTATCTCGGCCAACAGCGACTCGGTCGAGCCGAACATTAGCTCGCCCTGCAGTTGATAAACGCGGATTGCGTGCCCGTGGGTCGCAAGCAGGGCGGCGTCCGCGACGTGGCGCACGCGACGCGACGGGATCTCGTTCGCGCCGTACCGTGCGCGGATCACCGCGGCGGATGTCGTACGCACGGTCTTGAACAGGTGCAGGTTGAAATCCCGGGACAGGGCCTCACACACGGCGATGCCGCGCACGCTGTTGCCGCGGTCGTCGAGCGCCGGCGAGTAGACCCCGATGCCGATCTGGCCCGGCAGTACCGCGACGATGCCGCCGGCAACCCCGCTTTTCGCCGGCATGCCCACGTTGTAGACCCAGGCGCCGGAGGAGTCGTACATCCCGCACGAACTCATCACGCTCAACACCTTCGACACGTGGTCGCGATGCAGGGCGACCTCGCCGGTCTCAGGGTTGATGCCGCCGTTCGCGAGGCACGCGCCAATCAGCGCGAGATCGCGGCAGTTCACCAGGATCGAGCACTGCTGGAAGTAAAGGTCCAGCACGCGCTCCGGTTCATCCTCGAGGATGCCGAAACCGAACATCAGGTGGGCGAGGGCGCGGTTGCGGTGGCCGGTCTCCCGTTCCGACAGGTAGACCTTCTCGTCGATGGGCGGACGCCGCCCGATGTAACGCTCGTAGGTTCGCAGCAGCCGCTCGAGGCGGTGTGCGGGGTCGGTGCCGTGCAGCGTGCCGCAGGTTGCAATTGCCCCGGCATTGATCATCGGATTGCGCGGGCGTCCGCTGACCGGGTGCAGGCTGATCGAATTGAAGGCCTCGCCGGACGGTTCGACGTCGACCTTGGCCAGCACCGCGGCCACGCCGTTGTCCTCGAGCGCGAGGCCGTAGGTGATGGCCTTGGAAATCGACTGGATCGTGAACTCGTGCCGGGTGTCCCCGACCTCGTAGACATGCCCGTCCACGGTCGCGATACAGATGCCGAAGCGGCGTGGATCGGCCCGCGCGAGTTCGGGTATGTAGGTGGCGACCTTTCCGTCGTCGAGGCTCTTCAGCCGCGCGTGCAGTGCATCGAGATATTGCTGAATCGGCGACTGCGTGGCCTGGGGCATGGCTTAGGCTCGGGTTATCCGCTCAGTGGCTGTTAGAGCGTGAGCAGAAACCATGCCACACGATGACGCAGTCAGCCTCCACGCGCACACGGCACGGGCAAAGTGTGGTCGCGACCGCTCGAAACGTCCGGGGGCATGCACATTGGAGGTGCATAAACAAGAAAAAACGGCAGAATTTGGTGCAATAAATCCCATTCAGTGCGTGCGAATTGCATAGATAAATGGGCGTAAATCCTGAGTTCGTCCTTCACTCCTGCCCAACGACAGGCGCCATCTCCCGGTGCTGGACCCAGGCCCGCCAACTGAGCAGCGCGAGGGCTGACGCGATCAGGCCGAAGCCGATGTACTCGCCGGGCGAGGTCGTTTCACCAAAATGCCAGTGCGCGCTGACCAGCGCGACGACCGGGATCACGAGCATGCCCATGCTCGCGACGCCCGTGTGCAGATGGCGCAGCGCATACATCCACAGGAACCAGCAGACGGCGGTCGACACCACCGCGAGCGTGAGCAGGATCGCGACGAACTCGGCGCTCCACGCCGGCGCCGGCTCGCCGACGGCGCTGGCGATGAACCACAGCGGCAGGGTGCCGAAGGCCATCTGCCAGGTGGTGAGGCTCAGGAGGTCCATCGGCGCCCGCCGCTGCATGCGCTTGACCTCGACGGAACTGATGGCCCAGGCGATTCCCGAGGCGACGGCGAGCCCCTTGCTGAGCAGCGATCCCTGGATGTCCCAGGGTTGCACGATGGACGTCAGGCCCGCGAGCGCGAGGCCCAGCGCGAGCCACTGCCAGTCCTTGATCCGCTCGTTCAGCAGCGGCCATGCGAATGCGATGGTCCAGAACGGCATCGTGAAGACGAGGATGGCGGTGCGCCCGATGCTGCCCTCGACCAGGGCCCACATGCTGATGCCGACAAAACCGGTGGTCTGCACCAGTCCCAGGCGCAGCAGTTCTGGCCAGCGGCCGGGGCGCAGGCTGCGACCGGTCAGCAGCAGCGCGAGCAACAGGCACAGGGACGCGATGCTCATGCGCCAGGCCGAGAATGTGAACGGGCCGGCCGAGTCGAGCGCCAGTTTGTTCAGGACCCAGCTGTAGCCCCAGATCAGTGAAATGAAGGCCAGTGCGGCCATGGGCAGCAGTGATTGCATGGAGCGGTGCGTTCTCGGGTGGGGCCGGCAACCGGCCCGGTCCGACACTCTATGGGCGCGGACGACGCGCGGCAATCATCGCCGGCGGCCACGATGCAGGGCGACCCGGCCGGTCCCGGGGCGACTGTACAAACCCTGTTCGGGGCGTAGAATTGCGCACTGCAGCACCACTCGCCGACCGCGATCCGGACTCGAAACCTTGCGTTCCCCACTTCTTCATTCCCGGGACCGGCTGGTGTCGGCCATCAACACGTGAGCCAGGCCGGCCACACGGGCCTGCGTAAGGGCGCCACCCTCGCGGCGCTGGGCGTGGTGTTCGGTGACATCGGCACCAGCCCGCTGTACGCACTCCGGGAATGCTTCAATGACGCCCACCACGCGCTCGCCGTCAGCGAAGCGAACGTGCTGGGCGTGCTCTCGGTCATGTTCTGGGTCCTGGTGCTGGTCATCTCCATCGAATACGTCCTGTTCATCCTTCGTGCGGACAACGATGGCGAGGGCGGTATCCTCGCGCTGATGGCGCTGGTGGTGACGCGGACCCGGAAGCATCACCAGTGGCGGGGCGCGTTCGCGGTGCTCGGGCTCGTCGGTGCCTCGCTGCTGTTCGCGGATGCGATGATCACCCCCGCGATTTCCGTCCTCAGCGCGGTGGAGGGACTCAAGTTCGAAACACCCGTGCTCGCGCCCTACGTGATGCCGCTTGCCGCGGGCATTCTGCTCGGCCTCTACGGCTTCCAGCGTTTCGGCACGGCCCGGATCGGCGCGGTCTTCGGGCCCGTCATCGCGATCTGGTTCACCACCCTGGGTATCCTCGGGGTGGTGTCCATCGCGCAGACCCCCGCGGTGCTCGCCGCGCTGAACCCGGTGCACGCGTTGCGCTTCTTCGTCGACAACGGCTGGTTGTCCTTCCTGGTCATGGGGTCGGTGTTCCTGGTGGTGACGGGCGGCGAGGCGCTGTACGCCGACATGGGGCATTTCGGCCGCAAACCCATCCAGCGCGCGTGGTTTGCGCTGGTTCTGCCCGGTCTGACGCTGAACTACCTGGGGCAGGGCGCGCTGCTGCTGCGGGAACCGGCGGTGCTCGACCATCTGTTCTATGCCGCGGTGCCGGCCTGGGGCGTCTTCCCGATGGTCGTGCTCGCCACGGCCGCGACCGTGATAGCGTCCCAGGCCGTCATCTCCGGCGCGTTTTCGGTCGCGAACACCGCGGTCCAGTTGGGCTATGCGCCGCGTCTGGACATCCGCCAGACCTCGAGCAGCGCGATGGGGCAGATCTATATCCCCACCGTGAACTGGGTGTTCATGGCCGGGACCCTGCTGCTGGTGTTCATTTTCGAGGAATCCAGCGCGCTCGCCGCGGCCTACGGCGTGGCGGTGTCGACGACGATGCTCGCGACCACGCTGTTCCTGTATTTCGTCGCGCGACACGTCTGGGGCTGGCGTCGCTGGCTTGCCGCCGGCGTCGCCATCCCGTTCCTGTGCATCGACCTGACGTTCTTTTCGTCGAACCTCGCGAAGATCCCGGCGGGCGGCTGGCTGCCCGTGGTCTTCGCCCTGGTCCTCTACTCGTTGATGGTGACCTGGAAGCAGGGCAGGACGGCGCTGTACCGGGCGCTGGCCGACGAGAACCTGGAGACGGGGCTGTTCCTGCAGAGCCTGGCGCTGGACCAGCCGACACGGGTGCCCGGCACCGCGATTTTCCTGACCGGCCAGCGTGAAGGCGTGCCCCGGGCGCTGCTGCACAACATGAAGCACAACAAGGTGCTCCACGAACGCGTGCTGCTGCTGACGGTGGCGAGCGCGCGGGTGCCCTACGTATCGCCGGCCGGTCGCATCGAGTTCGAAACGCTGGGCCTCGGCGTCAGCCGCATGGTGCTGACCTACGGCTTCATGGAGCGACCGAACCTGCCGCGCGAACTGCGCCGCGCGGACCAACCGGGTTTCAACTACGACGATATCGACACGACCTTCTTCCTGGGCCGTGAAACGGTGCTGGTGGGGCAGACGGGCAGTGTCCTCAGCCGCCTGCGCCGCCACGTTTTCGCGTTGATGTCCCGCAATGCGACCAGCGCGGCCAAGTTCTTCCACCTGCCGCCGAACCGCATCATCGAGATCGGGGCGCAGATCGAGATCTGAGGGCGACGCGACCCGGCCCGCTCACTTCGAGACGACCGCAGCCTCCGCAGCTCCGCCAGGGGCCTTCGCCACGTCGTCCGGGGCGGCGACATCCTCTGTCGTGGCATCGTCGAGTGCGGCGCGCTCGGCGGGTGCCGGCACGCTGTCTTCGCCCGCCGTGTCCTCGTCCCGACCAGTCCGGCCTTCGCCTTCGCTCACCGCGGCCTCCGCGGCCTTGTTCATGACGATGATGCTGATCCGACGGTTGATCGGGCTGAACGGATTGTGCTGGTCGAACAGCACCGAGGAACTCAAGCCGACCACGCGGCCAATCTTGTCTTCCGGCATGCCGCCCGCCAGCAGTTCGCGTCGCGCCGCGTTGGCGCGGTCGGCGGACAGTTCCCAGTTGCTGTACCCGTTGCCGCTCGCGTAGGGCGTGCGGTCGGTGTGGCCGGAAATGCTGATGCGGTTGGGCACCTGGTTGATGACCTTCACGATCTCGCGCAGGATTTCCCGCGCGTAGGGTTCCAGCACCGGGCTGCCCGAGGCGAACATCGCGCGGTTTTCGCGGTCGACGATCTGGATGCGAAGCCCCTCGTTGGTGATGTCGAGCAGCAACTGATCCTTGAACGGCTTGAGCGCCTGGCCGGCGTCGATCGCCTGCTTCAGGTCTTCCAGCAGTGATTCCATGCGCTCGCGCTCGGCCTGCTCCGCGAGCTTCTCGAGTTCCTCGTCGGCAGGCGCGCCGATGCCCTCGATATCCTCATCGACCTCGCCAGGTGTCGCCTGCGGAAAGGGTGAAGGGCCCTCGCCCTCGAGTATCCCGTCGCCGCCGTCGAGGACGGGATTGGCGCCCGCGCCGCCCGGTCCAGTGCTCGCGAGCGGGTCGTTCATGTAGTTCGAGATGGCCTGCTTCTGCTGCTCGGTGGTCGAACCCAGCAACCACAGCAGCATGAAGAAGGCCATCATCGCGGTGACGAAGTCGGCGTAGGCGACCTTCCACGCACCGCCGTGGTGGCCGTGGCCGCCCTTCTTGATCTTCTTGATGATGATCGGGGGTGATTCGACTGGCATTGCTGGCGTGGCCTGTGCGGGCGGAGCCCTACTTCCGTTTCACGTGATCTTCGAGCTCCTTGAAGCTCGGGCGCTCGGTCGAGAAGACCGCCTTGCGACCGAACTCCACGGCGATCTGCGGCGAGTAGCCCTGCTGGGAGGCGACCAGCACGGTCTTCAGCACGATGTAGAACTGCGATTCGTCGCGCAGGACGTGCTCGACCATCGTCGACATGGGGCCGACGAATCCGTACGCGAGCAGGATGCCGAGGAAGGTGCCGACGAGGGCCGCCGCGACGTGGTGACCCAGAACTTCCGGCGGGCCGCCCAGCGATCCCATCGTGATCACGATGCCGAGCACGGCCGCGACGATGCCGAAGCCCGGCAGGCCGTCCGACACGCGCTGGATCGCCGCCGGCAGCTGGTGCGCCTCGTTGTGATGGGTCTCGAGCTCGACGTCCATGAGGTTCTCGAGCTCGAACGCATTCTTGATGCTGCCGCCGACCATCAGGCGCAGGTAGTCGGTGATGAAGTCGACCACGTGATGGTCGTGCTGGAGCGGCGGGTACTTGCCGAAGATCGGACTCTTTTCGGGATCCTCGACGTCGGCCTCCAGCGACATCATGCCTTCCTTGCGGGCCTTCTGGAGCAGGTCATAGAGCAGTGCCAGCGCGTCGAGATAAAGCGCCTTCTTGTACTTCGACCCCTTCAGCAGCATCGGAATGGAGGCCAGCGTCGCCTTGATGAGCTTGCCGGGGTTCGAAATCACGAAGGCGCCGAAGGCCGCGCCGCCGATGACCAGCAGTTCGTAGGGTTGCCAGAGCGTCACGAGGTTGCCGTGTGACAGCACGAAGCCGCCCGCCACGCAGCCGAAAACCAGCACGATGCCAACGATCAGATTCATTTGCGTCCAGGGTCGATTGATGCAGCGCTCAATTTATCGGCGCCCGGCCTGCGCGCTTTAGGTCGCAAGGCGGCAGCGGCGACGCGATGGACCGTTAAAGTTTTCGCGGCTCCGCGCCGCTCTTGCGCCACGTGCGTCACTTCGCATCGTTTGCATCGGGATCATCAGACCCGGTCAGCCAGGACCCGGAGACACATGGCCTTACTCGAACCGTTATCTGGTGCCTCGTCGCGCTGTCGAGAGCAGCTCCATGTCCTGCTGATCGAAGACAACCCCGGTGACGCCATCCTTTTCCGTTCCCTGGTCGACGACGCCGGGCCGCGGTCACTGTGGCTGGAGCACGTCACGACCCTGCACGCGGGGCTCGAACGCCTGCAACGGACGGGCTTCGACGCCATCATCACCGACCTGCATCTGCCGGACTCGGACGGCCTCGAAACCCTGCGCGAACTCGTGGCCGCGGCACCCGAGGTGCCGCTGGTCGTGCTGAGCCACTGCGACGACGACCCGTTCGCGCTGGAACTGCTGAAGCACGGTGCGCAGGACTACCTGATCAAGGGGCAGAGCGACGGCCCGCTGATTCTCAAGACCATCCGCTACGCCATCGAGCGCAAGGAGTCGGACCAGCATTTCGCGTTCCTGTCGCACTACGACAAGCTCACGGGGCTCGCCAACCGGGAGTTGTTCCGGGACCGCCTGCACCAGGCCATGTCCCGTGCCGAACGCGCGGGCAAGCTGGTGGCGCTGCTGTTCCTGGACCTCGATCGTTTCAAGTCGGTCAACGACACCCTGGGCCACCTGGCCGGCGACGAGCTGCTCGTCGAGGTGGCTGCGCGGCTGAAGACCTGCGTGCGCAAGTCGGACACCATCGCGCGCCTCGGCGGCGACGAGTTCACGGTGGTCCTCGAGGGCCTCGACGCCCCGGTCGACGCCGAGATCGTCTGCCGCAAGATCATCAGGTCGCTCGAGGCACCGCTGCTGCTGCGCAACCACGAAATCTATGTCACGACCAGTATTGGTGTGACCTTCTTCCCGACCGACGACATCGACCTGAACGGTCTGCTCCGCAATGCGGACGCCGCGATGTACCGGGCGAAGGAGGAGGGCAGGAACAAGTTCCACCTGTTCACCGCCGATCTCAGCGCCCGCGCCGTCAAGCGCCTCGGTATCGAGTCGGCCTTGCGCCACGCGGTCGAGCGGCAGGAGTTCCATCTGTGCTACCAGCCTAAGGTCTCGGTCCAGACGGGCGAAATCCTCGGCGCCGAGGCCCTGCTGCGCTGGGAAAACCCCCAGCACGGCCTCGTTTCCCCCGTGGATTTCATCCCGGTCGCCGAGGAAACGGGGCTCATCGTCCCGATCGGCGAGTGGGTGCTGCGGCGCGCCTGCGCCGACATCCGCAAATGGCACGCGGCGGGCTTCGATCACGTCAGCGTCGCGGTCAACCTGTCCGCGCGCCAGTTCCGCCACGGTGAACTGACCAGCATCGTGCGCCGGGCCCTCCAGGACTCGGGCATCGCGCCGCGCCAGCTCGAACTCGAAATCACCGAGAGCCTGCTGATGGACGACACCGAGGCCAGCCAGATCGCGCTGAACGAACTCAAGGCGCTGGGCACCTCGATCTATCTCGACGACTTCGGCACCGGCTACTCGTCACTGGCCTATCTGAAGAAATTCCCCATCGACGGCCTCAAGATCGACCGCTCCTTCATCCGCGACCTGCCGGGGGACCCGGACGACGAGGCGATCACGCAGGCGATCCTCGCGCTGAGCCAGGCGCTGCGCCTGCACGTGGTTGCCGAGGGCGTCGAGAACGAGGCCCAGCTGGACTTCCTGCGCCGCCAGGGTTGCGAGGTGGTGCAGGGCTTCCTTTTCAGCCGTCCCCTGCTGTTCGACGGCTTCCTCGAATGGCTGCAGCGCACTTCTCCCGGGCGGGCCAGTCCGGGCTGGTGAGCGGCCGCGCCTTTTGCTGCGTCGAACCATTCCCGCCCCCGCTCGTCCAACGCCCCGCCGTCCCTGACCGGCTGCGGGCAGGATCGCCGTTGCTCAATTGCAACAAGCTGCGGATTACAGATTCGAGTCACGCGTAAGCGTTTGCATTTGCTGCCTTCTCCAATAGAATGCTGTTGCGTTTTGGCACAAAAATAAAAATGCTGGCGGGCCGCTGACTCCCGCCCGGCCCCGAGTGGAATGTCAAACATCGACCGGATGCAGCCCGGCCGCATTGCGGTGCGGTCGGGAGCGGTCGACGTGCGTCAGGGACTGATGCGCGGGTTGGCAGTAGTTTCGCCGGCGCATGGAGCCTCCATGCGGCGCGGCGGAAGACCCCATCTGAGGCATGACCTCACAACTTGAGCGGCAGCATGAACGAACGAATCGAACTGGCTTCGCAGGCACTCAACGGAACACGCGCCGACGTCTTCCTGCAGCCTGCGGTACACGCGCTGGAACCCTCGGCCGACCCCGTGCAGATGGCGATGACGCATGCCGCCCAGGCGATGCTGTCCCGCCAGGCCCACGACGGACACTGGCGCTTCGACCTGGAGGCCGACGTCACGATTCCGGCCGAGTACCTGATGCTGCAGTATTTCTTCGGCATCGTGGACGCGCAGCGCGAGCAGCGCCTGGCGCGCTACCTGCGGCGGCGGCAGCACGAGAACGGCAGCTGGTCGCTGTACGAAGAAGGTCCGGGCGACATGAGCGCCACGGTCAAGGCCTATTTCGCACTGAAGCTCGCCGGCGATGCGCCGGACGCGCCGCACATGGTCCACGCCCGGAACTGGGTCAAGGCCAACGGGGGCGCAGAGCACTGCAACGTGTTCACGCGCATCGCGCTTGCGATGTTCGGCCAGATGCCCTGGGAAACCGTGCCGGCGATGCCGGTCGAAATCATGTACCTGCCGAAGTGGTGGTTCTTCAACCTCAGCAAGGTGTCGTACTGGTCGCGCTGCGTCATCGTGCCCTTGCTGATCATCTTCGCGAAGCGGCCGGTGATGAAGCTCAAGCCCGAGCAGGGCGTGCGCGAACTCTTCAACGAGGCGCCGGAAACCCTGCGCAATCTCGACAAGTTCAAGCCCGGGAAATGGCTGGGGAACAGCTTCCTCCTCATCGACCGCATGCTGAAAGCCATCGATCCCTACATCCCGTCGTTCGTGCGGGAACCGGCGCTCAAGCGCGCCGAGCGCTGGCTGCGGGAGCACACGAAGGGTGTCGGTGGCATCGGGGCAATCTACCCGGCGATGGCCAACGCGGCGATGGCGTTCAAGCTGCTGGGCGCTGCGCCGGACGATCCGGACCTCGTGCGCTCCCTGCGTGCAATCGAGGATCTCGTCGTCGAGGGCGAACAGGAAACCTGGGTCCAGCCCTGCGTGTCCCCCGTCTGGGACACCTGCCTGACGCTGTCGGCGCTGACCGAGGCCGGCACGCATCCCGAGCACCCGGCGGTCAGGCAGGCTGTCGAATGGCTGTTCGATCAGCAGATCTTCGTGCCGGGCGACTGGTGCGACAACGCTAAGGGCCTCGCGTCCGGCGGCTGGGCCTTCCAGTACGAGAACGACAAGTACCCGGATGTCGACGACACGGCGATGGTGCTGATGGCACTGCTGCGCGCCGGTGCGCAGGACAGCGAAGGCAAGCTGAAGCGCCTCAACCAGGGCGTGAACTGGCTGCTCGGGATGCAGAACCCCGACGGCAGCTGGGGTGCCTTCGACATCGGCAACAACTACGAGTACCTGAACAACATCCCGTTCGCGGACCACGGGGCGCTGGTCGACCCGGGCACCGCGGACCTGACGGCCCGCTGCATCGAGGTGCTGGCGATGCTGGGTTATGACGCGCAGTTCCCGCCGGTCGCGCGCGCGGTGGAGTTCCTCAAGCGCGACCAGGATCCCAGCGGCGCCTGGTACGGCCGCTGGGGCGTCAACTATCACTACGGCACCTGGAGCGTGCTCGCGGGCCTCGGCGCGATCGGCGAGGACCCGGCCAAGCCCTACATCCGCAAGGCCGTCGACTGGGTCAAGAGCACCCAGAACGACGACGGCGGCTGGGGCGAGAGCTGCAACACCTATGACGACCCGATGCTGAAGGGCAAAGGCGAAAGCACCGCCGCGCAGACCGCATGGGCGCTGATAGGCCTGATGGCGGTGGGCGAAGTGCACGCACCCGAGGTCAAGGCTGGCATCGACTACCTGATTCGACACCAGGACGCGCACGGTGAATGGGACGACCAGCTTTACACGGGCACCGGCTTCCCGCGCGTGTTCTACCTGCGCTACTACGGCTACAGCCGCTTCTTCCCGCTGTGGGCGCTGGCGACCTATGCGCGACTGCGCCGCGGTCTGCCGACCCGTCAGTACGAAGTGATCGGCCAGGGGCCGATCGACCTGGGTCCGCTCCCGGTGCTCGATCGGGCCTGAGCGAAGCGCCGGCCATGCGCCGGCGGCGGCGTCCGCTGCGGGCCGTGACCGTGCGGCCCGTCGCCGGGGCGACTCTCCCACCGGTCGGCCCGTCGCGGCGCTGCCGCGACCACAGATGCCCGGGGAAACCGCCAGCACGACCGGTCCGTTTGTGCGCTCATCGGTGATCGCACGGGCTTGGCGCGGCGTAGCGCCTCTATCGCAGGGTTGAGTTTGAATCCGATGCGCCGGCCACGACCGGCGCGCCTGAACGTGGAGCTGGAAGATGTCCGACTACATCGCGCCTCTTAAAGACATGCGGTTCGTGATCGAGCGGCTCGGCCCGTTGGCCGAGGTTGCGCAACTGCCGGGTTACGAAGACGCAAGCCCCGACGTCGTCGACGCGGTCCTCGAAGAGGCCGGCAAGCTTGCCACCGAAGTGCTCTCGCCGCTGAACCGCATCGGCGACACCGAAGGCGCCCGCCACACCGGTGACGGTGTCCGCACCGCGACCGGCTGGCCCGAGGCCTACCGCGCATTCGTCGACGGCGGCTGGAACGGCGTGGGGTGCGACCCGGCGTACGGCGGGCAGGGCCTCCCGAAGCTGGTGTCGACCGCGGTCGCCGAGATGTGGAATTCGGCGAACATGTCCTTCGCGCTCGGCCCGATGCTCACCCAGGGCGCGATCGAGGCCATCGAGGTGCACGGCAGCGATGCGCAGCGCGCGACCTACCTCGAACGTATGGTCACCGGCGAGTGGACGGGCACGATGAACCTGACCGAGCCGCAGGCGGGCTCCGATCTCAGCGTCGTGCGCACGCGCGCGGTGCCAGCCGGCGACCACTACCTCATCTCCGGCCAGAAGATCTACATCACCTATGGTGAGCACGACCTCACCGAGAACATCATCCACCTCGTGCTCGCACGCCTGCAGGACGCCCCGGCCGGCACGCGTGGCCTGTCGCTGTTCATCGTGCCGAAGTTCCTGGTCAACGCGGACGGCAGCCTTGGTGCGCGCAACGACGTGCGCTGCGTATCGATCGAGCACAAGCTCGGTATCCACGGCAGCCCGACCGCCGTGATGGCCTACGGCGAGCAGGGCGGGGCGGTCGGCTACCTGATCGGCGAGCCGAATCGCGGCCTCGAATACATGTTCACGATGATGAACAACGCACGCCATGCCGTGGGTCTCGAGGGTGTCGCCATCGGCGAACGCGCTTACCAGCATGCGCTGCACTATGCCCGGGAGCGCGTGCAGGGCAAGCCGGTCGGCTATACGGGGCAGGGCGTGCCGGCGATCGTCGAGCACGCCGACGTCCGCCGCATGCTGATGACGATGCGCGCGACGACCGAGGCGATGCGCGCCCTGGCTTACGTGTGCGGCGCCGCGTTCGATCGTGGTGGCCGCGAAACGGACGCCGGGCGTCGCGCCTACTATCGGCGCCGCGGCGACCTGCTGACCCCCATCGTCAAGGGCTGGAGCACGGAAACCAGCGTGAAGCTCGCGTCGCTGGGGGTGCAGGTCCATGGCGGCATGGGCTTCATCGAGGAGACAGGCGCCGCGCAGTACCTGCGCGATTCGCGCATCACGCCGATCTACGAAGGCACCACCGGCGTGCAGGCACAGGACCTGGTGGGCCGCAAGACCCAGCGTGACGGTGGCCATGGCGCGCGCGAGTTGATCGCCGAAATGAAGGCGGTCGCGACCGCGCTGTCCGCATTCGACGACACCCGTGCACGCACCATCGGCCGCGAACTCGACGCGGGCATCGCCGCACTCGAGGGCGCGCTGACCTGGGTCCTGGGCGCGGCCGCGCTGGACCCGCGGCTGCCGGCCGCGGGCTCCGTGCATTACCTGGAGCTGTGGGGCGTGGTGTGCGGCGGATGGCTGCTCGGCCAGTCCGCGCTGTTGTGCCTGCAGGGCCAGGGGCCGGACGAGGAATTCAGCGCCGCGAAGATCGAAACCGCCCGCTTCTACGCGCTGCAGGTGCTGCCGGAAGCGGCGATGCTCGAGCGCAAGATCGTGCACGGCTCGGAGGCCGTGTTCGGGCTCGACGCCGCCGCGCTGTGACCGGGCGGGGCGGCTCGCCTATCGCGCCGCCCATCTGCTATCGTTGAGGCCTTCAAACGCCCCGGAATTCGCATGCCCTGGCCGTCCTTACGCGCACTCGAAAAGCGGGTTTCCGCGTGGCATCTGAAGCGCTGCCATAACATCGCCGACCTGCGCAAGGCTGCATGGTGGCGCCTGCCCGCGCCCATGTTCCATTACATGGACGGTGCCGCCGATGACGAAGTCACCCTGGCGCGCAACGAATCCGCGTTCGACGAGCTTGAACTCCTGCCGCGCAATCTCGTCGACATCTCGAGCATCGACACGTCGACGACCGTGCTCGGCCAGCCGGTGAGCTTCCCGCTGATCTGCGCACCGACCGGCATGTCGCGGCTCTTCCATTGGGAGGGCGAGCTGGCGGTATCGCGTGCCGCCGCGCGCGCCGGCACCATCTATTCGCTGTCGACCGTCGGCACGCATTCGATCGAGGAAGTCGCGGCCGAGTGCGCGGGGCCGAAGTGGTTCCAGATCTACGTGTTCAAGGACCGCGGACTCACCACCGAGTTCATCGCGCGCTGTCGCGCCGCGCAGTACCACGCGCTGTGCCTGACCATCGACCTGCCGCTGACCGGCAACCGTGAACGGGATCTGCGCACGGGCATGACCGTGCCGCCTGCGCTCACGATGAAGAGCTGGCTCAGCTTCGCGCTGCATCCGCTGTGGTCACTGTGCCACGTGAGCTCGTCGCCGTTCTCGCTCGCGAACGTCGCGCATCGCGTGCACGCCGGCGGTGACGTGCAGACGCTGCAGTCCTATATCGCATCCCAGTTCGACCGCACAGTGACCTGGGACGATGCGCGCCTGATGGTCGAGCAGTGGAATGGCCCGTTCGCGGTCAAGGGCATCCTCACCGCCGACGACGCGAAGCGTGCGGTCGACATCGGTGCGACCGCCGTCATCGTCTCGAACCACGGCGGGCGCCAGCTCGATCACGTGCCGGCACCGATAGACCTGCTGCCTGAAATCGTCGCCGCCGTCGACGGGCGCGCCGAAGTCATCGTCGATGGCGGCATCCGCCGCGGCACCGACATCATCAAGGCGATCGCGCTCGGGGCCCAGGCCTGCATGACCGGACGCGGCTACCTGTTCGGTCTCGGTGCCGGTGGGGAGGCCGGTGTCGACCGGGCGCTGTCCCTGCTGAAGAGTGAAGTCGAGCGCGACATGGCCCTGCTGGGCTGCCGCGACGTCAAGGAGATCACCCGCAACCATGTCCGCTATCGCCGAAGAATTCGAGACTGATATCCCGACGCTGCGTCGGATCCTGGCCGAGTGCCGCACGATTGCGGTGGTCGGCCTGTCCGCGAACTGGCATCGCCCGAGCAACTTCGCCGCCAAGTACATGCAGGAGCACGGCTACCGCGTCATTCCGGTCAACCCGATGTACCAGGAGGTGCTCGGCGAGAAGTGCTATCCGAGCCTGCATGACATCCCGGAGCCGGTGGACATGGTCGACTGCTTCCGCGCCAGCAGCGAGATCCCGGCCATTGCCGCCGACGCGATTGCGATCAAGGCGAAGGTGCTGTGGATGCAACTCGGCGTCATCAACTACGAGGCGGCGCGCCTTGCGCGCGATGCCGGGCTCGACGTCGTGATCGACCGCTGCGTCAAGATCGAGCACGCCCGCCTGTTCGGCGGCCTGAATTTCGTCGGCGTCAACACGAAAGTGATCTCGGCCAAGCGCCCGCGCCACGTCGCCAACTGATTTGTCCGGCCGCCGGCGCGCCGCGCGACCGGTGACCGCTGTGGAGTCCTGCCATGCCCGACCGCAAATTTGGTTTTGAAACCCTGTGCCTGCACGCCGGCCAGATCCCTGACGCCGCCACCGGCGCGCGCGCGGTGCCGATTTATCAGACCACGTCCTACGTGTTCGACAGCGCCGAGCATGCGGCGAGCCTGTTCAACCTGCAGACCTTCGGCAACATCTACACGCGGCTGTCGAACCCGACGACAGCGGTGTTCGAGGAACGCATGGCGGCCCTCGAAGGTGGCCGGGCCGCGGTGGCGGTGGCCTCGGGATTGTCGGCCCAGATGGTGGCCCTGCTGACCCTGCTCGAGGCCGGTGATCACCTGGTGTCGTCGAAGACGCTCTACGGCGGGACCTACTCGCAGTTCGATGTCAGTTTCCGCCGTCTCGGCATCCAGACCACCTTCGTCGACTTCGATGATCTCGACGCGATTGCGGCGGCGATCACCCCGAAGACGAAGGCCGTCTATGCCGAAGCGCTCGGCAACCCGCTGATCAACGTGCTCGACATCGAGGCCGTCGCCGACGTGGCGCACGCGCACGGCGTGCCGCTCATCGTCGACAACACCTTCCCGACGCCGTTCCTGTGCCGGCCGATGGAGTGGGGCGCCGACATCTGCGTGCACTCGGCGACGAAGTTCATCGGCGGTCACGGCACGTCGATCGGCGGTGTGCTCGTCGAGTCCGGCAGATTCCCTTGGGACAACGGCCGCTTCCCCGGCATGACGGAGCCGTCCGACGGCTATCACGGCGTGAAGTTCTACGAGACCTTCGGTGACTTCGGCTTCACGATGAAGGCGCGTGTCGAGACGCTGCGCACGATGGGCCCCGCGTTGAGCCCCTTCAACTCGTTCCTGTTCCTGCAGGGGCTGGAGACGCTGCCGCTGCGCATGGAGCGGCACTGTGACAATGCGATGAAGGTTGCGACCTTCCTGCAGGCCCACCCGCTCGTCAGCTGGGTGCGCTACCCGAGCCTGCCGGGCGACCGCTACCACGAACGCGCGCTGAAGTACCATCCACGCGGCGCGAGCTCGATCATGTCTTTCGGCATCAAGGGTGGGCTGGCCGCTGGTGCTGCGTTCATCGAGAACGTGCAGTTCCTGAGCCACCTCGCGAATGTCGGCGATGCCAAGACCCTCGTGATCCACCCCGCGTCGACGACGCACCGGCAGTTGTCAGAAGAGCAGCAGATCGCCGCCGGCGTCGGCCCGGACATGATCCGGATCTCCGTGGGTCTCGAGACCGCTGACGACATCCTGTGGGACATCGACCAGGCGCTCGCGAAGTCGCAGCGCTGACACCCGCGCCATCCGCAACCCGGAGCACCCCATGAACGCGCCCATGCTCAGTCTGATCGAACGCCTGACCGCCGTGGTCGGAGCCAACGGCATCCTCACCGGGGCCGACGTGTCGGCCCGCATGATCCACGTCTGGCGCCAGGAACCGGTGCGCGCCGCCTGCATCGTGCGGCCGGCATCGACCGCCGAAGTGGCCGAGGTGCTGCGCCTGTGCAACGAGGCCGGGCAGACCGTCGTGCCACACGGCGGGCTCACCGGCCTCGTGCAGGGGTGCAACGGGTCCGAAGCGGACGTGGTGCTGTCGCTGGAGCGCATGAACCGGATCGAGGAGGTCGACGCGGTGGGCCGCACGATGACGGTCCAGGCCGGCGTGCCGCTCGAGAAGCTGCAGCAGGAGGCGGAAAAGGTCGGGCTGATGTTTCCGATGGATCTCGGCGCGCGCGGCTCCTGCCAGATCGGCGGCAACGTCTCCACCAATGCCGGTGGCAACCGCGTCATCCGCTTCGGCATGACGCGCGAGAACGTCCTTGGCCTCGAGGCGGTCCTGGCGGACGGCACGATCGTCAGTTCGTTGAACACGATGATCAAGAACAACGCGGGCTACGACCTGAAGCATCTTTTCATCGGCAGCGAGGGCACGCTCGGCATCGTGACGCGCGTCGTCATCCGCCTGCGCGAGATGGCGCAGGGCCAGCAGACGGCGTTCGTCGCCTGCGACGATTTCTCGCAGGTCGCGTCCTTCCTGCGCCATATCGACCGCTCGATGGGCGGCGCGCTGTGTTCCTTCGAAGTGATGTGGCGCGACTACTATGAACTCGTCACAACCCCGCCGGCGACCAACGCGCGGCCCGTGCCGCTCGAGCACGAGCACTTCGTGCTGTGCGAGGCGCTGGGCACCGGGCACGCGAACGACGCCGAGCGTTTCGAGGCGGTGATGATGGAAGCGCTGGAGCAGGGGCTCGTCGCCGACGCGGCGGTCGCGAAGTCGGAGGGCGATCGCCGCGCGATGTGGCGTATCCGCGATTCGGTCGACCAGTTCTTCCGCTACGGGCCGGCCTTCCTCTACGACGTGAGCCTCGCGATCCGCGACATGGACGCCTACGTCAAGGAGGTCAAGCGTCGCCTTGCCGAGACCTATCCCGATCATCACTGCTTCACGCTGGGTCACATCGGGGACGGCAACATCCACTTCGCGATTGCCGTCGGCTCTGCAAACCTCGAGGATCACCGGCGCGTCAACGCGTGCGTCTACGAGCCCCTGCAGCCGGTCGGTGGCTCGGTGTCGGCCGAACACGGCATCGGCACCGAGAAGCTCGACTACCTGCCGCTGTCGCGCAGCGACACCGAGATTGCGCTGATGCGTCGCCTGAAGTCCGCGCTCGATCCGAACGGGATCCTCAATCCCGGCAAGGTGTTTCCGCTGCGATAGCGCCGCTGAAGCAGCCCGTGAACGGTCCGAGCGTGGCGCACGCGTCCGATCCCGAACGCGCAATCGCCGCCGTCCTCGCGAACGCGACTGCGGCCGGCGCGGCACGAGTCTCCTTCGGCTGCTTCGACTGGAATGGTCGCCTGCGCGCGACGCAATATCCGGTCGACAGCCTGGCGCGGGCGCTGCGTGACGGCCTGCCGCTGACCAGCGCGATTTTCGCAACCGACACCGCGGAGCGCCCCATGCTCACCGGGCACTTCCACGACCCGGCAAACGGCTATCGTGATGCCTGGCTGCAACCGGATCCGTGGTCCGTGCGGCCCGACCCCTATACGGACGGTGCGCCGGGCCTGCTGGTGCTGGGCGAACTGCACGGCGAATTCGCGTCCTGCTGCCCGCGCGCGATCCTGCGGCGGGAACTGGACGCGCTTGCGCGGCTCGGTTTCGGCTGCCGCGCCGCGTTCGAACTGGAATACCACGTACTGCTCGAAACGCCGGCAAGCCTGCGCGCGAAGGTCCCCGCGGCGCTCGAGCGGCATCCCGCGCTCGAGCGCATGTATTCGTACGTCGACCAGGCACTGGCCGCGCCGCTGTTCGATGCGACGCGCGCCGCCGCCGTGGCCTGCCGTATCCCGGTGCACAGCCTGCACGCGGAATTCAGCGGCCTGCTCGAGGTCGCCCTCGGTGTCAGCGACGGACTTGCCGCGGCCGATCACGCGGGGCTCTTCAAGGCCCTCGCGAAGATCGTCGCCCGGCGGCATGGGGCCCTCGCGGTCTTCATGGCGCAGCTTGCGACGCCGTTCGAATCGGCGGGTGGCCATCTCAATGTCTCCCTGCGCGCACTGGCGGATGACCGGCCGGTCTTCCACGCGCCGGGTGGCGCCTGCGATCCGGCGCTGCGCGGTTTCATCGGTGGCCTGCAGCGTTACACGCCGGGGCTGCTGCTGCTGCACCTGCCGCACCTGAATTCCTACAAGCGTTTCCGCGGCGACGGTTTCGCGCCGCGCACGAACAGCTGGGGCCATGACAACAAGACCTGCGCGAGCAGGATCGTGACGGCGAATCCCGAGCTCGCGCGCATCGAGTTCCGCGTGCCGGGCGCGGATCTGAATCCCCATCTCGCCCTGGCCGCCGTGCTGGCGGCGGGGCGGCGGGGCATCGAACTCGAGATCGCACCGAGCCCGCCGGTCGACGGCGACGCCGCGGCGACGGATGCGCCGCGCGGGCCGGCGTTCCCGCTGGAATTCGCCGCGGCTATTGCCGCCTGGCGGGAGTCCGCATTCGCGCGCGAGACGTTCGGCGATCTCTTCGTCGACGCCTATGCGCTGAGTCGCGAATGGGAAATCGACGAGCTCGCGCGCACCGTCACCGACTGGGAGCTACGCCAGTTCGGTGAAGGTGTGTGAACCGGAAACCAAGGACTACGCACATGCAGGCTGGTGACATTCCCACGCCCTTTCGAAAGTCGTTCACGGTGCTGCCCGAGTGGCTGGACCCGAACGGCCACATGAACGTCGCGTTCTACCTCAGCGCCTTCGACAAGGGCAGCGACCCGTTCTTCGAGTACTGCGGCATCGGTTGGGACTACACGAAATCGGGCGCGGGCTCGGTGTTCGCGACGGGTTGCAACATCGACTTCCGCTACGAACTGCTGGCGGGCGACGCCCTGGAGGTCACGACGCGCCTGCTCGACCGCAACGACAAGCTGCTGCATATCTATTGCGAAATAGCCCGCGTCGGCGAAGCCGGCCCGGC
Organism: Hydrogenophaga intermedia; assembly: GCA_943370145.1. Classification (GTDB taxonomy): domain Bacteria; phylum Pseudomonadota; class Gammaproteobacteria. The sequence continues at coordinate 267,550 of CALRPY020000001.1, read as the reverse complement.
GGCGACCCAGGAGGCGCTGTTCATGCACGTGTCGCTGCAGACGCGGCGCAGCCAGCCGTTTCCCGAAGCCACTCTCGCGCGCCTCGGTGAAGTGCTCGCGGCGCATGCGGTGCTGCCCCGGCCCACCATGCTGGGCCGCCAGCTCGGGATCAGGCGCTGAGGGCGGCGCGAGCCGCGCCGGCGCTCAGGCGAGCGTGAAGCCCTCGTAACCCCGTTCGCGACAGGCCTGGAAGGTCTCGAGGTAGCGCGGCAGCCCGCCCGGATACATCAGCATCTCGCGCGGCTTGCCGGGAATGTTGGCGCCCATGTACCAGGAGTCCGCCTTCGGGAAAAGGGTCATGTCGGCCATCTCGAGGATCGTGTTGCGCCAGGCTTCCTCGGCGGCAGGCTGTGCTTCGATGCGGGTCAGTCCGTGTGTGCGCAGATGCACCAGCATGTCGACGATGCACTCGCCCTGGTACTCCGCGCTCGACGGACCGTTGCAGAAGCCCGTGGGCGCCTGCGGCCCGTAGCTGAACAGCAGGTTCGGGAAGCCCGCCGTCGCCACGCCCAGGTGCGTGCGCACGCCCTTGGCCCATTTGTCCCTGATCGTGATGTCACCCGTGCCGCGGATGTCGATGCCGGTGAGTCCGCCGGTCACGGCATCGAAGCCGGTGCCGAAGGCGATCACGTCGAGTTCGTGCTCGCCGTCGCGGGTGACCACGCCGCGCGCGGTGACGCGCTCGATCGGTGTGGCCTTCAGGTTCACCAGGCTCACGTTGGACTGGTTGAAGATGTCGAAGAACCACTGTTCGAGCGAGGGGCGCTTGACCGCGTAGGGATGGGGCGGCTCGGCCGGCGCGAGGATGTCGGCGATGGCCGGGTCCTTGATGCGCGCGCGCACTTTGCGCCGCCAGAAGTCATAGGCGGTGCGGTTCGCGACCTCGTCGGTGAAGATGTCCTGGTAGGTGCCGAGCCAGAAGTGGAAACCGCCGGCGTTCCACAGGCGTTCATAGGTGGCTTCGCGCTCCGCGGCTGAAACGGCGAGCGCCGATTGCGGAATGAAGCTGAAATCAAAGCCGCCGAAGCACTCGCCGCGCCGTTTGAAGGTTTCGGGATAGGTTTCCTTCATCGCCTCGTTGTCGGCCGTGCTCAACTGGCGCTGGCCCATCGGCAGGTACATGTTCGGGGTGCGCTGGAATACCGTCAGGTGCGCGGCGACCTTCGACGCTTCCTGCGCGACCTGGATACCGCTCGCGCCGGTCCCGATCACGCCGACGCGCTTGCCGGTGAAGTCGATGCCCTGTTGCGGCCACAGCGCCGTGTGATGTGCCTCACCCGCGAAGTCTTCGATGCCCGGCAAGGACGGAATGTAGGGCTTGGCGGCGAAGCCGGTGCAGACGACGACGAAGCGCGCGCGCAGCGCGTCGCCCCGGGAGGTCTCGAGCAGCCATTGGCGCGAGGCTTCGTCGAAGCTGGCGCGGTTCACGCGGGTGTTGAGGCTGACGTCGCGACTCAGGTCGAGTTTCTCGTCGACGTAATCGAAGTAGCGCCGCATCTCCTCCCAGCCGGGGAAACGTTCGCTCCAGTCCCAGTCGCGCCACAGGTCTTCCCGTGAGAACTGGTAGATCTGGCAGTGCGTGTCGACGCGAGCGCCGGGATAGCAGTTCCAGTGCCAGATGCCGCCCAGCCCCGCGCCGGCATCGACAAGATGTACCCGGAAGCCCAGCTCGCGCAGGCGGAACAGCTGGTAGACGCCGGAGAACCCGGCGCCTATGACGATGACATCGAAGGTGTTGGCGTCGTGCGCGGCGGATGCGGTAGCGGTCATGCGTTCTCCCCGGAGCGTTCTGTTGAATGACCCTCCCCGGGGGACGCCGGCGGGCGGGGCGCTCGACGGGGATGGCTTGCGATGAAAACGCTACGTCCGGCCTGCGCAGGTGGATCAGGTGGGAGGATCAGGTGAGACCTGCCCCGGCGATACGCGTCGCTCAGGTCGCCGCGGGCAGCCGGATTTCGACCTCGAGTCCACCCGTCGCGACATTCCGCGCAACGATGCTGCCGCGATGGGCCGTGACACCCGCGCGGGCGATCGCAAGCCCGAGGCCCGTGCCGCCGGCCCGCTGCTCGCGCGCTTCGTCGACGCGCACGAAGTCATCGAAAATGCGCTCCAGCATTGCCTCCGGCACCCCGGGGCCCTGATCGCTCACCGTGACCACCAGCTGTGACGCGTGCGGGTCCGGCGCGGCGGCGAGCACCACGCGGCTGCCGCGCGCCGTGTGCCGCAGCGCGTTGCGCACGATGTTGTCGACGGCGCTGCGCAGCAGGTCGGCGCTGCCCTGCACGCGCAGGCCCGGCTCGATGCGGGAATCGACGCCGACGCCCAGCGCCCCGGCCTCGAACTCGGCGTCACGCGCGACCGTTGCCAGCAGGCCGCTGAGATCGAGCGTCGTCGACGGCATCGAACCGGCGGCGGCTTCCAGTCTCATCAACGTCAGCAGCTGTCCGATCAGTTCGTCCACGCGCGCCGTCTCCAGATCGATGCGATCGATCTCGGCATCGACCAGACCGCTCCCCTTGCGCCGCGCAAGCGCCGCGGCGACCTGCAGCCGGGCGAGCGGCGAGCGCAGTTCGTGCGAGACGTCGCGCAGCAGCTGGCGCTGGGCATCGAGCAGTGTCTTCAGCTTTCCCGCCATGCGCGCAAAGTCGCGGGCGAGGGCCGCGAGTTCGTCGCGCCGCGCAAGCGTGCGGCGGTCTAACTCGACGGCGAAATCGCCCCGCGCGAGCCGGGCGCTCGCCGCCTGCAGTTCGCGGATGGGGCGCGTCAGGTGGCGGGCCAGCAACCAGCAGACGATACCGCTGACGAGCACCGCGATGCCGAGCCGGGCGAGGCCAAGCTCCATCCGCAACGGGTGGCCGGGTCCGGCACGGGGGGTGAGGAAACCCGGCGACGGACGATGCGGGCGGGGCGCTATCCCGAGCCACAGTGCGCCAGGCTCGTCGCCCTGCAGCGCGAACAGGCGCACGCCGTGACGGTCGCGCAGCGCGGCGGGAACCGTCGTCGGCGGCGTTCCCGGTGGCAGCGGCGCCGAGCCCGGCAATGGCCGGCCCTCCGCGTCGAGCAGCAGCAAGGGGCCGCCGCCGACCCGGCCGCGGTTCAGGGCGCCGACCCAGCGCACGAGGCCCTCGCGCCCGCCGGTGATCTGGACCGCGTTGGCCGCGACTGCGAGCGCCGCGCCGGCGCGGTCGATGCGTTCACGCGTCTCGGCCCCTCGATGCGTCGAGACCAGGTGGAAGGTGCTCCACGCGACCGCGCCCGCGATGACGATGCTCGTCAGCCAGAACGACGCGAAGATCTTCGTGAACAGCGACAGCCTCATGCCGGCGCCGACTGTTCGAGCACGAACATGTAGCCGACGCTGCGGATCGTCTTGATGCGCTCGGCACCGCGCCCGTCGACGTCGAGTTTCCTGCGCAAACGGCTGATGTGCATGTCCAGGCTGCGATCGAAGGGACCGAGCCGCCGGCCGAACGCCGCCTGCATGAGCGCTGCCTTGCCGACGACCTGCCCGGCATGCCGCAACAGCACCTCGAGCGTCGCGTATTCGGCGCTGGTCAGGCCGAGGTCCTGCCCGCCGCACAGCACACGGTGCTCGGTCGGCCGCAGTTCGATGTCGAGCACGCGCAGCGGCGGAGTCGGCTGCGTGGGCGCCTCGTGCGGCGCCTGGGTGCGCCGGAGGATCGCGCGCAGCCGCGCGACCAGCTCGCGCGGGTTGCAGGGTTTCGGCAGGTAGTCGTCGGCGCCGACCTCGAGGCCGACGATGCGATCGAGATCCTCGCCACGGGCCGTCAGCATCAGCACCGGCGTCGACGAGAACTGACGCAGTTCGCGCAGCACGTCGAGCCCGTTCTTCAGCGGCATCATCACGTCGAGCACGACGATGTCGAAGGCCTGTGCACGCAAGCACGCCAGCGCCGCGAGCCCATCGTGCACGCAGCTGAACTCGAAGCACTCACCTGCAAGGTAATCGCGCATCAGCGCACAGAATTCGCGGTCATCGTCGACCAGGAGCAGTCGCTCGGCCATCACGCAGCCCTCCGTGGCGCGGATTCTCGCATGCCCGCCGCCATCGTCTGCCGTCCGTTACACAGCGTTACCGCGCCTTTGCGCCCCGATACGCGGTGGCGACGGGCCATGGCAGGGGGCCGGCTACAGTGCAGGCACGGTCTTGATGTGGCCGGATGACAAGCGGAGATTGAACATGAACAGGAATTTCAAGCGTGCAGTTGCCGCAGCCGGATTCGCGTGCGTGCTGGCGTCAGGCCCCGTGCTGGCAGAAGGCGGTCACCACAGGCACCCGCACGGCGCCATGGCGGCTTTCGGCTCGTCGCAGGTGACGCGGCTGGTTCACCGGCTGAACCTCGAAGGCCCGCAGCGCGACCAGGTGTTCGCGATTGCCGACCGCTACCGGCCGGAGCTGAGGAAACTCGCCTTCAGCCTGCACGACGGGCGCACGGCGCTGCGCGGCATCCTGCAGGACGGAACCTACGATGCGGCGCGGGTCGAGCGGGATGCGGCGTCGCAGGCGCAGGTCGCGCAGGCCCTGTACCAGACGACGGCGAAGATGCTCTCGGAAGTCAGCGCAGTCCTCACGCCCGGGCAGCGCGCGCAACTCGCTGCTGCTGGAAGCCGTCACCAGCGCCCCTGAGGGAACTGGGCACGCCCCATCCTCCCGCTCTCCCCTGGCTCTTCGCCGGCCGCGGCCCCCGCGGCCGGCGCTCTCCGGGTTGTCAGCCCATGTTCAGGCGCGGCAGCACGCTGAGCAGGCGCACCAGTTCCGTCTGCCGGTGTGTCCCGGTCTTGATGAACACCGACTTCAGTTGCGAGCGCACCGTCGAGATTTCGAGGCCCGCGTCGCGGGCATAGTCCTGCGGTGTCGCGCCGTTCGCGATGGCGATGGCGAGGTCGGCCTCGCGGCGCGACAGGGCGTACAGCGTGCGCAGCAGGGCAACGGCCTCGGGTGGATTCGGCGTCGCGCGCGGCACCAGCACGAGGGCGGCCGGATCGCCGCGCAGCTGGTAGGTCCCCGGGCGCTCGGGCAGGCGCAGCAGGTAGCAGGGCAGGCCGGTGCCGCGGTCGCCGGTCGGCCCCTTCAGCAGCACGGCGCTCGGCACGCCGGTCGCGATGACCTTTTCGAGCTCGTCGCTGAATTTCTTGCGCATCGGCGCGGCATTCACTTCCAGCACGCCGTCGACCACGGACAGGCCCTGGTCGTTGAGGAAGAGCTGCTCGGCGGCGGCGTTCGCGAACAGCACGCGATGCCACTGGTCCAGGATGAACAGGCTCGACGGCAGGTACTGCAGGGAACCGAGCGTCGGCGCGAACTGGTCGCGGAAGCTGCGGGTCTTGTAGAACAGCTTCGACGCGCGCGTCATGTGGATCGTCAGCCCGCGCAGGAAGCGCATGTCCTCTTCGTCGTGCGGGCCCTGTTCCGCGCGGCGGTTCAGCCCGACGTAGGTCGTGAGGCCACCGCCTTCGCCCATCTTCATGCCGGCGAAGTACCGGTAGTCGTATTTCTGCAGGAATTCCCTGAAGAAGCGCTCGCGCCTGATGCGCTGGGGCGCGAACACCTCGTGGCACTGGTACCACTGGCCGAGCGGCAGCGAGGCCGCGTGCGCAAGACGGTAGTCGAGCCCGGCGAAGTTCTCGTCGTAGTCACGGTTGATCGCCGCGAGCTCCTCCGGCGACGAGCCGACCACCCCCCCGCTTGCGTGCAGCAGGACCATGCCGGTGCGGGCGTCGTGCACGAGCATGTGCACCGCGCGCGACTCGGTGCGCACGGCGAGTTCCTGCAGGAAGTCGTCGAGCATCGACGGATTGAATATCGACTCGTACAGGTTTGCAATCAGGCCGTCGGTGGACGCGGCGGTGGCTCGCGACATACGGAAACTCCTCGGTCTAGCCGTCAGGCGAGCGCCTTAATGTAGCAGTGCGGGATGCGCGCTCATTCCCCCATTCGAAGGAAATCCCGGCGGGGGCGCAGCGTCAGCGGCCGCGCAGTGCGGACGTCAGCGGGGCCCGGGCCGCATGCAGGGCCGGCAGCAGTCCGCCGAGCAGGCCGATGACGAGCGCCCAGCGCAGCGCGTCGAGGATGAGCGACGGCGACACGCGGAACGCGAACACCACCTGGCTGAAGTTCGCGCCCAGCGTCGAGACGGTGTAGTTGTCGAAGGCCAGCCAGGCGAGTGCGGCGCCGAGCAGTCCGCCGAGCACCGCGAGCGCGACCGCCTCGAGCATCACCGCCAGCACGATGGCCCCCGCGGTGAAGCCCAGCGAGCGCAGGATCGCGATTTCGCGCGCGCGGGCCGCCACCGCCGCGTACATCGTGTTCAGCGCGCCGAAGGTCGCACCGATCGCCATGATGATCGCAACCGTCGTCGCCAGCACCTCGATCAGCCGGCGCAGGCGCTGGGACTGCGTGGCGTAGTAGTCGCGCGTGCGCTCGACGTCGACCTTGAGCCTGGGATCGGCGGCCAGCGCGGCCTTGAAGGTGTCGAAAGCGCTGGCGTCGGTCAGCTTGACACGCACGGACTGGAAGGCATCGCGCCGGTAGGCCGACTGCACGGATTCCGCGTCGGCCCAGACTTCGGACTCGTGGGCGTCGGCGGACTCGAATACGCCGACGACCTCCCACGGTTCGCCGGCGAGGTTGACGCGGCTGCCGAGCGCGAGGCCGCTGAACTGCGCGACGGCGCCCCGGCCGACCAGCAGTTCCCGGCGGCCGGCGGCGAAGGGGCGACCTTCGATGACCCGCACCTGGCCACGCAGCGCAAGCGCCCTGGGCCCGATGCCCCGCAACTCGACGTTGCTGTCGGTGCCGGTCGCCTTCTTCGGCAGATTGACGACGACGACGACCTCGGCCGATACCAGCGGCCTGCCGTCGCTGCCGCCGAGGATGCCAGGCGCCTGTGCGATCAGCGTCGTCTCCTCGCGCGTCAGGCGGCTCGACAGTTCGGAGTTGGCGCCGCCACGCAGCACGATGGCCTCGTCGACCCGGCCGGTCGCGGCCAGCGTCGCCTGGAAGCCGTCGCGCATCGCGAGCAGCGACACCAGCACGCCGACGACGCCGGCGATACCGACGACGATCACGAGAGACGATCCCAGCCGCAGGTGCAGCGTCGACAGGCCGGTCCAGGCGAGCGCCCCGACCTGGCGGAGGAAACCCACGTCAGGCCCTCGCCAGTGCGTCGACGATCTTCAGACGCAGGGCGCCGACCGCGGGCGGCAGGCCGACGACGAGGCCCAGCGCGACCATGATGCCCAGACCGGTCAGCCAGGTGCCGACGCCGACCTCGAGGGGCGGCAACTGGCCGCGCAGCGCGTCGCTGACGGCCGGCAGCACGAGTTCCGCGAGCGCGAGTCCGGCCGCGCCGCCGGCGACGAGCAGCAGGAGGGCCTCGGCGACGATCAGCGCGCAGACGGTGCCACCGCTGAAACCGAGCGTCTTCATGATCGCGATGTCGCCGGTGCGTTCGCGCACGCCCTGCGCCATGGTGTTGCCGGTGACCAGCAGCACGGTGAAGAACACCGCGGCCATGATCGCGGCGACGATGAGGCCGATGTCCCCGAACTGCTTCGCGAACGCGAGGTTGAATTCCTTCTCGCTCTGCGTTTTCGTCTCGGCGTCCGAGTTCCTGAACATTGCGTCGATCGCCTGTGCAACCTCGTTGGAGCGTGCGGGGTCCGCGATCCGCACGACGTACCAGCCGACCGTGCCCTGGCCCTGCAGGCGGCCCTCGTCGAAATAGTCGTAACGGAAAAGCATTTCGCCGGCGGCCCGGGCGCGCTGGTCCTCGCCCGATCGCATCACGCCGACGATGTCGAAGGTCCAGGTGTTCGAGCCGGACTTGTTGGGAAAGATCGTGCCCGCGAGCGGCAGCTTGTCACCGACCTTCCAGCCGAAGCGTTCGACGAGGTCCTCCCCGACCAGCGCCGCCGTACGGATCGTCAGGAAGGCTTCGCGCTCGGCCGGCGTCAGCAGGATCTCCGGGTGCGTCTCGAGCCAGGCTTCAGGACTGACGGCGATGTTCGGGAAGAAGTTCTTGCGATCCTGGTAGACGCCACCGAACCAGTTCGCGTGCGCGACCTGCTCGACGCCGTCGAGCGCCGCGATGCGCGCGAGCTGGGAGTAGGGCAGCGGCTGGATGATCGACAGGCGCGAGGTGACGATGAGCCGGTCCTGCCCCGAGGTGTCCGGACCCTCGTTGAACACCGTGCGCACGCCGTTCAGCAAGCCGAACAGCACGAAGGCGGCCACGACCGAGGCGAAGGTCAGGAGACTCCGGCTCCGCTGCCGCATGAGGCCGGCAATGACGAGGCTCGCGTATTTCACGCCCCGTTCTCCACGGACAGCGCACCCTTGTCGAGATGGATCCGGCGGCGCGCGTACTCGGCCGCCTTCGGGTCGTGCGTCACCATGACGATGGTCTTGCCGTGCTCCCGGTTCAGGCGCTGCAGCAGGGTGAGAATTTCGTCTGCGGTGTGGCGGTCGAGATCCCCGGTCGGTTCGTCGCAGACGAGCAGCCGGGGGTCGGAGACGACCGCGCGCGCAATCGCGACCCGCTGTTCCTGCCCGCCAGACAGTTCGCGTGGCCGGTGGCGGGCACGGTCGGCGAGGCCCACGAGTTCCAGCGCGATCAGCGCACGCCGGCGGCGCTCGGCGCCTGACAGCGAGGTCAGCAGCAGCGGCAGTTCGACGTTGCGCTGCGCGGACAGCATCGGCAGCAGGTTGTAGAACTGGAACACGAAGCCGACGTTCGCCGCGCGCCAGCGCGCGAGCGCGGCGCCGGACAGCGCTTCGAGACGATGGCCCGCGACTTCGACCCGGCCCGCACTGGGCTGGTCGAGGCCCCCGATGAGGTTCAGCAGGGTGGTCTTGCCGGATCCCGAGGGCCCCATCAGCGCGACGAAGTCGCCGTCGGCGATCGACAGATCGATGCCGCGCAGGACCTCCACCTGCTGCTTGCCGCGGGTGTAGAACTTCGTCACGCCCTGCAGTTCGACCATCACGGACCCCATCGTGGTAGCGCCGGGAATATCGGTACGCGCGGCGTCACGGCGCCGCGTCCCCGTTCGTCTCGCGCACGCGCGCGCCGTCGGCCAGCCCGGGCGCAGGCGACAGGATCACACGCTCACCGGCCGCGAGTCCGCGCAGCACCTGGCGGTTGCCCCCGTACTGCTGGCCGAGTTCGAGCTCGCGCCGGCGGGCGCGTTCGCCGTCGACGATGAAGGCCACGCTGCGGTCGCCCTCGCTGCCGATGGCGCCCGCGGGTATGAGCACGCCGGGTTGCGGCGCCGGCGCGGCGGCATTGTCCGTCCGCTGTTCCATGAAACGGACCCGCACGCCCATTTCCGGCACGATGCGCGCGTCCCGCACGTCGAGCGCGATGCGCACCTTCACCGTGGCCTTGGCGCGATCGGCGGTTGGAATGATGGTGATCACATGCGCCGCGATGTCCCAGTCGGGATAGGCGTTGAGGTTGGCGGTCACTGCCTGGCCGGCATGCACGCGGCTGATGTAGCTCTCGTTGACGTCGACCTCGATCTCGAGCGAGTCCATGTCGACGATGGTGCCGATGCCGGTGCGCGTGAAGCCGCCGCCGGCCGACATCGGGGAGACGATTTCGCCGGGCTGAGCCGCTTTCACGGTGACCACGCCGTCGAAGGGCGCGCGGATCACCGTGTTGTCGAGTGTGACCTCGGCGAGCTCGAGGCCGCGCCGCGCGACCTCCACGCGGCGACTCTGGGCGTGCAGTCGCGCACCCAGGGTCGTCACGCGCAGCCGCGCGTCCTCCACGCTCTGGGCGCTGGTCAGTTTGCGCGCGGCCAGGGCCTCGGCGCGCTCCGCGTCCCGCGCGGCCTGATTCTGCTGCAGGCGCAGGTCGTCCAGCTCCGCGCTGGCGGCGACGAGCTGGCTCTGCGCCAGCGCGTGCTGCGCATTCGCGTCGATCGGGTCGAGCCGTGCGAGGACTTCGCCGGCCTCGACGCGCTGGCCTTCCTCGATCAGCACTTCAGCGACGCGCCCGGTGATCTTTGCGGACACGGTGGCCTGGCGTCGCGCAGTGACGTAACCCGTGGCGTCGAGCACCGCCTGATCGGCGGGCGCCACGGCGGTGACCGGCGCGGCCCTCGCGGTGCGCACCGCGAGGACTGCGGGCGTCGACCAGTACCACCATCCGGCGGCTCCCGCACCGGCCATCGCCAGCCCGACCAGCCACCCACGCCAGCGCGGCGAGTGATCGCGGGTCGCGGGGTCCAGGGTCAGCTGCTGCAGGAGGCGGGCGGCGTTGTCTTCGGTCACGGGTCACTGGCTGGCATCAAGGGCCGCTAGCATAACGCGACCCGGCGCCGGACCGGCGCCCGTGGACTACGATACGGTCACCGGCCGGGATCAGCCGCCATCTGCGAGGAGTGCCGACAGTTGAAGACCAGCAGCCCGCTCGAACCGCCCGCGTCCCGTGGCGGGATCGGCACGCCAGTCAGCGCGCGCCGCGGCATGGTGGCGACCAGCCAGCCGGCCGCGACGGACGCCGGCCTCGAGATACTGCGCCGGGGTGGCAACGCGCTCGATGCCGCGCTCGCCGCCAACGCGGTCCTGGCGGTTACCGAGCCTCACATGTGCGGGCCTGGCGGTGACCTGTTCGCGCTGGTGTGGGATCCGGCGACCCGGCGCCTGCACGGGGTCAATGCGAGCGGTCGCAGTCCGACCGGCCGCTCGCTGCCGGCGCTGCGCGAGGCGCTCGGCGGGGGTGCGACCATCCCCGTCCGCGGCCCGCACTGCGTGACCGCGCCGGGCGCGGTGGACGGCTGGTTGCTGCTCCACGAACGCTTCGGCCGCCTCGCGTGGGGGACGCTGTTCGAACCGGCCATCGGGCTCGCCCGCGCGGGCTTCACCGTCGGCCCGGTGACGGCGCAGTGGTGGCAGCGTGCGGTGCGCGAGGTGCGCGCGGCGCCGGAAGTCGCCGGCCTGCACGACGAATTCCTGGCGTGCTTCGCGCCCGACGGCACGGGCCCGTTGGCGGGCTCGGTCCGGCGCAATCCGGCACTCGGCGACACTTTCGAATTGCTTGCCCGGGACGGCCGGGCCGGTTTCTATGAAGGGGACTTCGCCCAGCATATCGTCGACACGGTCGCGCATGCCGGCGGCGTCCTGTCGCGAGACGATCTCCGCCGCCGTCACGCCGACTGGGTGACGCCGCTCGCGACGACCTATCGCGGCGTCGAGGTCTGCGCGTTGCCGCCGAACGGGCAGGGCGCGAGCGTGCTGCAGATGCTGAACATCCTCGAGGGCTACTCGCTGCCCGGGCCGGACAGCGTCGACTGGTGGCACCTGTTCATCGAGGCCAAGAAGCTCGCCTTCACCGACCGCGCGCGCTACTACGCCGATCCCGCCTTCGCGCAGGCGCCGCTCGCGCTGCTGCTCGACAAGGACTATGCGGCGGCCCGGCGTGCCCTGATCGATCCGGCGCGCGCGCGCGGCGACTATGTGCACGGCGGGGTGCCCGGCAGCGACACGACCTATCTCGCGGCGGCCGACGCCGACGGCATGATGGTGTCGCTGATCCAGAGCATCTTCAATCCGTTCGGTTCGGCGCTCGTCGTGCCCGGCGGGGGCTTCGCGCTGCAGTCGCGCGGGGCCGGATTCGCGCTGGATCCGGCGCATCCGAACGGCTACCAGCCCGGCAAGCGCCCCTTCCACACGATCATGCCGGGCTTCGTGCTGAAGGAGGGCCGGCCCTGGTTGGCCTTCGGCGCCGTCGGCGCCGACATGCAGCCGCAGGCGCAGGTGCAGATCCTGGTCAACCTGATCGACTTCGGGTGCGACGTCGCGTCCGCCGCGGCGCTGCCGCGCCTGCGCCACGCGGGCGGGCCGCAGCCGAACGGGCTGCACGAAGCCGGCAGCGGCGTCGTGCACGTCGAGCCCGGAATGCCGGCGCAGGTCGTCGACGGACTCCGGGCGCGCGGGCACAGCGTGGTCCCGATTGAGGATCCGATCGGCAACTTCGTCGGCGGATATCAGGGTATCCTGTGCGACCCCGCAGCCGGCCTGTACCACGGCGGTTCCGAACCCAGGTTCGACGGTTGCGCGAAGGGTTTTTGATCCAGCTCATCGAAGCGCCGGCGCGCCGCCGCCGGGCCGGAAGCCTGCAAGCATGTCCAGCTCTGAATTCCCCAAGGTCGGCTTCGTCAGCCTCGGCTGCCCGAAGGCGCTCGTCGACTCGGAACGCATCCTCACCCAGTTGCGACTGGACGGGTACGCAATCACCAACGATTACGCGGACGCCAACGTCGTCGTCGTCAACACCTGCGGCTTCATCGACAGTGCGCGGGAGGAGTCGCTGGCCGCCATCGGCGAAGCGCTGGCGGAGAATGGCAAGGTCATCGTGACCGGGTGCCTCGGCGCCGAGGCCGAACGCATCCACGCCGCCCATCCGGGTGTCCTTGCGGTGACCGGTCCCCACCAGTACGAGGCGGTCGTCGGCGCCGTGCACGAACACGTGCCGATCGCCACCCCCCACGACCCCTTCGTCGATCTCGTGCCGCCGCAAGGCATCAAGCTGACGCCCCGGCACTACGCTTATCTGAAGATTTCCGAGGGCTGCAACCATAGCTGCAGTTTCTGCATCATTCCGTCGATGCGCGGCCGGCTGGCGAGCCGGCCGCTGGACGAGGTGATGGCGGAGGCCGAGCGCCTCGTTGCCGCAGGCGTCAGGGAGTTGCTGGTGATTTCCCAGGACACCAGCGCCTACGGCTCCGACCTTCGCTATCGAACCGCCTTCTGGCAGGGCCGGCCGCTGAAGTCGAACTTCGAGGGCCTGTGCCGCGCGCTCGGCACGCTGGGCGTGTGGGTGCGCCTGCACTACGTTTATCCGTACCCCCACGTCGACGACGTGCTGCCCCTGATGGCGGATGGCAAGGTCCTGCCCTACCTCGACATTCCGTTCCAGCACGGCAGCCCACGCCTGCTGAAGCTGATGCGGCGGCCCGCGGCGGCGGAGAACACGCTGGCGCGCATCCACGCGTGGCGGAAGACCTGCCCCGATCTGACCCTGCGCAGCACCTTCATCGTCGGCTTCCCCGGCGAGACCGAACAGGAATTCGACGAACTGCTGGCCTTCATCGACGAGGCGGAACTCGACCGGGTCGGCTGTTTCGAATATTCCGCGGTCGAGGGCGCCTCGGCGAACGAACTCCCCGGCGCGGTGCCGGCCGAGGTGAAGGCCGAGCGCTATGCCCGCTTCATGGAACGCCAGCAGGCGATCAGCCGGCGGCGCCTGGCGGCGAAGGTCGGCGGCGAGCAGGAGATCCTGATTGATCGCCGCGAGGGTGGCTTCGCGATTGGCCGCAGCCGCGGCGACGCCCCGGACATCGACGGTCTCGTCTACCTGCGCACCCGGCGGCAGTTCGCGCCGGGCACGCTGGTCCGCGCCCGTATCGAACGCGCCGACGACTACGACCTGTACGGCGTACCGGCCTGAACGGGGTCGGCCGGCGCCTTTTGCCGCTGGCGGGCAGCTGCCGCTGCCCGTAACATCCAGACACAATTCGTCCTCGCACCCCGGGTTGCCATATGGTCGCTGTCGCGTTCATCGGACTGGGCGTCATGGGGTTTCCCATGGCGGGTCACCTCGCGCGTGCCGGCCACGCCGTGACGGTCTACAACCGCTCACCGGCTGCTCGCGAGCGCTGGCTGGAACGGTTTCCCGGCCAGGCCGCGGCGACGCCGGCCTGTGCGGCCGCCGCGGCCGAGGTCGTCTTCACCTGTGTCGGCAACGACGACGACTTGCGCGAGGTGAGCACCGGTCCCGGCGGTTTGTTCGAGGCGCTGCGGCCCGGCGCGATCCATGTCGATCACTCGACGACCTCCGCCGTGGTCGCGCGCGAACTCGCGGCCCGTGCGCAAACCCTGCGCGCGGGCTTCGTCGATGCCCCGGTATCGGGCGGGCAGAGCGGGGCCGAGCGTGGCGCATTGACCTGCATGTGCGGCGGCGATCCCGGCGATTTCGATCGCGTGTCGCCGCTGCTCGCGGCCTATGCGAAGACCGCGCGCCTGCTGGGCCCCAGCGGCGCCGGACAGCTGACGAAAATGGTGAACCAGGCCTGCATCGCCGGATTGCTGCAGGGCCTGGCCGAGGGACTTGCCTTTGGCCGCCACGCCGGCCTCGACATGCACGCGGTGCTCGAGGTGATCGGGCAGGGTGCCGCCCAGTCCTGGCAGATGGACAATCGCGCGGCGACCATGCTCGCCGGCGAATTCGATTTCGGTTTCGCGGTCGACTGGATGCGCAAGGATCTGGGCATCGTGCTCGACGAAGCGCGGCGCAACGGCGCGCGCCTGCCGGTGACCGCCCTGGTCGACCAGTACTACGCTGAACTCCAGGCGCGCGGCATGCGCCGGGCCGACACCTCCAGTCTCATCGCACTGCTCACAGGGAATTGAACTTGGCGCTGGCCACGATTACGCGGGATGCACCTGACGCCGAGCCGGGCCGGGAGGAAGCACCCCAGACCCCGGAGGCGCAGTTCCAGCTCGCCGAGCGCTTGCGGCGGCGCGCGCATACCGACGACGACCTGACCGCCGCAGTCCACTGGTACGCGCGCGCGGCGGAGGGCGGCCATGCCGGCGCCCAGCACCGCTATGCGAACTTTCTGCTCAAGGGCGTCGGGTGCGCGCGCGACGATCGCGAAGCGCTGAAATGGCTGCTGGCCGCGGCCGAGCAGAACCACGTCGAGGCCCAGGCGCTGGCGGGCTGGTGTTACCAGAATGGCCGCGGCGAGCCCGCGAACTTCGAGCGCGCGTTCGGCTGGTTCTATGCCGCCGCGTCCGGCGGCAATGCCGTCGCGCAGTTCAACCTCGGCGAGCTCTATGCGCATGGCCTCGGTATCGGCCGTGATCCGGTCGCGGCGGTCCGCCACTGGGAGGCCGCGGCCGAGCAGGACTACCCGAAAGCGCAGCTGAACCTGGCGCTGGCCTATGCGAGCGGCGACGGCATCGAGCGCGACTACGAGATGGCGATTTACTGGTGCGGGCGCGCGGCGGAGCACGGATACGTGAAAGCGCAGTTCAATCTCGGGCTGCTCTACGCGAGCGCCCCGCATCGCCTGCGCGACCCGGCGGCCGCCGAGCGGTGGCTGACGAAGGCCGCCGATGGCGGCTTCGCGGCCGCGCAGTACGCGCTGGGCCGTTACTACCAGAAGCAGGGCGAGGCCTGTGCCGAACGTGCGCTTGCCTGGCTGCGCAAGGCGGCCGAACAATCCCACCCGAAGGCCGTATATCGACTTGCGCTGGCCTACGAGTCCGGTGACTGTGGCATCGAAGTCAACAAGCCGCGCGCCGCGGCGTGGATGCGGCATGCCGCCCAGCTGGGGCACTCGGCCGCCCAGTACGAGATCGGTCGGCGCGGCCTCTTCGGCCAGGCGCCGGGCGTGGTGCCGTCCGAGGCGATCACGTGGCTGGAACGCGCCGCATTGCAGGACCACGTGCGGGCGCGGTATGCGCTGGGGATGTGCCATGCGAAGGGGGTCGGGGTCACTCAGGACCTTGCGCAGGCCTATGCCTGGATGAGCCTCGCGGCCGAGCACGATTTTCCGAAAGCGGTCTACAAGCTGTCCCTGCTCGAAGCCGAGCTGGCGCCCGCGATCCTGCAGGATGGCCGGCGCCGCCTGGCCGCGCTGCGCCGGACGACCAAGACGCCGTCGCGCTGAGACTTACCCCCGCGCAAGCGGCGCGCGGGGAATCCGGGCCCGCCGCAGGCGCCGGCCGGTACGGCATGTTGCTCGGCGCTGGCCAGACCCAGCTAGCCCGTCGGACGTCGCGCGAGCACGCGTGCGTTGTGGACGGCGCGGGCGCCGGTGGTGGCGAGGATCAAGAGGCCGCCGATGATGCTCAGCGGACCCACTGGTTCCCGGTGCAGCAACCAGACCCACACCGGATTCAGCACGGGCTCGACGAGCAGCAACAGCGCGCCTTCCAGGGCGGTGACGCGCCGCAAGCCCAGCGAGAGCAGGATGAAGGCCAGCCCGAGCTGGAACACGCCCATGTACGCGGCGATGCCGTAGTCCAGCCACAGCGTGGAACGTGGCGGCGCCACCGGCAGCAGCACGAGCGCAAGCGCGACGTTGGCGACGATGATTGCCGCAATCGCGCGCTGGAAGCCGTCCGTCGGGTCGCGGGCGAGCCCTCGCATCGTCAGCGTCGTGAAGGCCCAGGTCACCCCGCAGCACGCGGCGACAATCCCGCCCAGCACCGGGTCCGGCGCGGTTGCCATGCGGGCCGGCGGATTCAACAACAACAGCACCATGCCGAGCAAAAGCACCGCGAGATAGCCGACGTCACGGCGGACCACCGGTTCCTTCAGCAGCCAGGGTCCCAGCAGCAGCAGGTACAGCGGCGCCGTGTACTGCAGGAATATCGCGGTGGCTGCGGTCGTCAGCTTGTTGCCCCACATGAAGAGCACCGTGGTCAGGCCGTGCGCGAACGCGGCGGGCAACAGGCTGCGGTTGAACAGGCGCAGCGCCGGGCGCACCGCGAGCGCCATGAACGAGGCGATCACGATCGCGCGCACGCCGGCCAGTTCCAGGGCGGTGAAGCTCGTGGCCTTGATTGCGGCGGAGCCGGTGGACAGCAGGATGGCGCCGGCGATGATCTGGAGGTAAGCCAGCGTGTGGGGCTTCATGGCGCGGCGCAATAGCGAAGATGGGGGGCTTTGGGGCACTTGGCGCCGTGGCCGAGTGCGGGAATGGGGGCTAGAATGCCAGTACGCAGCGCGGCCGGGCAAGGGACCGGACGCAGGCCGGCGTATCCAACCAGGCAAGGAGAAAAGTCGTGAGTCTACAACCAGGCAGTATCGTGGCGCGTGACGCCGCAGCCGTGCTTCACCCGATGGCGAACCCCGCCGTGTTCGAGAACAAGGGCGCGCTGATGATCGAGCGCGGCGAAGGCGCTTACGTCTGGGACAACAACGGCAAGAAGTACATCGAAGGGCTTGCCGGCCTGTGGTCGACGGCCCTCGGTTATGGCAACGAGGAACTTGCGCAGGTCGCCTACGACCAGATCAAGAAAATGTCGTTCACGCACATGTTCAACGGCAAGAGCCATGAGAACGCGATGCTGCTCGCCGAACGCCTGAAGGAACTCGTGCCGCTGCCTAACGCGTCCAAGGTGTTCTTCGGTTGCTCCGGCTCGGACGCGAACGACACCCAGGTCAAACTGATCTGGTTCTACAACAACGCGATCGGTCGCCCGAACAAGAAGAAGATCATCGGCCGCGTGAAGGGCTATCACGGGATCACCGTGGTTGCCGGCAGCCTCACCGGCCTGCCGCCGATGCACAACCAGTGGGATCTCCCGCTGGACTGCAACCGTTTCATCCACACCGACTGCCCGCATCACTACCGCTTCGCCGAGAAGGGCGAAAGCGAAGAGGATTTCGCCACGCGCCTGGCGCACAACCTCGAGCAGCTGATCCTGCGCGAGGGCCCGGACACCGTCGCGGCCTTCATCGCCGAGCCAGTGATGGCGGCCGGCGGCGTGCTGGTGCCGCCGCGTACCTACTTCGAGAAGGTGCAGGCCGTGCTCGCGAAATACGACGTGCTGTTCATCGCCGACGAAGTCGTGACCGGCTTCGGCCGCACGGGCAACCCGTTCGCGACGCAGACCTTCGACCTCAAGCCCGACACGATGACCCTCGCCAAGGCGCTGAGCTCTTCTTACCAGCCGATTTCGGCGGTCATCATCCCGGAGAAGATGGCCGCCGCGATCGCCGAGGCCGGCAAGAAGCTCGGCACCATCGGCCACGGCTACACCTACAGCGGCCACCCGGTGTGCACGGCCGTGGCGCTGAAGTGCATCGAGATCTACCAGCGCGACAAGGTCTTCGAACACGCCGCGAAGATGTCGCAGAAGTTCCAGGCCCGCCTGCGCTCGTTTGCCGACCACCCGCTCGTCGGCGAGGTGCGCGGAATCGGCATGATCGGGGCCGTCGAGTTCGTGTCGGACAAGCAGACCAAGGCCGGTTTCAATCCCTACGGATCAATCGGCGTGTACTGCTTCGACCGCTGCCACGCGCACGGGCTCATCCCGCGCAACGTTGGCGACGGCATCGCGTTCTGTCCGCCACTGATCGTCAACGAAGCCCAGATCGACGAGATCTTCGACAAGTTCTCGCTGGCGCTCGCCGACACGCTCGATTTCGTGACCCGCGAGGGTCTGCTGGCCGCCTGAGCCAACATCACGCCGCGCGCCCCGACGTTTGACGGGAGCGCGCGGCGCCTTCCTGCCACCCACCCGTCCTTGCCCGCAGTCGCTAAACCCATGTTCCAACTGGCCGTACCGGGCGGCAACGTGGAATGCCTGCGTCTCGATGGACGGGCGGACGCGCCGACCATCGTGCTGCTGCACGAAGGCCTGGGCTGCGTCGCGCTGTGGCGCGACTTCCCGTCCAGACTTGCCGAAGCGTCGGGCTGCCCGGTCTTTGCGTATTCGCGTCTTGGTTACGGCGGTTCGAGCGCCGTGCCATTACCCTGGCCACTCGATTACATGGAGCGCGAAGGCCGCGAAGGGCTTCCGGCGCTGCTGGACGCGGCGGGCATCGGCGATTGCGTGCTGTTCGGCCACAGCGATGGCGCGTCGATCGCGCTGGTGAATGCCGGTCTCGTACGGGACCCGCGCGTGCGGGGTGTTATCGTGATGGCGCCGCACGTGTTCGCCGAAGCGATGGGCCTGGCGAGCATCGCCGGCGCGCGCGAGGCCTACCGGCACGGCGATCTCCGCGCGAAGCTCGCGAAGTACCACGGCGGGAACGTCGACTGCGCTTTCCATGGCTGGTGCGATTCCTGGCTGCACCCCGACTTCAGGCGCTGGAACATCGAGCACGTGCTGCCGGGCATCGAGGTCCCCCTGCTGCAGATCCAGGGCGAGGACGACCAGTACGGCAGCGCGGCCCAGCTCGAGGCAATCGAGGCTGCGGTGCGCGGCCCGTGCAGCACGCTGCTGCTGCGGGACTGCCGGCATGCCCCGCAGTTGGAGCAAGCTGCGCGCACGCTGGCCGCGAGCGTCGACTTCATCCGCCGCCTGCGGGTGGCATGATCCAGGGCCGGGCGCCAGCGCCCGGCCGCGTACGTCCGCACCGTCGGCAATTGGCCCGGCGCGCGCGGAGCAATCAAGGCCGCGCACGCGCGGCGTTCGGATCCGGTAATGAAAAGGAGAGTCAAATGATTGGTTATGTCACCGTAGGTACCAACGATCTCGCGCGTGCCGCGACGTTCTACGACGCGCTGCTGCAGGAAATCGGTGGCACGCGCGCGATGGAGGATGCGCGCTACATCGGTTGGGGCGGCGGCGCGGGCTCGCCGATGCTGCTCGTGATGAAGCCCTTCGACGGCAAGCCCGCCACGGTCGGCAATGGTGCGATGGTCGCACTGGCGGCCGGCAGCCAGGCCAAGGTCGACGCGTTGTACGCGAAGGCGATTGCGCTGGGCGCCCAGGACGAGGGCGCGCCGGGCAATCGTGGCGGCACGTTCTACGGCGCCTACTGTCGCGACCTCGACGGCAACAAGCTCTGTTTCTTCGTGATGTAGGGACGCCACGCCGGCGCGCGACCTGGCCGCGCGCCGGCTTGCCCGTTGCCGGCAGGGGACGGACGCCCATCCCGCCCTGCGCCCCACGGCGCCTGCAGTTGCGTCCGCTCAAGCGGCGTGACGCTTGCCCCGTTTAATCTCCGCCATATGCACCAGCGGGATTGCGGGTAATGGGCCAGGAAATCGCGCGCACCGAATTCACCGACGACGACGCGTCGCGCTTCGCCGCGCGCCTCGCCGCGGAAACCCGCCTCCTGCGCCAGCGACTCGACGCGGGCGCATTCGATGACGGCCCGACGCTGGTCGCCGGCTGCGAGATCGAAGGCTGGCTGCTCGATCGGCATTATCTTCCCGTTGCCGACAACGAGGCCTTCCTTGAGCGCCTCGGCAGCCCGCTGGTCGTGCCGGAGCTCTCCCGCTTCAACATCGAATTGAACTGCGCGCCGGTCGCGTTGCGTGGACCTGCACTGCGCGAGTTGCTGACGGGGCTGACCGCGACCTGGCAGGAATGCCAGCGCGCCGCGCATGGCGGGAACGACATCGCCATGCTGATCGGGATCCTGCCGACGATTCGCGAACGCGATCTGTGCCTCGCCAACGTGTCGCCGCTGAACCGTTACCGCGCGCTGAACGCGCAGGTGATGCGCGAGCGTGGCGGCGCGCCGATCCGCATCGACATCCGTGGCCGCGAACGGCTCCGCCTGGCGCACGACGACGTCCTGCTGGAGGCCGCGACGACGTCCCTGCAGTTGCACCTGCAGGTGCCGTGTTCGCGCGCGGTGCGCTACTACAACGCGGCGCAGCTGCTCGCGGCCCCGATGGTCGCGGTGGCCGCCAATGCCCCGTTCCTGTTCGGACGCGACCTGTGGGCGGAAACCCGCGTGCCGCTGTTCGAACAGGCAACGGCGACGAGCATCGACGGCGAAGGACGGGTCACCTTCGGTGATGCCTGGCTCGAGCACAGCGTGTTCGAGCTGTTCGCGGACAATCTGTCGCGCTTCCCGCCGCTGCTGCCGCTCGAGATGGACGACGCGCCGGAGGACTTCAGTCATCTGCGCCTGCACAATGGAACGATCTGGCGCTGGAATCGACTGCTCGTTGCGCCCGGGCCGACACCGAGCCTGCGCATCGAGCATCGGGTGATGGCGGCCGGCCCGACGTTCATCGACATGTTGGCGCACATCGCGCTCTTCAACGGCGCGGTGAATTTCCTGGCGTCGCTGGCCGGGGCGCCCGAGCGGGGCCTTCCATTCTCCATCGTGCGCGACAATTTCTATCGCGCGGCCGAACTTGGCCTCGAAGCCGATCTCATCTGGCTGGATGGCAGCCGGCGACCCGTATCGGCGCTGCTCTGCGAGGAACTGGTCCCGATGGCGCGCGAAGGCCTGCGCCAGCTCGACATCGATCCGGACGACAGCGAGCCGCTGCTGGCGATCGTCGCGCAGCGTGCCGCGAGTCGCCGCAACGGCGCGTGGTGGCAACGCGAATGGCTGCGCCGCCACCCGCGTGACTTCGTCGGCCTGACCGCCCGCTACGTCGAGCACCAGCGACAGGGTAATCCGGTGCATGAATGGGAACTTTGAGACACGAACACGATGCCTGAAGCCATCCTCCACATACTCGACGATTTGCCCGCGGGCTTCCTCGACGCGTCGGCGCCGTCACTCCACCGCCTGCTGCCGCAACCGACCCTGATTCACCTGCGCGGTCGCCACGGCAGTCCGCTGTTCGTCTCGATACTCCTGCACGGCAATGAAGACACGGGCCTGCGCGCCATGCAGCAGGTGCTCGGCGGCTTGCGCGCCAGTGAGCTGCCGCGGCCACTGTCGCTGTTCGTGGGCAACGTCAGCGCCGCCCGCGCCGGCGTGCGGCATCTCGACGGCCAGCCGGACTACAACCGCGTATGGCCCGGCACCCTCGAGCCGGATCTGCCGGAGGCGCACCTGATGCGGCAAGTCGTGGACGAGATGGCGACGCGGGCCCCCTTCGCCAGCATCGACATCCACAACAATACGGGGATGAATCCGCACTACGCCTGCGTCAACGATGTCGAGCCCGCGACGCTGCAACTGGCGGCACTGTTTTCACGCATCGTCGTCTACTTCACGCGTCCGTTGGGCGTGCAGTCCATGGCGATGTCGCGCCTGTGTCCGGCCGTGACCGTCGAATGCGGGAAGGCGGGGTCCACGGCCGGCGACCTGCACGCGGCCAGACTGGTCGACTCGGCGCTGAAGCTCGACCATTTCCCCGTGCAGCCCCCGCGCCGCGAGGACATCGCGCTCTACCACACGGTTGCGACGGTGAAGATTCCGCCTGCGCTCGGCTTCAGCTTCGACGACAGCGACGCGGACCTGCGCCTGCCTTCCACGCTCGAGCGCTGGAATTTCGCGGACCTTCCGCGCGGCGTCGTGTGTGGAAAGCTCCGCGCTGGCGCGGTGCGTCCGGAGGTCCTGGCCGAGGATGGCCGCCAGGTCTTCGACGAGTATTTCAGCGTCGAAAACGGCGTGCTGCGGCTGCGACGGGCGACGACGCCCGCGATGCTGACGAGGGACACCCGCGTGGTGCGGCAGGACTGCCTGTGTTACCTGATGGATCGCTATCCGGACGAGCGGTGGACGGCGCCGGAGCGGGCTCCCCAGAGCGACTCGTCGCTGCCACCGCTCTGACTCCCGGGCTGGGACTGGCAGTCACCCAGGCTGAGCCACCCTCGGCGCCCGCGCCGGACATACCTCCGGCGACCCGCTCAAGTACGTCCCTGTATCGCTCGAGCGCGCGCGTCCTGCGCGCGCACGGTCGCCGCAGGGATGTCCGGCACGGGCACCCCGCCTGAAGCAGTGGAAAGCGGATTTGCGCTCACCAATGCAGCGCCGCGGCGCGCTGCCGTCAGCGGCCGTGGGTGGCGCACACCGCCCGGCACCAGGCTTCCACGCGGTCGACGTCCGGTGGCAGCAACTGGCCAAGCTCACCGACGAATTCGCACCACGCATCGGCCAGCTCGGGCTTGACGGTCGTCAGCACCGGTATGCCGGCCTCGGCGGCGGCGAACAGTTCGTCGCGCAGGCCCGCGCCGGCCGCTTCCTGCGCGCCGAACTTGTTGACGACGACCAGCGCAACCCCGGCCTCGATCGCGCGATGGACCGACCGGCCCGCGAGCGCGAGCTGTCCGGTGTCGAGCGCGCAGCCCTGCGCGGCCGGCCCCAGATCCTGCGAGATCTTGATCGTCTCCCCGGTCAGCAGGTCGCGCAGGTACATCGGCCGGCGACACTCCCAGGGGCCGCCCTCGGTGTCGGCCGCATTCATGCCGCCGATGACGATCCCTGCCGACCGTAGGCGTTCGATGACCGTCGCCAGCCACGTGCCCGCGTCGGTTTCCGGCGTCAGCGCAACGGCGGCGAAGGCCAGGGCGGTGGAAGACTGCTGCATGCGCCTATTCTAGGCCGAGTCCGCGCCCCGGGGCTGCCCCTGGCTCAACGGAAATCATGCAGCGCCGGATCGAAGTGCCGGGTCCGCCGCCAGTACTCGACGGTGAAGCCGGGCCACATCGTGAAGTTGCGCCCGTCCGCCGACAGATACCAGCTGCGGCAGCCGGCGAGCCACGCGGTGCCCTGCAGCCGTTGCTGTACCTCGTCGCTGTACGCCGCCTGCGCGGCGGTGTTCACTTCGGCGCTGCGTGCGCCGCGCGCGCGCAGCGCCTTCAGGCATTCCATGACGTAGTGCACCTGCGCCTCGATCATGAAGATGATCGAGTTGTGACCGAGACCGGTGTTCGGGCCGACCAGCAGGAAGAGATTCGGAAAACCCGCGACCTCGATGCCGAGGTAACTGGCCGCACCACTTCGCCATCGCGCGGACAATTCCTCCTCGCGTGCGTTGTAGATGCGCATCGGCGTCAGGAACTCGGTGGCCTTGAAGCCGGTCGCGAACACGATCGCGTCGACGGGACGTTCGGTGCCGTCGGCGCTACGCACGCCGTGTTCGGTGATTTCCGTCACGGCGTCCGTGACCACTTCGACGTTGGTGCGCTGCAGGCTCGGGTAGTAGTCATCCGACAGCAGCACGCGCTTGCAGCCCAGCCGGTAGTCGGGTGCCAGTCTCGCGCGCAGTGCCGGATCCGCCACCTGTCGGCGCAGGTGCCAGCGGCCCAGCTTCTCGAACAGCCGGCGCGCGCGCCCATCCTTCAGCAGCGCGCAGCCGAACAGTTCGAGCCGCCAGTAGATCGCCTTGCGCACCAGCCAGCGCCAGGCTGGCACCGCCCGCAGCAGGCGGCGCTCCCACGTGGCATAGGCGCGATCGAACCGCGGCATCACCCATGGCGCCGTGCGCTGGAAGAGATGCAGCAGCGCGACCCGTGGCGCGATCGTCGGCACGATCTGGATGGCGCTCGCACCGGTGCCGATCACGGCCACCCGCTTGCCGTCGAGATCGTAGCCATGGTCCCAGTGCGAGGAGTGGAACACCTGGCCGCCGAAGCGCTCGAGGCCCGGCAGGTCCGGCGTATCGGGCTTGTTCAGCGGGCCGGTGCCGCTGACGACGACGCGCGCCCGGACCTGGCCGCCGCCGGCGGTGCCGACGAGCCAGCACTGCGTGGCGTCGTCGAAGCGCAGCTCACTGACCTCGGTGCCGAAGCGCAGGTGGGGCGCCAGCCCGAAGCGCTCGACACAGCTTTCGATGTAGGCCTGGATCTCGTGCCATGGCGCGAACACGCGCGACCACTCGCCATTGGTCGCGAAGGAATACGAATACAGGTGCGAAGGCACGTCACAGGCGCAACCCGGGTAGGTGTTATCGCGCCAAGTGCCGCCGACACGGTCGCCGCGTTCGAGGATGACGAAATCGCTGATGCCCGCCTCCTTGAGCCTGATCGCCATGCACAGGCCGGCAAAGCCGGCGCCGATGATGGCGACCTCGTGGAGGCCGGTGTGGTTCGCGGGCTGCATGGGGCGTGCTCCAGGTTCAGTCAAGCGTGACGACGACATTGCCGGACGCGCCGCCTTCCACGGCCTCGTGCGCCGCGGCGATTTCGTGCAGCGGGAACGACGGTCCGAGGTGATGCGCGAGGCCGCCATGCTCGAGCTGGCGGGTGAGATCCGCCAGGGCTCGCGCGCGGTCCGTCGCGTGCAGGTTGTAGACGATGAAGAAGCGGTAGCGGATGTTTTTCAGCACCGACGGCAGGAATGGAACGGTGACGTCCGCTGCTCCCGAGCCATAGGCCACGATGTCGCCTTCCGCGCGAAGCGCGTCCAGGATGATGCGCAGGTTGGCCGCCAGATCGACCTCGACCACGCGCTCGACGCCGGCACCGGCGGTCGCCTCGAGCACGCGCATGACGACATCTTCCTCGCGATAGTTGATCACCTCGTCCGCGCCGGCGGCGCGTGCGATCGCCGCTTTCTCCGGCCCGCTCGTGGTCGCGATCACGCAGCGTGCGCCGGCTGCCTTCGCGAACTGCACCGCGTAATGGCCGACTGCGCCCGCGCCCCCGGTGACCAGCACCGCCTTGCCGGTGACGCCCCCGTCCATGTGGACCGCGTGCCACGCGGTCAGGGCCGGGATGCCGAGGCAGGCGCCGGCCGCGAACGACACCGTCGCCGGCAGGGGCACGGCTTGGCTTGAGGGCAACACGACGTAGTTTGCCGCCGTGCCGTCGGACCGGCCCCAGCATGCGTTCCATACCCACACACGCTCGCCGAGGCGGCTTTCGGGCACGCCTGGACCGATGGCGTCGATCACGCCGGCGCCGTCACTGTGCGGCACGATGCGCGGGTAGGGGAGGGTCGTGGTGCGCCTGCCCGCGCGCGTCTTGACGTCGCTGGGATTGACGCCGGAAGTCGCGAGTTTCACGCGGACCTGGCCGGCCGCGGGCTGGGGGTCCGGCAGTTCGACTATTCGCAGCACCTCGCGTGCAGCGCCCGTCTTCTCATATATCGCCGCAAGCATGGTCAGGTCTCCGGGGGGTGCTGGTCAGTCAGGGCGTGGCGTCGGCGATACGCCACAGGTAGCGCGCAAGCAGCGAGCGGCGTGGAGCGAAGAGGGCGGCGGCCGCCGCGAAATCCCAGCGCGCCTGGTCCGCGACATAGCGTTCGAAGGTCTTGCGCACCGAGACGTCGCCGACCGGCCAGATATCGGGCTCACGGAAGTAGAACAGCGCCGCCATCTGGACGGTCCACGGCCCCACCCCGTGCAGTCCAAGCAGCACCGCGTCGCGGGCGTCGGGCGGGTGACGCGCGAGCGCGCGCGCCGCGAGCGCCCCCGCCGCATCCGCCGCGGCCAGCGCCTGCAGTGCGCGTATCTTGTTGCCGGACAGTCCGCATGCGCGCAGCGCCTCGGGCGGCGTCAGCATGGCAACGGTGGGCAGCGGCGCGCCAGTCCGCGTGGCGAGCGCCTCGAGGCGGGACCAGATGGTGCGCGCCGCGGTCGTGGACAGCTGCTGGCCTACCACGACACGGGCAAGGTATTGAGCCAGCGGCTCCTTGCGCCGCGGCGGCGGGCCCAGTGGACCCACCCCGTCGATGGCCTCCGCGAAACGCCGCGAGATGCGCCGCGCGGTGCGCACGAACTCGGCATGATCGGTGGCTTTGTCCATCGGGGATGGATTGTGGATAGGGGGCCTCCTTATCGCAAGAAGGGCGCGCGGGTTCCACCGACAGCGACGCCGGGTGCCGACCTTGATTAGAATGTGTCGTACTCAACCGATTTGTGGAGGACGGCATGGGCTGGCAGCGCAAAGTACTGCGGGTGAACCTCACTGCGGGGACCTGTATCCACGAACCCCTGAACATGGAATGGGCCCAGCAGTTCCTGGGCTCCCGGGGCCTGGCGACGAAGTACCTCATGGAGGAGATCGACCCCAAGGTCGATCCCCTGGCGCCGGAAAACAAGCTGATCATCGCCACCGGACCGCTGACCGGCACGATCGCCTCGACCGGCGGCCGCTGGACCGCAGTGACCAAGGGCGCGCTGACCGGCGCCATCGCGAGTTCGAACTCCGGTGGGCAGTTCGGCGGCGAGCTGAAGATGGCGGGCTACGACCTCGTGATTCTCGAGGGGCGGTCGCCGAAACCCGTTTATCTCTACATCGAGGACGAGCGCGCCGAACTGTTGGACGCCTCCCACCTGTGGAGCCGCTCGGTGTGGGAAATCGAACCAGAGATCAAGGAAGCCCACGAGGACCCGCTGATCCGCGTCGCGTCGATCGGCCAGTCCGGCGAATACGGCTGCCGCTACGCGTGCATCGTCAACGATCTGCATCGTGCGGCGGGCCGTTCGGGCGTTGGCACGGTGATGGGCTCCAAGCACCTGAAGGCCATCGCCGTGCGCGGCACCCGCGGCGTGCGCCCGCACGACGCGAAGAAGTTCATGGCCGCCGTGCAGGTCGCGACCGATGCGCTGGCGAAGAACAAGGGCCGCAAGGGCATGACCAGCGACGGCACCATCGCGATGATGGACGTCACCGGCACTTTCGGCGCGCTGCCGACGCGCAACAACCGTGAAGTGCAGTTCGAAGGCTCGTCCAAGCTCAATGCGAAGACGATGAAGTCGCCGAACGAGAACGGCCACACCAATCTCATCCAGAACGCGGCATGCTTCGCGTGCACGATCGGCTGCGGCCGCATCTCGCACATCGACCCCCAGCATTTCTCGGTCAAGGACAAGCCGCAGTACCAGAAGGCCTCGGGCGGACTCGAATACGAAACCGCGTATGCGCTGGGCTCCGCGGTCGGCGTCGACGACATGGAAGCGGCGACCTATGCCGGCTTCCTGTGCAACGAGTACGGCATGGACCCTATTTCCTTCGGCGGTTCGCTCGCCTGCGCAATGGAACTGTATGACGTTGGCGCGATCACCAAGGAACATACCGGTGGAATCGATCTCTCCTTCGGCAACGCCGAGGCCTTGTGCCTGATGGCGGAGCTTACCGGCAAGGGCGAAGGCTTCGGGCGCGAAATCGGCCTCGGCTCCAAGCGCCTCGCCGAGAAGTACGGCCGGCCTGAGCTCTCGATGTCGGTCAAGGGCCAGGAGTTCGCGGCCTATGACGGACGCGCAATGCAGGGCATGGGGCTCGGTTACGCGACCAGCAATCGCGGCGCCTGCCACCTGCGCGCGAATCCGTACGGGGCCGACTTCACCAGCACGGCGACCGAGGGCAAGGCGGAGGTCGTGCGCAGCTCGCAGGATCTGATCTCGGCGATCGACGCGACGGGCCTGTGCCTGTTCACGCTGCACTCCGGTGCAACGCCCGAGCACTACGCCGACCAGATCGATGGCGCGTGCGAGGGCGGCTGGGATCTGCCACGCCTGCTCGAGACCGGCGAACGCATCTGGAACCTCGAGCGCCAGTTCAACCTCGCCGCGGGCCTGTCGAAGAAGGATGACACGCTGCCCAAGCGCATCCTCGAGGAGCCTGCACCGAGCGGCGTGGCGAAAGGACTCGTCAGCGGACTGAAGACGATGCTTCCCGAGTACTACGCGCTGCGCGGCTGGAATGCAGAGGGCGTGCCGACACTCGAGACCCTGCAGCGTCTGGGCCTCTGAGAGCGGTCACCAGTGCAAGGCGCCGGGCCCCAGGGCCCGGCACATCCCTTCGCCTCGGCGCGGATACATGAGATGAAGATCGACGTCAGGCTGCTCGGCTGGTTGCGGGAATACCTGCGCGAGGATATCGAGCGATTCGAGGAGAAAACGCTCGAACTCCAGGACGGCATGACCGTCGGCGGCCTCGCCGACCTGCTGGGGTTCCGCGCCGAAACCGATTTCATGGCGATGCGCAACGGCCACCACGTGCTGCCGGAGGCGCTGGACGCGACCCCGCTTGCCGATGGCGACACCGTCATATTCGTACCGCCCCTGAAGGGTGGGTGAGCGCGCTTTCCGAAAGCCCGCCCGCACTCGACGCATACAGCACCCGGACGGTCGTGCGCGCCCGCTGGCGCACCCCCCCCTCGGATCACGGTTTTCCCGTCCTGATCGCCGGCAGGCGACCGCAGTGAGGCTGGCCTATGCTCAAGGCAGCGCTCACGGAGGTCCCACCATGAAAACACGCTTCGACCTGCTCTATGACGTCGCCGCGCGGCTGGGCAACGCCGATGTCATCAACGCGGAACTGGTCCTCGAGCAACTGCGCGAGGCCGGGGCCGTGACCTTCGACGACCACGCCGGCTATGGGCTGAGCGAGGATGCCGATCTGCTGGCCGCCTACAAGGCCGCGCTGCGGGTGCGGATTGCCGATCTGCACGACAGATACGGGGAGGCCATGCCTGGCTGGTCTGCAATTCCCCACGCACGGGAGATGCTGCGACGCCAGCGCTGATCCCGCCTTCGGTCGACCGCGACTGCAGCCCCGTGCAATGCGGGGCTTTTTCCTGGCCTTGATCGCGTGAGCCGGACAGGCCTCCGCATCGACGGCACCCGACGGTACTCGCGGAGGTGGCGAGCGCGCTTTCGTCACGCGAGACGACGGGCAGAATTCGGCCGCCCGCCGAGCCGGAAATCTGTCAACAAATTTCACATTGCAGCCCCGGCGCCACGCCGACGTGTCTGGGAAATCTTACATCCCGCCGTTCCGTAGAGCGCGAGTCTTGTATACAAGCACCGGATAAATCGAATCAATTCATGGATTCTTTCGAGATGGCTCGTTCCTTGCGGACTGATGCCGCCAAAACAGGAATCCGGCCTCACGAGGCTGGCAACGAATTCTGCGGTGCTACCCCCGCACATTGGAGGCCCGCCTTGGAATGGGTTTTGTCCGGACTGCTAGGGGTGCTGGTGTACACATTGCGCGCCATGCGCAAGCGCGACGCGGCGCGGGCAAGCGCGGCGCTGCTACGCAATCTTCCGACGGAAACCGAAGCAGGCCTGCACCCCAGGCACGAACCCGGTGCGCCTGTGGTTGGCGCAACCGCGGATGGCTCGCGCCAAGGCGCCAGGGCGACCGCCTCAGTCCTCCAGCCAGGACCGCGCGTCCTCCGCATCCGTGAAGAATCTGACCGTTGACGCGCCCGTATTCGCCGCATCGACGAATACGCTGGTCACCGCGTCCACGCGGTATTCACGCAGGCAGAACGCCACGCGGATGCCGGGCCGCTCTATGTCGGCGATGAATGCTCCGTGTTTGCAGGCGTCGCGTGGCCGCATGTTCCTGACCGTCGCGTGGCCTTCGATCAGCACGCGACGTACGGTGAGGTTGTCGCCTGAATCGAGGATCTCCGCCCACAGCGCCATCATTGTCGGCAGGGAAATGGTGAATCCCTGCGCGAGCCGCACGTGGAAGTGACGGTCGCGCTGCGCGATCACGTACAGCAGGCTCTGCTCCAAGTCTTGCCCCCCGTCGATGATGGCGCGTTCTGCCCCGCGGGCCGCGCGCTTCGTCATGTGTCAGCGACATTCGGCTCCGTATGCCGCCGATCGCGATGCGGATGATTGCCCAGTTGACTCGTGGTGTCTGTCGCTGTTTGGCCTACAGCATGGCTGGCCGCGGCTCGCCACGCGCAATGCCTTTCGTGAATCGAATCAGCAGACTGTGATGCCCGTCATCCTCCCGTTCCATGCGCCATCCGTGGTGTCGGGACGACGCGCGAACTGCCTGCGTTCAGGGCGGTCCCGTGGCCGGTGGCAGGGGTGTCAGGCATTGTGTCGAGCAGCGGCGCCAGCGCAGGACGCCGTGCGCGGCAGGCTGGCGCCGGGCACGCAGGCCCCGTCAACGGAGTGCATGCCCTCGACGGGGAGACCAGGCGGGCAGGAAAATTCGCAAGGGCGGGCCGCCGCGTGTCGCCGCAGCGCGCCTCGATAGCGCCATCAAGCTGCGGACGGACCTGGAGAACGATCGAGCGGTGACGATGTCGGGCGCTGCTGACGTGGGACGGTACTGCTTGGCCGCCGACCCCGGCGGCCAAGCAGCCCGAGCCTGACTGCAAACGCAATCAAGGCACGCGCACGGCCGGAAGCGGGGAGGGCGCCGAACTCGCGGAAGCGCCTCGCTGGTGCGGCTGCCCAGGCCCGTTCAGTGGATCAGGAACATGCACAACTGGCCGACGCCGAGGAGCACGGCGACCACCGCAAGACCGGCCATCGACCGCGACGAGTCGCGGTAGTATCGATTCAGCGGCTCGGCGTTGATGCTGATGCACTGATTGATGATCGGCAGATGCCGGTTGTTTTCAAGGTACATCCGGGTGCAGAGGCGCTCGAGCAGCTCGAGCAGTTCGTCGTCGCTCTTGCCGCGGATGGCATCCTGCTCCATTGCTGCGGCCAACTGTCCCGTGCTCACTGTACGCGCCACCCGCTTGCCCGCTCTCCCCACGGGAATACTGCGATTCGGGAGCCGACCGGGGACATCCGGCCCCTGCCCCCGAATCTGGTGTCCGCCGGCGCGCAAGTCATCGCGCCGCGGCATGGAGCAGATGTTTGCGGGTGAAAGTGCGGGAGGAACCCCTGGAGGGTGCGCAACTTCGGGGTTGAACAGCGTTGCAGTCGACGGACTGCTCTGGTCACGTCTCCGCGCGGCGCGTGAGGGGCCAGCCGCGTCCTGGTTGCCGGTTGGTCGCCGTCTCACTCCGCGTGGCGGTCACCGATGGGCGCGGCGAACGCGTCGCGCACGAGCGTCGGGACTTCGCTGCCGGTGAGGCTGCGCAGGAAGGCGACGAGATCCGCGCGCTCCCCGGCATCGAGACCCAGCGGCCTGATTCGCGGGTCCAGCCCTTCATTGGGTACGCCGCCGGCATCGTAGAACGCGACCACGTCGTCGAGGCTGCGCAGCGACCCGTCGTGCATGTACGGCGCAGTGAGCTCGACATTGCGCAGGCTGGGCGTGCGGAAGCGCCAGCGGTCGGCCGGATCCAGCGTGACCTCGTAGCGCCCCAGGTCGTTCGGCGGGGTTTCGCTGGACGCGGCGATGGTCGCCGCCTGGACCACGACACTGATGCCGGGCGCAAGCATCACGTCGAGGGCGGTCGCGTGCGCCATCGAGCGGCGATAGCCGATGCCGGTGTTGTGCAGCGCCTGGTCCGTGAACAGCGCGGATTTTTCCCCCAGCACGTGACACCCGTTGCAGCCGGCCTTGCCGGTGAAGAGGGCAAAGCCACGTCGCGCGCTCCCGGACAGCGCGGCCGGATCATGGCCCAGGCGCCAGCGATCAAAAGGGCTGTCGCCGGCCAGCAGCGCGCGCTGGTAGGCGGCAAGTGCGGCGCCAACGGTCTCCATGGTGGGCGCCGCCTGCCCGGGAAAGGCCGCGCCGAACAGCGCCGGGTAGTCGGGCAATGCGGCGAGGCGTTCCAGGACGTAGCCGATGGACGGGTTGCCCATTTCATTGCTCGCCAGCAGCGGCGCCCAGACCTGCTGTTCCAGCCGACTTTCGCGGGCGTCGTGGAACAGGCTGCGCAGCAAGCCGACGTTCAGCAGCGTCGGCGCATTGCGCTTGACCGTGCGACCCTCGATGCCCACTGGCGTCATCAATTCGTTGTTGGTGAAGCCCTGGTCCGGGATATGGCAGCTTGCGCAGGCGACGGTGCCGTTGTGCGACAGCCTGCGATCGAAGAAGAGCCGGCGGCCCAGCGCGATCTGCGCGGCGTCAGGCACGGGGCCGTTGAGAGCGTCGCGCGGCAGGCCTGCGGGCCATGCCGTGAAAGCCTGCTGCAGCAGGGCGGGTTCGGCGTCCCGGGCGGTCAGCGCGCGCGATCGCGTGGTGTAGCTTGCCTCTTCGTAGCCTGCCTTGTGATCGCCGGGCCCTGTCCCTGCGGCCACGGATGCCGGCGTGGGCGTGCTGGACGCGCCTCGCCCTGCACTCGCTTCAGCCTGCTGCAGGGCGAGCGTCGCGATGTCCGCGTACAGCATCGACGAGTGCAGGAAGCTCGTCGTGTATTCGTTGCGGATGCGTTGCTGTCCGTCGATGAGGTAGACCCGCAACACGTGCGAGAAGGGGCCACCCGAGGCGTCCCGTTCGAGATCCTGGCCATAGGCCTCGAGCAGCGGCATGACGGCCTGCTCGCTGGCCGGTGCGCCGAAGCGCCAGTCGACGCCGGGTTTGCGGAACGGCCGTGCATACTCCGCCAGGACCGATGGCGTATCGCGTGCCGGGTCGAAGCTCAGGCTGACGAACCGGACCTTCGATGCCAGCGCGGGATCCTTCGCAACCCGCGCCGCGGCCTGGCTGACGACGAAGCTTGCGAGCGGACAGCCGTTCGCATCGTCGCAGTGCGTGTAGATGAAGGACAGGACCGTGATGTGCCCGGCGTAGATGTCGTGCAGGCGGCGCGTGGCGCCCTGGTCGTCGATGAATTCCCCGTCAGCGGCGGGCCGGATTGGCGGCAGGCGGTAGGTGCCGGGTTCCGGCGGCGCGTAGGGCAGGGCCAGGTAGCCGGGGGCCGCCTGCACGGAACCGGCGGAAGCATCGCGGTGGGCTTCGTGCGCCTGTGCGACGCCCGCCGCCAGCGTCCACAGCAGCGCCACGGCGGACAGTCGGGCGGGGCCGCCATGCAGGCGGCCCCGGACTAGGTCTCGCAACAAGGGATCAGCGTTGGGTCGACGCCACTGCCGCTTCGCTCGCGGCAGGCCGCGCGGCGTAGATGGAGCGCGCGTTGAGCGTCATCTGGTGGGCACGTCCGAGTTTCTCCCCGACGAAGTTCAGCGAGAAGGTTTCCTTCAGCTCCTTGCCGTTCCAGTCGTAGGCCTTCAGGTACTGCAGTTCACCTTCGGGGCCCTGCTTCTTGTCCCAGTTCGCGAGCAGTGAGGACGTGAAGTACACGCGCTTCCCGTCCCAGCTCTGCGACACCATGTTGACCTGCTCGCCGATACGCTTGCTGTAGATTTCCTTCGGCGCGTGCGGATCAGAGATGTCGTAGAGCCGGGCCATGCCGTCGTTCCAGGTATCGACCCACAGGCGCGTATCGTCCGCCGAGATCGAGATGTCGACCGGCAGTGGCACCTTCGACGCGTCGCCGATGTCGGCCACCGCCTTGGCCTGCCACTCGCCGTCGCCGTCACGATGGATCAGCCAGATCTTCGAGGTCAGCGCCGTGGTGGTGAAGCAGTAGTCGTGGGTCTCGCCCCAGGCACAGCGGACCTCGAGCGGCGCGCCGGGCACGTCGAAGACCTTGAGCGGCTTGCGTGTGTGGAGGTCCCAGACGGTGACGGTGTTGCCGAAACGCTTCATCGCTTCCGGATCGGCCATCATCTTGCCGAGATCCATCATGTAATTGTTCCAGCCCGTGAACGAGGACGTGATGAGCGCGTTGAGCCGGGGCATCGCGCGCACGTCGTAGTTGTAGCCATCGGCGAACTGGCCGGTCTTCACGGCGCCCTGCAGGTTGTCGTCGGTCGGCATCCAGTGCGTGGTGATGTACTCACCTTCATTCGTGTATTCCGCCATGCCGGTGCGGCCGCCGTGGTCCTGGTTGTTCGACAGCCCGGTGATCAGCATGCGGCCCGGCAGTGCGTAGAAGGAGTGCGGGCCGACGATGCCGCCCGTCCTGGCGACGAAGTCCGTGATGGTCTTGTCCAGCTTCGGCTTCGCCGGGTCGGAGTGGACGTCGAAGATGAAGATGTTGCTGGTATCGAGCCCGCCGGCCCACAGGTAGCGGCGGTCGTCCGAATAACCCGAGTGATGGGCTTCGTTGCGGCCGCCTACGGACAGCGAGTGAATGACCTTGCCGTAGGTCGGCGAAGCCGGATTGGTGTCGACGGTGACGAGTTTGTCCTGTTCATCACCCACGCCAGTGACACCCAGGGTCCAGACGTACATGAAGTCTTCCTGAGCGGTCAGGCGCTTCATGTAGGGGGAATTGCAGGTTTCATCGGCCTGCAGCAGCGGGGAGGCTGCGAGGGCGATGCCGAAGGCCAGGGACTGGCGCAGGCGAATTCGTGCGGAATGTTTCATGCGGATTCCTCCTCTGCGCAACTTGGCGCTGGGCTCGATTCTAGAGCAGCGGATGCTCTGGAGATATGTAGGACGCAAGGACGCCCGTCGTCTTATGGATACTGCTTTGCAGCAAGCATGGCCCGTCCCAGGCCTCGTCAGCGGAACGGCTTCCACATCAGGATGAGCTTCGGCATCAGCGTCAGTGCGCCGAGGATGGCAATTGTCATCGCCACCGTGGTCAGGATGCCAAAGATGATGCTGGGGACGAAGTTCGACAGCACCAGGATCGAAAAGCCGCAACAAACGGTCAGCGTGGTATAGAAGCCGGCCTTCGCGATGTTCGCGTGGCAGTGGTACATGGTCTTCAGGCCGTCCTTGAACTGCGGGAACTCCACGCCGTAGCGGTACAGGTAGTGGATGCAGTCCTCGACGGCGATGCCGATCGTCAGGGACGCGACCATGATCGTCATCATGTCGAGCGGGATGCCGGCCCAGCCCATGAAGCCGAGCACGCCGCACGCTGCCACGCAGTTCGGGATCACGCCAATCACCGCCGCCTTGAACGACCGGAACAGCACCCACAAAGTCAGCATCACGCCGAGCATCGCCCAGCCGATGGATTCGATCTGCGACGAGTACAGGCTCTGCAGCATGTTGTTGTAGAGCACCAGGAGGCCTGCGACCTCGAACTCTTCCGGCGCGAGGCCCAGGTCCTGCTCCAGGCCGGTCTCGATCCGTTCGAGCAGGACCTCGCGCCGCAGGCCCGGCATGGAGTCGAGCACCCGCAGCGCGATGCGTGCCTCGTCGTGCTCGATCGAGATGTAGGGCGAAAGCATCTCCTGCTTGAGGTTGTCGGGGAGCCGCTTGTAGATGATGTTCAGTTCGAACGGGTCGAATTCGCGCCCCTTGTTGAGGTCCTCGGCGACACGGACGATCGAGGCGAGCGACATCACCTTGCCCACGCCGGGGATGGTTTCAAGGTAATCGTGCACCCGCTTGATGCGCTCGACCTTCTCCGGCGTGAACCAGTAGTCCGACT
The DNA here is from genome assembly GCA_943370145.1 of Hydrogenophaga intermedia. Classification (GTDB taxonomy): domain Bacteria; phylum Pseudomonadota; class Gammaproteobacteria. Next base: position 232,045 of record CALRPY020000001.1, on the reverse strand, counting down.
TCGGCGTCGGCTCGTCGCCGAACATCTCGGCGAGTTCCGCGTCTTCGCTGGCCGGCGCCGCCGGTGGCGGGAACTTCAGCACGATCTCCAGCGGCGTGGTGCCCCCCAGGGTTTCATCGACCTGCTTCAGGCCCTGGTAGATCTCCGTGTCCTGCTTGAAGTAGTTGATGAAACTGTTCTCGACCTCGAGCTTCTGCATCCCGACCACGCCGAGCACCGTGACGGCCACGGTCGCCAGCAGCACGAACAGTCCGTGCCTGTCAGTGAAGCGGGCGAGGCTCACGGTGAAGCTGGAATTGCCCTTGTCCTCGGCTTTCAGCGGCCGCTTCGGCATCAGGACCATCACGGCCGGGATGAAGGTGAACAGGATCGCGAACACGATCGCGAGGCTGACGGTCATCATCCAGCCGAAGTCGATGATCGGCTTGATGTCGCTGGTGACCAGCGATGCGAAGCCGATGATCGATGTCAGCGAGGTGTACATGCAGGGCTTGGCCATGTCGTGCGCCATCTGCCGCACGAGTTCGTATTGCGACTTCTGCGGGTGGTCGCGGAACAGCTCCATGTAGCGCACCAGGAGATGGATGTTCACGGAAATGGTGAGGATCAGCGTCAGCGCGATGAAGTTGGACGAGATGACCGTCAGATCCCAGCCGGCGTGGCCCAGCATGCCCAGGATCACGACCGTGCAGTAGACGCAGGTCCCGAGCGGAATGGCGACCCATCGGGCCTCGCGGAAGATGTAGCCGAGCATCGCGATGGCGAGCACCACGGCGCCGATGCCGAAGACGACGATGTCGCTGCGGACGAAGGTGATGAGATCGTCCGTGATCATCGAGATGCCGCCCAGGTGGACCTTGGCGTCGTCGCGGTATTTGGACAGCACCGAGCGGATGCTCGCGACCGCCGCGTGGTTGGCCTCGTCGATGCCGATCTTCTGCGCCTTGTAGATGGGCTCCAGCTGTTGCAGCCGCGCTGCCTGGGCCGGCGTCAGGCCCTGCGTGGCGCGCAGGTAGACGAGATCGCCGCGCTCCATCTGCAGCTGCCGGAATTCCGGGCGGTCCCTCATCACCACCCTGATCGCGGTGGTGCGGCCGTCGTCGCTGATCGCGACGTTGCGGTAGAGCGGGCTGTTCAGCAGTTCGTCCCGCGCGCGTTCGAAGTCGACATCCGGTGATTCGAGCGTCTTGTACTTCGATGCCACCTCGGACAGCCGGGCCTCGACGTTCTTGACCAGCGGCACGTCGAGCACGGTGGTCACGGACTCGACGTCGGGCAGTGATTTGAGGTCGGCGCGCATCGACGCGATCAAGGCCCGCGATGACGGCGCGAACAGCGACTCGCGCGGCGTCACCGTCACGAACAGGAAATCGCGGCTCGAGTAGCGCTTGCCGAGTTCCCGGAAACGTTGCAGGTCGGCGTCGTTTTCCAGCAGCAGCGAGTCCGCCGAGGCGTCGACGCGGAACTTCGGGATCCCGGCGGCGAACACCACGAGGATGACCGCCAGCAGGAAGAGGGTTGCCCTCGGATTCGCGAGTACGACGCGATCGAAGAGCTCGGTCAGGGCTCGATACATGGGACGTTGGAGAAATTTTTCAGGGCTGGATCGAACCCGCAGTTTATTGCACCACGCCGGTTGCGGCCAGCCGGAATCGCGGCAGGCGCAGCGGGGCCGCGCCAGGGCCACGGGGCCCGCCGCTGGCCGGCAGCGGCTCGCGGCCCGCCCGCACGGCCACGCGGCGTCCATTGACGAGGCTCCCCGCACGAGTAGTCTGGAGGCATCCAGTTCAGCGACGGTTTTCCCCGGCTGACGGGCGGCCTTCCCGCAGGCACCCGATCGCGGGGCGAAGAGGAGCGCCGGCGGGCCATGCAGCCTGGTTCAGATCGACACGAGGACGGTTCAGCGATGCAGTCGCACGACGGCGCGGACGGGCACTATGACGAGCGGCTGTGCCGCCTGGCCGTCGAGCAGGGGCGCCTGTCGATGTTGCCGCTGGCGGCGTCGCTCGCGTTCTACGCGGTGCTGCTCGCGTCGTTCATCCCGGACGGCCTGTTCGAACCCTGGCTGTTCACGATGCTGCTGCTGGTCGGCCTGCGCGCGCTGGTCCTCGCAAGCCACGAGCGGGTCCAGCGCCTCGGACGTCGCCACTGGCTGGCGCTCAACGTGGCGTCGATGGCCGCCGTCGGCGCCGGCTTCGGCGTCAGCACCCTGTGGGTTGACCTGCGCGAGCACTTCTGGGTCCTCGCGATCTTCAATCTGTGGCTCGGTGGCCTGTCCTGCGCCGCCCTGATCGGCCAGGGCAGCGTGCGCTGGCATGGGCTCGCGTTCGCGCTTCCGGCGATGCTGCCGCTGCAGGCAAGGCTGCTGGCGAGCGGCGATTCGCTGCTGTTGACGACAGGTCTCGGCAACCTCATCTTTTTCGCCTGGCTCTTCGTCCTGATCCAGCGCAACCAGCGCTACACGCTCGACGAAATCCGTCATCGTGTGGAGACCGAGGCGATTGCTGAGCGCCTGGCCCGGGAGCAGGCGCGCAGCGCCAAGCTGGTCAGCCGCCTGTCCGCCGAGATCGAGCGGCGTCGCAAGGCCCAGTCCGCGCTGCTCGACGCCCACAATCGCGCACGCGATCTGTCGAACCTGGATCCCCTGACCCACCTCGCGAACCGGCGGGTGCTCGAGCGGGTGCTCGAGCGGGAATGGGCGCGGGCTCGGCGCGAGCAGCGTCCACTCTCGCTCGTGATCTGCGACATCGATCGCTTCCGCCCTTACAACGAACTCTATGGCCACCATGCCGGCGATCTCTGCCTGGTGAAGGTCGGTGAAGTGGTCAGCACGCATTCCCGCCGCGCGGGCGATCTGGTCGCGCGCTTGGGTGGCGAGGAATTCGCATTGTTGCTGCCGGGTGCGAGCGAGGTCGCCGCGGTCGACATCGCGGAGTCGATTCGTGGGGGCGTTTACGACCTCACGCTGCTGCACGGCGCCTCGGACGTCGACCGCATCGTCACCGCGAGTTGCGGCGCCGCGACGATCATCCCGGGGCCGGACCAGGCGCCGCAGGCACTGATCGAGGCGGCCGCCAACGCGCTGCAGCGGGCCAAGCGGGCCGGGCGCAACTGCGTCTTCACCGTCTACGGCGTGCTCGCCCGGGACGAGGGCTGAGCGTCCCGATCAGCGCATGCGGCGCAGCGCCTCGATGCGCGCCGCCAGCGGCGGATGCGTCGCGAACAGGTGGCCGATGCCGCCGAGCATGTTGCCGCTGATGCCGAATGAGGCCATGCCATCCGGCAGGTGGCCCGGATCGTGGGCGAGTTGCAGGCGCTCCAGCGCGGCGATCATCTGCTGGCGGCCGGCAAGCGCTGCACCGCCGGCATCGGCGCGGAATTCCCGCTGGCGGCTGAACCAGCAGACGATCATCGACGCGAGGAAGCCCAGCACCGCCTGCGCAATCATGTAACCGGCGTAATAACCCATCCCGTGCTGGCCTTCGCGATTATCGCGATCGAGCGCACCGGCCAGCACGCTCGCGAACACCATCACGAAGGTGTTCACGACGCCCTGGATCAGGGTCAGCGTGACCATGTCGCCATTCGCTACGTGCGAAATTTCGTGGCCCAGCACCGCTTCGACCTCGTCCTCGCGCATCTGGCGCAGCAGTCCGGTGCTGACCGCGACGAGGGCATGATTGCGATCGGCGCCCGTCGCGAATGCGTTGGGTGTCGGCGACTCGAACACCGCGACATCCGGCATGCCGATGCCGGCCTGGCCGGCCTGGCGGCGCACGGTCTCGAGCAGCCAGTGTTCAGCGGGCGAGGTCGGATTCGCGATGAGCTGCGCGCCGGTCGCGCGCATCACCATCGACTTCGACATCAGCAGGGAGATGAACGAACCGCCGACACCCAGCAGTGTGGTCGACAGCAGGAAGGGCATGAGGCTGGCGCCGGGACGGACCAGGCCCAGCAACGTGAGGACCAGCGACAGCACCGCGACCACCGCGAGGTTGGTCGCAAGGAACAGCGCGAGACGATTCATGCGGGAATCCCCCTGCATTTCAAGGCATCGGCGCGAGCCCGGTACCGCATTGTACTCGTCGATGCCCCGGTGTCATGATGCCGCTCCCCTTGGCTCACGAACCCGCGGAAAGGCTACGCCCAGCGCTACCATGGACCCGTCGCGTGACACAGAATTTCGTCGTTTCCTGCTCGAACTGGCCGAGATCGCCGGGCGGGTCGTGCTGCCGTATTTTCGCCGCGCACTGGACGTCGCGGACAAGGGTGGGCGCCGCTTCGACCCGGTGACGGAGGCGGATCGCAACGCGGAAATCGCGCTGCGCGAAGCGATACTCGCACGCTACCCGGACCACGGCGTGCTGGGCGAGGAATACGGTGAGCACCAGGGCAGCAGCGGGTTTCGCTGGGTCATCGACCCGATCGACGGCACGCGCGCCTTCGTCTGCGGCGTGCCGACCTGGGGTACGCTGATCGCGCTGTGCGAGGACGATCGGCCGGTCCTCGGCCTGATGAGCCAACCCTTCGTCGGCGAGCAGTTCATCGGTGGCGGCAATGAATCCTGGCTGGTGCGTGCCGGCGAGCGGACGCGCCTGCGGACGCGCAGCACCGACGAACTCGCAGGCAGTTACCTGTTCGCGACGGCGCCCGAAATGTTCGCGCCCGACACGGAGTGGCCGGCCTTCCAGCGTCTCGCGTCGCGGGTCAGGCTCGCCCGCTTCGGCATCGACTGCTATGCCTACAGCCTGCTCGCGGCAGGCCATGTGGACCTCGTCGTCGAGGCGGGCCTCGGCTATTACGATATCGCGCCGCTGATCCCGATCATCGAGGCTGCGGGCGGCATCGTGACCGACTGGAGCGGGGCGGCGGTGCGCGGCGGCGGCCGCGTGGTCGCTGCCGCGAACGCCCGCCTGCACGCGCAGGCGCTCGCGGTGCTGAAGCCGGTCGATGGGTGCTGAGCGCATCGCGGTCTGCATCGCCCGGCTGCAGCCCCTGCAGCGCCGGCACGCGGCCATCCTGGAGACGCTGGCCCACGAGTATGCGCGGGTGCTCGTCGTCTGCGGCGGGGTGACGCAGCCCCCCAGCCTCGTGAATCCCTGGTCTTTCGACGAGCGTCGCCACATGTTGGCGCTCGCGCTGCCGGCGGCGGACAGGCTTGCGCTGCTGCCGGTCGCCGATTGCTGGTACGACGATCTGCGCTGGGCCGACGCGGTGCGCGCCGCAGTGGCTGCCGACTGCGCGGCGCGGGGACGCGACCGGGCCGGCGTGGAGGTCACTTGCTGCGCGCTGGAGCGCGGAGGCACCGGCGCCTACGCGCGCCTGTTTCCCGACTGGCAGCCGCGCGAGTTCCCGGGGCCGACCTTCGTCGATGCGCTGCCGGAAGCGTTGCTGTGGGCGCAAACGACCGCCGCACTGGAGGCGCACATTCCCCCGCCGTTGCGGGACTGGCTTGCCGCGACGCTGGCCGATCCGCTGCGCGGCGAACTGCGCGAGGAGTACGCTTTCACGCGAGGCTACCGGGAATCGTGGCGGGCGGCCCCGTTTCCGCCGGTCTTCGTGACGGTCGATGCGCTGGTCACCCACCGTGAACAGGTGCTGCTGGTGCGTCGTGGGCATCGCCCGGGACGCGGGCTGCTGGCGCTGCCGGGTGGTTTCATCGACGTCGGTGAGCACCTCCGCGACAGCGCGGTGCGGGAACTGCGTGAGGAAACAGGCCTCGAACTGGCGGCCGACAGCAGCCTGTCGGTGCGCGTGTTCGATCACCCGCTGCGCTCACTCCGTGGCCGCACCATCACGCATCTCCACCGGTTCGTGGTCGATGCCGGCAGGGACCGGCCGGCGGTCGTCGCCGGCGACGATGCGGCGGAGGCGCTGTGGCTCGGGCGTGACGATCTCCGGGCGCAGGATTTCTTCGAAGACCACTACGCGATGCTGCAGGTCGAGCTGGGCCTGCCCTGAGGCGGCGGGCGTGAAATCACCGGCAATCAATCGCGCACGGACGCGACCGCGCCGATGGTTGCTTGCGTGCGCAATGTTGCTCGCAGTCGGGGTCGAGGCCGCGCCGGACCTGGCACTGTCGCGCTTCGACGCACTGGTCGACGCGGTGGCGGTGGCCGATGCCTCGACCAGGCTGGCGTTCGCCGATGTCGCGCTCGGCGCCCTGATCGAGGCGAACGAGGTCGAACTGGCGGCCGGCGGCCAGGCCTGGCAACGCGGTGCGCGCGACTATGTCGGCAGGCTGCGCGCGATGCGCGGGCTGTTGCGGGCGACACCTCGGGTGGAAGTCCTCCGCGCGCCGCCGGGCGCGGTGCGCCTGCTCATCGATACCGAGCAGGTCATGTTGACGGCGCCGCGCGAGGGACGGCAGGTGATGTTCGAGGCCGGGATTGCCGACGCTGCCTGCGCCCGGATCGGGTGTGGCCTGCCTGCGGATCCGGCCACCGGGGCTTACGGTGCGGGCGCCGCCGCGACCACGGCAGGCTCACCGTCAGCACCTCGGCAAATCATCGCGACCCCCACCGTGGATGACGTCGTGGCGACCCGGGAGCGACGCATGACGGGAGAATGGTCGCTGGGCGACCGCGCGCCGCCGCTGTATTCGCAGGACGATGGCCTGCACTGCGCCTTCGCGGATACCCGCCACCTGCGGCTGAAGCAGGCCGCATGCGAGGCAGTGACGCGTGAGTTGCGTCTGCTCGAAGAGGCGTTGCGGGCGGTGCTCATGCGCGGTGGTCAAGTGGACTGGCAGGCGCTCGCGGTACGGTCCGCGGGCGGTTCGCGGGACGCCCGCGTAAGCTATGGCGCAAACGGCCGATACTTCGAACTGGGCGTGCCGACCCTGGCCGCCGCACCGGAGGTGGTGCGCGGGGCCATTCCCTGGCTGCAGACGCGGCTGAGGGGGCAGCGCGCCGACTATGTCATCACGGCGCCGGAGGGGTTGGCCTATCGTGTGCCCGATACCGAGTGAGCGCCAGCAAATGAGAGAGAATATGCGTCATGCGTGACTCGAGGCCCATCAGAATCGCCGTGCCGGCCCTCAGCCTGCTGCTGCTGGCGGGTGCCGCCCGGGCGGACGAGCGTTACCAGGCGGTGCCGATCGATTCCGGCACGGAGTTTGGCGCCGAGAAGGCGCTGATCATCGACACCCTGGCTGGCCACATGTGGATCTGGACCGAGAGTCCCGCCACGAGCCAGGAACCCGGCGGCCGCTACGTCATCTACCAGGGGCAACTGGTGCCGGGCAGCCAGATGGGCGAGGTGGTGCTGAAACAGGAATGGCCGGTCGGCCAACCGACCGAACTCAAGCTGGATAACGGGAAGAAGTGACCCTGACCTTCGATACAGCTGTCCGCGCCAATCGCCTTGCCGGCAAGCGCGTCGTCGTCACCGGCGGGAGCAGCGGCATCGGCCGCGCGATTGCGCTGCGGTGTGCCGCGGAGGGGGCGTCGGTGCTGATCGTCTACCGGCGCTCGCGCGAAGCCGCCAGCCAGGTTGTTGCGCGGATTGAGGCGCAGGGCGGCACCGCTGCGGCCTGCGCCGCCGACGTTGCCGACCCGGCTGTCATCGACGGCCTGGTGCGCGAGGCGGTGGGCCTGCTCGGTGGCATCGATACGTGGTGCAACGTGGCGGGCGCCGACATCCTGACCGGCGAGGGCGCCCAGGCGTCGGACCTCGAGAAGCTGACGCGGCTCATGGACACCGACCTGCGCGGCACCATCCTGTGTTCCTGGGCGGCGGCGGACGTCCTGCGCGAAGCGCGGGGCTCGATCGTCAACATGTCCTGGGATCTCGCGCTGCGTGGCATGGGCGGCCGCAACCCGGAGATGTTCGCCGCGGTGAAGGCCGGCGTCACCGGTTTCACCCGTGCGCTGGCGCGCTCGCTCGCGCCGGCGGTGAGGGTCAATGAAGTGGCGCCGGGCTGGATAGAAACCGCGTTTGCCGCGTCCGACATGCGGCCCGATTATCGGGCCGCGGTCGAGGCCGCGACCCCGCTCGGGCGCTTCGGCGCGCCGGACGACATCGCTTCCGCCGTTGCCTTCCTGGCCTCTGACGACGCCGGCTTCATCACCGGCCAGACGCTGAAGGTCAACGGCGGCTTGTCGAGCTAGGCGCGCTCAATGCGCATCGCGCGCGAGGCGCAGCCCGGCGAACTGCCAGCGCTGGTGCGGATAGAAGAAGTTGCGGTAGCTCGCGCGCAGGTGACTCCGCGGCGACGCGCAGCAGCCACCCCGCAGCACCAGCTGGTTCGCCATGAATTTGCCGTTGTACTCCGCGACCGCGCCCGCGAAGGGCTTGAAGCCGGGGTAGGGCGCATAGGCGCTCACGGTCCACTCCCAGACGTCGCCGAACATCTGGCGCAACCCGTCGGCCTCGCTGCCGACGGGCTCGAGCCGCCCGTTCTCCAGGAAATTGCCGCTCACCTCCAACCCGGCCGCCGCATGCTCCCATTCCTGTTCGGTCGGCAAGCGCGCGCCGGCCCAGCGCGCGTAGGCGTCGGCCTCGTAGAAGCTGACATGACAGACCGGCGCGTCCGCATCGAGCGGCTGCCGGCCGGCCAGCGTGAATGCGTCGAATCCGTTGCCCGCCGGCAACCAGTAGGCCGGGCAGGTCCAGTCCTCGCGCTGCACCGTCGCCCAGCCGTCGGCGAGCCACAGCAAGGGTTTCCGATAGCCGCCGTCGGCGACGAAAGCGGCGAATTCGGCATTGGTCACCGGCCGCTCCGCCAGTTCGTAGGGCGCGAGAAAGCTCCTGTGACGTGGGCGTTCGTTGTCGAACACGAAGCCGCCGTCGCCGTTGCTGCCGACATCGACGAGGCCGCCGGCAAAGCCGCGCCAGCGCTGCGGGCCGGCGCGGTGCACGCGTGTCGCCGCCGGCTCGTGATAGGCGGGCAGCAGCGGGTTTTGCGCGAACAGGTGCTTGATATCCATCAGTACCAGTTCCTGGTGCTGCTGCTCGTGATGGATACCCAGCTCGACGAGGCCGAGGATCGCCGGCGACAGTGGCTGTTGCAGATGCCTCAGCAGTCGTTCATCGATCGCGCGCCGGTAGTCCAGCACCTCGGAAAGCGCTGGCCGGGTCAGGAGCCCACGTGCGGCCCGTGCGTGCTGGCGGCCGATGCCCTGGTAATAAGAGTTGAAGAGCACGCGGTAACCGTCGAAGGACGAGGCGTAACCGGGCTCGAGCGTCTCGACCACCACCGTTTCGAAGAACCAGGTCGTATGCGCGAGATGCCACTTGGCGGGGCTTGCGTCGGGCATCGATTGCACGCACGCATCCTCGGCCGACAGGGGCTCGGCCAGCTGCTCCGTCACGCTGCGCGCGGCACGATAGCGCGTCGCGAGGTCCATGGATTCCATGCCGTCGGGGCGGAGGCGTGGGGCGGTCTTCATCGCTGGATCTCCAGTACCTGGCGGCTTTCTCCGCTGATGTTGCCCTCGGCGTCGTAGCGACGTTCGACGAAGCTCAGGCGTCCCGCGCGGTCGCGCAACACCACGGACGAGCAGCGCGTGCCGTAACCGCCGCCGCTGATGAAGATCGGCGACAGCATGCGCTCTGCCGCGAGGCCTACGCCGGTGTCTGGCAGCGCGTCGTCGGACGCACGCTCGTCGTCGCGCAGCGTCGCCAGCAGGGCGCTGGTCAGGTCCTCGCCGGACAGCTTGCGATGTCGCGCGTAGGCCGCCTTGAGTCGCGACACCTTGGGCCATTCGTCGTCCAGCGCCGCGTTGCTGAGGCCATAGACACCACGCGCCAGCGCGCGGAGGCGGTTGTCACGGTTCGACCATGCGTAGAGCCGCGCGACGTCGGCGAAGATCAGGTTGACGCCTGCATAGCGATCCGCGCTTGCCCGCAGGCGCTCCCCGTAGGCGTCCGCCGGTTGACCGTGTGCCAGGAACTCCGCCACCAGCATGCCCCGCGAGCGCTGGCCTGTGGCCTGCCCCGGTCGGCGCACGTTGGTCACCGCCGCAAAGCGGCCGTCGGCCGCCACGCCCAGCCAGGTGCCGCCCGCTTCGAGATCGCGGCCGGCAAGCACATCGGGGTGGTCAGCCCAGGCGGCGGCGGGTGCCGCCGGCCGTGTGTGGAATTCGTCGCGATTGGCCGCGACGATCAAGTCATAGTCGGGGTGGTCATGCCATGCCGTCAGCAGGATGCACATCGGCGATCGGCAATGCGTTCAGTAATGAACGAGCGAATGCACGCGACACTCGCCCAGTGCCTGGCGGCCGCCGAGGAAGTCGAGTTCGATGACGAAGGCCGCGCCTGCCACCGCGGCGCCACAGCGCGCCGCGAGTTGCAGGCTGGCGGCGGCGGTGCCGCCGGTCGCAATCAGGTCGTCGACGAGCAGCACCCGGTCGTCGGCGCCCAGTGCATCCTGGTGCATTTCGAGTGCGGCGGAACCGTATTCCAGATCATAGGAAACCTGGTGCGTCGAGTAGGGCAGCTTGCCGGGCTTGCGCAGCGGGATGAACCCGACGCCCAGCTCGGCCGCGACGAGGCTGCCGAAGATGAAGCCGCGTGCTTCCATGCCCATGACGGCGGTGACGCCCGCGTGCCGGAAAGGGCGCGCGAGTTCCTCGGTGACGTGACGCATCAGCGCCGGGTCGCGCATCATCGGCGTGATGTCCTTGAACACGATGCCGGGTTTCGGAAAATCGACGATGTCGCGAATGCTCGCTGAAATCCTGTCCATGACCACGCCTGTTGTCCGCGGGCGCCGCCGGGCGGTGCGCGCATGTGAGTGCCGGGGCGCACCGTCGGGAGCGCCCGGGTGCAGTGCCGCGCCGGCAGCGCCTGCCGGCCGGGCCTAGTATAGCGTCGGGCGCCCGGGCGGTGGCCGCTTGCGGCACTGTGGCGTATCCGGGAAGATCCCCCGGAAAAAACGGCGGGGACTCTGGTCGACCCGCGCGAATGACATCCCTTTATCGTCGTCAATGCCACAGCGCTGCGGGGTCCGGGTTCGCGATGCACTCAGTTTCCGCGCACGATGAAGAGCAGCGCCTCGCGGCGCTGCATCGCCTGAAGCTCCTCGATACGCAGAAGGAAGAACGTTTCGACCGGATCACGCGCCTTGCGAGTCGCGCGTTGGGGATGCCGATCGCCGCCATTTCTCTCGTGGACCGCGACCGGATCTGGTTCAAGTCGATACACGGCCTGGCGCTCACCGAGGTCCCGCGCCCCGGCACCTTCTGCGACGCGGCCCTGGCCGCCGACGAACCCCTGCAGGTGCGCGATGCGTCCGCCGATCCACGATTTGCCGCTTTGCCCATGGTGGTCGATAAGCCCTTCCTGCGCTTCTATGCGTCGCACCCGCTCTTCGGCCCCGACGGGCGACGGCTGGGCGGGCTTTGCGTCCTCGACACGCGGCCCCGGGAACTGGCCGACGGCGAGCTGGAAATCCTGCGCGACCTCGCCCGGATCGTCGAGACCGAACTTCATGTCGACCTGCTGGCGCAGGCGCGCTCCGAACTCGCCAATGACCTCGATGCGGCCCGCCGCCAGGTCTATATCGATACCCTGACCCAGACCTGGAATCGCGCCGGGATCCTCGAGATCCTGCAGCGCGAGCACGCGCGGGCGCGACGGACGAAGTCGCTGCTCGGCATCGCGATGGTCGACCTCGACAACTTCAAGGCCGTCAACGACACCTATGGACACCTGACCGGCGATCGCGTGCTACGCGCGGCCGCCGAACGGATGATCGAGGCGGTACGACCCTATGATGCGGTCGGACGTTATGGGGGTGAGGAGTTCCTGATTGTACTGGCCGAGCGCGATGTAGAGCGTGTTGCCGCGATTGCCGAACGCGTGCGTGCGAACATTGCGCAGCGACCTGTCAGCGTCGACCGGCGCGCGATTGCCATTTCCGCCAGCGTTGGCGTGGCCTGCAGCGATGCACCGCTCGGCCAGCAGGACGTCCACCAGCTGCTGCAGCGGGCAGACGAAGCGCTGTACAGCGCCAAGCGCAGTGGCCGGAACAGGGTGGTGATCGCGCGCTGACGGCGGCGGTGCGCAGTGGGGGGCAGCCGCACCTCGGAAACGAACCTCAGCTCGGCCGGGAGACGACGAGTTCCTGTCCGGGCTGCAACTGCTTCTTCTTGCTCAAGCCGTTCCAGGCCAGCAACTGCTCGACCGACACCTTGAATTGCCGTGAGATGGTCCACAGAGAGTCGCCCGGACGGACGCGGTAGCGCACCGGGCGGCTGCTCGCGATGTGTTTGTCCGTCTCTCTGGCGGTCGCGATGCCCGGTACTCGCAACTGCTGGCCGACACGCAGCGTGGCGCGCATGGACAAGCCGTTGGCCGCCGCGAGCTGCGGCGTGGCAACGCGGTGCAGCTTTGCGATCGTCCACAGGGATTCGCCCGATTTCACGCGGTGGACGGCGCCGCCTTTGGCGGCTGGTGCCGCGCTGGACGGCGTGACGCCGGCGACCACCGGAAGTGGGGCGCGAGCGGTGTCCGACGCGGCGAGCAGCTCGGCCTTCCCGGCATAGGCGACAGGCACCAGGATGCGTGCCTTGCCCGGGCCCGTGTGGCCGCGCCGGTAGGCCGCATTCAGCTGCGCGAACTGCTCGCGAGGCACGCCGAGTGCTTCACGGAAGCGTCGCAGATCGGTTGGCTTGTCGAGTTCCACGCTCATGAAGTAGGGCCGGTCCGGCAGGTCATCGAGCTTCAGGCCGTAGCGTTCCGGGTTCTGGAAGACAATCGACAGGGCCACCATGCGCGCGACCAGGCTGCGTGATTCCTTTGATACGGGGAGTGACCAGAAGTCGGTCGGGCGCCCGAGGCGCCGCTGGCGGGTCAGGACGCGCTCGAGGTTGCCCCAGCCGGCGTTGTAGGCTGCGATCGCTATCAGCCAGTCATCGTTGAAACGATCGTGCAGCGCATCCAGGTAACTGAGGGCGGCGCTGGTGGAGCGGGTGACGTCCATCCGACCGTCGTACCAGTGGTTCACCTCGAGACCGAACTTGGTGCCGGTGCCGCCCATGAACTGCCACAGGCCCGCTGCGCCGTAAGGTGACGCGATGTCCGGGCGGAAACCGCTTTCCAGGATTGGCAGCAGCGCAAGTTCTCCGGGCAGATCGCGGTCATCGATTTCGTCGGCGATGAAATGCAGGTAGGGCCGGGCGCGCTGCGCGACCTGTTGCAGGTAGCGCGGATGTTCCCGGTACCACTGCAGCTCCCGGCGCACGTCGGCATTGTCGGTCTGCTTGAACGACAGGCGTTCCTGGATGCGGTCCCAGGTGTTGCCCACCGCCTTCGATTCGGGGGGCCGGGAGGCGGGCTTGCCAGCGGTGCCGGCGCGCTTGCCCGCGACCACCGGTGCGGCGGCCTGGCCCCGCGCTTCAATGGGTACCGGCGCGCCGGCCGCGACGGTGTCCCGCTTGATGTCGCTGCTGCTGCAGCCGCCCAGCACCGAAGTGCAAAACGCCACCACAACCATCGCGAAATGGAAGTTACCCCCACGCATGGGGGGTAAGATAGGCGCCGCCGTTTTGGCGCGTCAACCCTGTAGCTGGCATTGTCCGCCTGCGCGCGCCGTGCGACATTGCTCCTAAACCGCTTGCGGTTGTGTTGCCCAAGTTACTGATTTCAAATGATTCAACAAGCTGCTGCACAGGCTTTTGCGGGGGCGCCCTCGCTGCGCGACTGGTTTGCCGTGGAGCCGGGGCTGGCGGTGGCTGCGGCCGAGTTCGACGTGGCGGCTGATGCGCTGTCGAATCTGTTCGGCTATCACATCCTGCAACTCGGCAACCCCTATCGCGCGCCGCTCATCTCCTGCAGCCGCATCCAGAATCAGGTCGTACTCGCGACGTCGTCTTCCTGCCACGAGGCCTCGCTGCGCTGCGTGGATGATGCGTTGCCGATTCAGGCCGGCAGTGTCGACGTGCTGGTGCTGCCACACGTGCTCGAGTTCGCGCGCAGTCCGCATGCCGTGCTGCGCGAGGCGGAACGGGTGCTGATTGCGGAAGGTCATCTGGCAATTCTCGGATTCAATCCGTGGAGCTGCTACGGTTTGTGGCGGCGTGCGGCCGGTTGGCGCGGGCAGTTGCCGTGGCGGGGGCGTTTCGTCGGCATGACGCGCTTGCGCGACTGGCTCACGTTGCTTGGATTCGAAATCGAACGCTGCGAGAAGTTGTCGTTTCGCCCACCCTTCTCGCGGTCGCGACTGCATGCCCGTCTCGAAATCGTGGAACGGCTGGGCCAGCATTTCTGGCCGGTGCTCGGCAATGTCTATTTCGTGCTGGCGCGCAAACGGGTCGTCGCGATACGACCGGTCAGGGCGCGCTGGGCGAAGCAGCGGCGTCTGCCGGCCGCCGGTGTCATCGAACCCACGACCCGCGAGGCGTGGCCCCAGGAGAGCAATGAATGACGCAGGTGGAGACTGACCACGTCGTGGTCGTGTATACGGACGGCGCGTGCCGCGGCAACCCCGGTCCGGGCGGGTGGGGCGCGATCCTGCGCTGCAAGGGGCGGGAAAAGATACTCAGCGGGGGCGAGCCGCTGACGACCAACAATCGCATGGAAATGCTGGCGGCCATCAGCGCGCTCGAAGCCTTGACCCGCCCCAGCACCGTCGCCCTGCACACGGACTCCCAGTACGTGCAGAAGGGCATCACGGAATGGCTGCCCGGCTGGGTGCGGCGCGGCTGGCGCACGGCGGACCGCAAGCCGGTCAAGAATGCGGACCTGTGGCAGCGGCTGCAGGCTGCCAGCGCGCCTCACCGCGTTTCCTGGCACTGGGTACGGGGTCACGCCGGCGATCCGGGCAACGAGCAGGCCGACGCGGTTGCAAATGCCGCGATCGACAGCATGATCCGTGAGCGCGCGCCGCTCTGAATCGACGACGAGGCGAAGCATGAGACAGATCATTCTCGACACCGAAACGACCGGCCTTGCCCCGGACGAGGGCCATCGTGTCATCGAAATCGGCTGCATAGAGTTATTGAACCGCCGGATCACCGAGCGCCGGTTCCATTGCTTCCTGAATCCGGACCGGGAGATTGACGCCGGCGCGGCCCAGGTCCACGGCATCACGCTGGACAAGCTGCGCGAGTCCCCGCGCTTCGCGGACGTGGCCGCAGACTTCCTCGACTTCGTGCGGGGCGCGGAGATCGTGATCCACAACGCGGCCTTCGACGTCGGTTTCCTCGATGCCGAACTGTCCCGCATGGGCCATGCGTGGGGGCGTCTCGAAGACTACTGCCGCATCTTCGACACGCTGAAGCTTGCGCGCGAGCTGCATCCGGGCCAGCGCAACAGCCTCGACGCGCTGTGCAAGCGCTACGACATCGACAACAACCATCGCACCCTGCACGGGGCGCTGCTGGATGCTGAACTGCTGGCGGATGTCTTTCTCGCAATGACGGGCGGGCAGGGCGCCCTGCATCTCGACATCAGTGTCGCCGACGAAGAGGCCGCGGCTGCGGAGCGGCGCGTTGCGACGCGGGCCAGGCCGCCACTCAAGGTCGTGGCGCTGCGGGAGGACGAGCTCGCCGCGCACCGGGCGCGCCTTGAAGCGATCGCCAAGCGCAGCGGCGGCAAGTGCCTGTGGCTGGAGCAGGAAGCCGTGGCAGCAGGCGCCACGGCGGAATGAGTCATGCGCCACTGCCCATCCTCGCGATGGGCAGTGGTGAACTGGCGGGGCTCAGGCGGCCGCGCCGCTCGTCAACTTCTGCAGTTCGCCGCTCTGATAGAGGTCGAGCACGATATCGCAGCCGCCGACGAGTTCCCCGTCGATGAAGACCTGGGGGAAGGTCGGCCAGTTCGAGAACCGCGGCAGGTGCTGCCGGAAATCCGGTTCGGCGAGCACGTCCACGCTGTGGAACTGGGCGCCGCATGCAGAGAGAGCCTGAGCCGTCCTCATCGAGAAGCCGCACTGCGGAAACTGCGGCGTGCCTTTCATGAACAATACGATTCTGTGCTGTTCGAGCAAGGCCTGAATGCGTTCATTGATTTCCATCGTCCGTACCTCTTGTTGCGTGGGGCCTGCGCCCTTGCGTGGATTCTAGGCGGCCCAACCAGTCTAAAAAAGCCAATTCATCCGGGGTCTTTCGGCGGGATGCCCCAGCCGCCGCCCCCCGGCGTCTCGAGCCGCAGGCAGTCCCCGCGCACGACTTCCAGTTCGACCCTGCCGGGCAGCGGACGCCCGTTGAGGAAGTTGCGTCCCGGCGCACCCGCCTCACCCCCGTTGCTGCCCCAGGGGGCAGACTGGCGCCGATCGGTGAGCAGCGTGACCGAGGCCGGCGCGAGGAATTCATATTCGCGCACCAGTCCGTCGCCGCCGCGATGCAGGCCTGGCCCGCCCGAACCGCGCCGCACCGCATAGCGCCTGATCCGCGCCGGATACGTGGCCTCGAAGATCTCGACAGGCGTGTTCAGGGTGTTGGTCATGTGGGTATGCCGTGCGTCGAGCCCGTCGCCGCGAGCACTCGCGCCGCCGCCTCCGCCCAAGGTCTCATAGTAATCCCAGTCCACGGCGCCCATGGCGACGTTGTTCATCGTGCCTGCGCTCGCCGCGGGCACGAGCCCCGGCGCCGCGCCGGCGAGCGCAGCAAGTAATACGTCGACGAGGCGCTGACTGGTTTCCACGTTGCCGGCGGCAACGGCAGCCGGCGGGCGGGCATTGACGAGGCACCCGTCCGGGGCGCGCAGGCTGACCGGTCGGAGGCTGCCGGCACAGGCCGGCGTGCCCACCGGCATCAGGCAGTAGAGCACGTAGTAGACGGCTGCGGCCGTCACTGACAGCGGGCAGTTGATGTTGCTGTCGACCTGCGGGCTGCTGCCGTCGAAGTCGACAAGCAGCGAATCCGCGTCGACCGTCAGCGCAACCCGGATTTCGATCGGGCCGGGTGCGCGCGCATCGCTGTCCATGAAATCGACCGCGCAGTGACGCCCGGGACGTAAGCGGGACAGGGCACCGCGCGCCATGGCTTCGGCGTAATCATTGAGGGCATCGAACATCCGCGGCAGCGAGCCTTCCGGCAACGAGGCGGCAAGCGCGTCCAGGCGTTCGAGCCCGCGCAGGTTCGCGCTGCGCTGTGCCGTGAAGTCGGCCAGCGTCGAGCGCGGGTTGCGCAGGCCGGCACGCAGGCGCCCGAGCAGGTCCTCGTTTACCACCCCGGCGGCGTAGAGCTTCGTCGGCGGAATCACCAGACCCTCTTCGGCGAGTGTGCGCGACCAGGGCATGGAGCCCGGCCTCGCGCAACCGATGTCCGCATGGTGCGCCCGGTTCGCCACGAAGCCGGCGAGCCCGCCTGCGCTGAAGAAAGGTGCAATGAGGGTGACGTCGGGCAGGTGGGTACCCCCCAGGTAGGGGTCGTTGACGAGCAGCATGTCGCCCGGCGACCACGCAACCGCGTCGACGACCGAACCCATCGCGTATGCCATGCTGCCCAGATGCACTGGAATGTGCGCCGCCTGGGCGCACAACTGTCCATGCGCGTCAAACACCGCGCAGGAGTAGTCCAGCCTGTCCTTTATGTTCGGTGACAGTGCAGCGCGCCGCAGGCAAGCGCCCATTTCATCGCACACCGCTTGCAGGCGCGCCGCAAACAGGCTCAGGCCCAGGGCGTTTGCAGGGCTTTCAGTCTTCATGGCGCGACCTTTTCAGGCTTGAATCTTCATAGTCGGTAACTGACAATGCAGTCACAATAACCGTTGTTCGACAACGAAATCGCCGGCCGGGCCGGCCTAAGAGGGGTGTGCAATGAATCCATTGGAAACCATCCAGGGCACCGTAATCGCCGGTGTGGTCCTGACCATCGTACTTGCGTATGTCGCCTCCCTGATAGCGGGCGTCTGAACCCGCTGCCCGCCGACCGCAACAACCAACCCGGGGACTTTCATCATGGAAATCGATATCGCGATTCGCTGGCTCCACATCGTTGCCGGTGTCATGTGGATCGGACTGCTGTACTACTTCAACTTCGTGCAGGTGCCGGCGTTGGCCTCTGCGACCAGCGAGGCTTCCGCCGGTGGCCCCGGCCCTGCAGCCATTTCCAAGTATGTGGCGCCGCGCGCCCTGTTCTGGTTCCGCTGGGCCGCGCTGGTGACCTGGCTGAGCGGTGCGGCCTACCTGGAGGCCAGCCCCTACGGCCTGCTCAACGCATTCGCGCTTGGCATGGCAGGTGAAGTGCCCAGCGCCGCCACCACCTACATCGGCTTCGGCGCCTGGCTCGGCACGATCATGCTGCTGAACGTGTGGGGGCTGATCTGGCCCAACCAGAAGAAGGTGCTTGGAATCGCGCAGGCCACCGATGCCGAGAAGGCCAAGGCGCGCCGCATTGCCTTCCTGGCATCGCGCACCAACACCATGCTGTCCATCCCGATGCTGATGTTCATGCAGGCGGGTGCCCACGGTCTGCCATTCTTCGGCTGAAGCCAGCAACAAGCCGGCCACGACACGGAGCCCAGCCCGCAGGCTGGGCTCGAATTTTTTAAAGACACCCGATTTCCAAGCAATGCCGCCTCGCCACCTTGTCGATCTCGCCGATCTGACGCCGGCGGAGATACGCAGCATCATCGCCCGCGCGACAGAGCTCAAACGGCGCCGCGCCAGCGGCGACAAGCCGCAGATCTTCCAGCACAAGGTGCTGGCGATGATTTTCGAGAAGTCATCGACCCGCACCCGCGTGTCCTTCGAGTCGGCGATGATCGAAGGGGGCGGGGGAGCGATATTCCTGTCACCAAAGGATTCCCAGCTCGGCCGTGGTGAACCGCTGGAGGACACGGCACGGGTGCTGTCCGAAATGTGTGATGCCATCATGGTGCGCACGTTCGCGCATGACATCGTGCAGCGCCTGGCGGCAGCCGCCCGGGTCCCGGTGATCAACGGGCTGACCGACCGTTCGCATCCGTGCCAGCTGCTGGCCGACATGCAGACCTTCTTCGAGCATCGTGGCGATATCCGCGGGCGCAAGGTCGCATGGGTCGGCGATGGCAACAACATGTGCAACACGTATATCGAGGCGGCCGCCCTGCTAGATTTCGACCTTGCGGTCGCTACGCCCGCCGGTTTTGAACCGGCGCTGCTGCGCGGCGGCGTTTCCCTGCCCGGGGTGCGCTTGTGCCGCGAACCGGCCGATGCCGTGGCCGATGCCGATCTCGTCGTGACCGACGTGTGGGTCAGCATGGGGCAGGAAGACGAGGCCGCTGCGCGCCGGGTGGTCTTCGCGCCCTACCAGGTCACCAGCGAGCTCATGTCGGGAGCCAGGCCTGGTGCGCTGTTCATGCATTGCCTGCCCGCACACCGTGGCGAAGAGGTGGTGGCGGCGGTCATCGATGCGCCCGACAGCGTCGTCTGGGAGGAGGCTGGGAACAGGTTGCACGCGCAGAAGGCGCTGCTGGAGTTCTTGTTCAGCCAGTCCGCCTGACCAAGATGCGGATACTCGTCTGCAACGACGACGGTTACCGGGCGGACGGCATCCTCACGCTGGTCGACGCATTGCGCACGCTCGCGACGGTGCAGGTCGTGGCGCCTGCCGACAATCGAAGCGGCGCCAGCAACTCGCTGACGCTGGACCGGCCCCTTCGCGTGCGAGCGGGAGGAGACGGCGTCCAGGCGGTCGATGGAACGCCGGCGGATTGCATCAACCTCGCCTTTCACAGCCTGCTCGATGCGCAGCCGGACCTCGTGCTCTCCGGCATCAACGCCGGAGAGAACCTTGGCGATGACGTGCTGTACTCGGGCACTGTCGCCGCGGCGATGGAGGCCTGTCTGCTGGGGACGCCCGCGATTGCGGTCTCACTGGCAGGCGCGAACCCTACCCATTATGCTAGCGCCGCCACCATTGCACTCGAACTCGCCCAGCGCTTCCGCGCCGGCGGATTGCCAAGAAGTTCATTACTGAACGTGAACGTGCCGGACCTGCCGCGGGACGAACTGCGCGGCGTGCGCGTGACCCGCCTCGGACGGCGTCACAAGGCCCCCGCCAGCGTTCCCCAGCTCGATCCCAAAGGCCGGCCCGTCTACTGGATCGGGCCCGCCGGCCCGCCCGGAGACGACGCGGGGCCGGGTACGGATTTCAGGGCGATTGCTGATGGTTATGTGTCGATAACACCGCTGCAGATGGATCTGACAGCGTACGGGATGATGGAAGAGCTTGCGGACTGGCTGGGAAAATAACGTCACTGCAATGATGGCCGACCGGATCGGTATAGGCATGACTTCTCAACGGGCGCGCAATCGGCTCGTTGACCAGCTGCGCACGATGGGCATCACTTCCGAAGTGGTGCTCGACCTCATTCGCACGACGCCGCGCCACCTGTTCGTGGACGAGGCGCTGGCCAGCCGCGCCTACGAGAACAATGCCCTGCCGATCGGCTACGGGCAGACGATCTCCCAGCCCTATGTCGTCGCCGCGATGACACAGGCCCTGCTCGAAACCGGCCCGATGGCCCGCGTGCTCGAGATCGGCGGGGGATGCGGCTACCAGAGTGCGCTGCTGGCGCGCATCGCAACGCAGGTCTACACGGTGGAACGCATTGCCGCTCTCGCCAATCGCCTCCGTACCCGGCTCTATGAACTGAAGATTTCCAACGTGCGCGTCAGACATGGAGACGGCAGGCTGGGCTGGCCGGCACACGCGCCCTTCGACGCGGTTCTCGTGGCTGCCGCATCGGCGTCCGTGCCGCCCAAGCTGCTGGAGCAGCTGGTCGTGGGAGGACGCGCGATCATGCCGATTGGCCGCCAGGGTGAGCAGATGCTGACCCTGATCCGGCGGACCAGCGATGGTTTCGAGGAAGAACATCTGCAACGCGTGAGCTTTGTTCCGCTGCTTGAAAATGTGGATTGACAGCGTGCGTGCCCGCTTGCCCATTCTGCTGATGCTCGCGTTCAGCGTCCTGTTCGGCGGGTGCGCGAGCCAGGCGCCAGCGCCCATCGAGCAGAAGACCGCGAGCGGCCAGCAGGGCCGCCCGTCCGCGAAGCGCGCGTCGACGAGTGCGGACCAGCGACCGGCGGCCGCCGCGCGAGGCAGCTATCGGGTGGCCAGCGGGGACACGCTGTACTCGATCGCTTTCCGTTTCGGGGTCGACCACCGTCAGCTGGCGCAATGGAATGGCATCGAGAATCCAAATCGCATCTTCGTAGGACAGACGCTGAGGCTGTCGCCGCAGGCCGGCCTCGCCTCACCTGCGAGCCGCCCTGCTGAAGTCGTTGCGACGCCGCTGCCTGCGCCCTTGCCTGCGCCGCCGCAGCCCGCGCCCGCGCAGCCCGTCGCGGTGGCGCCGTCGGCACCTGAGATGAAGCAGACGGTGCCAATGACGGCCACCGTTGGCGGCAGCCGCTCGGTCAGCGGGGTAACCTGGAGTTGGCCCGCGGCGGGCAAGGCCCGTCGCGCGGTTGCCGCCTCGGGCTCGGAGGGACTCGAGATCGTGGGCAGCCGGGGGCAGCCTGTCACCGCGGCCGCGGCGGGCCAGGTGGTGTACAGCGGGAATGGACTGCGCGGTTACGGCGAGCTTATTATCATCAAGCACAATGATATTTTCCTGAGCGCCTACGCGCACAACGACAAGCGCCTCGTGAACGAGGGCGCCAGTGTCAAGGCAGGACAGCAGATCGCCCTGATGGGCGATTCGGAGGCCTCCGAAGTAATGGTGCACTTCGAGATACGGAAAAGCGGCAAGGCGGTCAGCCCCCTGCAGTTCCTGCCGCAGCGATGAGCACGGCCCGTGGTGCGCCAGCCGCGTAACAACAAGGGCAGGGACGTCGGTTCACCCGTTGAACTCGAGCAGACCTCGCCCGACTTCACCGCAGAGCCCGCGTTCGCCGAGTTGGCGGACCCCGAGTTCGCCGCTGCGGAACTCGATGCCCAGATCACGGACCTCGACGACGTCGAGACGCCGGAACTGCCCGACGCCGAAGTCGTGCCTGCCGCGGTGGCCAGCGCGGAAATGCCCGACGGCGAACTCGATGCGACCCGGCTGTATCTCAACGAAATAGGCTACTCCTCCCTGCTGACGGCCGCGGAGGAGGTGTACTTCGCGCGGCTCTCGCTGCGCGGAGACGAGGCTGCGCGAAAGCGCATGATCGAGAGCAACCTGCGCCTGGTGGTCAAGATCGCGCGACGCTATATGAATCGTGGGCTGGCGCTGCTCGATCTCATCGAAGAGGGCAATCTCGGCCTCATCCGCGCAGTCGAGAAATTCGACCCGGAACGCGGTTTCCGCTTTTCGACCTATGCGACCTGGTGGATCAGGCAGACGATTGAACGTGCCCTGATGAACCAGACGCGGACCATCCGCCTGCCCATCCACGTCGTCAAGGAAATCAACGTCTATCTCCGGGCTGCGCGACGCCTGGCCCAGACGCTGGAGCGGGAGCCGAGTCCGGAGGACGTGGCGCAGCTGCTCGACCGGCCGATCGAGGAAGTCAAGCGGATGCTGGGGCTGAACGAGCGCATCGCATCCGTGGACAGCCCGCTCGATCGGGATTCCGATCGCACGCTGATCGACACGATCCCCGACGAACACAATCGCGATCCGGCTCGATTGCTGCAGGACGATGATGTCCAGCGTCACATGGAAATCTGGCTGTCACAGCTCAACGACAAGCAACGCGCGGTGGTCGAGCGGCGTTTCGGCCTCGACGGTCGGGAGATCGCCACGCTCGAAGAGGTGGGTAGTGAAATCGGCGTCACCCGTGAGCGGGTGCGACAGATCCAGATCGAAGCCCTGCGCAGGCTTCGGCTTATACTCGAACGAGAGGGCTTTTCGGTCGATGCGCTCTTTACCGAAACGTGAGTGCGAAGATCGCCAGGCTCAGGCTGGCGCTGCCAGCATGAACAGCGCTGCGGCCACCGATCTCGATTCCGAGACCAGCACGTTGTAGCTCCGGCAGGCTGCCGCGGTATCCATGGTTTCGCAGCCGATTCCCCGGCCGAGCATCAGCGCCGTGAGCGAGCTGTCGAGAAATACCTGCCGAGGCCCAGTGCCGAAGAGCAGCAGATCGGTGCCGAGTGCGCACAACCGCTCGATGTGGGCCGCATCCAGCGCTTCGACGGTCGGTGGCAGCAGGTCGAGCTCGATTCGTTCGCCGCAGAGTACAACGGGCCGGGTAATCCGCTGGTCGCCAACCACCAGTTCGTGTGAACTGTAGGACCGGACAATCAGGTGGCGGGCTGTCTGGTCGAGTTCGAATTTCATTTGGATAGTCCGTGCTTCTCAGCGGGGAAGGCGGCGGCCGACGGTCGAGCGGCAAGAATTTTACTGCAACTTGTATGAGGAATGGCGATGCGAGTGATTCTGTTGGGCGGC
This sequence comes from Hydrogenophaga intermedia, assembly GCA_943370145.1. GTDB lineage: Bacteria > Pseudomonadota > Gammaproteobacteria. The sequence continues at coordinate 208,789 of CALRPY020000001.1, read as the reverse complement.
CCCGGGGCCGGTAAAGGCACCCAGGCTGATTTCATCTGCGCGGAATTTTCGATTCCGAAAATATCGACCGGTGACATGCTGCGTGCAGCCGTCAAGGCGGGCACGGAGCTGGGTATGCAGGCAAAGGCGGTGATGGACGCGGGAGGACTGGTGTCCGATGACCTTATCCTCGGTCTCATCCGGCAACGGATCGCGGAGCCGGATTGCGCGCGCGGGTTCCTGTTCGACGGTTTCCCGCGCACCATTCCACAGGCGGAAGGTCTCGATGCGATCGGAGTCGGCATCGACCGCGTCGTCGAGATCTCCGTCGACGACGAAGAGATCGTCAAGCGTATGTCCGGGCGCCGCGTGCATCCGGCATCGGGTCGGACTTATCACACCGTCTTCAATCCCCCGCGCGTAGCTGGCGTCGATGACGTGACTGGCGAGGCGTTGGTCCAGCGCGATGACGACAAGGAGGAGACCGTGCGTAACCGCCTGCGCGTCTACCACGAGCAGACTGAGCCGTTGATCGATTTCTACGCGGAAAAAGCGGCAAAAGCGGCCGCTACCAAATTCGCGCGCATCGATGGCATCGGCAGCGTGGAGGCCATTCGTGAGCGCATGCTTGCCGCCTTGAAGTAGGCACGGCTCGTCTCCAGCGAACAAGGAAGCTTCATGCGCGCAACGTTCGCTGTTGCATTGATCAAACACTGCAAACCACTTACGTGATTATTTTATGTCGAACCTTTACATATCACGGGTAGGTGATGTATATAAGCAAATGTGGTGTTGCATTTTTTGTTCAACCTATAGTTGAAGGGGGACTCTTCACATGGCAACAGCGAAAAAGAAAGCTTCCAGCAAGAAGGCTGCGGCTAAGAAGCCGGCTGCGAAGAAGGCAGTAGCCAAGAAGCCGGCTGCGAAGAAGAAAGTTGCGAAGAAGCCGGCCAAGAAGGCCGCGAAGAAGAAATAGCTGGGGGACCCCTCACGCTGTTTCGATGCGTAGGTGTCCGTTCGCAAACGTTTGCGGGCGGCCACCTCCGCACTAGCCCCGTCACCGCATCGCTCTCCCTCCTAACTCGATCGCTCCGCCCACCGCGGGCACAATACGTTCGCATCGCGCTGAGATATCCGCCGGCCCGTCCCGGCACTCGACAGATGCTTTCCTGCTTGGCCCATCGCTCGATTTGAAACATGTCGGAAGCGGACGAATCTCCTGAACGCGGCATCGTCTCGAGCCTGACCGCTCGAGCCCTGTTCGCGCTCAAGCACCTGCTCATCTGGTGCGTGCTCGCGCTCGTTGCCTACTGGGCCTGGCTCGATCACGAGGTTATCGCCAAGTTCCAGCAACGGCGATGGGATCTGCCCGGCAGAATCTACGCGGCGCCGGTCGAACTCTATGCGGGCCTGCGCATCAGTCCGACCAAGCTCGCCGACCTGCTCGACGAACTTGGCTATCGACGGGTGCGAAATCCAAGCGGGCCTGGCCAGTTCAGCGCGGGTCAGGCTGGAATCGCCGTGCATACGCGCGGTTTTATCTTCTGGGACGGCGCCGAGCAGCCCCGTTCCGCCCTCGTCAGCTTCGAGGGCGGACGAATCCGGTCAATCGTGCAGCGACCGGACGCGACTGAAATCGGGCTCATCCGTCTCGATCCGGCGGAAATCGGCCGCATCCATCCGGCCACCTTCGAGGACCGGGTCCTGCTATCGGCTGCGAACTTGCCGGCCTTTTTCACGCGCGCCCTGATCGCGGTCGAGGACAGTCGCTTCGAAGACCACATCGGTGTCGACCTCCTGGGCATTGCGCGAGCGATGGTGGTCAACATCCAGCGCGGCGGCATCGAGCAGGGTGGCAGCACGCTCACGCAGCAGTTGGTCAAGAATCTGTTCCTGACCCGCGAACGCACGCTCACGCGCAAGCTGAAGGAGGCGATGATGTCGATCTCGATCGAACGCGCCTACAGCAAGCGCGAGATCCTCGAGACCTATATCAACGAGGTGTTCCTCGGCCAGGACGGCAATCGTGCCGTGCACGGCTTCGGCCTTGCGTCGCAGTTCTACTTCGGCCGCCCGCTCAGCGAACTCGGGGTTGCCGAGCAGGCCCTGCTCATCGGCATGATCCGGGGACCTTCCTACTACAACCCGTTCAAGCACCCCGAACGCGCCCTGGCCAGGCGGAACGACGTACTGGATCGCCTGCTCGCTGCCGGGCTGCTGACCGACGCGCAGACGGTGGCGCTGCGCGGCTTGCCGGTGGAACTGCGCCAGGGCGCCTGGAGTGGCGGCGCCCGCTACGCGGCGTTCCTCGATCTCGTACGCCGGCAGCTGAAGCGTGAATACCGCGAGGCCGATCTGCAGACCGCCGGCCTGAAAATCTTCTCGACGATGGATCTCTCCGTGCAGCACGCCGCCGAGAAGTCGGTCGTCGAGGGGATAGCGACACTCGAGCGTTCCCGGCCGGCGATGAAGGGCAAGCTGCAGGCGGCGCTCGTCGTCACCGACACGCAGTCGGGTGACATCAAGGCGCTCGTCGGCGACCGCGGCAATTCGCCGGGCGGATTCAATCGCGCGCTGGATGCCAAGCGCCAGATCGGGTCGCTGATGAAACCCTTCGTCTACCTCGCGGCACTGTCCGAACCGGCCCGCTTCAACGTATTGACGCAATTGCAGGATGTGCCACGCACCTATCGCAGCGATACCGGCAAGGTGTGGGCACCGCAGAATTACGACCGAAAGTACCGCGGCCCGGTTGCGATGCAGGACGCGCTCGCCAGCTCGCTGAACCTCGCGACCCTGGATCTCGGATTCAAGGTCGGCATCCCCCGCGTTGCCGCCACCTTGCGCAAGTTCGGGTACAACGGGAATCTGCCCAACTATCCGGCCCTGTTCCTTGGTGCGATCGATATGCCGCCCTATGAGGTCGCCCAGCTTTACCAGACGATTGCTAACGATGGCTTCCGCAGCCCGCTGCGAGCAATCCGGGCGGTCGTCGACAGCAACAACACGCCTCTGCAACGCTACGGACTCAAGATCGAGCGCGTCGTCGATGCACCTACGGCATTCCTGACGCGTTACCTGCTGACGCGCGTCGTCGAGCGCGGTACAGCTCGCAGCCTGACCGCGGTGTTTCCGGATTCGTTGCCGCTGGCGGGGAAGACCGGCACGTCCGACGATGCGCGCGACAGCTGGTTCGTCGGCTTCGGCGGTGATTTGCTCGGTGTGGCATGGGTGGGCCGGGATGACAACAAGCCGGCTGGGCTCACGGGCGCCACGGGTGCGTTGCGGATCTGGTCCGATACGATGCGTGAGAGTGGGATCAGTCCGGTCAACATGGAGCCACCACCCACCATCGAATGGCATCGCATGAGCGGAGACGGTCGGGCGCTTGCCGATGCCAGCTGCAGCGGCGCCGTTATGGTGCCACTGAATATCGAGCACCTGCCGCAGGCGGTGCAGTCGTGCGCGACGCCGGCCGCGCCCGGCGTGTGGTCCACGATCAAGGAGTTTCTGGATTGAACAGACGACTTTACGCGCCATGGGCGGGCATGCTGCTGCTGCTCGCCGGCTGTGCGTCAAACCAGGCGGGGATGGCGCCGATCGAGGCGCGCCCCATGAAGAAGCCCGAACCGATCGTGCGCTCGCCGCCGCCCGTGGCGCCGAAGCCTGCGCCCCGGCCGCAGCCGAATGGCGTGGTGGTGAAGCCGCTGGAAGACGCCGCCAGCCCCGCACGGGAGGCGATTGCCCTGCCGGTGCCGGGCGAATCCGCGGCGCTGCCCTCGAACACGGCGACGCTCAAGGGCGAACCCGGCGGTGCAGCCATGGTTCCCGCTGTTGCCGAACTCGTCGCGAAAGCGGATCAGGCCAGCGCCGACGGCCAGCACGACGCCGCGCGCGCCAACCTGGAACGGGCGCTCAAGATCTCACCGCGTGACGCGACGCTGTGGCACAGGCTCGCGACGGTCTCGTACGCGCAGGAGGACTGGGCGCAGGCTAAAGCGCTGGCCGAGCGCTCCCTGTCGCTGGCACCCGCCGGCAGCCCGCTCGGCGCGCGGAACTGGACGCTCATCGGCAATGCCGAGGGTAAGCTGGGCAATCAGTCAGCGGCGTCCGCCGCGTTCGATCGGGCGGGCGTAACCGCGCCGTGAGACGGGCTGTCGCCTGTGCGCGCTGCGGCGCGGGCGAGGGGGGAACGTCCCTGCAGCGCATAGGCGAAGGCGATGACCTCTGCAACTGCGACATAAAGCTTGGCTGGTATCTGCTGGTCGAGATCGACCTTGCTCAGGATGCCGACGAGCGCGCGGTCCTCGCGCATGGGCACGGCATGCTCGCGGGCGAGGGCGATGATTCTGTCCGCGATCTCGCCACTGCCCTTCGCCGTGACTCGTGGCGCACCCTTGCCGTCCCAGCGCAGGGCGACGGCCAGCGACAATTCGCGCTGTTCACCCATGTCAGATCATCGTGTCCACGAGGCCGCGTCGCAGGTGCCGGAGAGGATTGGGCGCGTCGATGGCGCGGAGGACCACGGGCGAAAGCTCGAATCCGGCGCCCGCCAGCGCGTGTTCGAGTTCGTTGACCCCGCCGACTATCATTTCGCGCAGCGCAGGGGCCTCGCTCCACAGGGTCACCGCGAGATGGTTGCCGCGCAGTCCGAGGCGCGCCCGGAACTCGCCCAGTGACGGGAGCGAGAGTGCCAGGCTCAGTTCGAGCGGGGACTCGTCGGTGTGCCCCTGTCGCGGCGCGTCTGCCTCCACCTCGATGTCCAGCGTGTCGATACCGCTCGCGGTCCGGAACGGGAGCTCGGTGAACGCAAAGTATTCGCCACGCGCGGTTGCCGCCGCGTGCTGGAGCTGGTGAGTCGTGACCCTGGCGAGCCCGGCCTCGACGTCCGCCGCCAGGCTGCGCAGGATGGCGACGGCTGATTCCTCCAGCGACGCGTCGGCGGATGGCTGACCGCCTACGGCGTCTGGATCTTGCGGGCGGAACGGGGCGATACCGGGATCGACGGCGCGCCGGCTGCCAATCTGCGTCAGGTGTCCAGCAATGACCTGGCGCAGCTCGAGTAACCGGAACTTGAGATCCTGCGTTGGCGGCGCTGCGTCCGGCACTTCGGCCTGCGCCGCCAGGCCGGCCTCCAGCTGGGGCCCCGAGTGGACAAGTGCGCGTCTGAGTTCTTCCGGCCGCGCCAAGGTCGAAAGCTCGGGCAGCAGCGCGACGAGCTGCGCGATCCTGGACTGGATCTGCTGGACGACCGGGACTGAATCGGCGACGGTCAAGGGAAGGGTGAGGCGGTTGAGGACCTCATGCATTGGCTCCTGCGCCGGCAGCGTGCGCTTCATCGCGCTCGCCACGGGTGACGACGCCACGCTGTCCGGTGTTGGCTTCGGCATCGGTGGCGGGCCGACGATGGTCAGTTGCGGTTGCGGACCCACTGCTGACACCCTCACCTTCAAGGCCGCGCCCGGCGCGAGCTCGAGGTCTGTTTGCGCGACGACTTCCGTGCCGCCGATCGAAATCCGTATCGAGGAATTATCGACCCGGCCGATAACGCTCACATTCAGCAATTGACCGAGCAACCAGCCCTGCGTGGACGCGAGCGTCCGCGCAGGAGTCGTCAAGGAAACAGGGGCCAGATCGATGCGCATGGAACCACCAGCGGCCGCCGCCGCGCAAACTTGACCTGATGCGACCGTCGACCAGCATGCCGGCCTCCGTGTCATCCGGCGTTGCCGCCGGGCGCTGCCGATGACGCTCGGGCAGTTGTGGTACGTGCGGCGCAAGGGGGAGACAAAGGGGCCCTTCCCTTCGTCGATGCTTGAAAAGAGCATCGCGCTCGGTCGCATCGTCGCCGTCGACGAAATCAGCGTGGATGGCGCGCACTGGCAGCCGGCAGGCGAATATCCTGACTTCTGCAGCCTGCAGCGCAGTGCGCAGACCGGGCCGGCCGCGCGCCGCCTGGACGAACGTGCGCTCGAGCGCCGGCGGCAGCCCGTCGGGGCGGATGCCGGGCAGCGCCGGGGGAGTGACCGCCGCGGGCCGGAGGAGCCGCGCGTCCTCGAGCGCAGGCGGCGGGCAGTCCGGGTCTGGCAGGGCTTGCGCGACGCACCTGGCCGGAACAGGCGGACTCCGTTTGTCCTTGCGGCTGCCCTGATCGCCTCCATCCTGCTCGCGGCGATCGTCATGTCGCCCGCTCCGCGTGGCCCGGTCGACTGCAGCGCCCGCCCCGGGCCCGGCGTCAATTGGGAATTCTGCAACAAGGCGGCCGCTGACCTGCGCGGTGCCGTGCTCCGTGGCGCGGTGCTGCGGAATGCGCGCCTGGTCGGGGCTGACCTGACGGGTGCCGATCTTCGCCAGGCCGACTTGGCCTACGCCGACCTGAGCGGCGCGGTGTTGCGGGACGCCGATCTGGGCGAAGCCCGGCTCACAGGCACCATTGGTCGGGCCGCAAACTTCGAGGGGGCCCGGCTCATCGATACGGATTTCGAATTCGCCGACCTTGTCGCAGCCGCTTTCGATCGCGCCGTGACCACGGGGACTCGCTTCAGTCAGGCCATCATGCCCGACGGGATCACCTGTGAGGTCGCGATGCCAGGCACCTGTGACCCAGGGCACTGAGCCACGCCGCGCGGCGCGTACCCAATTCATCTGAATTTATATCTCCGGATGGCTTGAATTACTCGGGCCAAGTCTTTAACATTCCGGGTCTGACAATTGCGGGGTGGAGCAGTCTGGCAGCTCGTCGGGCTCATAACCCGAAGGTCGCAGGTTCAAATCCTGCCCCCGCTACCATCTAAAAAGGCCCCGGGAAATCGGGGCTTTTTGCTTTTCGGCGGAGAAAAATGCACGGCAGCGACGCCATCGCACAACTGATCGAGCCCACGGTCTCGGGCCTGGGCTACGAGCTATGGGGCATCGAACGGCAGCGTCTCGGGCAGCGCCAGCTGATCCGGGTGTTCATCGATGCGCCGGAAGGCATCGCGCTAGAGGACTGTGAAAAGGTCAGCGCCCAGGTCGGCGACCTCCTCGAGGCCGAGAGCGCCGTTCGCGGTGATTACACCCTCGAAGTCTCTTCACCCGGCTTGGACCGGGTGCTGTTCTACCCCGGCCAATGGCAGCGTTTCCTCGGCATGGAGGTCCAGCTCAGGCTCCGCATGCTCGTCGACGGCCATCGCCGCCTGGTTGGCAGAATCCTGGACGCGGACGACGAGCAGGTAACCATCGCCGCAGCCGACGGCGAGCGGCAGATTCGACACAACATGATTGAAAAAGCGAGGCTGGTGCCCGTGTGGCCCGAGCCAGCTGTGGGCAAGGCGCGTCCCAAGAAAGTTGAGCGGGAATAGAGCATGAACAAGGAAATCCTGACAGTCGTAGACGTCGTGTCGAACGAAAAGGGCGTGCCGAAGGAGGTCATCTTCGAAGCGTTGGAAGCTGCCCTGGCGAGCGCTACCAAGAAGCGCTTCACCGATGACGTCGACGTGCGCGTCGCAATCGATCGCACGACCGGCGACTACGAGGCTTTCCGGCGCTGGGAGGTCATGGACCGCGCGGCGCGCTACGCCGAGCTTGAACTTGTCAACGAAGGTGACGAGCCCGATCTCGAGTTCCCGGAGCGCCAGATTTTCCTCGAGGAGGCGTCCGATAAGCAGTTCGGCATCAAGGTCGGTGATTTCCTCGAAGAACCACTGGAGGCGGCAGAGTTCGGCCGCATCGCGGCACAGACCGCCAAGCAGGTCATCGTGCAGAAGGTCAGGGAAGCCGAGCGTGCCCAGGTCGTCGAGGCCTTCCAGGGCCGTATCGGCGACCTCGTGATGGGCGTCGTCAAGCGACTTGAACGGGGCAGCATCTTCCTCGACCTTGGCGGCAACGCAGAGGCCGTGATTCCCAAGGAACACGTGATTCCGCGGGAAGTGGTGCGTCCTGGCGACCGCATCCGCGGCTACCTCTTCGATGTCCGACCGGAAAAGCGTGGTCCGCAGCTTTTTGTCAGCCGCACCGCCCGCGAGCTCCTCATCGAGCTGTTCAAGCTGGAGGTGCCCGAGATCGGCGAGGGCGTGATCGAGGTCCACGGCGCGGCCCGCGATCCGGGCCTGCGCGCCAAGATCGCAGTGCACAGCACCGACCCCCGCATCGACCCGGTCGGGGCCTGCGTCGGCATGCGCGGTTCGCGTGTGCAGGCTGTATCCAACGAGCTTGCCGGCGAACGCGTCGACATCATCCTGTGGGACGAGAACCCGGCCCAGTTCGTGATCAACGCGATGTCACCCGCGGACGTCGTGTCGATTCTCGTGGACGAGGACAAGGGCAGCATGGACGTCGCCGTTGCCGAGGAACAGTTGTCCCAGGCGATCGGCCGCAATGGGCAGAACGTGCGGCTGGCAAGCCAGCTCACGGGATGGGAACTCAACGTCATGACCGAGGCCGACGCGGAGCAGAAGAGCGAGGCGGAAACCACGAAGGCGCAAAAGACCTTCATGGACCTGCTCGACGTCGACGAGGAAATCGCGGCGATCCTCGTGCAGGAGGGCTTTGCGTCTATCGAGGAAATCGCCTACGTGCCCGAGCACGAGATGATGGCCATCGAGGAATTCGATGAAACCCTGGTGCAGGAGCTGCGGCAGCGTGCCAAGGACCTGTTGCTCACGCGAGCAATCGCGTCGGAAGAACAGCTGGGCGATGCGCATCCGGCCGAGGACTTGCTCAATATGGACGGCATGACCCAGGAGCTGGCCTACCAGTTCGCAGGACGCGGCATCGTCACGATGGAGGACCTCGCCGAGCAGTCCATCGATGATCTGCTCGAAATCGAAGGCGTGACCGAAGAACAGGCTGGGCAGTTGATCATGACCGCCCGCGCCCCATGGTTCGACGAAGGTGCCAAGTCTGAGGGTGAGGGTTGAACATGGCTGAGATTACGGTCCGCGAATTCGCCAACGTCGTCGGTGTTCCTGTCGAACGCCTGATTACCCAGCTCAACGACGCAGGACTCCAGGGCAAGAAGTCCGAGGACCCGATCTCCGAGCAGGAGAAGAGCCAGCTGCTTGCGCACCTGCGACGCATGCACGGCAAGGAGGGGGCCGCCCCCGAGCCGAGCAAGATCACGCTGAGTCGCAAAACCGTCAGCGAAATCAAGATTCCAGCCGACAAGGCCCGCACCCGTTCGCGGGTAGGAGTCGCCAAGCCCGGTGCCGCCAAAACCGTCGCCGTCGAATTCCGTCGCAGCCGCACCTATGTGAAGCGCAGCGTCGTCGTCGAGGAAGAGACCGCGCGCAAGGAGCAGCAGGCCGAGCTCGAGCGCCAGCGTCAGCTCGAAAATGAACCGATGGGCGGCGACGCCGCCGCCGTCGAAGCCCCGCCGCCGCCCGCGCCGGTGGAAGAATTCCAGCTCGAAGAACCACCGGTCGTTGAAACCCCGGTCGAGCCGGCGGCGCTTGCCGTCGAGGAAGCGCCGGTGCCCGAACCCGTGCCGGCTCCGCCGGTCGAGGCGCAGGCCCCGCCACCCGCGGCTGCGCGGCCCGATGCCACCCCACCGCGACACGGTGATCGCCGTGACGGGCCCGGTGGCGACCGCTCCGGGCGGGGCGCGGGTCGCAAGGAACTGCACGTGGCCGTCGACAAGTCCGGCAAGCGCAAGAAGAAGTCGCCGCCGCCACGCCGTTTTGTGCCGCAATCCGCCGGCAAGCACGGTTTCGAGCGCCCGACCCAGCCGGTGGTGCGTGAAGTGCTGATTCCGGAAAGCCTGACGGTTGCGGAACTCGCGCAACGCATGTCGGTCAAGGCTGCCGAAGTCATCAAGGTGATGATGAAAATGGGCAGCATGGTCACGATCAACCAGATGATGGACCAGGACACTGCGCTGCTGCTCGTCGAGGAAATGGGTCACAAGGGCAAGGTCGTGCGCGAGAACGCGCTCGAGGAGGAGTTGCTCGAGTCGGCGGAAGGCGCTGGTGATCTGCAGGCGCGCGCGCCGGTCGTCACCATCATGGGCCATGTCGACCACGGCAAGACTTCGCTGCTCGACTACATCCGCAAGTCGCAGGTTGCGGCCGGTGAGGCCGGTGGCATCACGCAGCACATCGGCGCGTATCAGGTGCAGACCGCCCACGGACCGATCACCTTCCTCGATACGCCCGGTCACGAGGCCTTCACGGCGATGCGCGCGCGCGGCGCGAAGGTCACTGACATCGTCATCCTGGTGGTTGCGGCAGACGACGGCGTGATGCCCCAGACCGAGGAAGCGATCAAGCACGCCCGCGCGGCGGGAGTGCCGCTGATCGTGGCCATCAACAAGATCGACAAGCCGAACAAGGACCTCGACCGCGTCCGTCAGGAACTGTCGGTACAGGGCGTCATCTCGGAAGAGTGGGGCGGCGATACGCTGTTCGTCCCGGTGTCGGCCAAGACGGGTGAGGGCGTCGAAACGCTCCTGGAAAACATTTCACTGCAGGCGGAAGTCCTCGAACTCAAGTCCGTCGTCAACGGACCGGCGAGAGGCGCGGTCATCGAGTCCCGCCTCGACAAGGGACGCGGTCCGGTCGCGACCGTGCTCATCCAGCGCGGCACGCTCCGGCGTGGCGACGTGCTGCTGACCGGTACGGAGTTCGGCCGCGTGCGCGCCATGGTCGACGCCAGCGGCGCCACGATCGAGTCGGCTGGACCATCGTCGCCGGTCGAGGTGCTCGGCCTGTCCGGGACGCCCAACGCGGGCGACGATGCGATGGTGGTCGACGATGAGCGCAAGGCGCGGGAAATCGCCAACTTCCGCCAGGACAAGGATCGCGAGAACAAGCTCGCACGCCAGCAGGCCTCGAAGCTCGAGAACGTCTTCCAGCAGATGAAGGAAGGCGAGACGGCCTCGGTCAAGATACTTATCAAGGCCGACGTGCAGGGTTCGGCCGAAGCGCTGTCGGAATCGCTTGCGCGACTCAGTTCGCCGGAAGTCCGCGTGGAAATCGTCGCCGCCGGCGTCGGTGGCATCAACGAGTCCGACGTGAACCTCGCGCTGGCGTCGAAGGCCTACATGATCGGCTTCAACGTGCGGGCGGACTCCGCGGCGCGCCGCCTGGTCGACGAAGAAGGCATCGATCTGCGGTATTACAGCATCATCTATGACGTCATCGATGACGTGAAGGCCGCAATCAACGGCCTGCTGTCGCCGGAAATCCGCGAAACAATCGTTGGTATCGCGCAGGTGCGGGACGTCTTCCGGTCGTCGAAGCTCGGCGCGATCGCTGGCTGCATCGTCACCAGCGGCACGGTCAAGCGCAGCAACCCGATTCGGGTGCTGCGCGACAACGTCGTGATTTACGAGGGCGAACTCGAGTCGCTGCGCCGCTTCAAGGATGACGTGTCCGAGGTCAGGGCCGGCACCGAATGCGGTATCGGCGTCAAGAATTACAATGACGTCAAGCCGGGTGACCAGATTGAAGTCTACGAGCGGACGATGGTCGCGCGGACGATCTAGACCGATATCGCATGCCAAAGGAATATCCGCGCAAGATCAGGGTGGCTGAGAGCATCAAGCGACTACTCGCCGAACCGCTCGCGCAGGCCGCCCGGGACGGCGGACTGGGCATGCTGACCGTGACCGACGTCGATGTGGCATCCGACCTGTCGACGGCAACGGTCTATGTCAGCGCGTTCGGCACCCCGGCCTCGCGTGAACAGATCATGGGCGCCTTGCGCGAACTGCGTGGCGACATGCGACAGCGGATCGCGCGCGACCTGCGGATGAAGAAAGTCCCGACGGTCCACTTCGCGCTCGACGAGTCCATCGCAACCGGCGCCCGCATCAGCGAACTGCTCGCCAAGCGCAGCGGGGAGTGACTCGCCTGACGGGAGAAGCCAGCGGCGGCGCGCGACGCCCGAAGCGAGCGGTCACAGGTATCCTGCTGCTGGACAAGCCTGCAGGCATCAGTTCGAACGTCGCCCTGCAGCGTGTCCGTCGAGCGTTTGCCGCCGCCAAGGGCGGACATACCGGCAACCTCGATGTGGCCGCCACGGGCCTCCTTCCCCTGTGTTTCGGCGAAGCGACGAAGGTCAGCGCCTTCCTGCTGGATGCCGATAAGGTTTACGTTGCCGATATCGCCCTGGGCGCGACCACCACGACGGGTGATCGCGAGGGCGATGTCCTGCGCGAGCGCTCGTCTACCGGCATCGGGCAGGCCGACGTCGAAGCGGTGCTGACGCGCTTCCGCGGTGAAATCACCCAGGTGCCCCCGATGTATTCGGCGCTGAAACGCGACGGGCGGCCCCTCTACGAGTATGCACGGGCGGGCATCGAACTCGAACGCGCCGCACGCGTGGTGCACATTTTCAGCTTGCGCCTGCTCGCCTATGGTCCGGGCAGCGCGCGCCTGGAAGTTCACTGTTCCAAGGGCACCTATGTCAGAACGCTGGCCGAGGACATCGGCGAGGCGCTGGGCTGTGGCGCGCACCTCTCCGCGCTGCGTCGTACCCGTGCGGGCCCGTTCAGTCTCGACGATGCCCATCCCCTTGCGAGCTTCCAGGACCCGCTGCCCGATGCGCAGGACCTGGATGCGCTCCTGCTGCCCGTCGACAGTGCGCTGGGCGCCTTCCCCGCAGTGACGCTCGAATCGACCGCTGCGGAGCGGGCCATGGCCTTCGGCCAAGCGGTGACTGTGGCCGGCCGGCCAGTGGCCGGCATGTGCCGGGTGTATGCGCGCAGCGGGCGTTTTCTCGGGATGGGGGAAGTCGATGCGGCGGGCAGGCTGGCCCCGCGCCGCATGATGCAGACCGTGTCCGAAGTGCCCGATCAGCACCAAACCTGATGATCCGGCGCAGAAAATTGTTGTGAGCGGGTGCGTGCGCGGTTAGAATGCGCGGCCTACTCAAGTAGTTGAAAATGAAAGAAAGCAGGAGTTCGTAGCAATGGCATTGAGCAGCAGTCAGAAACTCGAGATCGTGGCCGGTAACGCCCGCGGCGCGAACGATACCGGGAGCCCGGAAGTGCAGGTGGCATTGCTGTCGGCGCGTATCGAGGAACTGTCCGGCCACTTCAAGGCCCATTCGCACGACAACCACTCGCGGCAGGGCCTCCTTCGCATGGTCAATCGGCGCCGCAAGCTGCTCGACTATCTCCGCGACCGCAGTCCCGAGCGCTACCGGGAACTGATCACCAAGCTGGGCCTGCGCAAGTAATACGGATATCCGGCGGCGTCGTTCGACGCCGTCTGTCCTGGCTACTCGCTAGCGCGCCGCAATGGCTTCACCCACTACCAAGCAACGATCGGTTCACCTATGACGCCCACCAAAGTTTCGTTCCAGTTCGGAGATCGCGAAGTAACCCTCGAAACCGGCAGGCTCGCCAAGCAGGCGACCGGCTCGGTACTCACCACGATGGGCCAGACCGTCGTCCTTTCAACCGTGGTGGGTAACAAGGAAGGGACGACGGACCGCGATTTCTTCCCGCTGACCGTCGACTATCAGGAACGCACCTACGCGGCAGGCAAGATTCCTGGCGGTTTCTTCAAACGCGAAGGCCGCCCGACCGAAAAGGAAACCCTGACCTCCCGCCTCATCGACCGCCCCATCCGCCCCCTGTTTCCCGAAGGCTTCAACAACGAAGTGCAGATCATCTGCACGGTGTTGTCGCTGGATCCGGCGGTCGACCCCGACATCCCCGCGCTGATTGGCGCCTCCGCTGCGGTGTCGATTTCCGGCCTGCCGTTCATGGGCCCGATCGCCGCTGCCCGGGTCGGTTACAAGGATGGGCAGTACATTCTGAATCCGAGCTTCGGCGCACTGGCCGATTCGCAGCTTGACCTAGTGGTTGCCGGTACCGAATCGTCGGTGCTGATGGTCGAATCCGAGGCTAGGCAGCTGTCCGAGGAAGTGATGCTGGGTGCCGTCGTGTATGGACACGAGCAGTTCCAGGTCGCGATTCGCGCGATCAAGGAACTGCAGGCGAAGCTCAACTGCCCGGCACCGGCATGGCAGCCGCCGCCGGCGCCCACCGCCCTGGCCGATGCTGTTCGGGCGCGCTTCAGCAGCCAGTTCGCAGAAGCCTATTCGATCGTGGACAAGATGGCGCGCCGGGACCGCCTGTCGGCGCTGCGCGCTGAAGTCAAGGCCGCGTTCGGCGAGGGTGACGCCCCGGCATGGACGCCCCAGCAGATCGCCGCGGTCGTGGAAACGCTCGAATACGACACGGTGCGTTCCGCCGTGATCGCCGGCAAACCGCGTATCGATGGCCGTGGCAAGGCGGATATCCGCGCAATTCACGTCGAGGCCGGCCTGTTGCCGCGTACGCATGGTTCCGCGCTGTTCACGCGTGGCGAGACGCAGGCGCTGGTGTGTGTCGCCCTCGGCACGGAGCGGGATTCGCAGATTATCGACGCGATCGAAGGCGAGCGTCGCGAACCATTCATGTTCCACTACAACTTCCCTCCGTTCTCCGTCGGCGAGACGGGCCGCGTCGGCTCACCGAAGCGGCGCGAGATCGGCCACGGTCGCCTGGCGAAGCGTGGCGTCCAGGCCGTCATGCCCGACATGACCAAATTCCCGTACTCCGTTCGCGTGGTGTCGGAAATCCTGGAATCGAATGGCTCTAGTTCCATGGCCTCCGTCTGCGGCAGCAGCCTCGCGCTGATGGACGCCGGTGTCCCGCTGGTCGCACCGGTGGCCGGCATTGCCATGGGCCTGATCAAGGAAGGTGACGAATTCGTCGTGCTGTCCGACATCCTCGGTGACGAGGATCACCTGGGCGACATGGACTTCAAGGTTGCCGGGACCTCGGCTGGCGTCACTGCGCTGCAGATGGATATCAAGATCAACGGCATCACCAAGGAAATCATGGAGGTTGCGCTGGCGCAGGCCAAGCAGGGCCGACTCCACATCCTCGAGTGCATGAACCAGGTCCTGAGCGCCCCGCGCACGGAAATGTCCGAGTACGCGCCGCGAATCATCACGATCAAGATTGACCCGGACAAGATTCGGGACGTCATCGGCAAGGGTGGCAGCACCATCCGCCAGATTACCGAAGAGACGGGAACGACCATCGATATCAGCGACGACGGCATGGTCAAGATCGCGTCGGTTGACTTCGCTGCCGGCCAGGAGGCCAAGCGCCGGGTCGAAGCCATCACCGCCGACGTGCAGGTGGGCTCCATTTACGAAGGCAGGGTCCAGAAGCTGATGGACTTCGGTGCGTTCGTGAACATCCTGCCGGGCAAGGACGGGTTGGTGCACATCTCGCAGATCTCGCATGAGCGCGTCGAGAATGTCAGCGACAAGCTGTCAGAAGGTGACACGGTCAAGGTCAAGGTCCTCGAGGTGGATCGCCAGGGTCGTATCCGCCTCAGTATGAAGGCGGTCGACGAAGCCGACTGACGCGAGGCGCGCTATTCGGGGCTTGACCTCGATCGGTGACTAACGGGGCAGCTTGACTGCCCCGTTTTCATTTCAGGCGTCCGTTCCCGTGGGGCAGCAGGTTCGGATGAGACGGGCGCCCCCATCGAGACGCTGGCGGAAAGCGTGGGCCGCAGTCCTCGCGGCAGGACACCAGTGCACGGCTCGGAAGCTGGAAATCACTTTAAGTGGGATATAAAAAAATACTAATTACAGTGTGTTAGGGGAGAGTCTTTCAATCGAATCGAATTTCGTGGCCCGCAGACGATGAGCCGCCGTTCGGTCACCAGATAGTCGAGGGGTTCATCGTGCGGTGCGAGCGGTACCTGCCCGGACAGCTGGAATTCGAAGCCCAGACCGACGCGTGTCGCCGCTGGATGGCCCGCAAGCCAGCGGTCGTAATAGCCCGCGCCATAGCCGAGGCGGGCGCCACGAGTGGAGAAGGCCAGGCCGGGTACGAGCACGAGATCGACGGTATCCGTGCAGGCCTCCTTCGACGGCGGCGTCAGGATGCCGAGCGCTCCCGGTCGCAGGGCATCCCAGCCGGGGAAGCGGGTTGCGACCATGTGGGTGCGGTCGACCAGGCTGGGGACCACGAGGGTGACGTTGGCCGCGAGCAGTTGGTCGATCACCGTGCGGGTCCCGGCCTCATCCGCTTTCGCCAGGTATGCGAAGACAACCCGCGGCTTAAGGTGCCGGAGCAGCTGGGCCAGAATCTCGTCCAGCCAGCGCTGGGACCGTGCTGCCTCGGCCGGCGTGCGCGCCGACTTCGACAGCTTCATGGATTCGCGAAGTTGGTGTTTGGTGGCGGCGACCACGGCGTCGGATGGGGTGTTCATCTGGCTTTTTGCGGAGAATCCGTTGGATAGCTTCAAATCAGGCGCTATATGCGTTTAGAATGCGCCCCTCTCGACCGGACCGGCCGGGTCCCAGTTTAGTTTTCGCAAAGGTAAATATTGAATGGTCACTATCAGGCTCTCCCGCACAGGCGCCAAAGCTCGTCCCTTCTATCACATTGTCGTGACTGACAGCCGCAGTCAGCGCGATGGTCGATTCATCGAGCGGGTTGGTTTCTTCAACCCCATTGCTGTTGCGACGGAAGAGCCGTTCCGTGTGGACCGTGCACGCTTCGAATACTGGCTGGGCGTGGGCGCGAAACCGTCCGACCGCGTCGCCAGCCTGATGAAGCAGTTCCCCGCCGCGGCGGCCTGACGCTCCGCGGAGCGTGCCAAGAAGGCCCGCTTCTGCGGCCTTCTCCTGACATGACAGAACCCAAGCTCCCCGTGCCCGACGCAGGCGAGCAGACGACTGCTGCCTGCAAACCCGACTGGGTGACGCTGGGCGCCGTCAACGCCGTGTTCGGTACACGCGGCTGGCTCAAGGTCGTCTCCGACACCCGGCCCCGCGACGCCATCTTCGATTACCCCGTCTGGCACATCGGCCTGAAGGGGGAGTGGCAGGTGCTCCAGTTGGCCGATTGCCGCGTGCAGGGCAACGTCCTGCTGGCCAAGCTGCGCGGTGTGGACGACAGGGAATCAGCGGAGCGCCTGGTCGGCAAGCGCATCGCAGTGGGGGCGGGTGAACTCGAGCCGCCCCCGCCTGGCACGTATTACTGGCGCGACCTGATCGGCATGAACGTCGTCACGACCGCGGGTTTCCCGCTGGGCGTCGTCCACGGTCTGGCGGAAACCGGCTCTAACGACGTACTCCGCGTGCGTGGGGACCGGGAGCGCCTCATTCCATTCGTGGTCGGGCTGTATGTCACCGACGTCGACCCCGAGGCCCGAAGAATCACCGTCGACTGGCATCCGGACGACTGAGGGTGCAGCGCTTCACGTGCATCACCCTGTTCCCGCAGCTGCTGCAGAGCTTCCGGGACACCGGCATCGTGCGGCGGGCGCAGGATGCCGGCCTCATCGACATCCGATGGATCAACCCGCGCGATCATGCTGACGACAGCCGTGGGACAGTGGACGACGCGCCCTACGGCGGTGGTCCGGGGATGGTGATGATGGCGCGTCCGTTGCGCAGGGCCATCGCCGCGGCGCGGGCCTTGCACGAGGGGCCCTCGCACGTCGTCTACCTGAGCCCCCAGGGCACGCGACTCACCGAGGCCAGCCTGCCGCGCCTGGCCTGCCACGGCCACCTGGTGCTGCTGTGTGGCCGCTACGAGGGCATCGACGAGCGCGTGATCGCTGCCGATGTGGATGCGGAGTGGTCCCTCGGCGATTTCGTGCTCACGGGCGGCGAGATACCAGCCATGGCGATCATCGATGCATTGACCCGGCGGCTGGAAGGCGCACTGGGCGACGAGCGTTCCGCAGCCGAGGATTCATTCGCCAATGGCCTGCTGGATCATCCGCACTTCACGCGGCCGGAGGTCATTGACGGCATGGCCGTGCCGCCCGTGCTGCTGAGCGGGAATCACGCCGCAATTGCGCGCTGGCGTCGTCAAGAGGCCCTTGGGCGCACCTGGCGGCGTCGGCCAGACCTGTTGAGGCAGGTCGATTTGTCGCCGGCTGACGTCGCGTTATTGGACGCGTACCGGGCGGACCATGAAAACAATTCCCATGAGCCTGATTCTCAGGCTAAAATCGACGGCTCGAACTGAACGATACCCCGAGCTGGAGCCTTCTCCCATGACTGATATCATCCGACAACTCGAAAGCGAACTGATGCAACGCACGATTCCGGAGTTCGCCCCGGGCGACACCGTGGTCGTCCAGGTGCGGGTGAAGGAGGGGACCCGTGAGCGCTTGCAGGCCTTCGAGGGCGTCTGCATCGCCAAACGTACCCGCGGTGCCAACTCATCGTTCACCATCCGCAAGATTTCGCATGGCGAAGGCGTGGAGCGCGTGTTCCCGACCTACAGCCCCCTGATTGCCGAAATCAGTGTCAAGCGCAAGGGCGCAGTGCGCCGCGCCAAGCTCTACTACATGCGCGATCGCAAGGGCAAGGCGGCGCGTATCCGCGAAAAGATTGCCGCCAAGACCAGCTGAGCGCCCGCCTCGGCCCGCCTGCCGCGCCGACCGCCCGGTCGGCGCAGTGGCACGCTTCAAGCGTGCGACTCCTCCAGATACCTGCAGATATCCGCTGATTCGTACATCCAACGTACGCGACCCTGTTCGTCCTCGATGCGCAGGCACGGCACCTGGGTCTTGCCTCCCCCGGCGAGCAAGGCCTCGCGATGGGCGTTGTTACCCACTGCATCACGGATTTCGATATCAAGCCCGAGTTGCTGGATGGTCTGGCGCACCCTCGCGCAGAACCAGCAGGCATCGGAGTTGTAGAGGGCGAGTTTCGGCTGTGTCATCGTTATCTCCCGCGGTTGCGCTGGACACCGCGAATAGTGGGGAATGTGCGGGGTGGCAATACCAGGGCCACGCGGTGAAGGTGTGGAGCCAGTGTTCGTGATTGCAAACGTTACTGGGCGCGACGCGGCGCGACAATATGGCTGGCGCGTGCAAGACCGTTTTCCCGGCAGTCGAGCCGACTGCTCGCTGGCGGCGCAATGAACGCAGATGATGACAGCGCGCTGATCGAGCGTTTCGTCGACCACCTGTGGGTCGAGTTCGGTCTGAGCGACAACACCGTGGCCGCCTATCGCGCGGACGTCGAACACTTCATGCGTTACCTCGGAGAAAACGCCACCGACCTGCGCGCAACCGGCGCCGCCGACCTGTATGCCTATCTGGGCCGGAGCGCTCAGGCTTCGAGTCGCACCACCGCGCGGCGCTTGTCGGCATTGCGGCGCTTGTTCCGATTCCTGCTTCGTGAGCGGCTCATCCTTGCCGACCCCAGCTCGCTCGTTGAAGGTCCACGCATAGGCCGCCGGTTGCCGCACAGCCTGAGTGAAGCCGATGTCGAGTCGCTGCTGGGCGCGCCCGATATCGGCACGCCGCTGGGCCTGCGGGACCGCACGATGCTGGAACTGCTCTACGCGACCGGGCTGCGCGTGTCCGAGCTGGTGCAGATCCGGCTTGCGGACATCAATCTCGCCCAGGGGGTCGTCCGCATCGTCGGCAAGGGAAACAAGGAGCGCCTGGTGCCCGTCGGTGAGGTGGCGCTGGAATGGCTGACGCGCTACTTCACGAGCGGTCGCCCCGACATCCTGAAAGGGCAGCTGACCGACGCCGTGTTTCCGACCGCGCGCGGCGCGGCGATGACCCGGCAGTCGTTCTGGCAGATCATCAAGAAACACGGGGCTCGTGCGGGAATCGTGGGCGAGCTGTCACCACATACGCTGCGCCATGCATTCGCGACCCACCTGCTGAATCATGGCGCGGACCTGCGCGTCGTGCAGATGCTGCTCGGGCATGCTGACATCTCCACGACCCAGATTTACACGCATCTCGCCCGCGAGCGGCTCAAGGCCCTGCACGCCGAGCATCATCCGCGCGGCTGAAGAACACCCGCGAGGCGCGCGTTTCAGCCGCTCGCGCCGACGGGCGGCACGACGCCCATGACCTCGGCAAGCGTGGTCCGGCCTGCCGCCACCTTGAGCGCGCCAGCCAGGCGCAATGGACGCATGCCATTCGCCAACGCGACTTCGCGCAGGACCGCTGCGTTGCAGCCTGGCTTGATCATCGAGTTCAACTGCTCATCGACGGTCAGGATCTCGTAGATGCCCTCCCGGCCGCGAAAGCCCGTGTGCCGACATTCGTCGCACCCGTGGCCGGCGAACGCGCGCTCCGGCGCGCGGACGTCGGCGCTGCCGACAAGCGCGGCCCATGCCGAGGCGTCGATCGCAAGCGGCGTTTTGCAGTGCGGGCACAGCGTGCGCACGAGGCGCTGGGCGACGACCCCGAGCAGGGTGGCACCGATCAGGTACGGCTCGACGCCCAGGTCCATCAGCCGCGTGATCGCGGAGGGCGCGTCGTTGGTATGCAGGGTCGACAGCACCAGATGGCCCGTCAGGGCGGCCTGGATCGCGACCTCGGCGGTCGAACGGTCGCGAATCTCGCCCACCATGATGACGTCGGGATCCTGGCGCAGCAGCGTGCGCACGCCGCTGGCAAAATCCAGATCGATCGCCGGGTGCACCTGCATCTGGTTGAAGGCGGGCTCGACCATTTCGATCGGGTCTTCGATCGTGCAGACATTCAGCTCCGGCCGCGCCAGTTGGCGGAGGCCGGAGTAAAGCGTGGTTGTCTTGCCGGAACCCGTTGGCCCGGTGACGAGGATGACACCGTAGGTGTTCTTCACCATCTGGTCCCAGCGCGCGATGTCGTCATCGCTGAAGCCGAGCGCTGCAAACGGTTGTTCGAGCCTCTCGGGATCGAAAATGCGCATCACGAGCTTCTCGCCGAATGTCGTGGGCATCGTCGACAGGCGCAGTTCCACTTCCTTGCCCAGCGGCGTCTTGGTCTTCATCCGGCCGTCCTGTGGCCGGCGTTTGTCGGCGACGTCCATCCTGCCGAGGGTCTTGACGCGGCTGATGATGGCCGCAACCACCGGCGTGCTCATCTGGTTGACAAGGTGCAGTACCCCATCAATGCGAAAGCGGATGTTGCTCTG
Organism: Hydrogenophaga intermedia; assembly: GCA_943370145.1. Lineage (GTDB taxonomy): Bacteria > Pseudomonadota > Gammaproteobacteria. The sequence goes on along the minus strand of CALRPY020000001.1, from coordinate 187,927 downwards.
CAGGCGCCGCGGCTCGATGTGGATGTCACTCGCACGCTGTTCGAACGCATACTGGAGCAGCCAGTCGACCAGGTGGACGATGTGCCGGTCATTGGCGTCGGGCTCGCCTGCTTCGCCGAGCTGCGTCATGGCCTCCAGGTTGTCCGCACCATGCGGGCGCTCGGCAGCCTTGCTGCTGGCCGCCTTCGTGATGGAACGGCTCACGCCGTAGAACTCGCGCAGGTAGCGTTCGATATCGACCGGGTTGGCCAGCACGCGCACGATGCGTCGCTTGATGACCGGCGCGATTTCACGCTCCCATTCGGCGGCGAACGGTTCCGCGCTGGCTATCGTCACCTCTGTATCGGAGACCGCCACCGGCAGGAACTGCCAGCGGGTCGCGTAAGCCTGGGACACGAGGCCGGTGATCGCCGCGACGTCGATCTTCAACGGGTCGATGCGGTAGTACGGCAGTTTTGCCGACTCGGCCACGAGTCGCGTAATCGTTTCGAGGGTCAGCGGATAGCTGGGGCTCGTCGCGCTGTGCACGCCTTGCGCGGCAAGTTGCACGAACGGATGCCTCGAGTCGTCATCACCCAGCGCGCCACGGACCCGGCGCAGGGCGTTGCCGTCGAGAACGCCGGCAGCGCGCAACATCGCGAGTACGTCGTTGAGACCCACGCGGCGCGCGTCCGGGTGCCGCGCGCCGTTGCCACGCGAGGTACTCGCAGGCTTGTCAGCTGCCATCCGGGCCGGCCTCCACGCCGACGGTCCAACCGTTCGCGACTTCCAGGCGTTCAATCAGCGCATGCATAAAGCAGCGCTGGAAACGCAACTGGGCGTTGACCGACATCCGGTCGATGATCGCGCTCCTGATCCGGAAAACGGTCGCTGCCGTGTCGGCCCGGATGGAAGACGGGCGCTTCCGGCCCTCGCTCACGCCCGCTCCCCCGAAGCACTCACCGGCCGCCAGCTTGACCAGCCGACGACCGTTTTTCTCCACGTGCACAATGCCGTCCACGACCACGAAGAACGCCGCGTCGACGTCACCCTCGTTGACGATGGCGGAATCCGGGGCGATCACCAGCCACTCGCCGGCATGGACCAATTCCCACAGCTCCGCATCCGGAAAGTCCTTGAAGAAGGGCAGGCTGCTGATACGCGAGAACTTCTCCTGCTGGGACGCCCCAAGCGGCTCCTCGCGCAGGAATTCGTAGACCAGCGAAAGATCCCCGGCGAGGTCCGCGCCCGTCCGGTAGCGGTACCGGAGATTCTTGGCGAGTGCCTTGTCGATGATCCGTTGGCAGATGTCCGGCAGATCCGTGCGGAGTTCCGCCAGTGGCCGCGGCCGCGTATTGAGGATGCGATGGTGGATTGCCTCGAGGTTGCTGGCGTCGAAGGGGTGCCTGCCGGTCAGCAGCTGATAGGCCACCACGCCCAGCGAGAACAGGTCGGATTGTCCGGTGGGCGGCTCGAGCCGGATCTGCTCCGGCGACATGTAGAGCGGCGACCCCACCCATTCATCGACGTCGCGCGCCGTGTCCTTGCCCGCGACGGCCACGCCGAAATCGGCGATTTTCGCCTCCATCGCCGCACCGACGAGTATGTTGCGCGGCTTGATGTCCCTGTGCACCACGCCGCGACGATGGGCGTAATCGAGGGCGAGCGCGCACTGGTAAAGCAGGTTGATGACCTGTGCGAGAGGCAGTAGCTGACCCGGCTTCGTGTGTTCATCGAGGGTATGTCCGTCGGGCACGTACTCCATGACGATGAAATAGAGGCCATCCTCGCTACCCGCATCGTAGATCGCGATGATGTGCGGGTGGCGCAGCATTCCCGCCGTCTGGGCCTCGTTGAAAAAGAGCTGCCGCTGCCGCTGTGCCTGTTCGGGAGGCTGGTCCCCGGCCCGATGCGCGACCTTGATTGCAACCTCGCGATCGATGAAGGGGTCCCGTGCGAGGTATACCGTGGCCATGTTACCCGCGCCGATCTTGCGCACCAGGCGGTATTTGCCGAGGTGCTGCCCCTCCAGACTGGCTGCTGGCTGCGACTCCATGCTGAGAATCGGCTCCGATCAGTGGATGAGTACGCCTGCGCCGTGGATGTCGTACGGAACGCCGCGCGGGATGGACAGTCAGACCCACGAGGCCACGAGGTGGCCTGCGCGACACGATGAACTTATCATGACGCGCCTACCAGGGCCCATCCACCTATTATCGAGGAACTTCGATGACTTCCTATCGCCTGTTTGCGGCGTTCCTGCTGACATTCTGCGCCACACAGCTGGCGGGGGCCGCCGATGATGCGCTGAGCGCCAAGCTGACCGCCCGCATTCGTAGCGTACTGCCGGATGCCAAGGTGACCAGCATCAAGCCGGCGCCGCTGCCCGGCCTGTACGAAGTCAGCATTGGGCCGACGATTCTCTACATGACGGGGGACGGCAAGTTCGCCGTGCGCGGGGACATCTTCGATCTCGAGACGAAGCGCAACGTGACCGATGAGCGCCGGTTGCAGGCCAGGGTCGAGTCGTTCAAGGGCCTGGGTGAGACCAGCCCTATCCGCTTCCCGGCGACCGGCGGCAAGTCGCAGCACGAAATCTACGTGTTCACCGACATAGATTGCGGGTACTGTCGAAAAATGCACAAAGAAATCAATCAATTGAATTCTGCCGGCGTCACCGTGAACTACCTGGCTTTCCCGCGAACCGGACTCGACAGCGAGTCGTACGACAAGGCCGTCGCCGTGTGGTGCGCGCCTGACCGGCAGACAGCGCTGACCAACGCCAAGACCGGCAAGAAAATCCAGAATGCGAAGTGCGACAATCCGGTGGCCGAGCATTACAGGCTGGGCGAGGCCATGGGTGTGCAAGGCACGCCAGCGGTGTATTCGGCAGAGGGCGAGGAACTCGGCGGATACATTCCGGCGCAGGAACTCGTCCGCATCCTGAACGGCGGTGGCTAGCTCCCCGCGCCATGACGGGCCGTCGCCGGCGCCGGCCAGGCTCTTTCTGACCCGGCGCTATTCGCGCCGGGTCAGCGTTGCGGTCGTCACCTCGCCGTCTTTTTCCCTGTACTCGATGCGCACCGGCAGGTAGCCCAGGATCTCCGCGCACCACAGCACCGTGCGGCGCCCGTCGTCGCGGGCGTATTCGACCGGGACCGTCGTGTACGCCTGCCCGGCGGCCTTGACCTGCTCCCGGGGCCGTTGCGCCAGCACGTAGTCCTTGCTCCTGCCGATATCCGCAACCCGATAGCGAAGCTCCGCGCGGGCCGCGGCGAGGTCCTGCATGAGTGCCAGCTGGTAGCTGAGCTTGTCGACGGTGCCGGGCGACAGTTCGAAGTCGACCGGCGTGTCGTTGACCATCGCCGCCGCCCGAGACCCCGCCCAGTCGAAATCGATGGCGCTGTGCTTGTGCTTCTTGCCGGAACGGCGCGTGTACTCGTAATGAACGGGTCGTAGCCCGTCAGCCGTCCAGCTGCCGTCGCTGGTCTCCTCGATGCGCAGCGGTTTGATCATCGCGACGAGTCCGGTCGACTCGACGACCGACTCGAACCGATAGTGGCTGCCAGCATCGATCTGGAAGCGTCGCGTCATGGTGCCGACCCCGATGCCACCCGTGCGGACCTCGTAGACGGCAACGAAGGGCGCCGGCGCGGGCGGGGGGGCGGCGGCAAGCATCCGCACGGGCAGGAAGAATCCGCTCGAAAACAGCAGCGCAGCGGCCACCGGACGGCAATTTCGCATCGATCGCATGTGTTAGAATCCGGCCCACTAACGGGGCTGCAATGCCCGCAATTTCCCGCTGATTCCGACCGCCGTCAACGGCCAGTTAGACATTGCCATTCATGAAACCCGAGGTCGAACGCCTCCAGACAGCGCGCATCATGGTCGTCGGCGATGTCATGCTCGATCGCTACTGGACCGGCTCCACCACTCGAATCTCCCCGGAAGCGCCAGTGCCCGTCGTGCGCATCGCCGGTGCGGAGGATCGCGCGGGCGGTGCCGCCAACGTCGCGGCCAACGCGGTTGCAGTCGGGGCCGCCGCGACGCTGGTGGGGCTGATCGGGGATGACGCGGACGGCGACCGCCTGTGCGAGTGCTGCGCGGCAGCCGGAATCGAGGCGCGGCTGCAGCGCGCCGCGGAGCGGACGACGGTGAAGCTGCGGGTGCTCGCCCAGCATCACCAGCTGCTGCGCCTGGACTTCGAGACGATTCCCGCGGTCGAGCGCCTTGCCGTCACGCCCGAGCTCGTCGCGCTCGTGCCACAGATGGGCGCGGTCGTGCTTTCTGATTACGCGAAGGGCGCATTGCTGAACCCCGGCAGCTGGATCGACCTCGCCCGTCGCCATCGCAAACCGGTGGTCGTCGATCCCAAGAGTCGCGATTTCGGGCGCTATGCCGGTGCGGATCTCATCACGCCCAACAGCGCCGAGTTCGAGGCCGTCGTCGGCCATTGCGACTCGGATGCCGAGCTGGCAATGCGTGGCCGTGCGCTGTGTCGCGCGCACGGCCTGGGCGCCCTGCTCGTCACGCGTGGCGAGCGGGGCATGTCACTGATCCGGGCCGACGGCGAGCCCTTGCATCTCGGCGCGCAAGCCAGGGACGTCTTCGACGTGACGGGCGCCGGTGACACGGTATGCGCCATCGTCGCCAGCGCGCTGGCCGCGGGCAGCGACCTTGCAACGGCGACGATGCTCGCCAACGCGGCTGCCGGCCTCGTAGTCGGCAAGCTGGGAACGGCGGTGGTGTCCAATGCGGAACTGCAAGCGGCCGTGGGTCCGGAACATCCAGCGGTGCTCGCCATCCAGGACGAGCGGCAACTGCTCGACGCGGTAGCGGCCGCCCGCGCCCGCGGCGAGCGCATCGTGATGACCAACGGCTGTTTCGACATCCTGCACGCGGGGCATGTGCGCTATCTGGAACAGGCCGCCGCGCTGGGCGACCGCCTGCTGGTCGCAGTGAATTCTGACGCGTCGGTCCGCAGGCTGAAGGGGCCGGCCCGGCCGGTGAACGGCCTCCTGCAACGCCTCGAGGTGCTCGCTGGCCTGCGTGCCGTCGACTGGGTGGTGCCGTTCGAAGAGGACACGCCGCAACGCCTGATTGCCGCGGTCGGGCCGGACTTCCTCGTCAAGGGTGGTGACTATCGCATCGCGGATATCGCGGGAGGCGAAGACGTCCTGCGGCGCGGCGGCAAGGTCCTGACCTTGCCCTATCACGATGGCCTTTCGACGACGCGAATCATCGATGCTGCGCGCAACGGCGAGGAGGAGGGCGCATGATCGTCGTCACGGGCGGGCTGGGATTCATCGGCAGCAACCTGGTACATGCGCTGAATGCCCGCGGTCGTCAGGACATCATCGTGGTCGACGATTTCACCGATGGCCGCAAGATGAGCAACCTGCGCGGGGCGACCATCGCCGACTACTACGACCACCGCGAATTCCTCGCGCGCTTCGACTCGCTCGCCCGCAGTGCGGGCGGCATCGAAACCGTCTATCACCTCGGAGCCTGTTCGGATACCACCGAATGGGACGGCCGGCTGATGATGGCGCTGAATCATGGCTACTCGCGCGACCTGCTCGACCTCTGCGAGACCCGCGCCATTCCGTTCATCTATGCGTCGAGCGCGGCGGTCTATGGGCTCAGCCGCCTCTGCGAGGAGCACGCCCACTGTGAAGGGCCGCTCAACGTCTACGGCTATTCGAAGCTCGCCTTCGATCAGCACGTCCGGCAGCGCTTGGCGCGCGCCCGCTCGCGCATCGTCGGTCTGCGCTTTTTCAACGTCTACGGCCCGCGTGAGCAGCACAAGGGACGGATGGCCAGCGTCGCGTTCCATTTCAACAACCAGCTCAAGAGCACCGGCGTGGTGCGCCTGTTCGGGGCTTCGCATGGCGTGGCGGCAGGCGAGCAACGGCGGGATTTCATCCACGTCGACGACGTGGTCGACCAGACGCTGTGGTTCGGCGCGGCCGACGGCGTGGCCGGCATCTTCAACTGCGGGACAGGCATGGCGGCCTCGTTCAACGACGTCGCCGGCGCCGTCCTCGCCTGGCACGGCCGCGGCAGCGTCGAGTACATCCCTTTCCCCGAAGATCTTCTCGACGCCTACCAGGCACACACCCTTGCCGTGCTGGACCTCACCCGCGCGGCCGGCTACCAGCGCGCAATGCGGCCGGTCCAGGAAGGCGTTCGCGCCTATCTGGATTGGCTGAACGGATGAGGTCGCTTTACAGCATTGCGTTTCTGCTGCTGTTGCCCGCGATCCTGTGCCGGCTGTGGCTGCGCGGGCTGGGCAATCCTGCCTACCTGGACCGCTGGCGGGAGCGGCTGGGCACCTACGATCGCGCTTTGCGCATCGAACAGCCAATCTGGGTGCACGCGGTTTCCGTCGGCGAAGTGAGTGCCGCCGCGCCGCTGATCAGGGCGCTGCGCGCGCGTTTCCCACGTGTGCCGGTGCTCGTGACCACGACCACGCCAACGGGTTGCGACACCGTCGCGCGGCAGTTCGGGGAAACCGTCCACCACGTGTATTTTCCGTACGATCTGCCGTGGATCGTGCGCCGCTTCCTCGGGCGTTTCAGGCCGCGGATGCTGCTGCTGATGGAGACGGAACTGTGGCCCAACGTCATTCACGAGTGCGGTAGGCGCGGCACGCCCGTCATCCTCGTCAATGGCCGGATGTCCGAACAGTCCGCGAGCCGCTACGCTCGCCTGCGTGGCCTCACTTCGGACATGCTCCAGGGGCTGAGTCGAATCGCCGCGCAGACCGTGGCCGATGCCGAGCGGCTGTGCGGCCTGGGCGCGCCAGTGGCGCGGGTCGACGTCACCGGTAGCCTCAAGTTCGATATCCACCTGCCAGCGAGCGTGTTCGAGGAAGGTGCGGCAATCCGCCGCGACCTCGGCATCAACAGGCCCATCGTGATGGCCGGGAGTACGCGCCCGGACGAGGAGGAAGTGCTGTGCGCGGTGCTCAAGCGCCTGCGCCCGCGCTTCCCCTCGACGCTGCTCGCCATCGCGCCACGCCATCCGGAGCGTTTCGACAGTGTTGCCGAGGTCTGCCGCAAGGCCGGTCTTCGCGTGGCGCGACGTCGTGCTGGCGAGGCCTGCGGGCCCGAGGTGGATGTCTACCTGGTCGATACCATGGGCGAGTTGCTGAAATTCTATGCGGCAGCCGATGTCGCCTTCGTCGGCGGCAGCCTTGCGCCCTTTGGTGGACAGAACATGCTGGAACCGGCTGCGCTCGGCGTGCCTGTCGTGACAGGGCCTCACCTGTTCAATTTCGAGGAGATCGCGGCCAAGCTTCGCAGCGCCGGCGCCCTGGAAACGGGTGCAGACGCGGAGGCCGTGGCCGCTATCATCGCGGCGTGGTTGGTCGACGGCGAACGTCGCGATGCGGCTGGCGCCGCCGGCAAGGCGATTGTCACCAGCAACAAAGGGGCTACGGCCGCCGTGGTCGCACTCGTCGAGGAGGCCGGGCTGCGGTGATTTGGCGCGCTGAATTGCGGAGCGCCACCGCTGTGGCGCCGTGGCCGGTGATATCCTTTTCAGGTATTGATTTGATCGCGCGACAGCGTGACGCGCAAGCAGGCAGGTTCATATGCTCAAGAGCTCAAACTTCCTCCCGTTGATTTGCCGGACGCTGGTGTTGTCTGCCGGGGCCCTCGCGATGACGCCCGTTCCCGCCCAGCAAGGCCAGCCCTTCGCCTACCCGAACGGCGGACAGAGCCAGGAACAACAGGCAAGCGACCGCTTCCAGTGCCACCAGTGGGCCGTCTCCCAGACCGGTTTCGACCCGACAACGGCGCCGCCGGTGGCGCCGCCGACTGCAGCCGTGCCGCCGCCGAACTATGGCTACAGCGACCAGCCGCCGCCCCCCCCGCCGAAAAAGGGCGGCTTCCTTGGGTTGGGCAACGGCGGTTTGTTCCAGGGGGGTGGCATGGTCGGGGACGCCGCGACAGGCGCTGCACTGGGCGCCGCCGGTGGCGCGATTGCGGGCGATGCGGGCAAGGGTGCGGCCATCGGCGCCCTGGCCTCGACGGTCTTTGGCGCCGTGTCTCGTTCGACCCAGCAAAACGCCAGCCCGCCGCCCCAGCCGCCGCCGCAGGGCTATGACTACCAGCAGCAACAGTACGCCCAGCAGCAGGGGCAGGCGTATGAGCAACGGCAGCGGCAGACAGGCGATTACAACAATGCCTTCGGCGCTTGCATGAAGGGTCGAAACTACACGGTGAATTGATACCCGCAGCCCGACGCCGCGCGCATGGTCGTTCCCACCCCGGGCAGAACGGAAGCCAGGGTGCCGGTCATCATCGATGTCGAAGCCTCGGGTTTTGGTCGCGGCAGCTATCCCATCGAAATCGGCATCGCACTCGCCTGCGGGCGCACGGCCTGTTTCCTGATCCGTCCCGAGGAAGACTGGACGCACTGGGACAATGGGGCTGCCGCATTGCACGGCATCGGTCGCGAACTGCTGCACGCCAGGGGCAGGCCGGTGGTCGCCGTCGCGCGGGCGCTGAACGAACTGCTGGCAGGCGCTACCGCATACTCCGATGCGTGGGGCATGGACAGTTCCTGGGTGGGCTTGCTCTACGAGCGCGCGGCACTCCCGCAGCGTTTCCGGATCGAGGCGCTTGCGGTGTTGCTGGACGAGCCCCGGCGGGAAACCTGGGCCGCGAGGAAGCGCGAGGCCCGAGCGGAAATGAATCTAGCGCGTCACCGCGCCAGTGCGGACGCGCTCGTGATTCAGCGCGCGCTCATGCGTTCCGTGGCATCAGCGGAGGTGGTTCCGGCGGCGTCGGCGCCGCTCAGCGGAGCCACCCCTGGATAATCTTGAACTGCTCGTGTTTCGAGTCGCCCATCCACTCGAAGACCGCCGACTCGGCGCTGATGATGTTCACCCCGCACGCGCGCATGCGGTCCAGCGCATTCTGGTAGTTCTCCAGGCGGCGGGAGCAGATTGCGTCCTCGACGACGAACACTTCGGCTCCGGTTGCCGCGAGGTCCAGCGCCGTCTGCAGCACGCAGATGTGCGCCTCCATGCCGACCAGCACGGCCTGGCGTCGGTTCAGGGCGGCGATGGCGGCGGGAAAGCCGTCTGCGTTCATGCAGCTGAAGGCGGTTTTCGAGAAATACCTGCGGGAGGGCGGCAGTGCTTCCGCCACGAGGGGGTTGGTCGAGCCCAGTCCCTGTGGATATTGCTCCGTGTGCATCACCGGCACGCCGAGCAGGCTGGCCGTGCGCGCGAGCAGCGACGTGTTCTGCAGCACACGGTTCAATACCTTGCCGGGCATTGCGTCGCCCAGGCGATCCTGGATGTCGATCACGATCAGCGTGCTCTGATCGAGCCGGCACTTGTGCGCGCCGGCAATATGGGTCGAATTGGCCATGGTCTCCCCTCGAGCTCTTTACGTTCTTGTTGTCATGGCGCGCCGGGCGCCGAGGTTTCGGTGCCTTTGCCGGCCGGCACCAGCCAGGAGTTGGCAAGCGCGAGGGCGTCGGGGCTGAGCGTACCTGCCGCTTCCTTCAGGCGCAGCAGGTTCAGGACATAATCATAGCGAGCGCGGGCATAGTCCCTGCGTGCCTGTGACAGTACGCGCTCGGCGGCGACGACGTCGATGGTCGTCCGGGTGCCGACTTCAAAACCCGCGCGCGTGGATTCCAGCGCGGTCTCCGACGAAACCAGCGCCTGCTTGAACGCTTGCACGGCGCTGATCTGCGTTTCGACGCCGAGATAGGCTTCGCGGGTCTGCCGATAGACGCCGCGACGCGTCCGTTCGAGGCGATCCAGCGTGGCGGCGTGCTGGTGTACGGCCTGTCGGGTGCGGGACGACACTGCGCCGCCTTCGTACAGCGGCACATTGAGCCTAACCCCGATTTCGCTGGTTTCGGTTTCGTTCAGGCCGAAGAGTCCGCCCGTCGACGTGAAGCCGTGTCCGCCTTCGATGTCGACGTAAGGGAGATGGCCCGCGCGCTGGACGCCAATTTCATCCAGTGCAATCTCCGACGCGACCAGCGCAGCCTCGAGTTCGAGGTTCTGCGCGAGCGCGGTTTTAGTCCACTGCTCGATGTCTTGCGGATCCGGCCGCTCGAGACGCAGATCCTCGCCCAGCGGCCACAGCCGCTCATGGTATTCCCCGGTCACTTCGCGCAGGCGCTCCTGGGCGTTTTCCACCTCGTTCTCCGCGGTGATTTCCTGCGCGCGCGCCCGGTCGTATCCGGCCTGCGCTTCCTGGACATCGGTGATCGCAATCAGCCCGACCTCGAAGCGCTGCTTGGCCTGGTCGAGTTGGCCGGCGAGGGACCCGGTTTCCGCTTTGGCGAATTCCAGGTTGTCCTGCGCGGCGAGCACATCGAAGTACCGTTCGGACAGGCGCACCATCATGCGCTGGAACGCCGCATCCATCTGCAGCTGAGCCTGGCGCAGCTGTTTGTCCGCCTGCTTGAGGCGCATATGGCGATCGCGGTGGAACACGGGCTGAATCATGCTCAGGCGGTAGTTGGTGGCGTCGAACGAGGTGGAACCGCCGGTCGTGCCGAACGCGAATTCCGCTTCGATGTCTTGCACCACCCGGCTGCCCCCGGTCTCGAAGCGCAGGCTCGGCTTCCAGAGCGCTGCGCGCGCCTGCGGAATAGCTTCGGCGACGGCCAACGCATTGTTCTGGGATTCCAGGTACTCGGGATCGGACTTTTCCGCCAGGGTCAGCAAGGCCAGCAGATCGGCAGCCTGCACGGACCAGGGCGCGGCACAGCTCAGCAAAAGGGCCAGCAGCGCTGGACGGAGACGGTTCGACATTCGCACATCACGAGGCATCGGGGGATTCCATGCTGGTTCCGGTCTGGGGGCAGCGTTCAATACACGGCCATCGAAGGGTCTATGCGTCGGGCCCATGCGTCGATTCCGCCCGACAGGTTCAAGACGTGGCGAAAGCCCTGCCGCAGGAGAAACTCCTGCGCGGCACGGCTGCGGATCCCGTGATGGCAAACGACGACGAGCGGCCGCCCACGGTCCAGCTCCGCCAGACGGGCAGCCAACTCACCGAGAGGGATGTGCTGCGCGCCTGTGATACTGCAAAGTGCCAGCTCCCAGTCTTCCCTGACGTCGAGGATAGCGTGAGGTCCTGCGGCGAGCACAGCCGCGAGATCCTCGACTTCCATTTCTTCCATCGGTTCAGAACGCGAACTGGGGTTTGCTCTCGGCGCCTGCCAGCGGCTCCAGTTCCGTTTCGAAAAGCGATTCCACGGCATAGGCGTCAGGGCCGGTCCTGGTGATCAGCAGCGCCTCCATCACATGACCCGTGCCCACGACCATGAAGAGGCGACCTCCGATTGCGAGCTGGGCCTCGATGGCGGGCTGGCGCTGCGGAAACGAACCGCTCACCGCGATCACGTCGTAGGGTGCCTGTGCCGGATAGCCACCGATGCCGTCTGCCGTCACCAGCGCGACGTTCGTGATGCCCAGCGCGAGCAGGCGCTTTGCGGCGCACTCGGTGAACGCGGCATGCAACTCGACGCTGACGACGCTGCGTGCGAAGCGGGCGAGCAGCGCGGTCACGTAACCGCTGCCGGTGCCTATCTCGAGCGCGCGATCCTCCGGCCCGGGATTGAGGGCCTGGAGCATGCGGGCCTCGACCTTGGGGGGCATCATCGACTGACCCATGCCGAGCGGAATGCTGATATCCGAGAATGCGAGGTTGCGATAGGCCTCGGGGACGAATTGCTCGCGGGGTACTTCCAGCAGAGCGTCCAACACGTCCTGATCGAGCACTTCCCAGGTACGGATCTGCTGCTCGATCATGTTGAAGCGTGCTTGTTGAAAATCCATGTTGATAGACTCGCCAGAAGGTGGAACAGGTGCGCGGGATCGGGGCATGATTACCCGGCCCCCCGTCGGTTTGGCCGCCCCGAATTATACGCTATAGTGCTTTCAGCGACAGCGGCTGGGGGTGTTCCGCCACGGGTGGTGAAAACCACACCGGGCGCGGAGCTGAGAGTGACCCTTCGAACCTGACCCGGATCATGCCGGCGTAGGGAAGCAGCATGGGCCTTCCCGCCTGCATTCCCGTCCTCGCGCGTTCACCCGCTGCCTATCGTCGACGCCCACCCGCAGGAGAGCCCCACATGAACGCAGTGCCGGACAATATCCTCAACCAGAATGCCGAACTCGATCCGCAGGTCACCGCGCCGCTGCCGGGCTCGCGCAAGATTTACGTAGCCGGCTCGCGGGCAGACCTCCAGGTCCCCATGCGCGAGATCGCGCAGCAACCCAGCGTCAGCAAGGGCGTCCCCCTGGGGAACAAACCGATCTACGTCTACGACACCTCTGGCGCCTACACGGATCCGGACCGTCCGGTCGACATTCGGAAGGGCCTGCCCGCGCTGCGGGCGGACTGGATCGCCGAACGTGGCGACACGGTCGCCCTCGATCGGCCGACGTCCGAGTGGACCCGGCGCAGCGAACAGGACAGCAGGCTGGCTGGCCTGCGCTTCGAACGACGCCGTCCGCCGCTCCGCGCGCGCGCGGGCTGCAACGTGACGCAGATGCATTACGCCCGCCGCGGCATCATCACGCCCGAGATGGAGTTCATCGCGATTCGGGAGAACCTGCGCCTCCATGCCTGGCGCGAGCAGGGCCCGAATGCCGGTCGCATGCATGCGGGCGCGCCGCTCGGCGCCGTGATGCCGCGCGAGATCACGCCTGAATTCGTGCGCGACGAAGTCGCGCGTGGCCGGGCGATCATCCCCTCCAACATCAATCACCCGGAAAGCGAGCCGATGATCATCGGCCGCAACTTCCTCGTGAAGATCAACGCGAACATCGGCAACTCGGCGGTGACTTCATCCATCGCCGAGGAAATCGAGAAGATGGTGTGGTCGACCCGCTGGGGCGGCGACACGGTCATGGACCTCTCCACCGGCCGCAACATCCACGAGACGCGCGAGTGGATCATTCGTAATTCGCCGGTGCCCATCGGCACCGTGCCGATCTACCAGGCGCTGGAGAAGGTGGACGGCAAGGCCGAGGAACTCACGTGGGACATATTCCGCGACACGCTGATTGAGCAGGCGGAGCAGGGCGTCGATTACTTCACGATCCACGCCGGCGTACGACTCGCCTATATCCCGCTGACGGCCCGACGCGTGACCGGCATCGTGTCCCGGGGGGGATCGATCCTCGCCAAGTGGTGCCTGGCGCACCATCGCGAGAACTTCCTCTACACGCACTTCGAGGACATATGCGAGATCATGCGCCAGTACGACGTCGCTTTCTCGCTGGGCGACGGGTTGCGTCCCGGCTCGATCGCGGATGCCAACGACGAGGCGCAGTTCGCGGAGCTCGAGACGCTCGGAGAGCTGACGCAGCTCGCCTGGAAGCACGACGTCCAGGTGATGATCGAGGGGCCGGGCCACGTACCGATGCACATGATCAAGGAAAACATGGAGCGCCAGCTCGAAGTCTGCCACGAAGCGCCGTTCTACACGCTGGGGCCGCTGACCACCGATATCGCGCCTGGCTACGATCACATCACTTCGGCGATCGGAGCGGCGATGATTGGCTGGTACGGCACGGCGATGCTGTGTTACGTCACGCCGAAAGAGCACCTCGGCCTGCCCGACAAGAACGACGTGCGTGACGGCATCATCGCCTACAAGATTGCCGCGCACGCCGCGGACCTCGCCAAGGGACATCCGGCGGCGCAGCAGCGTGACAACGCGCTGTCGAAGGCGCGCTTCGAGTTCCGTTGGGAGGACCAGTTCAACCTCGGCCTCGATCCCGCGCGGGCACGTGAGTTCCACGACGAAACCCTGCCGAAGGAAGGCCACAAGGTCGCGCATTTCTGCTCGATGTGTGGTCCGCATTTCTGCTCGATGAAAATCACGCAGGACGTGCGTGATTACGCGGAAGCCACCGGCATCGCGGATGCCGATGCCGCGCTGGCCGCCGGGTTGGCCGAAAAGGCCACCCAGTTCAAGGAAGCGGGCGGCGAAATCTATCAACCGGAATGAGGAGTGCTTCGATGAGCCGAATCGTTATTGCATTGGTCGTCGTGCTGGCGAGCCTGGTCTGCGGCAGCGGCGTCGCTGCCGGGGAGCCCAGCCTCCAGCAGGCGGTCGCCGCGGCGCATCGCAGTGATGCAAGCCGCGCCCGTGACGCCCAGCGCCATCCGGTCGAGACCCTTGAGTTCTTCGGACTCACGCCGGCCATGACGGTTGTCGAGATCCTGCCCGGCGAGGGCTGGTACACCGAGATCCTCGCCCCCTATCTCGCCGCCGGCGGGAAGCTGGCGGTCGCCAGTCACGGCGCGGAGGGCGCGAACGAGTATCGTCGCAAGAGCCACGCAGCGCTGATGGCGAAGCTCGATGCAGATCCGGCCCTCTACGGGGCCGTCGAACGACGGGTGATGTGGCAGGGCGATGACGTCGTGCTCGGACCGCCCGGCTCGGCAGACATGGTCGTGACCTTCCGCAACACCCACAACTGGATAAACGACGGCAAGCTCGAGGCGGTCTACAAGGCCTGCTTCGATGTCCTGAAATCGGGTGGAATCCTCGGTATCGAGCAACATCGGGCACCCGCCGACGCGGAGCCGGCGCAGAGTGCTGCAAAGGGTTACGTACCCGAGGCTTACCTCATAGGTGTACTCGAAGGGCTGGGCTTCAAGCTTGCCGGCAAGTCCGAGATCAACGCGAATCCGCGGGACACCAAGGATTATCCCGACGGTGTATGGACCCTGCCGCCGGTGTTGCGACTGGGCGACGAGGATCGCGACCGCTATGTCGCGATCGGTGAATCCGATCGCATGACGCTGAAGTTCGTCAAGCCGTAAGCGCGTCGGCGGGCCGCTGCTGGCGCTGCGCAAGCGCCGCCAGCAGATCGTCCGGTCGCTGCGCGCCGCCACCCTCCCCGCTGAGCAGGCGGCGCCATTCCCGTGCGCCGGGCCGGCCGTGAAACACGCCGCACAGGTGCCGCGTCATCAACCTCAGCGGTGTGCCACGCGCGCATTCCTCAATCACGTAGGGCATGAACGCCTCGACCAAGGCTTCCGGGCTCATCGCAGGGTGGCTGGCTCCGCCGAACAGCCGGGCGTCGACTTCCTGCAGCATGAGCGGACGTTCATAGGCCGCGCGCCCCAGCATGACGCCATCGACGTGCGCGAGCTGCGCCGCGCTGTCGTCCATCGTCCCCAGTCCGCCGTTCAGCACGACGCAAAGCTCGGGGAAGTCGCGCTTGACCCGGTGCACCCGAGCATAGTCCAGGGGCGGGATGTTGCGGTTGGCGCGCGTGTCCAGGTTGAGGATGGCCTTGCGTGCATGCAGCAGCAACACGCGACAGCCAGCCTCGCGGATACGCTCGATGAGGCCGGCGAGGTGCTCGTAGCTGTCGATGTCGTCGACCCCCAGGCGGGTCTTGACCGTGACGGGAACCGACACCGCGTCCGACATCGCGGCGACGCACTCGGCCACCAGCGCGGGCTCGGCAATCAGGCACGCGCCGAAGCGGCCGGCCTGCACCCGGTCGCTTGGACAGCCGACGTTGAGGTTGACTTCGTCATAACCCGCCGCCTCGCCGATGCGCGCGGCGGCTGCGAGTTCCCGCGGATCGCTGCCACCGATCTGGAGCGCAACCGGGTGTTCCTCGATGCCATGTTCGAGCAGTCGGGCAGTGGGGCCGCGCAGCAGCGCCGCGGCCACGACCATCTCGGTGTACAGCCGCGCCCGCCGCGAGAGCAGGCGCGCGAGGCGACGGTAGTGGCGGTCCGTGCAGGCCATCATCGGGGCGACGCAGAAGCGCCACGGGCTGAAATCGTTGACGGTGCTGATGGCGGCGATCTGCCTGTTTGTTATCTGGAAGCGCGATTATCGCGCAATTCGTCGCGCTCCGATCCGCCGGGCCGGGTGCCGCGGCAGCGCCGTCAGCCCGTCGTGTCCACCCCGAGGATGCGGCGCGTGAGGCGCGTCCGCAGGTAGAAACCACGCGGAAGTGTCGAGGCCGGCAGTCCGGATGCGTCGAAACTGGGGGCGAGTGCGCGCGCGTTGGCCGCTTTCGGCCGTACCTGCAGGTATTCCCCGACCCGCGAATCGAGCTGCGCGAAGCTGCCGGTGACGAGCAACTCCATCAGTTCCTCCCAGTCTTCCCGCAGGATACGCGCCTGATGTGCGTCCGGGCTCCAGAGCAAAGGCCAGCCGACACGGCGTTCCGCGAGCGGCAGTTCGGGCGCGGACTCGATCGGCACCCACAGGATGCGGCGCAGCTTGCGCCAGGCGATGGAGTCTTCGAAGCGCAGTCCGACGGCGCCGCGCAGCGGGGCGACGCAGAGATAGGTGGACTCGGTCGGCGCACCCAGGGCGTTGACCGGAATACTCTTGAGTTCTATCCCCAGCGTCGAGAAATCGGGTTGCGGCCGCGACGCCGCGTCGGCGCCCAGCGCGAGCTCCAACAGGGTGCCGGCATGGCCCTTTGCCTGGCGCATGTCCTGCGGCAGCGTCAACCCGGCGCGGGCCGCGAGCGCTGCCAGGGGCAGGCCCGCGAGTTTTTCCGCGCGTTCGAGCAGTTCCTGCTCGGAGCGCGGCGGGGGCACCCGCCCGGGCGCCTCCACGGGTTCAGTCATTGAGCCCGGCGATGATCTCGCTGCGCAGTGCTTCCTGTCGCGGCGGGTCCTCGAAGGGCCGGTTATCCAGGTCGGTCACGTAGAAGTAATCTTCGGCACGCTCCCCGATCGTCGAGATACGGGCGTCGTGGAGGCGCACGCCTTGATGTTGCATCGCGCGGCCGACGACGGACAGGAAGCCGGGACGGTCGGTCGCGATGACTTCCATGATCGTCCGGTCATGGACCGTGTCGTGGCTGAAATTCACGGACGCCGGCACGCTGAAGTTGCGCAAGCGTCGGGTGACTGCGGCGGTGGTCTGCACGGGCACGAGTTCCCGCGCGCGCAGCGCGGAGCGCAGACGGCTCTGGATGTCGTGAATGCGCTCGGGATCGCTGACCACGCTGCGCGTCTCCGCGTCCAGCACCGTGAAGGTGTCGAGCGTATAGCCCGCACTCGACGTGATGATGCGTGCGTCCTGCACGTCGAGCCGCAACCGGTCGAGCGTGGCGGTGGCGATGGCGAACAGGTAGTCGGTGTCGAGCGCGTAGATGAAGACCGACGTGCCGCCCTTGCTGTCGAAGTTGCGGATCGCAATCAAAGGCAGATCATCGTCATCGGCACCGAGGATGGTTTCGCTGTGCCATGCAATCTCGACCGGGCGATGACGCAGGAAGTATTCTTCGCTCAGGGTGCTCCACAGCAGCGACACCGTGTGCTCGGGGAACTCCTCAGTCTCGATCAGCTTGCGCGCTTCCTGCCGCGTCGCTTCCGTCCGATCCGCGCGCTCGACCCGGGCGCCAACACCGCTGCGCAGGGCGCGCAAGGTCGCGAGATAGAGTTCGAACAGCAGGGAGCGCTTCCAGCTGGTCCATAACTGCGGGTTCGTGCCGCGGATGTCCGCGATCGTCAAAAGGAACAGGTAGTCGAGCCGCGTTTCATCGCTGACCACCCCGGCAAAGCGTTGGATGACGTCCGGATCGTAGATGTCTTCCCGTTGCGCCGTGGCCGACATCGCGAGGTGATTGTCGACCAGCCATGCGACGAGTCGCGTATCGTAGTTGCTCAGGCCGTGGGCCTGGCAGAACGCCGTGACCTCCTCGGCCCCGACCACGCTGTGGTCCCGACCCGAGCCTTTGCCGACGTCGTGGTACAAGCCGGAGATGTAGAGCAGTTCCAGCTTCGGGATCCGCTCGATTGCCTGACGGATCAGGTTCGGCTGATCCTCTTCAGTCACCGGATAGGAGAACCGGCGCATCATCTGCAGCACGAACAGCAGGTGCTCGTCCACCGTGTAGACGTGGAACAGGTCGAACTGCATCAGTCCTTCGATGCGCGCGAATTCTGGCAGGTAGGCGGCGAGCACGCCGTAGCGATGCATGCGCTGGAGCTCGTGGCCGATGCGGCGCGGCTGGCGGATGATCTCCATGAACAGGCTGCGTGCGCGAATGTCGCGCCGGAACTTGTCGTCGATCAGGTAGAGGTGCTCCCGGATGAGCCGGATTGTGCTGGCGCGCACGCCCTTGATCGACGGGTTGAGCTGGATCAGCAGGAAGATCTCCAGCAGCGCCGGCGGCGACCGCTTGAACACCTGGTCGCTGGTCACCTCGATGTAATTGCCCCGCACCTGGAAACGCCGGTTGAGGGGGGACGCCCGTGCTTCGCGATCCGGATGGAGGATGGCCTCCTGGAACAGCCCGAGCAGCATTTCGTTGAGCCGGCCCAGCTCGCGCACGGTGCGGTAGAAGCCGCGCATGAACTGTTCGACCGCGCGGGTGTGCGATTCTTCCGCGAAACCGAATACCTGCGACACCAGTCGCTGGTAGTCGAACAGCAGCCGGTCCTCGCGCCGTCCCGCCAGGTAGTGGAGCGCGCACCGGATGCGCCACAGGTGGGCACGACCGCGGACCAGCGCTTCGTACTCCTGGGCGGTGAGGAATCCGTTGTCGATCAGGCCGCGCAGGCCGGCGGTGTGGAAGTGGCGATTGGCCACCCACGCGATGATCTGGATGTCGCGCAGCCCGCCCGGGCTCTCCTTTATATTGGGCTCGAGTTGCTGGAATGCGTCATTGAAGCGCGAGTGGCGGCGCTCCTGTTCCTCCATCTTGGCCTTGAAGAACAGGTCGGTTGGCCAGATGTGCCGGTTGTCCGTGGCGTCGCGCACCGCCTCGAGCAGGGCGACGGGACCGGCTACCAGGCGCGCCTCCATCAGATTGGTCATGATCGTGATGTCGTCGCGAGCGGCCGACACGCACTCCGCCACGCTGCGCACGCTGTGGCCGACCTCGAGACCAACGTCCCACAGGAAGGTGATCAGTTTCTCGACGCGCTCGCGGGTCAGGTCGTCGATTTCCGCACCGAGCACGATGCAGATGTCCACGTCGGAGTAGGGGTGCAACTCGCCACGCCCGTAGCCGCCCACCGCCAGCAGCGCGTGCGGACTGTCGCCGAGGCCCCAGTGATGCCAGGCGCGGCGCACCACCTCGTCGATGCAGACCGCGCGCAGGCCGACGATTTCCTCCACCGGCGCACCGCCGAAGAAGCGCTGCTTCAGGCGTTCCTTGATCCGGTTGAGGACGGAGCGGCAGCCGCTGATGACGGTCGCCGCCGCGGCGTGGGCGAAGGCCTCCTCCAGCCCCTCGAAATCGAGGGCCTGTTCGAGGGACTCGTCAGCTACCGAGACGACGGACTGCATCGGGGCCAAAGTCGAAATGTTCCTCGTTGCGTGCGGTCAGCACTTCGCAGCCGTCGGGCGTCACCAGCACCGTGTGCTCCCACTGCGCCGACAGGCTGTGGTCCTTGGTCACGACCGTCCAGCCGTCCGGCAGGAGGCGGACCTGCCGCTTGCCGGCGTTGATCATCGGCTCGATCGTGAAGGTCATGCCGGCCTCCAGGATATAGCCCGTACCCCGCTGGCCGTAATGCAGGACCTGGGGCTCCTCGTGGAATTCCCGCCCGATCCCGTGACCGCAGTACTCCCGTACCACGGAGTAGTTACGCAGTTCGGCATGCTGCTGGATTGCGGCCCCGATGTCACCGAGGCGCGCCCCCGGCCTCACCAGGGCCATCCCGACGACCAGGCACTCGTAGGCCGTTTCGATCAGGCGTCGAGCCTTGATGGAGGTGTCGCCGACCGCGAACATCTTGCTGGTATCACCGTGATAGCCGTCCTTGATGACGGTGATGTCGACATTGACGACGTCTCCATCCTTGAGCCGCTTGTCGTTCGGGATCCCGTGGCAGACCACGTGGTTGACCGAGGTGCAGATCGATTTTGGAAAGCCGTGGTAGTTCAGCGGGGCGGGAATGGCGTGCTGGACGTTGACGATGTAATCGTGGCACAGGCGGTCGAGTTCCTCGGTGGCCACTCCCGGCACCACGTGCGGCTCGATCATCTCCAGCACCTCGGCGGCCAGTCGGCAGGCAACGCGCATTATCTCGATCTCGGCCGGCGTCTTGATCGTGACGGGCATGATTCAGTGATCCCAACTCATTGTTACGGCGAAGGTTCCATGGTATAAAGCGCGCGCCCGATGGGCAATGCAATCAGACCATTCAACAATCCACACACGTGTCGGCAACCGGCGCCCGGGTGTCCGCCAAAAGGCGGATCGGCTGTTCGGGACACGTGGAGGAAAAACCCGAGAGGAAAACCAAATGGCAGATGTCTCCATGCGCCAGATGCTCGAAGCTGGCGTGCATTTTGGTCACCAGACCCGATTCTGGCATCCCAAGATGGCCCCGTACATCTTCGGCGAACGCAATAAAATCCACATCATCAACCTTGAAAAGTCGCTTCCGCTGTTCAACGACGCGATGAACTTCATCGGTCGGCTGGCGGCCAAGCGCGGCAAGATCCTGTTTGTAGGCACCAAGCGCGCCGCCCAGGAGGCCGTCGAGCGCGAAGCGGTGCGCTGTGGCATGCCCTATGTGAGCCGCCGCTGGCTCGGTGGCATGCTGACCAACTTCAAGACGGTCAAGCAGTCGATCAAGCGCCTCAAGGAACTCGAGGACACCATCAACAACGGCGGTCTCGAGCGCATCTCCAAGCGCGAAGGCCTGCAGGTGCGCCGCGAATACGACAAGCTGATGCACGGCTTGGCCGGCATCAAGGACATGGAGCGCCTGCCGGACGCCCTGTTCGTGATCGACGTGGGCTACGAGGACATCGCCGTCCTGGAAGCCGCGAAGCTCAAGATTCCCGTGGTCGCCATCGTCGACACCAACTGCAAGCCCGACCACATCGATTACCTGGTGCCGGGTAACGATGACGCCATCAGCGCCATCAACCTTTACACCAAGGCGGCCGCCGATGCCGTGCTCGACGCTCGCACGACACTCGCCGCGAGCGGCGGCGGGCAGGACGAATTCGTCGAACTCGACGCCTCCGGTGCTCCGGTCGTCGGCGAAGGGGAAGACGCCCGCCGCGGACCGCGCAAGGCGCCGCCGAAGAAGAAGGCGCCGGCCGCCCGCAAGCCGGAAGCTGCCGCAGAAACGACCGGCGGCGAAGCCTCCGAGTAAGTTACCGACGATGCCCCGCCCGTCCGGCTCGGATGGGCGGGGCCTGCTGGAGAAATATACAGATGCAGATTAGTGCAGCGGCGGTGAAGGAACTGCGCGAGCGGTCCGGCGCCGGAATGATGGAATGCAAGAATGCGTTGGTGGCCACGAACGGCGACCTCGAGGCTGCCCTCGAGCACCTGCGCAAGTCCGGCGCGGCAAAGGCCGCAAAGAAGGCGGGCCGTATCGCCGCCGAAGGCGCGGTGGTCATTGCTGAAGGTGACGGCGTAGCCGCCCTGGTGGAGGTCAATTCCGAGACCGACTTCGCCGCCAATGAGCCCAATTTCGCGGCATTTGCCGACGCAGTGGCGCGAACGGTCCTCCAGGCCCGTCCGGCCGATGTCGAGGCCCTGTCCGCCGCGACGCTGGACGGCTCGACTGAAACCGTCGAAGCCGCACGCCAGCAGTTGATTCTAAAAATCGGCGAGAACATCTCCGTGCGTCGCTTCGAACTGCGCACCACGTCGGATGGCCGTATCGGGGCCTACCGGCATGGCAAGCGCATCGGTGTGCTGGTGGAGCTGGTGGGCGCCCCGCAGGAAATGGCGAAGGACATCGCCATGCACATCGCCGCGTCGAACCCGGTCTGCATCGCGGAGAGCGATGTCCCGCCGGCGCTGATCGCCAAGGAGAAGGAGATCAGGCTCGCCCAGGCCGCCACCAGCGGCAAGCCGCCGGAAATCATCGAAAAGATGATCGTCGGCCAGATGCGCAAGTTCGTCGGCGAAATCACGCTGCTCGGGCAGCCCTTCGTCAAGGATCCGGACACCACGGTCGGCAAGCTGCTGGGCAAGGATGGTTCGGTCCGGGCATTCACCCGCTATGAAGTGGGCGAGGGTATCGAGAAGAAAGAGGTCAACTTCGCCGAGGAAGTCATGGCCCAGGCGCGCGGTGCCGACAGCTGAGCCGCGAGCACATGGACGGCCGGTCCCGCACGCGAGGATGCAGGCGGGCCGGCTGATTTCTCCCAAGCGGCGGCTTCCGGCCGCCGCGCCGCGCCATTCAGCCTAGGAACTGTGCACGTGACGTCCGACACTGTCAGGAAAAACCGGTATAACCGGGTACTCATCAAGCTCAGCGGCGAAGCTTTGATGGGAGGCGAGGATTACGGTATCGATCCGGCGGTGCTGCACCGGATCGCCAGTGAAATAAAGGACCTCATCGAGCACGGCGTGCAGGTTGGGGTCGTGATCGGCGGCGGCAATATCTTTCGCGGCGCCGGTCTCGCGGCCAAGGGCATGGATCGCGTCTCGGCCGACCAGATGGGCATGCTCGCGACGGTGATCAACGCGATCGCCATCCAGGACGCACTCGAGCGCCAGGGCCTCCACGCCCGCGTCATGTCCGCCATCAAGATCAACCAGGTCTGCGAGGACTACATCCGCCGACGTGCGATACGCCATCTCGAAAAGGGGCGCGTCGTCGTGCTGGCGGCCGGCACCGGCAACCCGTTTTTCACCACGGATTCCGCGGCAAGCCTGCGCGCCATCGAAATCGGCGCCGAACTCATGATCAAGGCAACCAAGGTGGACGGTGTGTACTCTGCCGATCCAGCCAAGGACCCGAATGCGCGGCGATACGTCCGCCTCGACTATGACGCGGTGCTCGATCAGAAGCTCGCGGTGATGGATGCGACCGCGGTGGTGCTGTGCCGTGACAATCACATGCCCCTGCGCGTCGTTGACATGACGCAACCTGGCGCCTTCGTGCGCGCCGCGCTCGGCGAAGACGTGGGAACCCTCGTAACAACGGCGGATTAGACCAATGCTGCAAGATCTCATCAAAGACACGGGCACCCGGATGGACAAGACCATCGCGTCCTTCAAGCTGGAATTGCTCAAGATTCGCACGGGGCGTGCCCACCCGAGCCTCCTGGACCACATCACCGTCGATTACTACGGCACCCAGACGCCGGTGACCAAGGCGGCAAACGTGACGATCGAAGATGCGCGCACGCTGGTCGTCACCGCCTGGGACAAGGCGATGGTGTCGGCAATCGAGCGCGCGATCCTGGAGTCGGAGCTCGGCCTCAATCCCAATACGGCGGGCACCGTGATGCGCATTCCCCTGCCGCCGCTGACCGAGCAGCGCCGGCGTGACCTGGTCAAGGTGATCAAGGGCGAAGCCGAGCAGGCGAAGGTCGCCGTGCGGAATATCCGCCGTGATGCGATGTCGGATCTCAAGGGCCTGCTCAAGGAAAAGAAAATCGCTGAGGACGAGGAGCGCCGCGGCCAGGACGAGGTGCAGAAGCTGACGGACGCGCACATCAAGAAGATCGACGAGGCCTTCGCGGCGAAAGAACAGGAAATCATGTCGGTCTGATGCGCCGCAATTCCATGGACAGCGTGCTTCCCCGCCACGTGGCAATCATCATGGACGGCAATGGGCGCTGGGCCCGCCGTCGGCAACTGCCCCGAATCGCGGGGCACCGGGCCGGCGTCGAGAACGTGCGGGCCATCGTCGAACGCTGCGCGGAACTGGGCATCGATTACCTCACGCTGTTCGCCTTCAGCAGCGAGAACTGGCGGCGTCCCCCGACCGAGGTGCGGCTGCTGATGGACCTCTTCGTCCACGCCCTCGAGCAGGAGGTGCAGCGCCTGCACGAAAACGGCATCCGCTTGCGGGTGATCGGCGAGCGCGGTGCATTCCCTCCCAAGCTGCAGCGAGCGATCCTCGACGCCGAGGCGGCCACCGCCGCCAATTCGCGGTTGACGCTCGTGATCGCTGCCAACTACGGCGGCCGCTGGGACATCACCGAAGGCGCGCGCCGGCTGGCCGAGGAGGTGCGCGCCGGCCGCCTCGAACCCGAGAACATCACGCCGGAGCTGCTCGGTGCGCAGCTCTGTCTAAGTGATGCGCCGGAACCCGACCTGTTCATTCGCTCGGGCGGGGAACAGCGCATCAGCAACTACCTGCTGTGGCAGCTTGCCTACACCGAACTTCATTTCACCGACTGCCTGTGGCCCGATTTCGACCGGACTCAGTTCGACGTGGCCCTGGAAAGCTTTGCTCGCCGCCAACGCCGATTCGGCATGACGGGCGAGCAGGTTGAACAGGCGGCCCCGGCGGCCGCGGCCCAACGTCTTGGCACGTCCTGACCTGTCCGAGGGGGCGGTCAAGTCTTCAATGGCGTCGAAGCCGGGCGGCTTGCGCGCCCGCCTGATGACAGCGGGGCTGTTGGGCAGCGCGCTCGTGTTGCTGGCGCTGTTCGGCAACATGCTGCTTTTCGCTGCGGTCCTCGCCATCTTTCTCGCCCTGGCCGCGCTGGAGTGGGGCCAGCTGTCCGGCTGGGTCACGCTGCCGGCGCGCGCCGGCTACGTCATGTGCACTGTCCTGATCGCGGTTGCCCTGTGGTTCGGTTTGCGCGAACCGGCTGCGCAGCGCGCAGTGCTGATGCTGGTGGCCGGCGGTTGGGTGGCCGCCCTGGTCTCGGTCTGCCTGGCCGAGCGGGGGCGCACGGTCCTGCCCACATCACCGGTTGCGCTCGGTATCCTGGGGTGGCTCGTTCTCGTGCCGCTGTGGCTCAGCCTGCTGTGGTTGAAGGCGGCAGACCCGCACCTGCTGCTGGGCCTGCTGGCGCTGGTGTGGCTCGCGGACACGGCGGCCTATTTTTGCGGTCGCCGCTGGGGGCGACGCCGGCTCGCGCCCCGCGTGAGCCCGGGCAAGACCTGGGCGGGTGTGCTCGGCGCGCTGGCCGCGGCGCCGCTCGTTGCCGTGCCACTGGGTTTGGCGAAGGGTTACTCGGCGCCGCTGTTGATGATTTTCTGCGGCTTGTGCGTGGTCACCGTCCTCGCCTCGGTGGTCGGTGACCTGTTCGAAAGCCAGCTCAAGCGCCATGCGGGCGTCAAGGACAGCGGTACCATACTCCCCGGGCATGGTGGTGTTCTCGACCGCGTCGACAGCCTGACAGCCGCCGCGCCTCTGTTTTATTGGGGAATGATCTTGTTGGTAATACGTACATGAACGCAGTCACCATTCTCGGTTCGACCGGCACCATCGGCGTCAACACGCTGGATGTGATTGGCCGCCACCCTGACCGCTACGAGGTGTTCGCGCTGTCAGCCAACCGCAACGTTGCAGGACTGCTCGAACAGTGTCGCGCCTGGCGTCCGCGCTACGCGGTCATGGTCGAGCATGACGCGGCTGGCGAACTGCAGCGACAGGTCAGGGACGCCGGCCTGCGGACCGAGGTCCTTGCCGGCGCCGAAGCGCTGGTCGACATTTCCAGTCATGCCGATGTCGACTACGTCATGGCCGGGATCGTGGGCGCCGCAGGGCTGCTGCCCAATCTCGCCGCTGCCCGCGCGGGCAAGCGCGTGATGCTTGCGAACAAGGAATCACTCGTGATGTCCGGGGCGCTTTTCATGAATGCCGTGCGCGAGTCCGGTGCCGAACTCCTGCCTATCGACAGCGAACACAATGCCGTGTTCCAGTGCATGCCGCCGGGCTTCCAGCGCGGGCTGCCATCCGTCGGCGTCCGGCGCATCCTGTTGACGGCTTCGGGCGGCCCGTTTCGCACACGCGAACTCCGGGATCTCGAAGAGGTCACACCGGACGAGGCCTGCGCCCACCCGAAGTGGGTGATGGGGCGCAAGATCTCGGTCGATTCGGCAACGATGATGAACAAGGGACTCGAGATCATCGAGGCGTGCTGGCTGTTCGGCACGTCCCAGGATGTCGTCGAGGTCGTGGTCCACCCCCAGAGCGTCATACATTCGATGGTTGAATATGTCGACGGTTCGGTCCTCGCACAGCTCGGCAACCCCGACATGAGGACGCCGATTGCCTATTCGCTCGCCTGGCCCGAGCGGGTGGATTCCGGCGTCGCCCAGCTGAACCTGTTCGATGTGCGCAAGCTGGATTTCGAGGAACCGGACAGTCGCCGCTTCCCGAGCCTGCGCCTCGCGCGCGAGGCCATGAGTGCCGGCGGCACGGCGCCGACGATATTGAACGCGGCGAACGAAGAGGCGGTTGCCGCGTTCCTCGATGGCCGCATCCGCTTTCCCAGCATTGCCGCAGTGGTGGAGGGCGCCCTGTCCGCCCTCGCGTCGCGTCCCGCGGATGACCTCGAGGTCATCCTGGACGAGGACAGGCGAGCCCGCGAAACGGCCGGCGGGCTGATGAGAAAGTTGGCCAGGTGAGCGGAATGCTGCAGACCCTGGTGTCCTTCATCGTGGCCCTGGGCGTGCTCGTGACAATCCACGAGTTCGGCCACTACTGGGTCGCGAGGCGCGCTGGCGTCCGCATCCTGCGCTTTTCCCTCGGTTTCGGGCGCCCCCTCTGGCAGCGCCGATTTGGCCCCGATGCCACCGAATTCGTCATCGCTGCGATCCCGCTGGGTGGTTACGTCAAGATGCTCGACGAGCGCGAAGGGCCGGTGGCGCCCGCTGAACGGGCGCGGGCTTTCAACACCCAGCCCCTGTCACGGCGCTTTGCCATCGTCGCCGCCGGGCCAGTGGCCAATTTTCTGCTCGCTCTGCTCGTCTACTGGTTGATGTTCATGGCCGGCGTGACCGGCGCCCGCCCGTTCGTCGGCGAGGTGAGCCCCGACGGCGTCGCGGCCCGCAGCGGGCTGCTTCCGGGCGACGAAATCGTCGCCGTCGATGGTCGCGAAACGGCAATCTGGGACAACGTGATGTCGACGGCGATTGCCGCGATCCTAGATGAGCAGGCGGTACGTCTCGAGGTGAGGGGCGAGCAGGGCGACGCGCGCACGGTCACCCTGGATCTCGGCCAGCTGTCCGTGGACGACCTCTCGCGCGGGGAATTCTTTTCAAAGCTCGGCTTTGCCCCGCGCCGCCCGAAGATCCCGCCGGTGATCGGCAAGCTCGTCGCCGGCGAAGCGGCAGAGGAGGCCGGTCTCGCGCCTGGCGATCGCATCGTGCGCCTGCAGGGCGAACCGGTAGACGACTGGCTCGGCTGGGTCGAGCGGATTCGTCTGAATGCGGGCCAGCGTCTGGAGGTCGTGGTCGAGCGGCAGGGTAAGGAACTCGCCCTCACCATGGTGCCACGCTCCAGCGAAGTCGACGGCCGTTTGGTCGGGCGCATCGGCGCCGAAGTCGCGCCGTTTGAAACCGCGCCGGAGCAGGTCGCAACCGCCGAGGAACGCTATGCGCCCGGGCTTGCCGCGCTCCGGGCCTTTGAGCGGACGGCCGATGTCACGGTCACGACACTCAAGTTCATGCGCAACATGGTGCTCGGCGATGCATCGGTCGAGAACCTCAGCGGTCCCATCAGCATCGCGCAGTTCGCCGGTGAGTCGGCGAAGCTCGGTCCGTCTCGTTTTCTCGAGTTCCTGGGCCTGGTCAGCGTGAGCCTTGCCGTCCTGAATCTCTTGCCGATTCCAATGCTCGACGGCGGACACTTGATGTATTACCTGATAGAATTCATGATAAGAAAGCCGGTGCCGGAAGCTATCCAACTCTATGGACAGCATATCGGGCTGATGTTCCTCTTGGGATTGATGGGGCTCGCAATCTTCAACGACATCATGCGCATCCTTTGAACAACGCTGGTCAGCCCTCGAAAATAAAATTCAAATAATGCGGAAATCGCAAGCTGCACGCTGGTCGGCGTGTCTCGCCTTGGGCCTGATGTTTCAGGCAGCCATCGCGGAAGACTTCATCGTCGACGACATCCGGGTCAACGGACTGCGCCGCATCTCAGCGGGCACGGTCTTCAATTACCTGCCCATCACCGTCGGCGACCGCATCGATGAAAAGCGCACGCAGGAGGCGGTTCGGGCGCTGTTCAAGACAGGCTTCTTCAAGGACGTGCGCCTCGACCGCGATGGCGACGTGCTGGTCGTCGAAGTCATCGAGCGGGAGTCCATCGCGGACATCACCTTCAAGGGCAACAAGGCGATCAAGACCGAGGAGCTGCTGAAGGGTCTCGGTGACATCGGCTTCGCCAAGGGTGAAGTGTTCAACGAATCGAAGCTCGACAAGGTCACGCAGGAACTCCGGCGCCAGTACTACTCGAACGGCAAGTACGGCGTGAAAATCGACTCGAAGATCACGCCTCTCGATGACAACTCGCTGACGGTCGCCTTCACGATCATCGAAGGCGAAGCGGCGCGCATCCGCGAAATCAACATCGTCGGCAACAAGGTCTTCAGCGACAAGGAACTGCTCGGCGAGTTCAAGCTGACCACCCCGACCTGGCTCAGCTGGTTCACGAAAGACGACCAGTACTCGAAGCAGAAGCTTAGCGGCGATCTCGAAGCGCTGCGCTCGATGTACCAGGACAATGGCTACGTCGACTTCCATGTCGAATCCACCCAGGTGTCGATCACGCCCGACAAGGCCGACGTCTACATCACGATCAACATCGCCGAAGGCGAGCAGTACACGCTGTCGGAGGTCAAGCTCGCCGGCAAGCTCATCGTCGACGAGCGGCAGCTTTTCGAGCAGGTGACCACGCGCAAGGGCATGCTGTTCTCGCGCAAGGACACGACGCAAACGAGCAAGAACATCACCGACAGGCTTGGCAACGAAGGCTACGCCTTTGCGAACGTCAACTCGGTGCCGAAGCTCGACAAGGAAAAGAAGCAGGTATCGCTGACCTATTTCGTCGACCCGGGCCAGCGCGTCTATGTCCGTCGCGTGAACTTCTCCGGTAACGCCAAGACGCGTGACGAAGTGATGCGCCGCGAAATGCGGCAGATGGAAGGTGGCTGGATCTCCACGGCGCAGGTCGAACGTTCCAAGGTCAGGATGCAGCGCCTGGGCTACTTCGAGGAGGTCAACGTCGAGACCCCCGCGGTGCCGGGCACCACGGACCAGGTCGACGTCAACTACACCGTGAAGGAGCGCCCGTCCGGCAACCTGATGCTGGGCCTCGGCTTCTCCCAGTCACAGGGCCTGATCTTCAATACGAACGTCACCCAGAACAACTTCCTCGGCAGTGGCAAGAGCGTCAATTTCGCGTTCAACAACAGCGAAATCAACCGCACATTCCGCCTGGGGTACATGAATCCGTTCTGGACGCTGGACGGCATCAGCCGCGGTTTTTCGGTCGGATACTCCGAGACCGACGCCGGTGCACGACTGGACAACGTCACGCAGTTCAGCTCGACCATTGCGTCGGCCGGCGTCAATTTCGGCATCCCGCTGACGGAGTACAACACCATCAGCGTGGCGGGTAGTTACGAATCGACGGAGATCGGCATCAACCCGTTCTTCCTCGACCCCCAGGTCGCCCGCTTCATCTTTATCGAGGGTGACAGCTTCAACATCCTGCGCCTGAGTTCCGCGTTCTCGTATGACACGCGCAACTCCGCGCTTTTCCCCACCAAGGGTGTGCTGCAGCAGATTCGGGGCGAAATCGCCGCGCCGGTCGGGGACCTCGAATTCTGGAAGGTTGATTACGACTCGCGCATCTTCATTCCCCTGCACAAGGAATACGTGCTGCTGTTCAAGACGCAGGTGGGTTACGGCGACTCCTACGGCGACACGTTCGAACTCCCGTTCTTCGAGAACTTCTTCGCGGGTGGCCCGCGCACGGTGCGTGGTTACGAGGAAAGCTCGCTGGGTCCGAAGGACTTCTTCGGCGACGCGCTCGGCGGCAACTTCTCCATCGTGGGCAACGCCGAGCTGATTCTTCCGATTCCTTTTGTCAAGGAATTCAAGTCGGTACGTCTGACCGCCTTCTACGATATCGGTAACGTCTACGACACCACGTTCGAGGACATCGAGATCGATTCCCTGCGCATGTCGACCGGTATCTCAGGTGTCTGGCTATCGCCGTTCGGCATGCTTTCGGTTAGTATCGCGCAGCCGTTCAACGACCAAGAATTCGACGAAATCCAGAAATTCCAATTCACCTTCGGCACCACTTTCTAGGAAAGTGCCTGGCGAGGGCGCGCGGCGTTGCGGCGGCGCATTATTCCAATTGTTAGACCAGCATAGAGCGATCAATATGTCGAAGGTAAGAGTTATCGGCGTCCTTGGTTTGATGGCTGCCCTCGCCGGCGCCCCCGCGATGGCCGCGGACTACAAGATTGGCGTCGTTGCTGCCGTGCGCGTGCTCGAAGCTGCGCCGCAGGCTGAAGCGGCCAAGAAGAAGCTCGAAGCCGAGTTCGCTGGCAAGGACAAGCTCCTCGTCGCCAAGCAGAAAGAGCTCAAGACGATGGAAGACCGTGCTGCCAAAGACGGCGCGATCATGAGCGAAACAGAGCGGACCCGCCTCGAACGGGACATCATGGAGAAGCGTCGTGAACTCAAGCGCGACTCCGACGAGTTCCGCGAAGACGTGAACTTCCGCCGTAACGAGGAGTTTGCGAAGATTCAGAAGCAGATCGTGGAAGCGATCCAGACGATCGCACAGGAGCAGAAGTATGACCTCGTGCTCGGAGAGGGCGTGATCTTCGCGAGCAAGGCGGTTGACATCACCGATCTCGTCATCGCTCGCCTGAAGAAGGGCGGGCCGTAAGCCAGGTCCGTCCCGCGCCCACTCGGCCTGGAGTTCACTTCCAGGCCGGCAACGCGTAGCCAATTCGCTGCGATGCCTCCCCCACGCCGGGCGAGGCGTCATCCAGATCTGCCAGGCACGTTGCATTCGCGCACCCTGCTGCGGATCTGGGCAGGTCATTTCCGGGTGCATGGCCCGCGTGGATGGCGGCTGGTCAGGCACTCTCGATATTGACGGCCCGGGCGTGCGCAGTCACCGGGCAGGGGGAATTGAATCATGCGGCTGACGACGTCGAAGGCGGGTGCCTAATGGAGCAATCGCAGACGATAGACATCCGGGAGATTCTGAACATCCTCCCGCACCGCTATCCGTTCCTGCTGGTCGATCGCGTCCTCGAATGCATACCGTTCGAGAGCATCAAGGCAATAAAGAACGTCACGTTCAACGAGCCGTTCTTCACCGGGCACTTCCCCGACAAACCGGTGATGCCAGGTGTCATCCTGCTGGAAGCGATGGCCCAGGCCACCGGCCTGCTGGCTTTCCGGTCACATAACGCGCGCAGCAACAGCTCGAGCATGTATTACCTGGTGGGTGTCGACAAGGCACGTTTCAAGCGACCCGTCGTGCCGGGAGATCAGGTCCTGCTCACGGCGCGACTCGGTCGCTGCATCCGCGGCATCTACAAGTTCGAGACGACGGCGCACGTTGGCGACGATCTGGTTGCGACCGCCGAGTTCATGACCACTGAAATGGACGGGCGCGCTTGATCCATCCCAGCGCCATCGTTGACGCGGGAGCGCGACTTGGCGCCGGCGTCGAGGTCGGGCCCTGGACCGTGATTGGCGCCGGTGTCGAGATAGGGGATGGAAGCGTTATCGGCGCGCACTGCGTGCTGAAGGGACCCACCCGGATTGGCCGCGACAACCGCATCTATTCGTTTTGTGCGATAGGTGAAGACCCCCAGGACAAGAAGTTCAAAGGGGATGTGCCGGTCAGGCTGGAAATTGGTGACCGGAACACCATCCGCGAGTACTGCAGCATCAATCGCGGAACTCCCGGCGGCGGAGGGGTGACCCATGTCGGTAACGACAACTGGATCATGGCCTACTGTCACATCGCGCATGACTGCCACATCGGCAACAGCACGATCTTCGCGAACAACGCAACGCTGGCCGGTCATGTCGAAATCGGCGACTACGCGATCCTGGGCGGCTTCACCGGCGTTCATCAGTTCTGCCGCGTCGGCGAGAGCAGCTTCACGGCGATTTCCGCCGTCATCGTCAAGGACGTCCCGCCGTTCGTGATGGCTGAAGGCAACACCGCGCGCGCGCGCGCGATCAATCGCGAAGGCCTGAAGCGGCGCGGATTCGAACGTACCACCATCGAAGCCATCAAGCGTGCCTACAAGACGCTCTATCGCGAGGGACTGCTGCTCGAGCAGGCCCTGGCGCAATTGGCTGAGCCAGCGCGCGAGTTTCCGGAAATCGCGCGACTGGTCGATTTCATCAGGGCTTCGCGCCGGGGCATCGTCCGCAGCCGGGCTGGCTGAAACGCTCACGCGGGCACGCGCGCCTGCGTCGAACCCGGGCCCGCGCCGCACCTTGTCCGTACACCAGTAAGAATTGGCTCAGCGCGTGATCCAGCGTGTCGCAATCATTGCGGGAGAGGCATCAGGTGACCAGCTTGGCGGTGACCTGATCACCGCACTCCGTGCCCGCCATCCGTCGGTGGATGTTCTCGGTATGGCCGGGCCGCGGATGCTTGCAGCAGGCTGCCGTGGGCTGGCTGGCATCGACGAACTGGCGGTCATGGGCCTGTTCGAGGTCTTGAAGCATTACCCCCGCCTGCATGCATTGCGACGACGTTTGACCGCCGAGTTGCTGGCGGCCCGTCCGGACGTTCTGATAGGTATCGATGTGCCGGATTTCACCCTGGACATCGAGCGCCAGGCCCGTGCCGTGGGCATCCCAGCCGTACATTATGTCTGCCCGCAGGTCTGGGCGTGGCGGTCGGGGCGCTTGCCCGGGATCCGCCAGAGCACGGACCTGATTCTGACGCTGTTTCCGTTCGAAGTGCCTTTCCTCGCCGCGCATGGCATCGACGCCGAGTTCGTCGGCCATCCGCTGGCCGACCGTATCCCGCTGACGCTGGATCGGGTTGCGGCCCGCCGCGCGCTGCTTGGCGAGGCCGATGGAGGCCCTCTGATCGCACTGATGCCCGGCAGCCGCCGGCAGGAACTGGCGCGGCACGTGGACCTGTTCCTGCGCGCGGCTGCCGGGCTTCACCACGGCCGGCCGGATGTCCGCTTTGCGATTGGCGCCGTCAATGAGGCAGGCGCGCGCTACATCCGGGAGCGGGCGGCGGCCGTCACCCCGATCTTGCCGCTGACGGTCGTGGTGGGGCGGGCAAGCGAGCTGCTGTCGGCGGCCGACGCCGCGCTCCTCGCGTCCGGCACCGTGACGCTGGAAGCCGCGCTGTGCGGCACGCCGTCGGTCGTCGCCTACCGCCTGGCGGCGCCGAGCTACTGGCTGATGCGGCATGCAGTGAAAGTGCCGCACATCGCGCTGCCAAACCTGTTGCTGGACGAACGCCTGATGCCCGAATTCCTGCAGAATGCGGCGACGCCGATGGCCCTGGCGACGGCCCTGAACGCGTGGCTGGACGACCCGGTGCGGGTCGCCGGCTTCCGGAGCCGATGCACCACCCTGCATCGCAGCCTCCGGGTCGGCAGCGGTGTCGCCGCCGCTTCGGCCCTGGAGCGTTTGCTTGAACGGCGACGGGGATCAGGCCGATGATCGCCGGCGTCGACGAGGCGGGAAGGGGGCCCCTCGCCGGGCCGGTGGTGGCGGCGGCGGTCGTGCTCGACCCGGCGGCCGCACTGGAGGGGCTGGCCGACTCGAAGCGTCTGTCAGCCACGCAGCGCGAACGCCTGTTCGATGAAATCGTGCGGCGCGCCGTCTGCCACGCGGTGGGCTACGCAAGTGTGGAGGAGATCGACCGTTTGAATATCCTGAGGGCAACGATGCTGGCCATGGAGCGTGCCGTCGCCGAACTGCGGCTGGCGCCGCGCGCGATCGTCGTCGACGGGAAGCACACGCCGCGTGTTGCCTGCCCGGCTGAAGCCATCGTGAAGGGTGATTCGAAGGTGCCTGCCATCATGGCCGCGTCGATCATCGCGAAGGTCACGCGCGACCGGATCATGGATCAGCTGGCCGTCGAGTTTCCCGTCTACGGATTCGAGCGTCATCGCGGCTACCCGACACCCGATCACCTGGCCGCGTTGAGCGAGCACGGACCGAGCGCCGTCCATCGGCGTTCATTCCGTCCGGTCCGGGTGCTGCTGGAGGCGGCTGATGTCCGCTAGCGCCTTCGTCCACCTGCATCTCCACACTGAGTACTCACTGGTCGACGGCATCGTACGCATCGACGAACTCGTAGCGCGCGCGCGCGAGGCGGGCATGCCGGCAGTCGCCATCACGGACATGAGCAACATGTTCGCGACGGTGAAGTTCTACCAGGAAGCCGAGCGCGCCGGCATCAAGCCCATCGTCGGCGCCGAACTCTGGGTCCACGCAACCGACGACGGCCCCGAGCGCTCCCGCCTGGTGCTTCTGTGTCGCGACCGGGCTGGCTTCCGCAGCCTGTCGCAGCTGATCACGCGTTCTTACCAGGAGGGCCAGATCCACGGCGTGCCGCACGTGTCGCGCGCATGGCTGGACGTGTCCTCCACGCTCGGCCTCATCGCGCTGGTGGGGCAGTACAGCGATGTCGGCTTGCTGCTGGCCGAGGGCCAGCCTGCGAAAGCGCAATCCCGCCTCGCGGCCTGGCAGGACATCTTTCCGTCGTCCTGCTACCTCGAGATCACGCGTACGGGGCGTGCCGGCGAGGAACGCTACGTCGATCTCGCGCTCGATCTCGCGGGCGCCACCTATACGCCCGTCGTTGCGAGCAACGACGTGCGCTTCCTGGCCGCGGAGGACCACGAAGCGCATGAAGCCCGGGTCTGCATCCACGAAGGGCGAACCCTGTCCGACCCGCGTCGTCCCCGCAACTATTCCCAGCAGCAGTACCTGAAATCTCCGGCGGAGATGGCGGCGCTGTTCGAGGACGTGCCCTCGGCGCTCGAGAACGCCACCGTGATCGCGCAGCGCTGCAATCTCGAGCTCGAATTCGGAACCTATCACCTGCCGCAGTATCCGGTGACGGGAACTGCGACGGTCGACGAGGAGCTCTATGCGAATTCCCGCGAGGGCCTCGCGCGACGCATCGAGAAGCTGCAGTCCCTCGGCACCATGGCGCGGCCGGAGGAGGGCTACCGCGAACGGCTCGAAATCGAACTCGGCGTGATCGTGAAGATGGGCTTTGCCGGTTATTTCATGATCGTCGCGGACTTCATCCGCTGGGCCAAGGAGAACGGTATCCCGGTCGGACCTGGCCGCGGCTCCGGCGCCGGCTCCCTGGTGGCCTATGCGCTCGGTATCACCGAGCTCGACCCGCTGCAGTATGACCTGCTGTTCGAGCGCTTCCTGAATCCGGAACGCATCTCGATGCCGGACTTCGACGTCGACTTCTGCATGGATCGGCGTGACGAGGTCATCGAGTACGTCACGCGACGCTATGGCCGCGATCGCGTCGCCGGCATCATCACCTACGGCACGATGGCGGCGAAAGCCGTGCTGCGCGACGTCGGGCGCGTGCTGGGATTCCCGTATGGCTTCGTCGACCAGTTGTCGAAGCTCGTACCCTTCGATCCGAACATGACGCTCGAACGCGCAATGACGGAAGAGCCGCAGCTCAAGACGCGCTACGAACAGGAAGATGACGTGCGCGCCATCCTCGACCTGGGCCTGGCGCTGGAAGGCATTTCACGCAATGCCGGCCGCCACGCCGGCGGCATCGTCATCGCCCCGAAGCCGCTGACGGACTACATGCCGCTGTATTGCGAGCAGGGCGCCGAAGCGGCCGTCACGCAGTTCGACATGACCGACGTCGAGGCGGTCGGTCTCGTGAAGTTCGACTTCCTCGGCCTGCGCACCCTGACCATCATCGACTGGGCCATCCGCGTCGTGAATGCGGAACGGGAAGGCGCCGGGCTCGAGCCGATCGACATCAATGCGCTGCCGCTCGATGACAAGCCGACTTTCGATCTGATCCAGCAGGCGCAGACCACCGCCGTGTTCCAGCTCGAGTCGCGCGGCATGAAGGAACTGATAAAGCGCCTGCAGCCCGACCGCTTCGAGGATCTCGTCGCGCTCGTCGCTCTGTTCAGGCCGGGACCGCTGCAGTCGGGGATGGTCGACGATTTCATCGAGCGCAAGCACGGCAAGGCCCTGGTCAGGTACCCGCACCCCGCGCTGGAGCCAGTCCTTTTCCCGACCTACGGTGTCATCCTGTACCAGGAACAGGTGATGCAGATTGCCCAGGTCCTGGCGGGTTATACCCTCGGCGCGGCGGACATGTTGCGGCGCGCGATGGGCAAGAAAAAGCCGGAGGAGATGGCCAAGCAGCGGCAGACCTTCGTCGACGGCGCGATGGCCGATGGCGTCAGCGCTGAGCTGGCCGGATCGATCTTCGACCTGATGGAGAAGTTCGCCGGCTACGGCTTCAACAAGTCGCACTCCGCCGCCTACGCACTCGTCGCCTACCAGACCGCATGGCTCAAGGCGCACTATCCCGCGGCATTCATGGCCGCGGTGCTGTCTGCCGACATGGACTCCACCGACAAGGTCGTGCGCCTGATCGACGAATGCCGGCAACTCGGCATCGAGGTCCGCAAGCCTGACCTGAACGTGTGCGACTACCGTTTCACCGTGGCGGACGCGCGCACCATCCGCTACGGCCTGGGCGCCATTCGCGGCGTCGGTGAGAACGCGGTCGCGAACCTGGTCGCCGAGCGCAACGAGAGTGGACCGTATCGCGATATCTTCGACCTCTGCCGGCGCAACGACGGTCGACGTCTCAACAAGCGCGTGCTGGAAGCCCTGATCAAGGCCGGCGCACTGGATACGATGGGCGCGCGTCGACGCGGGCTCATGAACCTGGTCGAACATGCGATGCAGGCGGCCGAACAGCAGGCCAAGGCCGCGGCGGTTGGCCAGGTCGACCTCTTCGGCGGCGCCGCGGCGACACCGGTTGCCGATCCGGTCGAGATCGACGCCTGGCGCAACGCCTGCGATGTCGACGAGTGGTCGCAACAGCAGTTGCTGGGATGGGAAAAGGAAACCCTGGGTCTCTACCTAAGCGGCCACCCGATGGACCGCTACGCACGGGAACTGGCTGGGCTCCTCAGTGGCGGCCTCGCGGACCTGCGGCCCGGCCACCGCACGGTCGCCGGGCTCATCGTCGCCCTGCGTTTCCTGAAGGGAAAGCGCGGACGCATGGCGATCATGACCCTGGACGACAACACCGCCCGGGTCGAAGTCACCGTGTACAATGACGTTCTGGACTCGGTGCTCGAGAAAGTCGTCGAGGACCGGGTCGTGATCGTCGAGGGCGAGTGCAAGGTCGACGATTTCAGCGGTGACCACGCGCTCAATGCGCAGAAGATCACGACTGTCGACGAAATGCGGCAGGCGCGCGCGCGCCGGCTCGTGCTTTGCGTGGACGCTTCCGGCTTCAACGGGTTGGTGCCGTTCCTGCAGACGACGCTCGCCGACTACGCGCCGGGTCCCTGCGCGGTCGCGGTCGAATACAGGATCGACGGTGCCGCGGCGCGCGTCAGGCTGGCTGATGACTGGCGGGTCAAGGCCACCGACAAGCTGCTCGACAACCTGCAGGCACGGCTGGGCGACGATGCCGTGCGAGTGGAATATCAATAACGAAGTCGGCGGCGCCGGAGGCGCCACCGTGACGGAGAACTGGCGACATGGCGGCAACACCGGCCGAGCACACGCAACTGAACCTCAACTTCCTGGACTTCGAGCAACCCATTGCGGAGCTGGAAGCCAAGATCGAGGCGCTGCGCAAGGTCGGCAACGACTCGGCGCTCAATATCTCGGATGAAATCGCGCGACTGCAGGAACGATCGCGCGAACTCACGCGCCAGATCTTCTCCAATCTCAGCTCATGGCAGGTGTCCCGCATTGCGCGACATCCGCAGCGTCCCTACACCCTCGACTATGTCGAGCGCATCTTCGACCAGGTCGAGGAACTGCATGGCGATCGCCTGTTTGCCGACGACCCCGCAATCGTCGGCGGCGTAGCCCGGCTGAACGGCAGGGGCGTGGTCTTCATAGGCCACCAGAAGGGCCGTAACACCAAGGAAAACCTGCATCGCAACTTCGGCATGCCGAAGCCCGAGGGCTACCGCAAGGCGCTACGCCTGCTGCAGATGGCGGAGCGGTTTCGCCTGCCTGTGCTGACGTTCATCGACACGCCTGGCGCCTATCCCGGCATCGACGCGGAGGAACGCGGCCAGAGCGAGGCCATCGCGCGCAACCTGCTCGAGATGGCGAGCCTGCGGACGCCGATCATCGCGACGGTAATCGGGGAGGGGGGCTCGGGCGGGGCACTAGCCATCGGCGTCGCCGATCGCGTGTTGATGTTGCAATACGCGACCTATGCCGTGATCTCGCCGGAAGGCTGCGCGTCCATCCTGTGGAAGAGCGCGGAGAAGGCGTCCGATGCCGCGGAAGCGATGGGCATCACTTCCGAGCGCCTGCTGCAGCTCAAGCTCGT
The DNA here is from genome assembly GCA_943370145.1 of Hydrogenophaga intermedia. GTDB lineage: Bacteria > Pseudomonadota > Gammaproteobacteria. Next base: position 149,714 of record CALRPY020000001.1, on the reverse strand, counting down.
GGACGCGGTCATCGAGGAGCCGCTGGGCGGCGCGCACCGCGACTACGCAAAAATCGCCGAGCGCGTGAAGGCGGCGCTCGTCGAGGGGCTCGATCGCCTGTGCGTCCTGGAGCCGGAAAAGCTGGTGCATCAGCGCCATCTGCGGCTGGACCAGTTTGGCGAATACACCGAGAAATAGGCCTGCCGCCGCACCTCGCTTCGGGACGGCGCGCGCGCTCCGATGACGCGCGCTTCCCCGCCTGACGAGGTCGATGCCGCCCTGCACGAAGCGCTGTCGGCGGCGGACGCGGGGCGCGTCATCGTGGCCTTCAGTGGCGGTGCGGATTCCACTGCCTTGCTCGCGGCCCTGGCGGGCGCCACGCAGACCTGGTTGCGCCGATCCGTCGCCGCCTTTCACTTCGATCATGGCCTGCACCCCGCCAGCGCGGAATGGGCAGCGCACTGCCGGAAGGTCTGCGCCCGTCTTGGCATCCCCCTCCTCGAGGCCCGCGCGGGCGGACCAGCGCCGCCCGGCGCCAGCATCGAGGCCTGGGCACGCGATACCCGCTATGCGGCGTTCGCCCGCGAGCTGTGCAGGGGAGACATGCTGCTGACCGCGCATCACCGCGACGACCTTGCGGAAACCCTGCTGTTGATGGCCGTGCGGGGCAGCGGGCCGCACGGGCTGGCCGCGATCGCGCCCAGCCGCCCCCTGGGCCAGGGCCTTCTGCTGCGGCCCCTGCTCGGTGTTCCCTGCGACTCGCTGCGTGCGGGACTGGCCCAGTCGGACCTGACATGGCTGCAGGATCCCGCCAACGCTGATGTGCGCTACGACCGCAATTTCATTCGCCACGAGGTGCTGCCGCTGCTCGCGCGGCGCTGGCCGGCAGCCGCCGCCAGCCTCGCGCGTGCGGCAGGACTGCAGCGTACGGCGGCTGCCGTGCTCGACGATTATGCAGACGGCGAGATGGGTGCTCCGGCCGCAGGACGTGGCCCGCTCGATATCGCTTGCCTGGCCGGGCTTGCGCCTGGGCGCCAGCAGCTCATCCTGCGCCGCTGGTTGCGGCTTGCGGGTGGCGGGGCGCCTGACGCGGATACCCTGTTGCACGTCCTGCATGACGTGGTGTCGTCCAGGCCTGATGCAAACCCCATCGTTGCGTGGCGTGGTGGCCAGATCAGGCGCCATGCAGGGAAGCTGTACTGGTTGCCGGCTCCGCCTCCGGCGCCGCTTGCGGGCAGTCGAGCGTGGTCACCCGCGGCCGCGCTCGAACTGCCCGGGGGCGTTCTGAGCGCGACGCCCGTCGTGGGGGAGGGCTTGCGGGCAAGCGCGCTGGCGGGCCGCCTGCTGAACGTGCGCGCACGGCGGGGCGGTGAGCGGATACGGCCGACAAAGCGCGTGCACGGCATGCCGGTCAAGCATCTGCTGCAGGACTTGGGCGTGCCGACCTGGGAACGCGGCCTGCTGCCCCTCGTTTTCCTCGACGAGCGCCTGGTTGCGGTTGCCGATCTGGTGGTGGAAGACGATTTCGCGGCCCGCCCTGGCGAGGCGGGGCTGCGCCTGGCATGGCGCCGGCAGCCCGGCGCAGACGGAATCTAGCGCTCGGGGAACAGCGGGTCGGGCATGTCGTAGAACTCGAGGTCAATCTGCTGGCGGCCGTGACTGTCCCCGGGACGCGCGGTCATCACGACTTCACCAAGCTGGGGCAGGTTCTTGCGGAGTTTGGTGCCGGCGGCGACGACCTTCAACTGCAGTTCGGGGGAGTAGGGCAGCACGAAGGCGCGGGGCACGACGCCGCTGCTCGTGGTCGCGAAGCGAGTCACCCAGAGATAGATGGCGCCCTTGTTCGCGCCACTCTTGTCCGGTTCGACGATGTGTATCGCGTTCAGGTTGAAGCGGGGTGGGATGTCGGTATGGGTAGGCCAGCCCAGGAGTTCGGGCGTTGCGCGCCAGGTTGCCCAACCGAGCAGCGCGACGGCGGCGATTGCCCCCAGCTTCACCCACCACGCGAAGCGCGTGAAAAGGAGCACGTTGAGGACCAGCGCCACCAGCAGGCCGAAGGCGGCCAGGAATGTCGGTAAAGCCCAGGAAGTCATAGGGGTGCCGTCTGGTAGTGATTCATCGGATCAGCCGCCCGCTTCCTTGCTCGGCGGGCCGGCCGGTGGCATGTCGCGCAGTTTGATCTTGACGCTCTTCTGTCCCAACTGCTGCCGATCGCTGGGCACGCCGTGCACTTCGTCATCCGGCTCTGCTTCGCCGATTTGCGGGATGTTCTGGCGCAGCTTGCCCTGGCCTTCCTGCATCACGGCCTTCAGTTCGGGCGTGAACGGAAGCCGGTAGGCGCGGGGTCGCTGGTCGGCGTCCGGATCGAGATCGGTGGCCCAGAAGAACACGTCGCCGGCCTCGCCGGTCTGCTTGTCGGGTTCCTGAATGTAGACTGCGAGCAGGCCGAAGCGCTTGGGCACCGCACGATCGGTGGGCCAGCCAAGCAGGGCCGGCACCGAGAAGTACACTGCGAGATAGGCGGCGGTCACGAGGCCCACCATGCCCACCTTGGTCTGCCAGGACCAGCGCGAGAAGAGGCAGAGCAGCATCAGCCCCAGCGCAACCACCACATAGGCCGCGACGATCGCGGAATGTCCGAAGCTCAGCATGCTGTCCTATTCCCGCTTGAAGGCCTTGGCAACGAGGTTCTTGGGCACGTGGTTGATGTTCGCCACGCGGCCGTCGCTGATGATCGAGAAACGCACGGCCGTGCGTTCCTCGTCTTTCTTCTTGAGCGTGATCGTATCGTAGTAGATCACTTCCAGGACCGGGTTCACCTTGTCCACGCGTATCGTGACCGGCACCGGTTCGTTGTTTTCCGTCGCGTAGTAGTGGACGTTCACGACGTATTCTCCCGGGATCACGCCGCGGATGGTCGTGACCTCCTGGTTCAGCGGGTTTTCGACCGTCTTGCCGTTGAGGTCGAGCGTGTCGTTCAGGTTGCCGCGGTCGTCGCGGTCGAGGTGGATGAGGCCGGCGGCGGCGTTCTTGAAGTAGGTCAGGTTTCCCTGCGGGTCTTCCACATAGGTGTCGATGTCGTTCGGATTCCGATCGGGCCAGGCGACCGTGATGATGTATTCGGCCTTCGGGTCGATCTTGCCCTGCTTGGCGATCGGGTTCATGAACAGCACCGCGAGCACGAACAGGTAGGTGATGGCCTGGATGATCTTGAAAAGGACTGCGGTGATCGGATCGAACGGCTGCCGGTTGCGGCTGGACGAGCTGGCGAATGCTGACATCCCGGCGCCGGCCTCGTCACGCCGCCGTCGGCGCGGTGGGTGGCACGAGCACTTCCTTGACGTGCACCGTCACTTGCAAGAGCGCTTCCAGGCCGCGATCCAGCAGGTAGTAGGGCACCGACAGCAGGATGCCGGCGACCAGGCTCGCCATCGTCGTGTACAGCGCGGTGCTCATGCCGACGCTCATCTGCTGCAGCACCTTCTGCATGGTGGACGCGTCGAGCGTCCCGGTCTCCGCGACCGACCCCAGCATCAGGATGAAGCCGACGAGGGTGCCCAGAAAGCCGACTTTCAGCATGAGGTCGATATAGAACCAGCCGAATTCATGCGCCCCGCGCAGGCGGGAGGCGTAGGCGTCGAGGAGATCGGAAGCCGCTTCCCCGCCTTCAGGCGGGTTGCGTGCCGCATGGACGTCGGCCAGGTAGTCGACGACGAATCCGGCGGGCAGGCCGGCCGCCAGCGCGCTGTCCCGGGTGCGCAGGGCGGAGGGCGATACGACGCCCTGCTCCAGCCGCCCGGCGACCGTCACCGCATGGTTGATTTCCCGGGACAGGTACAGCGTGCGCCTGAAGGTGTGCCCGAGACCGACCGCATACATCAGGATGAGGACGATGCAGATCCTGCTCTGGTCGGCGTCGACCATCAGCTGCACCAGGCCCTGGTCGGTGGTGACCGCCGCACCGAAGATGACGAGGCTGGTGCCGGTGAGCCAGAGCAGCAGCAGCACATGGGGCTCGGCGAGCAGGAAGTTCCAGCGTTGTTTCATCGTACGATGCCCTCGATGCCAGCAGCCCGCCGAGTATACACGTCACTCCTCCTCGAGCACGAAAGCCATGATTTCGCGCAGGAGACCATTCATGCGCACCGCGAAATCGTTCACGCGCGGGTCGGGATGGTCCTGCGGCAGCAGGATCAGGCTCACGACCGTCTGCCCGCGCTCGCGGTGGACGGTGATCCTGCAGGGCATCTGCGCGACATAGCCCGGGTCGATCAGCAGGACTTCGCGCGCGTATTCGAGGTTGCAGAAGTGAATGACCTCGACATCGGGAAAATCGGCATAGCCACGCTCGCGCAAGCCCTTGCCGATGGTGTTGCGGCCGGTGATCCGGAAGTTCCGCTCGGTGATCGCGAAGTCGAGTTCGAGAATGACATCGTCGAAGGACTTGTCCGTCGCGCCACGCACGATGAGCGCGGTGGACGGGCGGGCCGGGCTGTCGGCCGCACCATCGGCTGCTGCCGTCGCGACGCACACGATGAGCGCGGCGAGCAGCAGCGCCCGCATCATTCGCGGATGACCACTTTGGTGCCGACGGTCACGTAATTGCGCAACTCGTTGACGTCGCGGTTGGTCAGCGCGATGCAGCCCTGTGTCCAGTCGAGGTTGCGCTGGACCTTGAGCTTGTCGGCATTCTCCTCCCCGAGGCCGTGGATGCCTATCGCGCCGCCGAGCACGGTATTTTGGGGTGGGCGCTGATCGGTGCGGACCGAATCGACGATGCGGTCGAAGTCGCCGCGGGTGATCAGCCGGTTCTTGAGACCGAAGAACGCGTCCTTCACGTTCGGATAGTTGAGGCGCATGAAGAAGTGGAATGCGCTTGCGTCGTTGAAGTCGGTGATGCGGTAGACGCCGAGCGGCGTCTTGTTGTCGCCGCGAATGCGCTTGTCGCCGAGCCCCCCGCGCCCGGTCGCGATCTGGAAGCGGCGGGCCACTTTTTCGCCATTCTTGACGAGCAGCACCCGCTCGGACTTGTCGATTTCCAGGGCGTAGGGAGGCTCGAGACCGAAGTCCTCGCCGATGGCGGACGCCGCGACCGCCCAGCCAGTGAACAGGGCACCGAGTGCGAGGCTGATCCCCGATTTGCACTTTCTCATCCAGCAGCGACCGTCTTGATGCGGTTTCGAGAAGTTCGACCCGCAGCGAGTATACCCCATCGATCGCCGGGCGCGAGGGCCCGCGGACAGCGGGCCGCAGTGTAAAATCCCATCATGAATACCGCTCCCCCCGGCGCCGCCGACGCGAAATACTCGCGGGTCGCCATGTTGTTGCACTGGTCCACCGTGGCCCTGGTGATCGCGCTGTATGCGATTGGTTGGTACATGGTGGATCTGCCGAAGGGCCCGGCCCGCGGCGAGGCTTTCGCGCTGCACAAGTCGCTGGGCATGACGGTCTTCCTGCTCACCGCGTGCCGGCTGGCCTGGAGGTTGTGCGTGACGCCGCCCGCCCTGCCGGCGACGATCGCCCGCTGGCAGCAGGCACTCGCGGGTGCGGTGCACCGGCTGTTCTACGTCCTGCTCTTCATGCAGCCGCTGATGGGCTACCTGTCGTCGGCCTTCAGTCCGTATCCGTCGAGCTACTTCGGGATTCCGCTGCCGGACTGGAGCGAGCACCGACCGCAGCTGAACGAATTCTTCACCGAACTGCACGTCGCCGGGTCGGTGGGCCTGCTGATCGTCATCGCGCTGCACGTGCTGGGCGCGTTGAGCCATCTGGTGACCCCGGGCGACCGTTTGCTCCGGCGCATGCTGCCGTGGTGATCGGGCGCGGCGCCGACGCAGCGCCGCGCCCACGGCGTGGGCCTCGAGCCCTGACCCGGCGGATGGGGCGGCCGAGCCTATAATCGTCGCATGACCAAGCCGCCTGGCCATTCCCTGCGAAGCCTCCTGCTCGGGTACGAACTTGCCTTTCTCGGGCTCGTCCTGGTCACTGGCGCCATGGGCGGCCTGTGGGCTTATTTCTGGCAGCAGACCGCTGCGGAATCGCTGCGGCTCAACGCTTTTGCAGACACTGCGGAGGAAATCCGCGCCACCGTCTTCCAGCAGATCAAGGACGTCGCCCTCGCCCGGCTGCGCGACGATCCGGCAGCCGTCGAAGTCAATACCGAGTACTACCGGCGCATCCAGGGGCATTTCAATTCCCTGCGCAGGCAGTCCACGGTCCGGGCCGAGGATTATGCGATCCAGAGCATGCAGGAAGCCTACGGCCGTCTGCAGGCCGACCTGCAGACGGTGTTCGACGATCCGTACATGCTCAATCGCATGGCGCGCCTTCGGATCCTGGACCCCCGCTACGAACAGGCGCTGGTTGCCGATTTCGAGGATGCCTTCAAACGCGTACGCGGCCTGGTCGATCGGGCGCTCGAGGACCAGGGCGAGCGGGTGGCCGAGTGGACCCGGCGCGCGCCCTACCTGCTGCCATTGCCGTTGCTGTTCGCCCTGTTGCTGCTGTTCCTGTCCCGCAGCAGCCTCAGCCGGGACTTCGTGCAGCCGATGCGCGCCGTGATCGCCGGGACGCGACGGATGAGCGACGGCGATCTCGGTCGACGCCTGGCGGTGGGCGGCGTGACCGAGGTCGCGCAGCTCGCGTCCAGCGTCAACCAGCTCGCGGCTGACCTGCTGGCGAGCCGCGATGCGCTGATCGAAAGCGAGCGGCAGGCCGCACTCGGGGCGCTGGTGCCGGTGGTCGCGCACAACGTCCGCAATCCACTTGCGGCCATACGCGCCAGCGCACAGTTGCTGGAGCACGCCGACACGCTCGATGAGGCGCGCGACACCGCGCAGGGCATCGTCTCCACGGTCGATCGGCTCGGGCGCTGGGTCAGCGCCCTGGTCTCCTACCTGCACCCCTTGAAGCCGCGCCTCGCGGACGTGCGCGCCGGGGTGCTGCTCGACGCCGTGTTCGATCTGCTGGCCTCGCGCCTGGCGGAAAAGGAATTGCGCCTGGTTCGCGAGCCGTGGGATGAGGCCACGAGCGTGCGCGTCGATGCCGACCTGATGGAGCAGGCCCTGTATGCCCTGCTTTCCAATGCCGTGGAGGCCTCGCCGCGCGGGGCTGTGCTGCGGGTCGGCATCCGCGCGTGGCCGGCGCTGACCGCGATCGAAATCGAGGACCGCGGCGGCGGGATTCCTTTCATGCCCGACCCGGGCGGGCTCGAGCCGGGGCCCACGACCAAGCGCCTCGGCACTGGGCTCGGCATTCCGGTTGCCTTCAAGGTATGCAAGGCGCACGGTTGGCCGCTTGCATTCGAAGTCATCGACAATGCGGGGACCCGGGTGACGATCAGCGCGCCGCGACAGCGTCCACAGGAGCACGATGAAGACACTTGACGATGCAGCGAGGCCGCTGGCCCAGGTGCTGGTGGTCGAGGATGAGGCACTGTTCGCACGCGCCGTCGCGCGCCGGCTGGAGAAGGCCGGCTATGCCTGTCGTATCGCCGGACGCCTCGACGAGGCGGAGGCGGCGCTCCGCGCGGATGGCGCGGACCTGCTGCTGCTGGACATGCGCCTCCCGGATGGTTCGGGGCTCGATTTCCTGCACCGCCTGCGCGAACGCGCGGAACCGCAACCGACGGTCATCGCGATGAGCGCCTATGGCGAAATCGAGGACGCGGTCACCGCGATGAAGCTGTCCGCGGCCGATTACCTCAAGAAGCCGATCGACCTCGAGGAGCTGCTGCTGAACGTCGAGAAGGTGCTCGCCAACCAGCGGGTGTCGCGGCAGCTCGAATATTCGCGCACCCGCGAGTCGACCGCGATCGAAGCCGTCGACATCATCGGCGAGTCCAGCGCCACGCAGGTCCTGCGGGCGCAGATCGAGCGCATCGCGAGTTTCGCCGGCGCCGCCGCCGCTGATCCACCCACCGTACTGATCATCGGGGAAACCGGCACCGGCAAGGATCTCGCCGCGCGCTGCCTGCATCAGCGCTCGCCGCGCGCCAACCGGCCGTTCGTGCACGTCGACTGTGCGGCGCTGCCGAAAGAACTGATCGAAGCTGAATTGTTCGGTCACGTGAAGGGCGCGTTCACCAGCGCGCTTGGCGAGCGCACGGGCCTCATAGAGGCCGCCGAGGACGGGGTGGTGTTCCTCGACGAAATCGGTGAGTTGCCCTTCGAGTTGCAGGCCAAGCTGCTTGCGGTGCTCGAGCGGCGGAGCCTGCGTCGAGTCGGCAGCAGCCAGGAACGGCGGACCCAGGCATGGTTCGTCGCAGCGACCAATCGCGACATCGAGCGGATGGTCGCCGAAGGGACGCTGCGCTCGGACCTCTACTACCGGCTCAACGTGCTGCCCCTGACCTTGCCGCCGTTGCGCGAGCGCGGTGAGGACGTGGTCCTGATTGCCGAGCACTGCGGCAGGCAGATCGCGCGTCGCTACGGCATCGCGGGCTTCGAGTTGACGCCGGACGCGCGCGCCAGCCTGCGCGGTTACGGTTGGCCGGGAAACGTGCGCGAGCTGCGTCACCTGATCGAGCGCGCGATGCTGCTGGCCGGGGAGGGGAGGCTGAACGCGCAAAGCCTCATGCTGCCCGGGCGTCCGGCGCCGGCCGCGGCGGAGCTTGCGGCCGACCTGCTCGCCGGACTGACCCTGGACGAGGCCGAGAAGCTCCTGATCGAACAGGCCCTGCGCCAGACCGGCAACAATGTGTCCGAGGCTGCGCGCAAGCTCGGCGTGACCAGGATGGCGATGCGCTACCGCATGAAGCAGCACGGCATCGATGGCGGCTAGGCGCGCCGCGGCCGCGCTGCCCCGATCCCGGCGGGGCGCGCTGGTCGTATCATGTAGGCCTTCCAACGCAGGGTCCTCGACCATGACCGACAAGCAAACCGAACTCGAACTCGAAGCCGCCACCTTTCGCCGGCTGCGCGACTTTCTCCGCGAGCACACCGAGGTGCAGAACATCGACCTGATGAATCTCGCGGGCTTCTGCCGCAACTGCCTCGCCAAGTGGTATCGCGCGGAAGCGGAGTCGCGAGGCGTGCAGCTCGACTACGAACAGGCGCGTGAAGTCATCTATGGCATGCCGTATGCGGAGTGGCGCGAGCGCTACCAGCAGGAGGCGTCAGCCGAGCAGAAGGCGGCTTTCGCCGCGCGGGAAGCCGGGCAGCACTGAGCGCCCACGGGCGGTGACGCGAGTCAATTGCCCTCCGGGCTGTAGACACCCTCCCAGTCGGGTGGCGGCAGGCGGCCCGCCTGGGCGCGGGCGCGCGCGCGCATGACGCTGCTGGGGGTGTCGTCCGGCTTGACGCGCAGCGCCGCGTCGAAGGCCTCGACGGCGAACGACCATTCGCCACGCCGGTAGGCCGCGAGGCCGGCCGCATAGGACTGGAGCAGCGCCGTGTCGGGTTCCGCGGCGAAAACCTCGTGGATCGCCACCGGTTGCGCCCGGCCCTTGACCCGCAGCAAGTCGATTTCCCGGCTGTGATAGCGATCCCGCAGTTGCGACATCGTCGATCCACTGACCAGCAGGCGCGTGCCGTAAACCTTGTTCGCGGTTTCCAGCCGGGCCGCAAGGTTCACGCCGTCGCCGACCACCGTGTAGTCCATGCGGCGAGCCGAGCCGATGTTGCCGGCGATGACCTCGTCGGAATTGACGCCGATGCGAACGTCTATCGGCGGTAGAGCCGCCTTTGCGCGGCGTGCATTGAAATCCGCGAGAACCTGCAGCATCCGCACGGCGGTCTTCACCGCATTGTCGGCATCGTTCGATGTCGACAGGGGCGCTCCGAACACGGCCATGATCGCATCGCCGATGTATTTGTCGAGGATTCCGTGGTGCTCGAAGATCACCTCGACCATGTCGGAGAAATACGAATTGAGGAGCGCGACCGTTTCCGTCGGCCCGAGCCGTTCGGCAAGACTCGTGAAATTGGCGATGTCGGCGAACAGGATGCTGGCCTGCTGGGCGCGCCCGCCGAGCGCGGTATCGCCCTGCGCGATGACCTGCTCGGCGACCTCGCGCGTCATGTAGCGCGCCATCGTCGAGCGCAGGCGCATCTCGTTGGTGATGTCGTCGATCACGATGGCGAAGCCGAATGTCCGGCCGGCGCCATCGATCAGCGGGCTTGCGACCACATTCGCGGCAGTCGTCGTCCCCTGGCGACTCTTCAGCGTCGCATCCACGGCGGTTTCCGCCTGTTGCGACCGCGCCGCCTTCCGCACCAGGCGGCGCACCCACGAATTCCCGTTCCGGAACAGCGCGAGCGCGGACGCACCCAGAATCCGCTCCGGCTCCACCCCCAGCAGCCGCGCCGCCGTGTCGTTGATCTTGACGACATTGAATGCGAGATCCAGCGTGACGACGCCGTTGGTGAGGCTGCGCAGCACGTTCTCGTTGTAGTTTCGCGCCTCCACGACCTCGCGGAAAAGCCGTGCGTTCTCCAGGGCGATCGCGCTCTGGGCCGCCAGGTTCTCGAGTCTTCGCTGGTCCTTGGGTGAAAAGCTGCCGACGCGATGATTGAGGACCTGCACCACGCCGATCGGCACGCCGAGGCGACCGATCACCGGCACGCAGATGATGGAGCGGGTGCGAAAGCCGCTCGCGCGATCGATGGCCGGATTGAAGCGGGGGTCCGCATACGCGTCGTCGATCACGATCGCGGCGCGCCGCGTGAAGCACTCGCCCGCGATGCCCATGCTGGCCGGGATGCGGATCTCCCGGGTGGCCATGCCCTCCGCGACGCGGGACCACAGTTCGTCACGCCCCGGATCGTGCAGGAAGAGGGTGCTGCGCTCGGCGTCGAGCAGTTCGGTGGCGATGCCGATGATTTTCCACAGTAGTTGCTCGATGTCGAGTTCGGACGAGATCGCGCGCGTGACGTCCATCAGGCGCGTTTCCTCGCGCGTCGCGGCCATGATCTGCTCGGCGAACTGGGCGTTTTCCAGTGCGGTGGCGACGTGCGTCGTGAATGCGCGCAGGAAAACCGCGTCCGTCGCGGTGAACGCCCCGACGTGGCGGTTCAGCACTTCGGTGACGCCGATGATGTCGCCCCGTCGCGTGCGCACCGGGACGCAGAGCAGGTTGCGGGTGGTGTAACCGGTGGCGACGTCGATTTCGCGATTGAAGCGCGGATCGCTGTACACGTCCTCGACGAGCAGCGATTCGCCACTGCGGAATGCGGCACCGGCGATGCCGAGACCGGCGGCGAAGCGGATTTCGCGCGTCAGTCCGCCCTGGGCCACTCGCGAATACAGTTCGTCGGTTTCGGCGTCGTACAGGAAAAGGGACGTCCGGTCGGCCGCGAACGCGTCGCTGATGAGCGCGACCAGGCGCTTCAGGATCAGGTCCAGCGACAGCGGCTCGTGGATTTTCTGTGTCGCCTCCACCAGCGAGTCGATCCGGCGCTCGAGCTCGGCCGCCGAATCACCCGCGCCGGACGAAACCGCTGCCAGCGCCTCACGCAGCGCGCGATCGTGCAATTGGCGGTCGATGAGGCGCAGTACGGCGCCATCCGCGTCAGCCGCATCTTCGGGGGGGCTCTGCTCCTGGTTAACAATGGTCACGTTGAGCGGGCTCAATATCGGCTTGGGATTATTTCCGTAGGATGGTGATGACGGCCTGAATACAATTCCGTAATGACAACTCGCAGTTGGCAAAAATTCACAAGTCGATGACGGGATATCGAATTCTCCCGCCAGCCCAGGCGTCCACCAGCGTTATCGGTCCGGTCGGTGCCGGACTTGATGTCGCCGGCGCGACGGACCAATGAGGCTGGTAACGCGCCTGTGGCTCATCATCGGCGGCACTGCGCTGACGGTCTCGCTGCTGGTTGGCGCAAATCTCGCTGCGATGCGGCGGGACCATATCCGCATGGACACCAATGCATCGATGGACCTGGCCTTCACCTTGCTGCGGATGCAGCTGGAGTCCCGTGACCCGATGCGACCCGCCTCGGTGCTGGCGTGGCGTCGGGGTCTGGAGGCCCTGCGCGAGTCGCGGCACCTGACGGTGACGATTGCAGCCGCCGGACGCCAGGGCGCGACGATCGAAGCCGGACGCATCGACGCGCCGGGCGTGCCGGACTGGTTCGTCAACTTCATGACGCCGGCGGCACGCGTGGCCGAACGCCGCCTCGCACTCGACAACGGGAGCGATGAAATCATCCTGCGGGTCAATCCAGTGGAAGAAATCGCCGAGGCCTGGGGCGAGTTCAGCGTCCTGCTCGGCGCCCTGATCGGCTTCGCGGCCATCGCCGGGCTCTGGGTGCTTGTCGACGTCCGGCGCGGGCTTGCCCGCCTTGCGGAGGTCGGGGCCGCGTTGCGGCAGTTCGAACTCGGCAACTACGCCGTGCGGGTCGCTGCCAGCAACCGCCCGGAGGTGAACGAGATCGCCACCACTTTCAATGGCATGGCCGAGGCGCTGGCCCGCGGACAGGCGGATATGCGCGAGCTGGCCCAGCGGTCGCTCGCGATTCGGGAAGACGAGCGTCGGCACCTCGCCCATGAACTGCACGATGGTATCGGGCAGTCCATCAGCGCAATCAAGGCCCTGGCGGTGTCGATTGCCCGCAAGGCGCGGCCTGACAGCGGTATCGGCCCCAGCGCGATGATGATTGCGGACGTGAGCTCCAGCATGTACGACCAGGTGCGAACCATGATGGATCGCCTGCGGCCGTCCATCCTTGACGAACTGGGGCTTGCCAGCGCGATCGGCAGCATGATCGACAGCTGGAACGCGCATCACGAGCACATGTTCTGCTCGTTCGAGCACGCCGACCCGCTGCCCGTGCTTGCACCCGACGTCAGCATCAATGTCTTCCGCATCGTGCAGGAGGCCCTGACCAATGTGGTGAAGCATGCCGAAGCGAGCAGTGTCAGCGTACGCCTGTTCGCACGCGCCAGCCACGGCGAGGTCGTGCTGGAGATCGAAGACGACGGCCGCGGATTCGACGCAGCCGTCGCAAGACGGGGCCTCGGGCTCGTCGGGATCGAAGAACGGGTCAGGGCCATCGGCGGTTCGCTGCGCCTGGCGGCGGCGCCGGGGCGGGGCACGCGGTTCGAAATTTCCATTCCACTCAAGCAGGACAAGTCAGATGAACACACCGTCCACCAAGATCAGGATTCTGCTGGTTGATGACCATGCAGTGGTGCGGGCAGGCTACCGAACGCTGCTCGAAGACGTGCCCGGCCTCGAAATCATTGCCGAGGCCGACACCGGGGATTCGGCCGTCAAACTGTTCGTCGAGCGCACACCCGACATCGTCATCATGGACCTGAGCCTGCCTGGCATCGGGGGGCTGGAGGCCATTCGTCGCATCATCCAGCGCAAGCACGACGCCCGTATCCTCGTTTTCAGCATGCACGAGGACACCGTGTTCGTGGAGCAGGCCCTGCAGGCCGGTGCGCGTGGCTACATCACCAAGACGAGCGCACCGACGGTCCTGGTCGAGGCCGTCCGGCAGGTGGCAGCCGGCGGCATGTACCTCGATCCCGACGTTGCGCAGCGGCTTGCGTTCCAGAAAACGCGTGGGGCCAGTTCCCCGATGGCGGGCCTGTCGACACGCGAGTTCGAGATTTTCTGCCTGCTGGCGGAAGGCGAGACGGTCAATGACATCGCCCGTCGGCTGTCGCTCAGCGCCAAGACGGTCGCGAACTACGCGACCCAGATCAAGAGCAAGCTGGATGTGAGTTCCGTAGCGGAAATCGCGCGCCTGGCGATCCGGCACGGGTTCGTGAAGGTCTGATGCACGGCGATGGGCGGGGTCCGGATGAACGACCGGACCGCACGCCGGCGAGTTGGTGAGTGACTCGCTGTGGCAGCCCCACATTGGTCGAGCGGGAGAAAATCTTGATCATTTTGAGGAATTCACCTCCGTCACCTGGGGTGGCCGGCGCTTTCCGGCCCGTCAGTCCACCCCCTATGGTCCTCCTTCTTTTTATCGGACGATTGCACTACCTCGCCTGACGAAGTCGCACAGCTGTTGGTCGACGCGGCGCTCGCCGGCCGCTCGTGGAGTGGACTTCGGCGGAGGGGCAGGCAGCACAACGGGGGACTCATGCTTAAGAATCGGCTCCAGCACCGCCGCGCCGCGCTCGCGGTGGCCTTCCTTTCCAGCCAGTCGCCGGCCGTGATGGCCGAGGGCGCCGGATTCGATGAAGAGGTGACGGTCGTTGCGCCCACGCCGCTCGCGGGCGCGCGCGGCATCGCCCCGGAACGCCTGCCCTTCACGACACAGTCGACCGATGCGGACGCCCTCGAGCGGACGCAGAGCCTCGATCTCACCGAGCACATGAACAGCAGCCTCGGGAGCGTGTCGATCAACTCGGCGCAGAACAATCCACTACAGCCCGACGTCCAGTATCGCGGCTACTCCGCATCGCCCTTGCTCGGCCTGCCGATGGGCGTGTCGGTGTTCCAGAACGGCGTACGCATCAACGAGCCGCTCGGCGACGCCGTGAACTGGGACCTGCTGCCCGAGTCGGCGATTCACGGCGTGACGCTCGTTGGCGGCTCGAACCCGCTGTTCGGCCTCAATACATTGGGTGGGGCACTCGCGATCGACATGAAGGACGGCTTCAACTTCCAGGGCCACCAGGCCGAGGCCCACGGCGGCAGTTGGGGGCGCGCCGCGACCAGCGTGGAGAGCGGCGGCAACAACGGAACGATCGGGTACTACGTCAACGCGAATTACTTCCGCGAGGACGGCTGGCGCGACGAATCCGACTCCGATGCGCTGAACCTCTACGGCAGCGCCGGCTGGCGCGGGGACTCGAGCACGCTGGATCTCAATTACCAGTTCGGCGATACGGACCTGCGCGGCAACGGCGCGTCGCCGCGCGGCCTCGTGGCGCTCGACCGGGAGCAGGTCTTCACCGCGCCCGACATCACCGAAAACGAGATGCACATGATCTCGCTCGATTTCTCGCACCGTTTCGCGGAGAAAGTCGAGTTTGTCGGCAATGGATTCTACCGGCACAACACCACGGATTCCTTCAACGGCGACGCCTCGGAGTTCCAGACCTGTGCGCTGGGCGGCGGGGACTTCCTGCTCGACGAGATAGACGAGGACGCACTCGGCGACCTCGGTTTCGACGAGGACGACGTCTGTGACGACAACGTGCTGGGCGTCGCGGACCCCGTCGCGCTGGAGACCGCCCTCAATGCCCTCGCGGGCGTGCCCGGCACGTTCAATCTCGAAGACCACACGGATGAACTGTCGGGTAGCGGCCTGCTGTCAGACGCCGCGATCAACAACCTCAGCGAACGCAAGCAGGAGACCTATGGCACTGACCTGCAGCTGGTTTTCAGCCAGGACCTCTTCGCGCGCGAGCACTATTTCGTCGCCGGCTTCAACTATTTCCGGGGCAATGGCGATTTCGACGGGGCCGTGGAGCTGTCCGATATCGATCCGAACACGCGCAGCACGGAAGGACTGGGCCTGCGGACCTTCGTCGGTGACGGCGCGACCGACATCGCCACCCGCAGCGAGACCTGGAGCTTCTATTTCCTCGACAACCTTGCCGTGACGGAGCGCTTCACGTTCACGTTCGGCGGCCGGTACAACCACAGCGACATTTCGCTGCGCGACCAGTCCGGCGAGCGGCGGGAGCTCAACGGTGACCACGAGTTCAGTCGGTTCAACCCGACTGTCGGCGGCACGTTCAGCGTCAACGAGGCGGCGAACCTGTTCGCGAGCTACAGCGAGTCCTCGCGGACGCCGACGCCGGTGGAACTCGCGTGCAACGAGGGCGTGTTCGAGATTGCGCGCCGGATCGCCATCGAGGACGGCGAGGATCCGGACGACATCGAGTTCGAATGCCGCCTGCCCAACGCCTTCCTGGCAGACCCGCCGCTCGACGAGGTCGTTGCCAAGGGCGTCGAGTTCGGGGTGCGCGGCGTCTACCGCGACATCGAGCACCGCGTCGGCTATTTCCGCACCGTCAACCACGACGACATCATCTTCCAGTCGACAGGTCGCTCGACGGGGCTGTTCGCGAATGTCGACGAGACCAAGCGGGAAGGGCTCGAGGCGGCGCTTGCCGGCAATCTGCTGGGCGTGGACTGGTTCTCCGCCTACAGCTACATCGATGCAAGCTTCGAGAGCGAATTCCTCGCGCTGAGCCCGAATCACGCGGCGGCCGACGCCAACGGCGAAATCCGGGTCGAGGAGGGAGACCGGGTTCCGGGCATTCCCCGCCACCAGTTCAAGATCGGCGCCGACTACCGCCTGCCGTTCGGCCTGGCCGTGGGGGGCGAGCTGCTGTACAACTCCGATCAGGTCATGCGCGGCGACGAGTCGAACCAGCTGGAGACGGTGGACGGCTACACGCTCGTCAACCTCCGCGGTGCGTACGAGGTCAGCGCGCGCGTCGAAATCTTCGCGCGCGTGACGAACCTCTTCGACACGGAATACGAGAACTTCGGACTGCTCGGGGAGGATCCCACCGAGGTGCTGCCGAACCTCGCCGACCCGTCGCCGCGTTTCCTCGGCGTCGGCGCGCCCCGCGCCGGGTGGGTGGGACTGCGCATCACGCTTTGATGCGCGGGTCCGCGGGCCTGGCGCCCGCGGACCTCCTCCGCCTCAATCGATGACTGTGACACCCCACGGCATCTTGCCCACCGGCACCGTGGCGACCACCTTGTCAAGCACCGTGTCGATCACCGAGACCTGGTCGCTCGCCCCGTCCGTCGTGTAGAGCCGCGAACCGTCCTTGTTGAGCGCGAGGCCCCAGACCCGGTTGCCGACCGGGATTTCGTGCAGGATTTCGAGCGTCTTCTCGTCGAGCACGAAGATCCGGTTCGCGCGCCCCCCGGCGACGAAGAGCCTGCTGCCGTCGCGGCTGGGCAGGATGTCCTTGGGTTTCGCCTTGTCGTCGGCCAGCGGCATCTTGCCGACGATCTCGCCGGACGCCACATCGACCTTCTTGACCTCGCCGCTGATCTCCGATGTCGCATAAGCCAGCTTGCCGTCCGCGCTGAAGGCCGCGGCGCGCGGCCGTGCGCCGACCAGGATGTTGGAGACAATCTTGTGTTCCGGTATGGCAATCAGGTGCAGCATGTTCGTCGATTCGCTGGTGACGATGGCGTGGCGGCCATCCGGCGAAATCGCGACCCCCTCGGGCTCGAGGCCGACCTTGATCTCGGTGACGAGCTTGCCGGTCTTCGGGTCGAACACCGACGCCTTCGCGTGCTCCTCATTGGATATGTAGAGGTTGCCGTTGGGGTGCACGGCGAACGTCTCCGGATCCGGGCCGCTGTCGAATCTGCGCAAGACCTTCATCGTCACCGGGTCGATCACCGCGATCGCATTCTCGCCGCTGACCGCTACGTACAGTTCGGCGCCGTCCGGTGAACTGCCGATGCCGCGCGGTCGCTTCCCGACCTCGATCGTCGAGATCACTTTGGCGCTCGCGGCATCGATGACCGACACGCTGTCGCCGCTTTCGTTGGTCACGAAGACGCGCGGGTCGCCCGCCTCGGCATGGGCGGCAGCGAGCAGCAGCAGGGTGGCTGACAGGGCTTTTCTCATGGGTGATGTCATCCTTCTGATATGGAGGGGGCTTGATTCATTTGGCGCTCGGTTCGCAACGCGACGGCCCGAGGCTGTCCAGGTCCTCGATGTCGACGACGCCACGCACCGGGGCCTCGCCGACGAGCTGCGTGCCGTCGACCAGCAGCAGGGGCTGCCGCAACTGCCCATCCGCGCGGAAGCTCATGTCCACACCCTTCTGGCCGTCGAACGCAAGGCGTGAGCGCAGCGCGTCGAGCAGGGTGGCCGGGGATGCGTCCTGTTCCCGGGCCACCGTGTCGGACAGCAGTTTGACCGCGGCCCATCCCGCCCAGGCCTGGTCGTCCATCGGCGCCTCGAACTGCTCCGTGTAGCGCTTGTTGAGCTGGGACGCCGCGTATTTCTCGAATTCAGGGTGCCAGGCCCGGGCTTCGACCTCCGCCCCCGGGTGCGCGCGCTTCCACTGGGCGACGGCGTCACTGGCCATGCGTCTGCTCGGCAACACGTGAAACAGGTTCGGCATGCACTGGTCACGCAACGCATCGTCCGCAGCGGCGACGTTGAGCACCGGCACCCCGGGATGGGCCTTGGCCAGCGCGGCCAGTTCGCCTGCCGGCAGGGCGGCGACGATCGCAGCCGCCTGGTCCGACACCGCGTCCATCCGGTAGTGCTGGCCGAGGAACTCGCCCTGCAAGCTTGCCTCGTCCAGTCCCTGCCGGGCGCCGCGATAGGCCGTGCCATCGGTCGGGCCGGCGAAGGCGAGCGGGACCTCGAGCTGCGCGTCCGCCAGCGCGCCGCAGCTGACGGCGGACAGGAGCGCCGTGAAGATGGCCGCACGGCGCAGGCCGGCGCGGCGGAAGGCATGTTCGTCAGGTTTTCTTGTCACGTTGCGGGACTTCCTTCGCTATCGGTGGAGTGCGCTTTGACTGTGCATGCTAGCGGAGTTCGGCGCCCGGCAAGAATCAGGAAATATCCGTGGCGGTGCGATGCTGGACCCGAATGCATCGAGTGCCGGATGCAGGCAGGTGCGCGCTGGCCTTTTGACGCGATAGTGGCTAGGCTGAGCATGTTTGAGGCGTTGCGTCCGGCGGCCGCCGGCGCCATCGAAACCAAGGTGCACAGACACTGAATCGGCATGAGTCGCCAGCCCCGGCCGGGCACCACGCCACGCCTCGCAGTCTACGAACAGCAGTGACGATCCGGGGAGAACATTACATGCTCAAAGCGCTACAGCTGGAACCCGAAAAATGCACCGGGTGTCTGCAATGCGAAATGGCCTGTTCCTACGAGAACGAAGGCGTCTTCAATCCCAGCAAGTCCCGCATCAAGGTCTTCAATTTCCATGATGAGGGCCGCTTTGCCCCCTACACCTGCTCGCAGTGCAGCGAAGCCTGGTGTCTGCATGCCTGCCCGGTCGAGGCCATCGTCATCAACGCGCAGACCGGCGCGAAGGAAGTCATCGAAGACGTCTGCGTGGGCTGCAAGGTCTGCACGATTGCGTGCCCGTTCGGCACGGTCAACTACAACGCCGACAGCGGCAAGGTCATCAAGTGCGATCTCTGCGGCGGTGACCCCGCCTGCGCGACGGCATGTCCGACCGGTGCGATCACGTATGTGGACGCCGAGCACACCGGCCTGGCGCGCATGAAGGCGCACGCCGGGCAGACGATTCCCAAGAGCTGACGGAGGGCCGCGAACATGGCATGGACCGGAAAGATTCTCCGCGTCGATCTCACCGCCGGCACCTGCACGCCGGAACCCCTGAACATGGAATGGGCCGCGCTGTACCTCGGGCAGCGGGGCCTCGCGACGAAGTACCTGGCCTCCGAAATCGACCCGAAGGTGGACGCCCTGTCCCCCGGCAACAAGCTCATCATGGCGACCGGCCCGCTGACGGGCACGATGGCCTCGACCGGCGGCCGCTATTCGGTCGTGACCAAGAGCCCGCTCACGGGCGCCATCGCCTGCTCGAACTCCGGTGGCTTCATCGGCAACGAGATCAAGATGGCCGGCTGGGACATGATCATTTTCGAGGGCAAGTCGGCCAAGCCGGTCTACCTGCACGTCGAAAACGAGAAGGCCGAACTGCTCGACGCCTCACACCTGTGGGGCAAGTCGGTGTGGGACACGGATCACCTGCTGCACAACGAATTCCAGGACCCGCTGCTGCGTATCGCCTGCGTCGGGCGTTCGGCCGAGCAGGGTTGCCTGTACGCGGGCGTCATCAACGACCTTCACCGTGCGGCTGGCCGCTCCGGCGTGGGTACCGTGATGGCGTCCAAGAACCTGAAGGCGGTTGCGGTGCGTGGCACCCGTGGCGTCGGCAACATCCGTGACATGAAGGCCTTCTTCAAGGCCACCAACGAAGCCAAGGCCGTGCTGTCCGGCAACCCGGTGACCGGCGAAGGCCTGCCCAAACTCGGCACCCAGGTGCTGATGAACGTCATCAACGAGGTCGGGGCGATGCCCACGCGCAACATGCGCGAAGTGCAGTTCGAGGGCGCGAACCGGATTTCGGCCGAAGCGATGCTGGTGCCGCGCGAGAGCGACGGCAAACCGAATCTCGTCACCAATGCGGCCTGCTTTGGTTGCACGATCGCCTGTGGCCGTATTTCGACGATCGACCCCAAGCACTACACGATCGTCAACCGCCCGCAGTACATGGGGGCGAATGGCGGCCTCGAGTACGAAGCGGCCTGGGCCCTGGGTTCGGATACCGGCGTCGACGACCTCGACGCGCTGACCTATGCGAACTTCATCTGCAACGAGGACGGCTTCGACCCGATTTCCTTCGGCGCGACCGTCGCGGCCGCGATGGAGCTCTATGAAATCGGCGCCATCACGAAGGAAACGACCGGCGGCCTGGAAATGAAATTCGGCTCGGCCGAAGCGCTGACCCGTGCCGCGGAACTCGTCGCGACCGGCGAGGGTTTCGGACGCGATCTCGCCCTCGGCTCCAAGCGCCTGTGCGAGAAGTATGGTCACCCGGACCTGTCGATGACCGTCAAGGGCCAGGAATTCCCGGCCTACGATCCCCGCGGCATCCAGGGAATGGGACTGACGTATGCGACGTCCAATCGCGGCGCCTGCCACCTGCGCAGCTACACGGTGTCGTCCGAGATCCTCGGCGTGCCGGTGAAGACCGATCCGCTGACGACCGACGGCAAGCCCGAACTCGTGAAAGCCTTCCAGGATGCGACCGCGGCGGTCGATTCGTCCGGGCTGTGCGTGTTCACGACCTTCGCCTGGACGCTGGAAGACATCGCGCCACAGGTCGACGCCGCCTGTGAAGGCGGCTGGTCACCCGAGAAGATGCTCGAAATGGGTGAACGCATCTGGAACCTGGAACGGAAGTTCAACATGGATGCCGGACTCACTGCCGCTGACGATACCTTGCCCAAGCGCCTGCTGAAGGACGCGGCCAAGACCGGTCCGGCCAAGGGCAAGGTCAATGAGCTGCACAAGATGCTGCCCCATTACTACGAGATCCGGGGCTGGACGCCGGATGGGGTGCCGACCACCGACACACTGAACCGTCTGTCGGTGTAAGCGCGGCAAGGGCCAGCAATGCGAACCGCAGGCGTGTACCCGGAGCGGGCCGCCTGCAGGGAGATTCGAGCAATGAAGCATGTAGTGATTGGGGCCGGTCCGTCCGGCATCGTCGCGGCGGAAACGCTGCGCAAACTCGACCCCGCGGCGAGCGTGACCGTGGTCGGAGACGAACCCGAACCGCCGTATTCGCGGATGGCGCTGCCTTATTTTCTGGTCAAGCAGATTGCTGAAGAAGGCACCTTCCTCAGGAAGGGCGACGGTCATTACTCGAAGCAGCGAATCGACGTCGTCCAGGACCGGGTCACCGGGATCGATTGCGCCGCCCGCCAACTCGAACTTGCGGGCGGCGGGCAGCTTGCCTATGACAAGCTGTTGATTGCCACCGGCTCGCGGCCCGTTGCCCCGCCGATTCCCGGCATGGACCTCCCGGGTATCTTCGCCTGCTGGACGCTGGCGGATGCCCGCAACATCGCGCAGCGCGCGAAGCCGGGCGCAAAGGTCCTGCTGATGGGGGCGGGTTTCATCGGCTGCATCATCCTCGAAGCGCTGGCGCAGAGCGGCGCGGACCTCACGGTCGTCGAGATGGAAGATCGCATGGTGCCGCGCATGATGAACGACACGGCGGGCAACCTGATCAAGTCCTGGTGCGAATCACAGGGAGTCCGGGTGCACACCTCGACCCGCGTGACCGGGATCGCCAAGGGCACGACGCACAACTTCAAGGTCGACCTCAGCACCGGCCAACAGATTGACGCTGACCTGATTGTGTCGGCCACCGGCGTCAAACCGAACGTGCAGTTCCTCGACGGCTCCGGCATCGAAGTCCAGCAGGGCATCCTGGTCAATCGCCACATGCAGACCAACGATCCTGACATCTATGCGTCGGGCGACGTCGCGCAGGGCCGGGATTTCTCCACGGGCGAATACTCCGTCCAGGCCATCCAGCCCACGGCCACCGAGCACGGCCAACTGGCGGCGCGCAACATGGCAGGCCACGTCGGCGCGGTGCATCGCGGCAGCGTCAACATGAACGTGCTGGACACCCTGGGCCTCATTTCCAGTTCCTTCGGGCTCTGGATGGGCAAGCCGGGTGGTGAGAGCGCCGAACTGCTCAACCGGGAGCGCTTCCGCTACGTCAACCTGCAGTTCAAGGACGATATCCTCGTCGGCGCCACGAGCCTCGGCATGACCCAGCATGTCGGGGTGATCCGCGGTCTGATTCAGACCCGCACGCGCCTCGGCAAGTGGAAGGACCGGCTGCTCGAAGACCCGACCCGCCTGATGGAAGCCTACCTCGGCAGTACCCAGGCGGTGGGCTTCAACGCGGCGCTGCTGAAGTAAACCGCTCCGAAAGGTGCCGCCCCCCGGGGCGGCATGCTCCATGCAAATCACCGTAAAGCTCTACGCCTCCCTCGCTGAATATCTCCCGCCCGAGGCGCAGGCCAATGCCTTCAGTCTCGAAACGGCCGACGCCAGCTCGCCCCACCAGGTGCTCGACCGCTGCGGCGTGCCGCGAGCCCGTGCCCATCTGCTGCTCGTCAACGGCACCTATGTGCCGCCCGCGGAACGCGACACCCATGCCCTCCTGGAGGGTGATGTGCTCGCGGCGTGGCCGCCCGTCGCGGGCGGCTGATCCGTCATGGCGGACGCTTGCCCGAGCGCGGACGGTAATTCCGGCCGGGTTCGGGTAAGCCGGATCCAGGCGCTGTCGCACGCCGATCTCCATCGACTGATGCCACGCCTCCTTGCGCCGGCCGAGTGCCGCGCCGATCGGGACACCATATTCGCTTGCTTCCCCGACGGGCGGCGCCTGGGAGTCGCGCTCGAGCCGGAAGTCGAGCAACGCCTCGGCGGACTGCGACTGAGATCCACCCGTTTCACGTTTGAGTTCGAGGGGTGGCGCGAGCGGGAGATCCACGACTTTCTCAGGCACTGCGAGCGCCGCCTGCAGCAGGGCGGCGGCTGACTGGGGTCTGATTCGTTGTATTAAGGCAACAAGTGTTTCCCCCGAATGCAGGATTTGTGGTGTTTTCAACGCCAAAGCGCTTGCCTCGTTGGCGGCGATGGTCTAAGGTTGGGCCAATCATTGGCAGATCCTGTGGGCGACCGGAGATAGCCCACCCGCCTGAGCACCGGTGAGGACTGTAGGGGGAACCGCTGCGCTCGGCGCGTAAAGGACGCGAATGACGCGTTCAGATCCTTGAATTAGGAGGAAATAATGGCAACGAAATTCAATAAGTCGAAACTCGCTTCCGCGGTGGCTGCGGCCGTTCTGGGCCTGGGCCTGTCCTCGGGCGCGAACGCGGTTGTCGTGGTCGGCGGCGATAATGGCTGGGAAGTCAGCTTCGACGGCAACATCAATGCGTTCTACGTAATGAGCGACAACGATGCTGGCTGGGACTATCTGGGTTACACGAATTCCGCCGTGACCCCGAAAGAGGACATCAGCCGTGTGACGTCGGGCTTCCTGCCGGCCTTCTTCTCGTTCAACGTGAAGAGCCCGACGGTCAACGGGATGACCGCCACCGGCCGCATCAGCTTCTCGCCGGTCATCAACAACACGACCACGAAGAACCAGTTGTACGCGAGCGGCAACCTCAACGGTGACCTTCTCAACGGTATCCAGGGTTCCTCAATCGATACTCGCGAAGTCGTCGTCAATGTCGACGGCTCCTTCGGTACCGTGAGCTTCGGCCGCACGCTGTCGCTCTTCGGTCGCCAGGCCATCCTGAACGACATGACGCTGTTCGGTGTTGGTATCGCCAACATGGACGCCGGTTCGGTGACTGCCGGCCGTATCGGTCGCGGCTACACCTACCCGAACTTCAATGCCCGCTTCTCCTATAAGACACCGGTGTTGTCCGGTTTCCAGGCGGAGTTCGGTCTGTACGACCCCAGCGTCGAAGAACTGAACAACTTCGTGAACCATCTGGATCAGACCGATACGCCCCGCTTCGAGGGTGAACTGACCTATGCCGCGACCTTCGGCGCCGGAACTTTCAAGGCGTGGGTCGATGGCCTGTGGCAGGACCTCGAGAGCACGAGCGCAGCCGCGCTTGACGGCAAGGCCACAGTGGCAGGCTGGGGAACCGGTGCCACGGCAAGTTACATGGGTTTCGGACTGACCGGTTACTACTACGATGGCGAAGGCTTGGGCCGTTCGCTGCAGTTCGCCGGCGGCACCGCCTGCGACGGGACCGGCAACTTCTGCGAAGAGGCCGAAAACGACGGCTACTATGTTCAGGGCACTTATACCTTCGCCGGTAAAACCAAGCTCGGCGTCAGCTACGGCGAGTCGAACCAGGATGCTTTCTCGAGCGGACGGGGACTCTTGACGGCGACCCAGAACCAAGACGTCCAACTCAGCATGT
The DNA here is from genome assembly GCA_943370145.1 of Hydrogenophaga intermedia. Lineage (GTDB taxonomy): Bacteria > Pseudomonadota > Gammaproteobacteria. The sequence continues at coordinate 125,310 of CALRPY020000001.1, read as the reverse complement.
GGACGGTTGGGGTCTACCACGATGTGAACTCGTGGTTGAAGCTGATTGCCGAATACAGCAAGGCCGAGAACCAGTTCTCAGCCAACGCAATCGACGGCGCTGCCGCCTTCGAGAGCGAGTCCGACACCTTGAGCGTCGGTTCTTTCTTCGTCTGGTAAGCGCTCCGGCCTACAAGCGGCCGAAGGGAAGGGCGCGTCAATCGACGCGCCCTTTCTTTTTCCGCTGCACCCATCGCACGTCCACCCGGCCTGGGCAGCAGCAGTCGTTGCCACGTGAAAGGCGACTGCGCTGCGAGTGCGGACATGCTGCATTCGGTTCACCGGCGGTTCATGGTCGTGGTGGCGAAATCACCCCGGATGCTGCTGCCACCGATTGAACTTCGATATACTTCGGGGCCTTTCAGCCCGCGACCTACCTGAAGCCGTCATCGCCCATGAAGCCAACCAAGGTCCAGTCCAACTCGTTCCTGTGCGCACTTATATGTGCCTTCGCACTGCTCGTGGCTGCCCTGCCCGCGATGGCGGACCTGCTTGGGGACCTGTTCGGGAAAGTCGAGATAGAGCGCGAGATCTGGCGCGAGCAGGAGCAATACGTCGGGCTGACCACGCTGGGCGACAAGGACGGCGCGGCGAAGCCGAACCAGCACCCGGTCGATCTCGATACAGGCGAGGTGCGTGATGCCCTGCGCTCACTGGAACTCTGGGCAGAGGGCGGACTGCTCCGCAACGAGGAATCCATCCCCGTGTTCACGTCCGGGCAGACCGAAACCCTCGGCCGCTACGTGACGCAGGCGCTCGGCAACGCCAAGCCCAACCAGGACGTCATCTTCGTCGTGCGTGGATATGGCGGCGTGATGCTGGACACGCTGAAGGAGCGCGAGTGGACGAGCGGTCGGGCGTTTTACGCCGATGGCAAGCTGAACCTGATCATCGGTTCTTTCAAGATCAAGAAAGACCGCGCGATGCGCAATGCCGAAGCGGCGCACGGCGTGCTCAATGACTACAGCGACATGTATTTCGACCCGGGCAGCCGCGTGAAGCGTTCGGCCAAGATGCCTGGTCGGGTCGTGTCCACCATCGGCGTGTCCTTCGCTACCGGCGATGAATCGGGACGGCCTGACTGGATCGTCATCGACGTCGCCAAGGCCGCCGTCGCGTATCGCGAGGGCCTGATTCCGGAAGACGAGAAAAAGCGCGAGAACGCGGCGCGACAGGAGGCGGCGAAGCTCACCCTCGAGCGGCGCCAGATGCGAGAGGAAATGGCCCGCCTGCGCCACGAGCTCAAGCAACTGAAAGGCGGCGGCGCGAGCACGCGCACGGTCGAGGATCGGCTTGCAACCTTGCAGGAGCTCAAGGCAAAAGCGCTCATCAGTGACGAGGAATACCAGCGACGCCGCGCCGAAATCCTCGGCGACATCTGAGACAGACCTTGCGCGAACCCTACTCACTGGTCGAGGCGCGCGAGGCCGGCTGGCTCGACGTCGGCGATGGCCACCAGATCCATTTCGAGGACGCCGGCCCGGTAGACGGCCTGCCGGTCGTGTTCCTTCATGGCGGGCCCGGCAGTGGCTGCAAGCCTTCGCATCGGCAGTTCTTCGATCCGGCCCGTTATCGGAGCGTGCTGTTCGACCAGCGTGGTTGCGGCCTTTCGCGTCCGTTCGCATCCTGCGAAGCCAACACGACCCGGCATCTGGTTGAAGACATCGAGCGACTGCGCCAGCACCTCGGTATTCCGGCCTGGGTGGTATTTGCGGGATCCTGGGGAGTCGCGTTGGGGCTCGCCTATGCGCAGAGACATCCCGAACGCGTGCTTGGCATGGTGTTGCGCGGCTGCTTTCTGGCACGCCCGCGCGACCTGGCGTGGTTCCTCGCCGATGGCGCAGGGCGCATGCTGCCGAAGGCCTGGGCTGAACTGAACGACGCACTGGGTGGGCCGTCATCACTGATCGATGAGATCCATCGCCGGGTGTTCGGGGCCGATGATGCGCTTGCGCTGGCGGCCTCCCGCGCCTGGGGGCGCTGGTCAGGCGAAGTGGTGAGCTTCTCGATGGATTCGGGCAGCAGTGATCCCGAGCCGCCCGCCGACGTCCTCGTCGGCAAGACCCGCCTCGAAATGCACTATGCCCGGCACCGCTATTTCCTCGAGCCCGATGAACTGCTGGCGAACGTGTCCAGGCTGCCGCAGGTACCGGTGACGATCGTTCACGGCCAGCGCGACCTGACCTGCACGCCGGAGGCCAGCTGGGCGCTGCATCGCGCCTTGCCGCACTCCAGGCTTGAAATCCTGCGCACGGCCGGGCATCTCTCGGGCGAACCGCTGATGACCGATGCGCTGTTGCGGGCGGCCGACGCCATGCGCCGCGCACTCAGGCCCGATGACTGACGCCAGTGTGCTGGAACGGCTGGCGGATCCGCTGCAGGCGCCGCTGGTCATGGGAGTGCTGAACGTCACGCCAGACAGCTTCTCGGACGGTGGACGCTACACGGCGCTGACCGCATCGCTCGCGCACGCGGGCCTGATGCTGGAGGAGGGGGCCTCGATCATCGATATCGGGGGTGAAAGCACTCGACCGGGCGCCTTGCCGGTGCCCGACGAGGAGCAACTGGCCAGGGTGTTGCCCGTCGTCGCCTCGCTGCGACGCGAACTGGCCGGCAGATTTGCAATCAGTATCGACACGCGCTCGGCGATAGTCGCCGCCGCCGCGCTCGACGCGGGCGCCGACATCGTCAATGACGTCAGCGGCGCATCCGATCCCCGAATGCTCGACATTGTCGCCAAGCGCCGAGCGGGCATCGTGTTGATGCACATGCAGGGCTCACCTGAGACCATGCAGCTGGCGCCGACTTACGAGGATGTCACCACCGAGGTGGCGGACTTCCTGGCGGCGCGTGCCGCCGCCGCCCTGAGAGCCGGCATTCCCCGCGAGCGCATCCTGCTCGATCCCGGCATCGGATTCGGCAAGACCCGCAGTCACAACCTCACGCTGTTGCGCGAACTCCCACGCATCGTCGCGCTCGGCTTCCCCGTCCTGCTCGGTACGAGCCGCAAGCGCTTCATGGGGGCGATCTGCCGCGAGACGAGTCCGCAGGAACTGATCGGTGCGACCTGCGCGACCACCGCCCTCGGTACCGCCGCAGGCGTGCGAGCTTTCAGGGTGCATGACGTCAAACCCAACCGGCAGGCGCTGGAAGTCGCCTGGGCCATTCGGCAGGAAGCCTAGGGGCCCAAGCGCCTGGGCTACCCGGCTCAGTCCGACAGCAGCCGGGAGTTCTTCGTATTGCGGAACAGGAGGGGCTTGGCGCGCACTGCATCGAGTGGCTGGGCGGTGATGCGATCCACTTCGGCGACCAGCGCCGCATGATGCTCCGACTTGTCGCACACCGGATCCGCATTTGTCGCGTCGCCGGTCATCATGAACGCCTGGCAGCGACAGCCACCGAAATCCTTGCTGCGATCCGGGCAACTCCGGCACGGCTCTCGCATCCAGTCATGGCCCCGGTAGCGATTGAATGCCGGTGACTCGTTCCAGATCCACTCGATGGAGTGATCCTTCACGTTCGGGAAGTCGAAACCGGGAAGTTGCCGTGCCGCATGGCAGGGCAGGGCGGCGCCGTCGGGCGCGACGGTGAGGAAAATGGCGCCCCAGCCATTCATGCAGGCCTTCGGGCGCGTTTCATAGTAGTCCGGCACGACGTAGATGATCTTCATCCGGCCCTTCATGCGGGCCTGGTAGTCGTGCGCAATACGCTCCGCGCGCGCCAGTTGCTCGCGTGTCGGCAGCAACAGTTCCGCGTTGACCTTGGACCATCCGTAGTACTGGGTGCTCGCGAGCTCGACGTAATCCGCGTCGAGATCGACGGTCATGCGGATGATGTCTTCGATCTGGTCGATGTTCTGCCGATGGATGACGATGTTCAGCACCATCGGGTAGTCGTACTTCTTGACCACCCGCGCCATCTCGTACTTGTGCGCGAAGCTGTCGGTTCCGCCGAGATAGTTGTTCAGCTCTTCACTGCTGGCCTGGAAGCTGATCTGGATGTGGTCGAGCCCGGCCTCCTTGAACGCCGCGACGCGGGCTTCGTCCATGCCGACGCCCGAGGTGATGAGGTTCGTGTAGTAGCCGAGCCTGCGTGCCTCGGCGATGAGGAGCTCGAGATCCTGGCGCACGAGCGGCTCGCCGCCCGAGAAACCGAGCTGGGCCGCGCCCATTTTCCGCGCCTGGCGCAGCACCTCTATCCACTGCTCGGTGCTGAGTTCCTCGCGATGACGCGCATAGTCGACCGGATTGGAGCAGTAAGGGCACTGCAGTGGACAGCGGTAGGTCAGCTCGGCCAGCAGCCAGAGCGGTTTACCGTGCGTTGACGGTACGGAGCCATCCGCGGTCATAGGCGGCCTCCAGGAACTTGTAGACGTCGGTTTCGAGATCGGCGCCGGGAAATGCCGCGCGTAATTCAGCCAACATCGCCGACACCGGTGACTTGCCGTCGATGCGCGTCATGATCTGGCCGGCGCTGCCGGACAGCTTGACCATGCCCTCCGGGTACAACAGCACGTGGCAGGCCTGCGCCTCTTCCCACTGCAAGCGGAACATCGGGGAGATTTTCGGCACCGTGTCGGGACCGATCGCCTGTTCAGTCATGTTCGCAACTGAAGAATGGAGGTTTGTGTTCAATGTACGCCATCCACATCGCATCCAGCATCGTCCACAAAACGTTGAGCTTGAACTGGAGGATGGACAGCGCGTACTCCTGGTCGCTGCGCGTGACGAAATGCTCGAGTGTCACGGCAAGGCCGTGCTCCACGTCGCGGCGGGCCTCGCTCAGCCGTTTGCGGAAATAGCGATAGCCGCGTTCGTCGATCCACGGATAGATTTCCGGCCAGTTGTCGAGCCGACGCTGGTGTATCGTCGGCGCGAAGAGTTCCGTCAGCGACGAGCAGGCCGCTTCCTCGAAGCTTGCGCGGCGTGCGAAGTTCACATAGGCGTCGACCGCGAAGCGGACCCCCGGCAGCACCAGCGTTTCATTCTCCAGCGTTGCGCGGCTGAGTCCCACCGCTTCGCCGAGCTGCAGCCAGGCTTCGATCCCGCCGTCCTCGTCAGTGGTGCCATCGTGGTCGATGATGCGCTGGATCCACAGGCGCCGCGTGTGCCGATCGCCGCAGTTGGCGAGGATCGCGGCATCCTTCAAGGGTATGCTGGTCTGGTAGTAGAAGCGATTTGCGACCCAACCCTGCACGGCGTCGCGGTCCAGTCCGCCCTGGTTCATCCGCACGTGGAAAGGGTGGTGGATGTGGTAGTAGCGCTCCTTGTCACGGAGTCGCCGGGAAAATTCTTCGCGTGTCCACGCGGGGTCGGCGCTGGGCCGGCGTTTGATGGAATGCTCGATCACGCTGCTGGTCCGGGCTGGTCTGGGGCCGAACCCGAAGGGCCGGTGAGGGCCCCCGGGCGGCATTCGTCACGGAATCAACGGTTGTTGATGTACATCGTGACTTCGAAGCCGAAACGCACGTCGTCGAAAGACGGAGTTTCCCAAGTCATGTGTCTTCTCCCGTTATCAAAGCCGGAACCCACTGGCGAGCCGTTGAGGCTGGCCTCCCGCGCTGCGAGAATTACATCTCTGCGCTCGCTTTCGTATTCGCATCGAACGTGCCAGATTGATGTCCATCTGCAGAAAACAATGACTTCATTTGGAAACAGTTACTTAGTGTTCCCTGCGCGACCGGGCCGACGACTGCGGGGCCGCTGTCAGCCGCGTGACTGGTTGATTTCATTGCATGCCCGGTGGGGGCTGGTTGAAATGGACCGAATTGATGCGGTGCGCTCCTCTTGCGGTGAATGCGACAGCGTGGTGCCGCGTGGGTGATTTCATCCGAGAGGCGATCGTGTCCACGCTGCATCCGGACGGGCGCGTTCACCTGACACCGCTCGGTTACCGGATGCGCGGCGACGAAGTCCTGCTTGCGCCGTTTCACCCGTCCCAGACCTTGCAGAACCTGCGCGCGCAGGGGCAGGCGGTCCTCAATTTCACTGATGACGTGCGCGTCATCGCCGGTTGCCTGACCGGGCGCCGCGACTGGCCCACGGTGGCGAGCGCCCACGTGCCGGTGCCTCGCCTGGCGGAACCGCTCGCGCACTGGGAACTGCAGGTCGTCACGAGCCGGGACGACCCGATGCGCCCCGAATTCACCTGCCGGGTCGTCGCGCGTCAGATGCATGCCCCGTTCACCGGCTACAACCGCGCGCAGTCCGCCGTGATCGAGGCCTCGGTCCTGGTTTCACGGCTGGACTGGCTGGACCCGGTGGCCGTGGTCGACGAACTGCTGCGCCTGCGCGTGGCGGTCGACAAGACTGCCGGGGCCCGCGAACTCGACGCCTGGTCCTGGCTGATCGCGGCGGTCGCGGGCCACCCGCGACACGCGCTTGAAGCGGGACGACTCGCGCGATGACCGCGATGCTTGCCAGCGTGCGCAACCTCGCCGAGGCGCGGATCGTGGCCGACTGTGGCGTCGACTGGATTGATCTCAAGGACCCGGCGCGTGGCGCACTCGGCGAGGTCGACTCGGCGATCATCGCGGAGGTCTCTGGAACGCTGGGTTCACGCTTTCAAATCAGCGCGACGATTGGCGACTGCTGGGAAACACCGTCGGCAATTCCGATGCGGGTGGCGGCAAGCCGAGCGGCCGGAGCCGCCTACGTGAAGGTCGGCGCGTATGCCCATGCGCCGGCGCCCGCCATGCTGGAGGCCCTGCGTCGCGCCTGCCAGGCGGCGGCGAGGGTCATCGTGGTCTGTTTCGCCGAAGAACCGCCAGATGCCGCCGACCTGGCCCGGCTGGCCGCCACCGGCATCGTCGGCGTGATGCTCGATACGGCCGTGAAATCGGGGCCATCACTGCGTGAACTGATGTCCGCGGACGCCCTGCAGGCTTTTGTCTGCCGGTCGCGCGAGCTTGGGCTCCTGACCGGGCTGGCCGGGCGCCTCAGCCTCGATGACATCGCGCCACTGCGCAGGTACGCACCGGATTACCTGGGCTTTCGCGGCGCCATGTGCAACGACTCGGAGCGTACGGGAAGCATCGACGTGGCGAAGGTGCGCGCCCTGCGCGCGGGCATCCCGGCATTCGATCCGGACAATTGACGCAAACTTGAGGAGAAACACCCATGGGCTGGCGCGAGAAGAAGTCGGAGAAAATCTACACTGACGCCGAGGTCGAGGCGCTGCTCGCCGCGGAACTGCCCGAGTGGAAGCTGAAGGATGGCTGGATACGCCGAACCTACAAGACTTCCGGCTGGAAGAGCACGCTGATGGCGGTCAACACGATCGGCCACCTTGCGGAGGCGGCCTGGCACCACCCGGACCTGAACGTGTCCTACGCGTTCGTCACCGTCAAATTGCAGAATCACGCTGCCAAAGGCATCACGGACAAGGATTTCGCCTTGGCGAGGAAAATGGACGAGGTGCTGATGTGGCGTCCGGACGAGGACAGCCCGCTGGAGGGTACGCCGGAGGACCCGCGCTTCAAATACATGAAATATGACTGACCGATACAATTCGGCGGGAGCCACGCCCCGGTTTTTGGCCTGATTCGGCCGTGAATCAGGGCGTTCCCGGCGCGCCCGCCGAAGCCGCTTCGCTCGCCAATCATGGAGGCAGGATGGGACTCGTAAGAGTCATTTACGTCAGCACTGCAAATCACGCGGTGGATGCGAGCGCGCTCCAGGACATCCTCGAGGCGTCCGTGCGCAACAACGAACCCAGCGGCCTGACGGGCATGCTGCTCTACGCGGGTGGCTCTTTCATGCAGGTCCTGGAAGGCGAGGAAGAGGCGGTCGACGCCACCCTCGCGCGGGTGCACCGCGACCCGCGGCACAGCGATGTGTTCGAGATCGACCGCAGCCCGATCGACGAGCGCGCCTTCGCGAACTGGCGGATGGGCTTCCGGCGACTCGACGCTTCCGATGTCGTGGCGCACCCGGGTTATGCGCCGTTCTTCCAGCATGGTTTCGAGCCTTCGGCGCTGGGCGCCAAACCCGGGGTCGCGCTGGAACTGTTGCAGGAATTTGCGCGTAGCAACACCTGAAACGCAGGCTGTCCCAGGCCTGCGCCGCGCGGGGCGTCAGGCCGGCTCGCGCCGCCAGTCGCCCGAGCGGCCGCCGGATTTCTCGACGAGCCGAATGCCGTTCATCGTCATGCCGCGGTCCACCGCCTTGCACATGTCGTAGATCGTCAGCAGCGCCACCTGTACGGCCGTGAGCGCCTCCATCTCGACGCCGGTCTGGCCGCGCGTCTCGACGATCGCGACGCAGTGGATGCGACGCTGTTCGGGCAAGCAGGCGAATTCGACCTCGACCGAGGTCAGCGCCAGCGGGTGGCACAGCGGCACCAGATCCGCAGTGCGTTTGGACGCCATGATCCCGGCCACGCGTGCGATGCCCAGCACATCGCCTTTCTTGTGCTGCCCCCGCTCGACCATCGCCAGCGTCTCCTCCGCCATGTCGATCCAGCCTTCGGCAAGGGCCCGCCGCCGTGTGACCGGCTTGTCACCGACGTCGACCATGTGGGCGTCGCCGCGCGTGTTGAAGTGGGTCAGGCCTGAAGTCATCGAATTGCTCCGGTTGCCGGCGGGTGCGCTAGAATCGGCCGCAACTGTACAGAAACCTGTGTGAGAAGGTAAACGTGAGCGGCGCCGCTGCGATATCAGTGAAACTCTTCGCGGGCCTTGCCGAGGCGCGCGGCTGGCGTGAACGGCGGATCGCCCATACGCCGGGCATGACGGTGGCCGATGTCTGGTGCGGCCAGACCGGTGAGGACGCCTTGCCGCCGCGCGTGCTGTGTGCCGTCAACATGGACTACTGCGCGCCCGACAGGGTGCTCGCGCCGGGCGACGAGGTGGGTTTCTTCCCGCCGGTCACCGGGGGGGCGACATGAGCGTCAGCGTACGCGACGCCCCGTTCGAACCCTACGCCGAGCTCGCGGCCTACGAGAGGCGGCGGTTTGCGCGCCCCGGCCAGTTCGGCGCGAGTGCGAGCTTCGTCGGCAGCATGCGCGATCTCAACGAGGGCGACGCGGTCACCCGCATGACGCTCGAGCACTACCCGGGCATGACCGAGCGTCATCTCGAAACCATCTGTGCCGAAGCCGCCGCCCGCTGGGCCCTGCTCGATACGCTGGTCATCCATCGCGTGGGTCTCGTGCTGCCGGGCGACCCGATCGTGCTCGTCGCCGCGTGGTCGGCGCATCGGGCCGAGGCGTTCACGGCATGCCGGCACATCATGGAAGACCTGAAGTCGCGTGCGCCGTTCTGGAAGAAGGAAACGACCGCGCAGGGCGAGCGCTGGGTCGCGCGTAACACGTCCGGTGTCGCGCGCGAGGCGGGGCAGGACGAATAGGGGGGAGTGGCAATGCACATCAGGGTGCTGGGTTCGGCCGCAGGTGGCGGCTATCCGCAGTGGAACTGCAATCACCCGAACAGCCGGCGTGCGCGCGCCGGCGACCCGGCCGCACCGAAGCGCACGCAGTCATCGATTGCGGTCAGCTGTGATGGCTTGCACTGGCTGCTGTGCAACGCGTCACCGGATCTGAGGCAGCAGATTGGCGACAACCCGGTGCTGCAACCGGCAGCGGACGGGCCGCTGCGGGCAAGTCCTATCCAGGCGGTGGTGCTCACGAATGCCGACGTCGACCACGTCACCGGTCTCCTGAGCCTGCGCGAGTCGCAGGCCTTCAATCTCTACGCGACCCGGCGCGTGCTCGACGTGCTGGCCGCGAACTCGATTTTCAACGTACTGAACCCCGCCTTCGTGCAACGCCACCCGGTCGCCCTCGAGCAGGCCTTCGAACCGCTGCGTGCGGACGGTGGGGCGCTGGGTTGCAGCGTGACCGCGTTCGCGGTGCCAGGCAAGGTTGCACTGTGGCTCGAGGACACGCAGCGGGGCGTCGACGTCGGCGCCGTGACCGAGGATACGGTGGCGCTCGAGATCAGGGACAAGGTTTCGGGGCGGCGCTTCTACTACATACCGGGCTGCGCGCGCATGACGCCCGAACTGGCCGGGCGCATCCGCGGCGCGTCGCTCGTCTTCTTCGATGGCACGCTGTGGGTGGACGACGAAATGATACGCGATGGCGTAGGCGTGAAGACCGGCAACCGGATGGGGCATCTCAGCGTGTCCGGGCCGGCCGGGACGATGGCCGCGTTCGAGGGACTCGGCATCGCACGGAAGATTTTCATCCACATCAACACGACGAATCCGATCCTCATTTCCGGCACGCCGGAGCGGCGCGCCGTCGAAGCGGCGGGCTGGGAAGTCGCCCACGACGGCATGCACGTCGAAATCTGAGCGGCGCCTGCCCGGCGGAGTGCGCCGGGCGACGCACTCAGACCAGGCCGTCGAAGGGCTGCACCTCGACCGTCGCGCCGGCCTCGACTCCTGCCGTCGCCAGCGGCAGCACGATGAAACAGTTCGCCTGCGACATGGAACTCAGGATACCCGAGCCCTGATCGCCGGTTGGCGTGACAATCACCTGGCCGGCGTCGTCGCGCTGCAGGAAGCCACGCTGGAATTCGACGCGCCCCGGTCGCTTCTTCAGCGCATGCGTCACGCGCGCCGGCATGCTCCATGGCAGACGCGGCGTCGTGCCCATCAGCTTTTCCAGCGCAGGCCGCACGAATTCGTAGAAAGTCACCATCACCGACACCGGGTTGCCCGGCAGACCGAAGAACCACGCGCCGTCGATGTGGCCGAAGGCGAGTGGTCGGCCTGGCTTCATGGCGACCTTCCAGAAGCGCACCTCGCCGAGCCGGCCCAGGATCTCCTTCGTATAATCCGCTTCGCCGACAGACACGCCGCCGCTCGTGATGACAGCATCCGCGACGCGCGCCGCGCGGGTGAATGCGTCCTCCAGTCGTGCCGGGTCGTCGCTGACGACGCCGAGGTCGATCATTTCGACGCCCAGCTGCGCCAGCATGCCGTAGAGCGTGTAGCGATTGCTGTCGTAAATCTCGCCGAGCCCGAGCGGCTCACCGAGGGAACGCAATTCGTCACCGGTCGAGAAGAACGCGACGCGGGGGCGGCGCAGGACCGCGACTTCCGCGACGCCCAGCGATGCGATGACGCCGAGGTCGGCCGCGGACAGGCGGCGGCCGGGCATGAAGGCTGCGGCGCCTGCCTTGAGATCTTCTCCCGCCTGGCGCACGTGCTGCCCCCGCTTGTTGCCCGGCATGAAGCGGATCCTGCCGTCGCGTTCTTCGACGCGTTCCTGGATGAGCACCGTGTCGGCGCCCGCAGGCATCACAGCCCCGGTCATGATGCGCACCGCCTCGCCGCGCCGGAGTTCACCGCGGAACGGCTTGCCGGCCAGCGAAATGCCGACCACGGCAAGTTCGCCCAGGGCGTCCGCGGGCAGATCGGCGCTGGCGACCGCGTAACCGTCCATCGCCGAGTTGGTGTGCGCGGGCACGTCGAAGCGTGCATGCACCGGTTCGGCGAGCACGCGGCCGAGCGCCGAGCGCAGGTGGACGCGTTCGTGATCGGTGATCGGGGTGACCGCCGCGAGCAGGCGTTGCAGCGCTTCGTCACACGTCAGCGACGCCGGGTCGTAGTCGTCGTCACAGCTGGGCTGGATCTTGATGGTCTGGTCGGTCATTGCTGGTCCCACTGTCAAGGTCGTGGCCACGCGGAGCATGGCGATGCGCAATGCTGGAGAACGAAATCCGTGATGGCGTCCAGATCGTCGACGCCGAACAGCGGCAGCGGGCGTGGCAGCGCGACGGCGGTGTCGGTCGCCAGCGCGACGATGGAGTCGTCTTCCGCGCACAACAGGCCGCGCGACGCGCGCGCCCGGTCGGCCGCCGCCAGGCCGCCCGCGCGATGAATCTCGAGCTTCGGAAAGCGCTCGTGCCTGAAGCCTTCCACGATCACCAGGTCGAGCGCGCGGCCCTCGAAGCGTGCGAGCAGGTCGTCGAGCCGCGGGTCTTGCCCCGACTCGTGTTCCGTGATGAAGGCGTCGCGATTGGCGGACGCCACCAGCACGCATTCCGCGCCGGCGCGGCGCAGCTCATAGCTGTCCTTGCCGGGATAGTCGATGTCGAACTGGTGGTGCGCATGCTTCAGTACGCCAAGCCTGAGACCCGCGGCGCGCAGGCGCGGGATCAGGCGGGTGAGCAGGGTGGTCTTGCCGCTGCCGCTGTAGCCGGCAATGCCCAGCAGACGCGGCCGGCCGTCACTGGCCGGCAGTGCGTCCGCGGCCAGCGCGCATTCCTCGGCCGTGTTGAGGTTGCGGAAGCCGGCGGGGTCTTCGAAGTCGGCGACGGCGAGGCGGTGTTCCTCGTACCACGCGAGTATCTTGCGCCGATTGCCGCGGAGGAAGCCGGTGAGCGCGGGGCCCAGCGTGGCGCGCATCAGCGCGAATACGGGCTGCATCTCCCCCGCGACGCGCGCGACCGCGATTTCCGCGGCATGCAGGGTGAGGGCGGCGTACAGCCGTGCGACGAGATCGGTTGGCAGGAACGGCGTGTCGCAGGGCGCCACCGCGAGCAGCGGGCTGCGACAGTGCCCGAGACCGCTCGCGATGCCGGCGAGTGGGCCGGGGTAATCGGCATGGGTATCGACAACGACCGGATGACCGTAGCCCGCGTAGGTGTCGAGGTTGCGGTTCGCGTTGACGAGCAACGAGTCCACCTGCGGGGCGAAGCGCGCAAGCACGTGTGCGATCAGCGGCCGCCCGGCGACCTCGACCAGCCCCTTGTCGCGGCCACCCAGCCGGCTGCCCTGGCCACCGGCAAGCACCAGCCCGGTGATCAATGGACGCATCTGGTACGGCACGGGGCAGGGCGGCGGCGTGTCAGCCGCCGGTGGCATTCATGTGGCGGAAAATCATCGGCTGTTCGGTCAGCGTGAATTCGTGACCCTTGGGCTTGATCGCCATCGAGTCGCGAATGGCCTGCTTCACGCGCTCGGGATCGCCGGGATGCTCGCGCACGACCGCGCGGAGATCGACCGAGTGTTCCTGGCCCAGGCACAGCAGCAGCCGGCCTTCGACGGTCAGGCGAACGCGGTTGCAGCTGTCGCAGAAGTTGTGGCTGTGCGGCGAGATGAACCCCACGCGCGTGCCGTGCTCGACGAGCCTGAAGTAGCGTGACGGCCCGCCGGTCGTTTCGGCCGTCGGCAGCAGCGTGAAGTGGGCGGCGAGGTCGCGCCGGATATCGTCGCTCGAGTAGTAGGTTTCGGCGCGATCGTGATCGTCGATCACCCCGAGCGGCATTTCCTCGATGAACGAGATGTCGAGCCCGCGTTCGGCCGCGTAACGCACCAGCGGCACGACCTCGTCGTGATTGCGATGCTTCAGGATTACGGCATTGATCTTGATGCGCTCGAAGCCGGCGTCACGCGCGGCGTCGATGCCGGCCAGCACCTGTTCGAGCTTGCCGCCGCGCGTGATGCGCCCGAAGCGTTCCGGGTCCAGCGAATCGAGGCTGATGTTCAGTCGCTTGACGCCAGCGGCGCGCAGGTCCCCGGCGAGGCGCTGCAATTGCGAGCCATTGGTCGTGACCACCAGTTCGCGCAGGCCGGGGAGCCGGTTGATGTCTTCCATCAGCTTCACGACGTTGCGCCGGACGAGCGGTTCACCGCCGGTGAGCCTGATCTTGCCCACGCCGAGTTCGACGAAGGCGCGCGAGATCAGTGCCAGCTCCTCGAGCGTGAGGATTTGCGGGCGCGGGACGAACTTCGTGTCCGGTTCCATGCAGTAGACGCAGCGGAAATCGCAGCGGTCGGTGACGGAAATGCGGACATAGTCGACGACCCGGCCGAAGCGGTCGATGAGTCGTTCCGTACCAGCGACTGACATGATGGGGCAGCCTCAAATAACCTGTGGAAATTACTGGGTAATTATATACGGCGTGGCGCCGCGCGCGCATCCGCCGGCGCGATGTCCGGTCAGGACCATCGGGCGTAGGGATGGTCGATGAGACACACGTTGTAGTAGCGCCGATCGCTGGACACCTCCATGCCTACCCAGTCCGGGCGCTCGAACTGCTCGTGTTCGGTCTCGAGCTCGATCTCGGCGACGATGAGTCCGGCGTTCGCGCCGTGGAATTCGTCGATTTCCCACACGTGCCCGGCCAGCGGCACGTAGTGCCGCGTCTTGTCCAGGCAGCGTTCGCCGCAGAACAGCGCCAGCATTTCTTCGGCATCGCCGCGCGGAATCGGATATTCGAATTCGTGACGGGACACGCCGAGTGTCGCGCTCTTGAAGTTCAGGTAGGCATCGGGCCCGGCGATGCGCACGCGCACGGACGCTTCCGGGCTCGAACTCATGTAGCCCTGGCGCATCTCGACCGAACGGGCGACGTGCCGTCGCCAGCCGTCGTGTGACAGCAGGAACTTGCGTTCGATTTCGCGGGCCATGCGCGCACTCCGTTGGATCCGATCTGGCGGCAGTCTAGCAGGCGGCGGGCACGCTGCCCGGTATGCGACAATCCGCCGATGAACCAGGTAGCAGCCAGTCCCGCCCTCGCGGCGCCCAACGCGCGCGCCCGCCTGGTCGTCATCGGCCTGCTCGGTTTCGCGTCGGGCCTGCCCCTCGCGCTCTCGGGCAGCACGCTGCAGGCCTGGTTCACGGTGGCGGGCATCGACCTCGCCGCAATCGGCGCGCTGTCCCTGGTCGGGCTCCCGTACCTGTTCAAGTTCCTGTGGGCCCCCGCGCTCGATCGCTGGCAAATCGGCCGCTTCGGGCGGCGCCGCGGCTGGCTGGTCGCGAGCCAGCTCGTGCTGATCGGGCTGCTCGTCGCCTTCGCCTTCTGCGATCCCGGCGCCTCGGTGATGCCGCTCGCGGTCCTTGCCCTTGTCCTGGCGACCGCGTCGGCAACGCAGGACATCGCCTTCGACGCGTTCCGCGCCGAACGGCTCAGCGCGGCCCAGCGCGGCATCGGCACCGCCTGGTCGATTGCCGGCTATCGCATCGCGATGTTCGCGTCCGGCGCGGGCGCATTGATGCTTGCCGACCAGGTGGGTTTCGCCGCCACCTACCTCTGCATGGCCGCGCTGATGGGCCTTGGCCTCATCACGACCTGGTGCGCCGATGAGCCGCCGGCGCCGCATGCCGCGCCGGCCTCGCTGCTCGCGGCGAGCATCGAACCGCTGCGCGAACTTGCGGGGCGGCCGGGCATCCTGGCGCTGCTCGCGTGCGTGATGCTCTACAAGCTTGGGGACCAGTTCGCGGGTGCGCTCGCGCAGACCTTCTTCATCCGGGGCCAGGGCTATTCGCTGACCGAGATCGGCGCCGTGTACAAGGGGCTCGGGATCGTCGCCGCACTGAGCGGGGGCGTGGTGGGCGGCCTTGCGATGTACCGACTTGGCCTGTGGCGTTCCCTGCTGGTATTCGGCCTCCTGCAGATGCTGACCAATGTGGGCTTCCTCGCGCTGGCGCTCGCCGGCAAGAGCATGCCCGGCCTGCTGATCGTCGTGGCCCTCGAGAACTTCTGTGGCGGCATGGGCACCTGTGCGCACGTGGCGCTGCTCATCGCGCTGTGCGACCCGCGCTATACCGCGACGCAGTTTGCCGCGCTCAGCGCCCTGGCGAGCCTGGGGCGGGTCGTACTGGGGCCAGTCGCCGCCGTGGTCGCGGGTTTCGGCTGGCCAGCCTATTTCGCGGTGTCCTGCGTGGTCGCCGTACCGGGCCTGCTGCTCGCCGCGGGGCTCGGGCCGCGTCTCCGTCCGCTGGACGAACGCACCACCGCGAACTGAGCGGGCTCAGCGCGCGCGACGTTCGGGCGGGTCGTAAGGGCCGTACGGCCGGTGGGGGAGCTGCGGTCCGTATGGACCATAGGGGCCATACTGCCCGCCGTACGGCTGATGGCCTGGTGACCGCTCACGCCAACGATCGTGTTCGCGTGGCTGGCGCATGATCACGCCCCCGCTGGATTGCCGTTCACGGGAGTCGTCGTGGCCGCGAGAGTCACGCTCCCGGCGACTGCGGTCGTCCCGGCGATCGTCGTGTTCGCGATTCCCCCGGCGATCGTCGTGCCCGTCCCAGCGGTCGCGGGTGTCGTGGCGTTCGTGCGACTGTTCGTGGCTGCGGCGATCGTCAGTCCGGTCGTGGGATGCGGGGTCGTGACTGCGTTGCTGGACGCCGGCGGCGAATATGCTTGTCGACCATGCCAGGGCCGTAATGACGATTGCGAGGATCTGCCGGATGCGCATGCTCATGGCCTCATCGTCACGGAATGCGGCCCAATGCGCGCTGAACGACCGGGGCGGCGCGGCCTGCGCGCGCCGTCATTCGTCCCGTGCAACGCGGAAGCCGATGCCGTCGTTGGCCGAATCCTGGTGGAACTTGTTGCGGGCCGACGCGCGCAGCCCCTTCGGGCCGCTGGAATAACCGCCGCCGCGGACGACGCGGTGCCGGCAGTCGCCACCCTCGAACACCGAACCGTCGCCCGGCGCACCCTCGTAGCTGTCGTGAAAGCAGTCATGGACCCACTCCTCGACGTTACCGGCCGTGTCGTAGAGGCCGTAGGGGTTGGCTTCGAAGCGGCCGATGCGGGTTGGCTGGCGCGGGTCGAGTCCCGTTTCGCACGCGAAGCAGTGGGCCTTGCCGGCCTCGAGGTCCCGGCCCCACCAGTAGTTGCCCGTGGTGCCGCCGCGGGCCGCGTACTCCCATTCCGCCTCGGTGGGCAGCCGATAGGACTTTCCGGTCTGGCTGGACAGCCACTTCACGTAGGCGAGGGCGTCATCCCAGGTGACAAAGAAAACGGGGTGCGTCGCACGGTCGAGGTCACCGGTTTTCGGCAGCTTGCGCCCCGTTGCGCCCGCGAAACGGGCGTATTCCGCAATCGTCACTTCGTACTGGCCGATTGCGAAGCGGGGCAGGCTGACCGGGTGCTGCGGTCGTTCGCTGAAATCCGCCGTATTGTCCGGGCTGCCCATCGCGTAGGTGCCCGCAGGCAGCCAGACCATCTTCGGTCCGCTGCCGCCACCGCGCAGGCCGTCGGCGAAGGTTTCGCCCGTGCCGGTGGTCGGCGCGGCCTCGACGACGGGTTCGGCGGCCGCGGCGGCCTCCGCCGTCTTCGCAGCTTCCTCTTCGAGCATCACGGCCTCGTTGATGATGGGGCCGGCCGCAGCCGCCGCGCGCCGTTCCGCCGCCGGTATCGGTGGGGCGGAGCCCTGGCCGGCAAAGAACCACCATGCGCCACCGCCAGCGGCCACGAGCAGCACGGCCGCGATCGTCGCCAGCACCGTGGCGCCGTTGCCGCGCCGTTCCGGTTCCTGCTGGATGGGGCGTGCGATCGGCGGCGGGCGGGTCGCCGCGACTGCCGGATGCGGACGTTTTGCGGTCGACACCACCGGCCGCGCGGCCTTGAACTCGGATTTCTCACCGACCAGCGCGACGACCACCGTCGTGTTGTCCTGGCGTGGCATCTTCGCGTCCTGCACGGCCTTCAGCAGCGCGTCGACGCATTCCTTCGCCGAGCCGCACTTCTCCAGGCTCGAAAGAATCTTGCCGTGATTGAGCGTGTCCAGCCCGTCGCTCGCGATGATCACGCGGTCACCCGCCTGCAGTGCGACCGAGGACTCCGGGCAATCGATGTCGGCGATCTCGTCGCCGGTGAGTGCGCTCATCAGCATGTTGCGGGAGAAACCCGCTTCGGGTTCGATCGGCTTGCCCTGTTCGGCCATCCGGTTCAGGAAGCCACCGTAGCTGTGGTCGGCGTTCTTCTTGTGGACCGCGCCGTCGCGAATCAGGTAGAGATGACTGTCACCGACGCTGACCCAGCGCAGTTCCGTGTCGTCGATGACGGACGCCACGAGCGTGCAACCCATGCCCTTGAGCGCCGCGGTCTCGCGCACGGTTTCGGCGATGGAATTGTTGGCCTGCAGGACCGCCTCGCGCAGCACCGCCGACATGCTCGCCGCGGGAAAGTGGCTGGTCAGGTGCTTGTTGAAGGTCTGCGTCGCCATGTTGCTCGCGACGTTGCCGGCAGCATGCCCGCCCATGCCGTCGGCGACGATGATCAACGAGGCACTGCGCGTGCCGGTCGAATCGCTCAGGCGAGTGATCAGGAAAGCGTCTTCCTGATAGTCTCGCGCGCCGTCGATTTGTGCGCCGGCAATGTCAAAAGTCAGCATTCGCGCCCCGTTTTCATGCGATAAATTGCGACGACACAGTGAGTTACAAAATGAGCTTACCAGCGGTTCTAGGGAAAATAAATGGAAGCGGGGCCCGCGCTGCGCATGAACTCTGAGCGAAGGTCCGCTGCACTCGTGCTGCTTGGACCGGCGTTGGGACTGGTCGCGTTCGCAGCGGCCCCGGCGCAGTACAGCGGCGCGGGCGACGAGTTGCTTCAGCTCGATCTCGCGGCGCGCGCCGTGATGGGCATCCTGGTCTGGATGGCCAGCTGGTGGCTCAGCGAGGCCGTGCCGCTGCCGGTCACCTCGCTGCTGCCGGCGCTGCTGTTTCCGCTGTTCGGTATCGCGGATGCCGCGGCCGCCATGGCGCCTTACGCGGACCCCCTGATTTTCATGTTCCTGGGCGGTTTCCTGCTGTCGATCGCGGTCCAGAAGTGGGACCTGCACCGCCGGTTCGCCTACCGGCTGGTGGCCCTGACCGGGCACAGCCCGGCGCGGCTGGTCGCCGGCATCATGCTCGCAACGGCCTTCATCAGCATGTGGATTTCGAACACCGCAACCGCCGTGCTGATGCTGCCCGTCGCGCTCAGCATCGCGGACCGGTCCGACGTCGACGACAACCTGCGCCGGTGCCTGCTGCTCGGTGTCGCCTACAGCGCGACGATCGGGGGCATGGGCACGCTGATCGGCACGCCACCCAATCTCTTCGTGGCGTCCTTCCTGGCCCAGCACCACGATGTGCAGATCGATTTCCTCCACTGGCTCGCGATTGGCATGCCGGTGGTGTTGCTGGTGTTGCCCGGGACCTGGCTTCTGCTGACGCGATGGTGCTTTCCGCTGCACGCCACGCAAGGCATCGCCTACGACGACGCGCAGTTCTCGCTCGCGCCGCTGGGCCCGGCCGGCAGGCGCACGCTGCTGGTATTCAGCACGGCCGCAGCCTGCTGGATCTGCAGGGTGCTGCTCGTGAAGCTCGAGATCGGCGGCGTACGACCCTTCGCAGGTCTCACCGACACCGGTATCGCCGTCGCCGCGGCACTCGCCCTGTTCCTGCTGCCGGCCGGCGCCAGCCGTCCGGGCGCCACGCTCCTTGCCTGGGATGATGCCAAAGCGGTGCCGTGGGGGACGCTGCTACTGTTCGGTGGTGGCCTCAGCCTGGCCGCCGCAATCTCGGCGACCGGCGTCGATCGCGCCGTCGGCGCGGTCGTGGCCGGTCTCCCGGCGATGGCGCCCTGGGTCGTGATTGCGGTGATTGCGACCACCGTGGTGTTCGTATCCGAAGTCGCGAGCAATATCGCGACCGCAGCCGCCATGACACCGCTGCTCGTCGCCGCGGGCCCGGCGCTGGGCCTGACGCCCACCGCCTGCGCGGTGGTGACGGGCCTTGCCGCGAGTTCGGCCTACATGATGCCGGTCGGTACGGCGGCCAACGCGCTCGTCTACGGGACCGGCGCGGTCAGCACGCGCGACATGGTGCGCGCCGGTTTCCTGCTCAACGTCGGTTCGATTGCGCTGATCACCGCGGTGGGCGTCTGGCTGTTGCCGCTGGTCCTGCCATGAGCTCGACGGAGGCGCCGGACGCCGCAGCGCGGGACGCGGCGCTGCGCTCATTGCTGGGCGACTGCCAGCTGCAGGACCGGCCGCGCCTCGAAG
Organism: Hydrogenophaga intermedia; assembly: GCA_943370145.1. Lineage (GTDB taxonomy): Bacteria > Pseudomonadota > Gammaproteobacteria. The sequence continues at coordinate 105,536 of CALRPY020000001.1, read as the reverse complement.
GCTTCTGGCGGCAGTGGCGGGCGCTCAGCCGCGAGGCCGGCGCGGCAGCCCGCGCGGCGCAGCTGTGGTCCAGGCTGGAGCAGCAGGCCGGCGCGTCGGCCGCGATCACGGCCGAACGGCGACTGCCCCTCGCCGCCGCCGCGCGGATGCCCGCAGGACTCCCGATCACGGCCTGCCGTGACGAGCTCGCGCGCGCAATCGAAAGTGGACGGGTGACGATCGTCTGCGGCAGCACCGGCTCCGGCAAGTCGACCCAGCTGCCCAAACTGGCGCTGGCGCTCGGGCGCGGCGTGCTGGGGCGGGTCGGCGTCACGCAGCCGCGCCGCCTGGCGGCGCGCGCCATCGCGAGCCGGCTCGCCGCGGAACTCGAGGTCGACGTCGGCGGACTCGTGGGCTTCCAGACGCGCTTCGAGCAACAGCTGTCCGTCGCGACCCGCGTGAAGGTGATGACGGACGGTATCCTGCTGCAGGAACTCGTCCGCGACCGCCAGCTGCTCGCCTACGACACGCTGATCATCGACGAAGTCCACGAGCGCAGCCTCAACATCGACTTCCTGCTCGGCTATCTGCGCAAGCTGCTGATGCGGCGCGACGACCTTAAGCTGATCCTGACCTCCGCCACGCTCGAAGCGGAGCGCTGCGCGGAGTTCTTCGGCGGTGCCGCGATCGTGCACGTGCCGGGCCGCGGCTACCCGGTCGACATCCGGCACCGGTGCACGCCGGCGGGTCAGGAAAGCGAACCTGCGCAGGGCATCCTGCAGGCGATTGCCGAGCTCGACGCCGAAGATTACGGCGATATCCTGGTCTTCCTCCCCGGCGAACGGGAAATCGCCGACCTCAGCGAGGCACTGGCAAAGGCCGGGCTGCGCAATACCGATGTGCTGCCGCTCTACGCGCGGCTTACCGCGCGCGAGCAGCAGCGCGTGTTCGCGCCGCATCAGCGTCGCCATGTGATCCTCGCGACCAATGTCGCGGAAACGTCCCTGACCGTGCCCGGTGTCCGCCATGTGATCGACACCGGGCTCGTGCGTCTCGCGACCTACAGTCCCCGCAGTCGCCTGCAACGACTGCCGACGGTGCCGAATTCGCAGGCGAGCGCCGCGCAACGGGCGGGGCGCTGCGGTCGCGAGCGGCCGGGCATCTGCATCAGGCTTTACGGCGAGGACGAGTTCGCCGCGCGACCGGCGCATACGCCGCCGGAGCTGCAACGCTCGAACCTGGCCGGCGTGCTGCTGCGCCTCGCGGAACTCAGGCTCGGCCCGATCGAGTCCTTCAGCTTTCTCGACCCGCCCGACCAGCGCGCGATCAACGACGGCTACACGCTGCTGCGCGAACTCGGCGCGTTCGACGCGGACAACCGGCTGACCCGGCGTGGCGCAGCGCTGGCGCGCCTGCCGCTGGACCCCCGGCTCGGCGCGGTGCTGCTCGCGGCCGAAGGCGAGGGCGCCGTTGCGGAAGCCCTGGTCATTGTCGCCGCGCTGAGCGTCGGTGACGTTCGCGACTGGCCGCGCGACCAGCGCCAGGCGGCGGACGCCGCCCATGCCGCCAGCGCCGATCGGCGCTCCGAGTTCATGTGGTTCCTGTCCGCATGGCGGACGCTGCAGGACGAGTTCAAGGGGCGTTCGCGCCGCCAGCAGATCGCCTGGTGTCGTGCCCGCTTCTGGTCCTGGCGCCGGGCTCGCGAGTGGCTTGCGGTGCATGCGCAACTCGTCGCGGCGCTCGGCACGCTGGGTGTCAAGTCCAATGAACAGCCGGCAAGCTATCGCGCGGTGCATACCGCGCTGCTCGCCGGCTTTGCAACGCGCATCGGCCGCCTCGGGGAGGACCAGCGCTACGTGGGCACGCGCGGCGGACGTTTTCGCCTGCACCCGACCTCCAGCCTGCGCGCGTCGCCGCCGCGCTGGGTGATGGCTGCCGAGCTGACCGAAACCACCGCCGCCTATGCCAGGATTGCGGCACGCATCGAGACCCCCTGGGTAGTCAAGGCCGTTGCCCCCCTGATCCGGCGCGCGCACGCCGAGCCCTACTGGGATTCGCGGCAGGGGCGGGTGCTCGTGCGCGAGGAGCAGTCACTGCAGGGGCTGGTGCTGAGCGCCGACGGTGTCGTCGATTACGCCCGGGTGGACGCCGCCGCCGCGCGCGGGATCTTCATCGAGCGCGCGCTGGTCGAAGGCGAGCTGGGCGCCGAACCACCCTTCCTGGCACACAACCGGGACCTGCTGGCACGAGTCCGGCAGTGGGAGGAGCGCGTGCGGCGCCACGACCTGCTCGCGGATCCGGCGCAGCTCGCGAACTTCTACCACGAGCGCCTGCCGGCTGGCGTCTGCAGCCGCCGGCAGCTGCTCGCGTGGCTCCGCGAGGACCGCGGCCGCGACGCGCTGCTGTGCATGCGCGAGGCCGACGCGACCCAGGCGCAGTGGGTATCGCTCGGGCGCCACCTGTTCCCGGAGACGCTGGCGGCGGCGGGGCTGACGCTGCGTCTGCACTACCGCTTCGAACCGGGCGCGGCGGAGGATGGCGTGACCGTCGAGGTGCCGGCGTCGGTGCTGCATCAGGTCGAGGCAGCACACTTCGAGCGCCTGGTGCCGGGTCTGCTGCGCGACAAGATCCATGCCCTGCTCAAGGCCCTGCCCAAGGCGCAGCGGCGCGTGGTGTCGCCGCTGAATGCCTTCGCGGCCAGCCTGACCGCGGCGGTCGAGGAACTCGACGGACCGCTGACCGAATGCCTGGGGCGGGAAATCCAGCGCATGACCGGCCAGCGCATCGAGCCGTCGGCCTGGCGCGGCGACGAACTGCCAGCGCACCTCATGATGCGTTACCAGGTCATGGGCGCGGACGGTGAGGTGCTTGCCGCAGGGCGGGACCTGCCGGTGCTGGCGCGCCAGCTTGCGCGTGCAGCACAGGTTGCGTTCGAGCAGGCGCGCTGGGAAAGCGGCGCACGCAGCAGCGGCGAGTGGACTTTCGGCGCACTGCCGGCGCAGGTCAGCACGGTCGCCCAGGGCCATGCGGTGCTGGGCCATCCGGCGCTGCGCGACGAGGGCGGGGCGGTCGTGCTGGTCGTGCTGCCCGACGCCGAGGATGCGCTTGCGACGCACCGGGCGGGCGTCGTCGCGTTGCTGATGTTCAATCTCGGCCGGGAGTTGAAGGGATTGCGCCGTCGCCTCGCGGATTTTGCGCGGGCGGCGCTGCAGGCCCGCGCGCTCGGCTGGGGCCTGCCATTCGACGAATGGCTCCTGCGCGGCGCCGTTGCGGCCTGTGTCGGCGAGGACGTGCCGCGCGACGCCGAGGCTTTCGCGCAGCTGCTGGCGGAGGCGCGTCGAAGCGTCACCGCGCACTTCGAGGACGCGGCGCGCCAGAGTGCCGAGCTCTTCGCGCAGGCGGTGAAAATCCAGCAGGTCCTCGAGCGCATCACCCCCCGCGTCCGCGAGGAGGTCGCCGCCGACCTGCGCGCACAGCTGCGTGAACTGACCGCGCCTGCGCTCGTCGCCGATGCGCTGCGCCGGCCCCCGCTGCACAGCGTACGTTTCCTGCGCGCGATGGAACGCAGGCTCGAACGCCTGGCGCTGGATCCCGACAAGGATTTCCGCAAGTTCGCGACGCTCACTGCGCTGCTGGCGCGGGCCACGCTGCTGTTGCCGCACGCGACGCAGGCAGCGCGCCAGCGGGTATGCTACCTGCTGCAGGAGTTGCGCGTTGCGGTGTTCGCGCCCGAAGTGCGCACCGCCGAAGCGGTATCGGTCAAGAGGATGGAAGCCATGTTCGAGGAAATCGCGGAGCGCGCCGATGGCCGACGGTAACATCGTGTCTTCCGTGTTCGTCGTGTTCGCCGGCGCGGCCGTGCTGGCGACGGTGGCCCTGTTCGCGCGCCAGGCGATGATCGTCGCCTACATCCTGGTCGGCGCGTTGGCGGGCCCGAGCGGATTCGCACTGGTCGAGGATGCGGAGTGGGTGAGCGACGTGTCCGAAATAGGGATCATGTTCCTGCTCTACCTGCTGGGGCTCAACATGGTGCCCGCGCAGCTGTGGCGGATGTTCCGTGAAGCGACCAGCGTGATGCTGCTGAGCTCGGCGGCCTTCATGGCGACCGGTGCCGGGCTCGCGATGGCGCTCGGTTTTCCACCACACGAGGCCGCCGTGGCAGGCTGCGCGATGATGTTCTCCAGCACCATCATCGGCCTCAAGCTGCTGCCGACCACGGCCCTGCACCACCAGCACACCGGCCAGGTGATCATCAGCATCCTGCTGCTGCAGGATCTGCTCGCCATCCTCGCCCTGTTGCTGCTGCAAGGCGCTGCCGATGTCGGCGACAGCTACTGGCCGATGGTGCGGCAGCTGCTCGGCCTGCCGCTGCTGGTCGGCGTCGCCTATCTCGTCGAGCACTGGGTCATCGAACCCTTGCTGCGGCGTTTCGACCAGATCCAGGAATACATGTTCCTGCTCGTCATCGCGTGGTGCCTTGCGCTCGCCGAACTCGCGCATTTCTTCGGCCTGTCCCACGAGATCGGGGCCTTCGTGGCCGGGGTCGTGCTTGCGACCTGTCCGGCGGCGCTGTTCATCGCGGACGCGCTGCGTCCACTGCGGGATTTCTTCCTCATCCTGTTCTTCTTTTCTCTCGGCGCGCGTCTCGATCCGGCCCTGATGGGGTCCGCGCTGCTGCCGGCCGGGGTGCTGGCAGCGGCGGCGCTCGTCGTGAAACCCGTGGTGTTTCGCTGGCTGCTGATGCGGGCGGGGGAACCTGAGCGGCTCGCGCGCGAAACGGGCGTGCGCCTGGGGCAGATCAGCGAGTTCAGCCTGCTGGTCGTCATGCTCGCGCTCGACACGGAATTCATCGGCGAGGTTGCCTCCAACGTGATCCAGTTGGCGACGGTGCTGACCTTCGTCGCATCCAGCTATTTCATTGTGTTGAGGTATCCAACTCCGATCGCCGTTCGTGATAACCTCCGGCAGGATTGACGCGATGCGGTGAAGCCTGCGCGGCGCGTGCCGCGCGACGGGGATACGTTGCTGCCCATGAGGAGCGGGCAAACCGGACATGCAATCCTTCGAAAATCTCATTCACGCAACGGCCAACGACCTGTCGGCAATCTTTTCGCCGCTGCGCGGCAAGCTGCGCGGCGACGGCGATGGGCGGCGTGGGCAAATCGCACAATTGCTTGGCGTCAACGCGGCGCAGCTGGTCTGTGGCGTTGGCTTCAACGTCGAGCTCCCGCGCATCCCGGACTTGCCGAAATTCATGGGTTTCGCCTCCCGCGAGGCGCTGTTCGCCGAGCGCAACTACTTCTTCATCCACGACCGCTATCGCGCGCTGAGCATCAGCAACGTCGTCGAGATCTATGCGGCGCTCGGCAAGTCCGCCGGCGCGGCCAGCGAATGGTCCGATCTCGTGATGAGCCGCCTCAACAACATCGAGGCGCAGCTCGAGGAGACCATCAACCCGGTCCTGATCGGGGGCTACAAGCTGGAAGTTCGTGCCGTCTACGAGCACCGTCTGGCCAGCGCGAACCTCATCAATACGCGGCTGGACGCGAACTACACGGTGCTGCGCGACATCACGAACGAGAGCATGCTGATGCTCGAGATCCGCGCTGTCGCACCGGGGGCATTCCTGCGGCATCCGGGCGTCAGCATCGACGAGAAGGCGCGCGGCGTGTTCCAGAACCTGATCCCGCGCAACGAGGTCGAGCTCTACCTTGCCGAACGTCCCGACGGCGATCAGGACGGCAGGTTGCGCGCGGCGCTGCAGAGCGCCTGAACCTCGCCAAGCCAGGCGGCAACGCAGGCCTCGAGTCGCGCATGGTCGGCGCCGGAGAGCGTCGCGCCCCCGAACCGCTCCTCATAGTAGAGCCCAATCAGCGTTTCAAGCGTGTGTCCGCCTGCACGGGGCGGCAAGGTGCGGCGCAGGAAGGTCGCGGTGGTCTCGCCCGACAGCGGCTGCTCGCCACGGCGTCGCAACGCCTCCAGCAGCGGCGCCAGGGCCGTGCTCTTGACCGCCGCGGGCGCCTGCGACCGAGCGGGCGATAGCCGACGTGCCCTGCGGCGCTGTCGCCAGGCCAGCCACGCCAGCAGCACGATGCCGGTGCCCTGCAGCGCGCGCTCGAGGCTGGGAGCATCGCCCGCGCGCAAGCGCTGCAGCGTGAATGCGAGCCAGCTTCCGGTGTCGACCAACCATTGCCAGGACGGCGCCCCGGCATCTTCCAGCGTCGACCACCGCGCCGGTGTGGTGTCGACGACTTCCCAGCGTCCGTCCAGCCATGCGACGGCCCATGCATGTGCGTCGCGAGCGCGGGCGATGTACGCGTTTTCCAGTCGGCTGTACTCGTCGACCGAGTATCCGACCGCATAACGTGCGGGGATTCCGGCGGCGCGCAACAGAAGGACGGTGGCCGACGCGAAGTATTCGCAGTGGCCGCGACGCGTGCTCTCGAGGAAGCCTGCGAGCGGCATGCGCCACGTAAGCGTGGTGGGCTGCACGAGCGCATAGGAGAAATGGCGGTTGAAGTGCGCCCGTATCGATGCCACGGCCTCGCGTGGCGCTTGCCCCTCGAACCCGAGTTCGTTGGCCACACGCCCGACCAGCGACTGGTAGGCCGGCGGGATGACGAGGTCGCCCGTGTTCGGCGCCGGCAGCGACGGTGTCTGCCGCGCGGTGTCCACCGTGTATTGCAGCAAGCCTGACGGCGCCTCGACCTGGAGCGTGCCCGTGCCGGTCTGCTGGACTTCGAGCAATCGTTCGCCACGCAGGCGCACTGCATCGGGCGGGAGTGGCACCACGCCCAGTTCGCGTTTCCGCCGCAGGGAGATTTCGAAGCGATTGGCGTCCGGGCGCACGGCATGGAGCGGCCACTCCCGGCGCCCGGGGACGGCGTCGATCGGACTGAACATCGCTGATGGGTTCGACCAGGTGCCGAGGCGAAAGTCGCCGTAGGTGGCTTCGGTCAGCAGCAGCGGCAGCCGCGGCGGCCTGGCGGCGCGCACGCGCAGCCCGATCCGGTCGGATAGTTTGAGGCGGCCGATGCTGCCGATTGCCGTGCTGGCGCGTTGCGGGTCGACGGTTGCAAGCGGCAGGTCCCGCAGCCAGTCCGAGACGACATCGCCCAGCGCCGCATGCAGGTGCGTGAACCCGATCTGCAGCAGCAGGGCGCCGCCAGCGGCGAGGCCGAGCATGGTGAACCAGGCGGCGTGCCGGGCCGGTCGTGGTCGCTGGCTCCACAGCAGCCACACGAGCAGAAGGCCGAGGCCCAGCGCGTAATGCCCGCGCGGGAACTCGCCGACGCTGGCGGCGAGCAGGGCGTTCAGGCCCAGCGCCAGGCGAAGATCCAGCGAGCGTGACGCGCCGGCGGCGCGTAACCCGTAGACGAGCGCGCTGAGCGGTACGGACTGCGCCGTGCTGTACACCTGCATCAGCGCGAGCGGTACGAGGCACCACGGCAACAGCGCAAGCAGCGCGTAGATGCCGAACAGGCGATGGGCGCCGAAGGCATACAGCGCGACGAGGGTGAAGGCGACGCTGCTCGCATCCGCGCAACGCTCGAACTGGCGCTGCTCGAAATCGAAACGCACGCGGCCCACGGCCGCGGCCTCGAGCGCGACGGCGGCGACGGCCGCGAGCGCAAGCTGTCCAGTCGCGTGGCCCCACAGCAGCAGGCACGCACCGGTCCAGCCGCGCGGTGTCATCGATTGTCCACTGCGGCCGGGAACAGCGTGGCGAGGCGCCCGGCCAGCGACGGCAGGGCGCGCGCCTCGTCGCGCAGGACCAGCGTGCGGACGGACTCGTCGCGCTCGCCGCCACTGTCGCAGGCGACCATCGCGGCTGTGGGCCTCGCGCCGAGGCTGCGCGCAAGCGCGACACGACGTGCGTCCCAGTGCGCGGTGAGGAACAGCACGGGGCGTCCCTCCGCCATGCTCGCCAGGGCCGCCGCACAGCTGTCGAACAGATCGCCCGGGGCTGGCACCAGCAGGGCAAGGCAATCGAGCGCATCCTGGCCCGACGCTACTTCCGCCGGCAGGTCCTGGCCGCGCACGACGGCAAGCGCCATCGCGGCCCGTGGCTGCACCGCCGCTGCCGAGAGCAGCGAGGCCGCGACCGTCAGCAGCGTTTCAAAGTCCTGGGGACGACCCGGTGCCGCGCTCGAGTCGAGCAGCAGCAGCGGCGGGCGCGCCGCCGGCGCCGCGAACTGGCGGACGACGGGCAGGCGACGGCGCGCGGACGCGCGCCAGTCGACATGACGCAGCGGGTCGCCTGGACGGTAGTCGCGGAGCGCAAAGCATTCCTGGCTGTCGCCACGCGTGCGGGCGGGTGTGCTTGCGGCGTCGGCCCGACGGCCGGCGGGCAGGGCGAAACGTCCGACCGGCACGCAGGGTGGTCGGCTGAGCACCCGGTCCGTCAGTGGCAGTTCGCGCATGGCGTAGCACAGACCCAGCGGGTCCGGCTTCCTGATGAGCAGCCGATCGAACTCCAGCCAGCCGCGGCGCAAGGGCGTCACGGCGGCCGTCACCCGCATTTCCGCCCGGGGTGGAAGACCCTCGAGGTGCAGCGGTGCGAGTGTCGCGCCCCGCAGGCGCCTGCATAGCCGTTGCCAGCGACGAAAGCCGATCCGGCGGTCGAACCAGTTGTCACCGCTGTGACCGGACGTATCGGCGGCGAGCGACGCCGCGGATGGCCAGGTTTCCCGCAGGCGGTCGACGATGGTGATGCCCGTCTCGGCGGCGCCGCCCTCGTTACGCAAGGCAATGACGTAGCCCGCCTCGGCAAGCGCCGTCACGTGTGGCGGGAGGATGCGGCGAGCGCTCAGGCGGGGACGCCATGACCGGCTGGCGACCAGCGACACCGCGAGCAGCGACACCGTTGACGTGAACAGCAGCCAGGCGTGCGTGCGCTCGGGATCGGCGCTGAACACGCCCGCGAAGCCCGCAATCGACAGCAGCCATTTGCCGGCTGGCGTGAAGCGTTCGTCGATGCCGCGCCCGGCGCGCGCGGCGTAGCGAAACCAGCGCAACGAACCCTGGCGCATCAGCGGGGTACCGGCACGGTCTCCAGTGCGCGACGCACGAGCGAGGCGGGCAGGACGCCGCCATGACGAGCCGCCGCGCGCAGCAGCAACCGGTGTTCCAGCACGGCGTGGGCGAGTTCCTGGACATGTTCGGGCAGCAGGTGAGCCAGGCCGTCGGCGCAGGCGAGCACCTGCGCACAGCGCACCAGGGTCAGCGAGGCGCGCGGACTGGCGCCCACGCTCAGTTCCGGCATCTCGCGTGTCGCGGCGCAAAGCGACACGGCGTAGCGCAGCAGTTCGTCCGTGACCACGATGTGGCGTGCCGCTTCACGCACGGCCAGCACGTCGGCAATCGACACGCAGGGCCGCAGGGTCGACAGCGGGTCGTCGAGTGTGCGCGCTTTCAGCATCTCGACTTCGTGCGCGATGTCGAGGTAGCCCAGCGACAGGCGCAGCGCGAAGCGATCGAGCTGCGCCTCGGGCAGCGGGTAAGTGCCCTCGAACTCCACCGGATTCTGCGTCGCGATCACGAAGAAGGCGGCGGGCAGGACATGGGTGGCTCCGTCGAGGCTCACCTGTGATTCGGCCATGGCCTCGAGCAGGGCCGACTGCGTGCGTGGGGACGCGCGATTGATTTCGTCGGCCAGCAGGATCTCGGTGAACAGCGGGCCGCGATGGACTTCGAAGCGATTCGTCTGTGGATTGAAGATCGACACGCCCACGATATCCGAGGGCAGGAGGTCCGGCGTGCACTGGATGCGGTTGAACTGCGCCCCGACCGAGGCGGCAAGTGCCTTGGCCAGCGTCGTCTTGCCGGTGCCGGGATAATCCTCGAGCAACACGTGGCCGCCGGCGAAGTAGGCGGCGAGCAGGTGGCGGACCGCATCGGCGCCGGTGGTCACCACTCGCGAGATGCTGGCGCTGACGGCCGCGATCGTCGTTGCCGCGTGCCGGGGGGCGGGACTCAAGCGCGGGCCTGGCCGTGATTCATTCCGTGGTCCATGTGCCGCGCTTGAAGGCCTCGCGCTCGCGGCGATCCTTCTTGTTCAGCTTGCCGCTGCGGGGGTCTTCGACGACGGCGGTCAGGCGCAACTGCTCGCGCAGGCGTTCGCGGGCCGCGATGCTGTCGGCGCTTTCCTCGTAGAGCGCGCGGGCCTGCGGGGCGCCGACGCGCTGCTTCGCGACGCCGCGAATCTCGAGCACGATGTCGAAGGGCGGTTGGCGGATCACCAGGGCGTCGCCCGGATTGACGGTCTTGGCCGGCTTCGCGACCTGACCGTTCACCGCGACCCGCCCGGCCTTGATGGCATCCACGGCCAGCGCGCGTGTCTTGTAGAAGCGCGCGCACCACAGCCATTTGTCGAGACGTTGGTCGTCCATGCGAGGCATCTTAGAATCTAAGCCGGCTTCAGGCCATCCATCACGCCCGCATCGCAACCGAACCACGGGGACCGCCGCCATGACCACAGAACGCGCATTCATTCCGCTGCCGATTTCGGTGCTGACGATATCCGACAGCCGCACGGAGGCGGACGACCGTTCGGGCAATATCCTCGTCCAGCGTCTCGGCGACGCCGGACACCGGCTCCACGCGCGGAAAATCGTGCCCGATGACATCTACCGCATCCGGGCGGTGGTATCGGACTGGATCGCCGATCCGCAGTGTTCGGTGATCCTGACCACCGGCGGCACCGGCGTCACCGGCCGGGATGGTACGCCGGAAGCCGTGTCGCCGTTGCTGGACAAGATCATCGACGGTTTCGGCGAGATGTTCCGGGTGCTGTCCTACGAGCAGATCAAGACGTCGACCCTGCAGTCGCGGGCGATCGCGGGGGTCGCCAACGGGACGTACCTGTTCTGCCTTCCCGGTTCGCCGAGTGCCTGCGCCACGGGCTGGGACATGCTGATCAGCGCCCAGCTCGACTACCGGACGCGGCCGTGCAACCTGGTCGAGCTGATGCCGCGCCTGCTCGAGCGCTGATCGTCGCCGCCGGCCGGTGCGCGAGGTTCCAGGTAGACGAGCAGGGCGCGTTGCCAGCGGCTCGCATTGTCGTCGCTCGCGATGAAGAAGCGGCCGTCCCGGTGGTGGGCTATGGCCTCGAAGTTGTCGACCGGCCAGCCTTCCGCCGAGCTGAAGCGGGCGAGTGGCCTGGCCTGCAGCGCATCGCCGTCGAGGTACAGGCGGCTCAGCGTGATCACGACCGGCAGCCAGGGACGCACATAGCGGCGCTCCACCGCGAGCAGTGAACCGTCCGGCAGGCTGTCGAGCCCGGTGATGCTCTGCGCGGCCGTATCCTCTACGGGGTAGCGCCAGCGCGCGCCATCGCTGGCGTAGAGCGTCACGGCACCGCGACTGGCGCCACGTACCGGGCGCTCGGGAGCGAGGATCGCGCCATGCCCGGGGTGCCAGGCCAAGGCCTCCAACCCCAGGTTGACGCCGGCATATTGCCGCGCGTCGGCCAGCGGCGGCGGAAGGGTGTGCACCCGCAGACGCCGGCCGTCCGCCCCGTGTTCCGCGAGCAGCGGACGTCCCTCGAAGGAAATCAGCAGCCGGGAGTTGCCGGCCCGCCCATCCCCGCCATCCAGCAGTGCCAGGCCTTCGGCATCGGTGGCCCCTTGACCAAGTGATGCGCCGGCGGCGTTGGTCAGCCTGTGCACGGCAAGCAGGTGGAGTCCCGTGAGCTGCCCCTGGTCGAAGCGCGGACGCAGGTGCATCAGCTGTCCGCCATCCGAGATCGCGTACAGGATCTGGTCGTCCCTGCTCCACGCGAGGCCCGAAATCTCCCGCGGCACCCGTGTCGCGCCGACGCGGCTGCGCAGCGCGAGGGCACCGCGGACCCGGAGCGACCCGACGCGGTTGTCCACCGGCGCCTCGCGGCGGGCGAAGAGGAAGGGTTCCGAGACCTCCAGCGGCGCAGCGTCGCCCCGTGGCGCCACCATCGCTGCGAGGAGTAACGTGCACCAGCGCACGCGTCGCCTTACAGCAACGGCGGCGTCAGTCGTTATAATGCGCTGCATGAAAAACTGGATCATGGGTGTCGCGGGCCTCGGCGGTGCCACCGCCGTCGTGGCGGGGGCGGTCGGCTCGCACGCGCTGGCACTGGACCCGGCCAGCCGGGCGGGGCGCAGCTACGAGATCGCCGTGATCTACCTGCTCCTGCACAGCGTTGCACTGCTGGCCCTTGCGCTTCACCGACGGAGCGGACAGCCCGGGGTGTCGCCGATGGGGCTGTCGGCCGCGCTCTTCACCTGTGGAATGATTCTGTTCAGCGGCAGTCTCATCGTGTCGACGATACTCGACGTGCCGTCGCTGCGGGCGCTGGCTCCCTATGGGGGCATGTCGATGATCGCTGGCTGGCTGGCCCTGGCGTGGGCTGCTTTCTGGCGGCCGGCGGGCGCAGACTGACACCTTTTTCGAACGAGGACCGACGATGTCGATGATGCATGGACTGTGGCGCGCAGCCTGCGCAAGCCTGGGCCTGGCTCTGGTAATGGCGGGACCGGTTGCCGCGCGGACCTATCCGATCAACGGCGACGTCATCGGCGAGCTGGCGCTGACGGCGACCGTACGCGACGACACCATCGCCGATATCGCCCGTACCTACAGCCAGGGTTACAAGGAAATGCGCCTGGCCAACCCGAATGTCGACCCCTGGCTGGCCGGCGAGGATACCGAGGTCGTCATCCCGAGCCAGTATGTGCTGCCGGCGGCGCCGCGCGAAGGCATCATCATCAACGTGGCCGAAATGCGGATCTACCACTTCACGAAAGCGGGCAAGGACAAGCCGGCCGAAGTTGCTACGTACCCGGTCAGCATTGGACGCCAGAGCTGGGCGACGCCCCACGGGGCGACGAAGATTGTCAGCAAGGTGAAGGATCCGAGCTGGACGCCGCCTGCGTCGATCCGTCGTGAGCACGCGGAACAGGGCGATATCCTGCCCGCCGTGGTCCCGGCCGGCCCGAACAACCCGCTCGGCCGTTTCGCACTGCGCCTCGGCTTCGACGGCTACCTCATCCATGGTACCGACAAGCCCTATGGTATCGGCATGCGCGTGACCCACGGCTGCATGCGGCTCTATCCGGAAGACATCGAGACCGTGTTCCACACGGTGCCGGTCGGCACACCGGTGCGCATCGTCAATCAACCCTACAAGGTGGGCATGAGCGGTTCGCGCCTGATGCTGGAGGTGCATCCGGCGCTGGAGGAGGACGTGACTTCCGGCAAGTATGTCGAGGAGTTCACCCACGTGATGGCGCTGATTGTGCCCTACGCCGTGAAGAACGATATCAGTCTCGACTGGCACAGCCTGCGCACGGCCCTGTTCCGCAAGGACGGGGTGCCGGTCATGGTCGGCCGGGTCGCGCCCCGGATGGCCGATACCACCCGCAACGAGTTGGCCGCCACCGCCCCCTGATTCCGGGGGCACAAAAAAAGAACCCCGCTTGCGCGGGGTTCCCTTCAACATCGCTTGCGCGATGTTTACTTGTGCATCGCCTTCTCGAACATGCTGTCGAGGCGGGTCTTGTTGTCGTTGCAGCAGGCCTGCGCGGCATCGGCAGCAGCCTGGGCAGCGGCAGCGGCAGCGGCGGCTTCAGAAGCCGTCTTCTGCGCGGCGGACGCGGCGGTCGACGCGGAGTTGGCCTTGGACAGCGCTTCGCTGGCCTTGGCTTCGACAGCGGACAGCTGCTCCGGAGTGACATTCGAGCAGCCGGTCATCAGGGCGGCACCGGCAACCATCGCGGCAAGGGTAAGGGACTTAAGCATTGAGATATCTCCTATCGACTTGAACGAACATTCCTAGTGAGGAATTTTTTTGAATTAACAGATGAATAATGGACGATTTTAATTGCAAGCGCAATTAGACCCAAGTCCAATATGGGCCATCGCGTCAACTTGTCGCGCCCAGCCGCTCTGCCAGGCTCACGATCATCTGGGCGGTTGCCCCCCAGATGCGATGCCGCCCGAACCAGAATTCGAAATAGCCGCGCCGATGCCCGTCCACTTCGTATTCCCTCAATTCGCGGTTGCGTCCGTCCAGCAGGAATGGCAGCGGGACGTGGAAGACTTCCGCGACCTCGTCTTCGGCGAGGCGATAAGGATAACCAGCCGCGAGCATCCCCAGCACTGGAACGACACTGTAACCCGTTCCGGTAAGGTACGCCGGCAGCGCACCCAGAACTTTGACGTGCGTCGGGTTTACGCCGACTTCCTCGTGCGTTTCGCGCAGCGCCGTCGCGGCGACGTCCGCATCCGTGTCGTCGCAACGACCACCCGGGAAGCTGATCTGGCCGGGATGGCTGCGCAGCGCGCTGTGGCGCACGGTCAGCAGCACTTCCGGCTCCCGTCCGCCCAGCACGATGGGCACCAGCACCGCCGCAGGCGTCGGCTGCGGTCGCTCGGTGCCCCATTCGGATCCGTCCAGCAGGGGATGCCGGCCAATGGGCTCCGCTATCTTCCGTAACCTGCCTTCCAGCGCCGCCGGCGGCGGCCCGCATGAGCTGTCTGGCGTCATTTCGCGGGTGTGGGCCTGCCCCACGCGGCATCCGCGTTGGTGTCACGCTGTTCGGTGGCGCCCTTCGCGATCAGCGCCTGGATGGCGCGCTCGTAGCTGTCCATCGGATTGCCGGCGCACAGTTTGCCGAGCTCCGCCAGGTTGTCCTGCGTCGAGCGCTGGCCTGTCGCCTGGTAGACGTCCTTTGTCATCGCGTTGTAGGCCGTGAGATAGCCGGCGAGGTAGGACTTGAATTCGTCGACCTTGCCGGCGGCATAGGCCTTCGAGTACTGGTGGCAGGAGGCCTGGCCAACGCCCCACACCGCGTAGTTGCCCTCGGCATCGATGGCCTGCGCCGCGCCCGGTGCGAGCCCGGCCAGTAGCCAGGCGCAAAGCCGCCCGGCGCGGGACGCGGGGCGGCGGTCAGTGCTTGAGATCATTCTGGGTTCCTTGGTGGATGCCGGGCCGGGTGCCGAGTGGAAGACAATGCCGTCAGTTCGCGGCGAAGCCCAGCAGTCTCGATTTCGATTTGAACTGCGCGCGCAGGAAGTCCATCTGGTCCGACAGTATCCGGCGGTTGGACAGCGCGAGGAACTCGGCCCAGTTCGGCACATACGGAATGGCCAGCAGGGGCATGTTCGCCTGCTCCGGACGGCGTCCGCCCTTGCGCGTATTGCAGGAGCGGCAGGCGGCGACCACGTTCGACCAGACGTCCTGCCCGCCCCGCGAGAGCGGCTCGACGTGATCGCGCGTCAGTTGGTGCTCATGGCACTGGGTGCCGCAGTACATGCACATGAATCCGTCGCGCCGGAACAGTTCGTGGTTGTTGAGCGGCGGAATCGTCCGCTGCACGAGCAGGCGCTGGCCGGAGCGTTTGACGGCGATGATGCTATGCAGAACGATGCTCGAGCGCAGGCCGGTGCCGCGCGCAATGCCGCCGCGGATGACGAATTCGTGCTCGCCTGCGGTCCACGCGACGAGGCCGCGGCTGTACAGGGACACCGCGTCCTGCCAGGGCATCCAGCGCACCGGCGCGCCGGTGATGTCGAGACGAAGAATCAAGGGTACGGAGGCCATGGTTCGGCGAGCGCTCGCGTCACGTCGTTGAAATACCGCCTGCCGCCCGATTGTCCCCAGATTCCGGAGTGACGATCAAGCGTCCAAGCTTCGGACCCCGGGGACCGTACCAAAGTTCGCATGAACTGATTTACAGTCGGGCCATGAGCGAGTCGATTGAGCGCCTGCTTTCCCTGATGCGACGACTGCGCGATCCGCGGCACGGTTGCCCGTGGGATCGCGCACAGACCCCGGCGACCCTCGTCCGGCATACCCTCGAGGAAGCCTACGAGGTGGCCGACTGCATCGAACGGGAGGACTGGCGGGAGTTGCCGGGCGAACTCGGCGACCTGCTGTTCCAGGTGGTGTTCTATGCGCAGATCGGCGCGGAGGAGGGCCGCTACACCTTCGACGACGTGGTCGATTGCATCGTCGACAAGCTGACGCGTCGTCATCCCCATGTGTTCGGTGACGAACCGGTGCTCGATGTAGCGGGACAGGCCGCCCGCTGGGAGCAGATCAAGGCGGCCGAGCGCAGTGCGCAGCCCGGCGGCGCCTCGGTCCTCGACGGTGTGCCGTTGGGGCTGCCGGCGCTGACGCGGGCTGCCAAGCTGCAGGCCCGCGCGGCACGGCATGGCTTTGACTGGCCGGCGCTGCCGCCCGTGCGTGAAAAGTTGACCGAGGAACTGACGGAACTCGACGCTGCGCTTGCAGCCGGTGACAGTGCCGAAATACGGCATGAACTCGGTGACCTGCTGTTCACCTGCGTGAATCTCGCACGTCACCTCGAAGTCGACGCCGAGGCGGCCCTGCGCGAGGCGACGCTGCGCTTCACGCGTCGCTTTGGCGCAATCGAAAATGCCGCTGCCGCCCAGCAACGGGAGTTGGCCGGCCTCAGCGCCGTCGAGATGGACGAGTTGTGGGAGAAGGCTAAGGCCGATGAGCCCCGGGGGCCATCGGCATCGGCTTGAGTGACAGGCGGGTGCGACCGCTCAGCGGTCGCGCTTGACGATGTAGCTCGCGAGCAGGCGCAGGGTGTCGGCGCCGGGACCGAAGCCCGCCAGCGAGGCGACCGCGTCGTCGCACAGACGTTGCGCGGTGGCCTTGGCCTGGGCCATGCCGAGGATGTTCGGATAGGTGGGTTTGTCGCGATCGACGTCGGAGCCCTGGGGTTTGCCGATGACCTCGGTCGCGCCTTCGACGTCGAGGATATCGTCGTGCACCTGGAAGGCGAGTCCGATGCACCGGGCGTAGAGGTCGAGGGCGGATTCGGCTTCCCGGTCGAGACCGCCCGCAGCCATGAAACCCAGTTGCACGCTGGCGCGAATCAGCGCGCCCGTCTTGTGGAGGTGCATGTTCTCCAGCTGCGCGAGCGTCAGTTTCTGGCCCACGGCCGCGAGATCGATCGCCTGACCGCCCGCCATGCCCAGCGAGCCGCTGGCGTCCGCGAGCAGCGTGATCATCTCGATCCGGCGCGCCGCGGGTACCTGCAGCAGGCTGTCGTGGGCGAGCGCGCGGAAGGCCAGCGCCTGCAGCGCGTCGCCGGCGAGGATCGCGGTGGCTTCGTCGAAGGCGCGATGGCAGGTCGGCCGACCCCGCCGCAGATCGTCGTTGTCCATCGCCGGGAGATCGTCGTGGACGAGGGAATAGGCGTGGATGAACTCGACCGCCGCGGCGCTGCTGTCCAGCTGGTCCAGGTTCGCCTCGAGCGCCTGCCCGGTCGCGTAGACCAGCACCGGGCGCACGCGCTTGCCGGGGCCCAGCACTGCATAGCGCATCGCCTCGTGCAGGCGGCTCGGTTCAGTGTCGGTGGTGGGCAGCCAGCGGTCCAGGGCGCGTTCGGCGCGCTGCTGGTGTGCCTTCAACTGTTCCTCAAAGTTCATCCTCGTCCGGGGCCTCTTCGTCGTCGTTGCCTGGGGTTGAAGGGGGAAGCGGTTCCAGGTGTTCACCGCCGGCGTTCTGGCTCAGGCGCTGCACCTTCTGCTCGGCATCACGCAGCGCCTGCTGGCAGGATCTGGCGAGGGCGACACCGCGTTCGAAGGTCCCGATGGCCTCCTCGAGGCTCAGATCGCCACGCTCCATGCGCGCGACCAGCAGTTCGAGCTCGGCGAGGTCGGTTTCGAAGTTCGGCGAAGAACGTTTTTTCACGGGCTGGGCATTCACTGTGGAGCGGCGCGAGCGCGGGCACTGTACAGACGCGACGCAGGCTGGGCAATGCGGTGGCGTCTTCAGGCCCGACGGGCTTGCATTCGAACAGGCGCCTGATTAGAGTGAGTTCAAGTTTAGACTCAGTCTAAATTTCATCTGAACCGAATTTTGGAGCGCCACGTAAGCGCTCCATCAACCACCGACGATGGAGGATCGCAATATGCCGTCACTCAAGGGCACCAAGACCGAAGACAACCTGAAGGCAGCCTTCGCAGGCGAATCGCAGGCCAACCGCCGTTACCTGTATTTCGCGCAGAAGGCCGACGTGGAAGGCTTCAACGACATCTCCGCCGTGTTCCGCTCCACCGCGGAGGGCGAGACCGGCCACGCGCACGGCCACCTCGAATACCTCGAAGAAGTCGGCGACCCGGCCACGGGCGAGCCGATCGGCACCACGCAGCTGAACCTGAAGGCGTCGATTGCCGGCGAAACCCACGAGTACACCGACATGTACCCGGGCATGGCCAAGACGGCGCGCGACGAAGGCTTCGCCGAAATCGCCGACTGGTTCGAGACGCTGGCCAAGGCCGAGCGCTCGCACGCCAACCGTTTCCAGAAGGCGCTGGACTCGATGGGCTGAACGCCAACCAGGCGTTGACCACCGATGAAGCCGGGCTCGCCCGGCTTCATCGTTCTTGCGAGGCAACAATGTGACGGCGCAGCGCGCCGCAGGTGGGAGGAACCGTTATGGCAGCAGGTAGTGGCAGGAGAGAAGGCAGTCTCGAGGCGCCGACCCGGCACCCGCTGGACTGGAAGAGCGAGAAGTTCTACGACAAGGACGATCTGTTCCACGAACTCGAACGCGTCTACGACATCTGCCACGGCTGCCGGCGTTGCGTAAGCCTGTGCAACTCCTTCCCGGTCCTGTTCGACCTCGTCGACGAATCGCCGACGATGGAAGTCGACGGCGTGAAGAAAGAGGACTATTGGAAGGTCGTCGACCAGTGCTACCTGTGCGACCTCTGCTACATGACGAAATGTCCCTACGTCCCCCCTCACGAATGGAACGTCGACTACCCGCACCTGATGCTGCGGGCCAAGGCGGTGAAGTTCAAGGACGGCGAGACCAGCCTGCGCGACAAGGTGCTGACGGCGACCGATGCGGTCGGCAAGCTGGCGTCGATCCCGGTCGTCGCGCAGACGGTCAACGCCGTCAACCAGGCGAAGCCGGCGCGCCAGGCGCTGCAGAAGTTCATGGGCATCCACGCCGACGCGCCGCTGCCGCGCTTCGAGAGCAACACCGCGCGCAAGCGCCTGGGCAAGCTGCCCGCCGCGACGGCCGCCCCGGTTGCGACGCCCGAGACGACGGGCAAGGTCGCGATCTTCCTCACCTGTTACGGCAACCGGAATTCGCCGCAGGTCGTGGAGGACATGGTCGAAATCTTCCGGCACAACGGCATCGAAGTCAGGCTCACGGGCGACGAAGTCTGCTGCGGCATGCCCAAGCTCGAGCTGGGCGACCTCGAAACGGTCGCGAAGCACAAGGACCAGAACGTGCAGCACCTGCTGCCGCTGGTGGAGCAGGGTTACGACCTGATTGCCCCGATCCCGAGCTGCGTGCTGATGTTCAAGCAGGAGCTGCCGCTGATGTTCCCCGGGGACGCGGCGGTGCAACGCCTCAAGCAGGCCTTTTTCGACCCCTTCGAGTACCTGATTCTGCGCCACAAGGCCGGCCTGCTGAAGACCGACTTCCAGGGGCAGCTGGGCACGATCGCCCATCACGTGCCCTGCCATCAGCGCGTGCAGAACATCGGCCTGAAGACGAAGGAAGTGCTCGAACTCGTGCCCGAGACCAAGGTCACGTCGATCGAGCGCTGCTCGGGTCACGACGGCACTTATGCGGTCAAGGCCGAGAACTATGCCTTCGCGAAAAAGATCTGCGCACCGGTGGTCAGCCGTATCAAGGACGGACAATACGACCACTACCTCAGCGACTGCCCGATGGCGGGCGAGCTGATTGAACAGGGCGTCGCGAAGAACGAGGCGACGTCCGCCTTCACGCTGTTGCGACAAGCCTACGGAATCTGAAACATGGCCGACTCAAGACCCAAATTGACCCGTGACGACCTGGTCTCCCTGGAACGCTATCACGCCGAGCGCGCGGCCTTCCGCGAGCGCGTGCTCGCGCACAAGGCGACCCGCCAGGTCGCGCTGGGCGCGCATGCCACGCTCTACTTCGAGGATCGCCTCACCATCCAGTACCAGGTGCAGGAGATGCTGCGCATCGAGCGCATCTTCGAACCCGAAGCCATCCAGGAGGAACTGGACGCCTACACCCCGCTGATCCCGGATGGCGACAACTGGAAGGCCACGTTCATGATCGAATACCCGGACATCGAGGAGCGCCGCGTCGCGCTCGAGCGACTGGTGGGCATCGAGCACGAGCTGTGGATCCAGGTTGGCGGCGGCGCGCGCGTCAAGGGCATCGCCGACGAGGACATGGAGCGCTCGAAGGAGCAGAAGACTGCGGCGGTGCATTTCGTGCGCTTCCAGTTGTCGGCCGACATGGTCGCCGCGGCGCGCGCCGGCGCACCGATTTCCATCGGCGTGTCACACCCGGTCTACACCTACAGCCTCGACCCGGCGCCGGAATCGGTGCGGGCCTCCCTCGCCAACGATCTGGCTTGACCGCGCGCTGGGCTTGCACCACCATCCGCGCGCTGCTTGATGCCGCCGGCCCCCTTGGCCGGCGGCCCTCCTCAACGACGACATCCACAGGGAGCGACGGGTGAGCGCGCGATACGACGCGGCTGACATCGAGGTCTTGACCGGCCTGGAGCCGGTGCGCAAACGGCCGGGGATGTACACGGATACATCGCGGCCCAACCATCTGGTGCAGGAGGTCGTGGACAACAGCGTCGACGAGGCGCTGGCCGGTCACTGCTCGCGCATCGACGTCACCTTGCACGCCGATGGATCGATCACCGTGGCCGACGACGGTCGCGGCATGCCGGTCGACATCCATCCGGGCGAGCAGATTTCAGGGGTCGAGGTCATCCTCACCCGGCTGCACGCCGGCGGAAAGTTCTCAGGCAAGAATTACAAATTCTCGGGCGGGCTCCACGGCGTCGGCGTATCGGTGGTCAACGCGCTGTCGTCGCGGCTGGACGTCAGGGTCAAGCGCGGCGGAATCGAATACGCGATGGCCTTCGCCAGCGGCGAACGCACGCTGCCGCTGACCGAGACGGGACGGGTCGGCAGGCAGAACACCGGCACGAGCATCCGTTTCTGGCCCGATGGCCAGTTCTTCGACACCGTGAAGCTTGCGGTGCCGCGCCTGCGTCACCTGCTCCGCGCGAAGGCCGTGCTGTGCCCGGGCCTGATGGTGACCCTCAGCGACGAAGCGGCCGGCGAGTCCGATACCTGGCATTACGAGGACGGTCTGCGTGGCTATCTCGCCGCCGCGATGGCGGATGCCGATCTCGTGCCGGCCGAGGCCGTGCAGGGGCACAGCGAAGGTGAGACGGCGGCGGTGACCTGGGCCCTGCAGTGGCGGGCCGATGACGGCGAACTGGTCAACGAGAGCTACGTGAACCTCGTGCCGACCGCGCAGGGTGGCACCCACGTCAATGGCCTGCGCCAGGGCTTGCTGGAAGCCGTGCGCGAATTCTGCGAGTTCCGCAGTCTGCTGACGCGCGGCCTCAAGATCACGGCGGACGACGTCGCCGAGCGCCTCGCCTACGTGCTGTCGCTGAAGATGACCGAGCCCCAGTTCTCCGGGCAGACCAAGGAACGGCTGTCGAGCCAGGCGGCGTCGGCGCTGGTGGCCACCGCGGTCCGCGACGCCTTCAGCCTGTGGCTGCACCAGCACGTGGAGTCCGGCGAGCGCATCGCGCAACTTGCGATTGACCGCGCCCAATTGCGCATGAAGGCCGCCAAGGCGGTAGTGCGCAAGAAAGTCACCGGTAGCGGACCGGCATTGCCCGGCAAGCTTGCGGACTGCACGTCGAACGACCTCGCCGAGTCCGAGCTGTTCCTGGTCGAAGGCGACTCGGCCGGCGGTTCCGCGAAGCAGGCGCGCGACAAGGATTTCCAGGCCATCCTGCCGCTGCGCGGCAAGATCCTGAACACCTGGGAAGTCGAATCCACGCAGGTCCTCGCGTCGCAGGAAGTCCACGACATCGCGGTCGCCATCGGCGTGGATCCGGGCAGCGCGGATCTCGAGGGACTGCGCTACGGCAAGGTCTGCATCCTCGCCGACGCCGACTCCGACGGCGCGCACATCGCGACGCTGCTGTGCGCGTTGTTCGTGCGCCACTTCCGTGCGGTGGTGGCCGCAGGCCACGTGTTCGTTGCGATGCCGCCGCTGTATCGCATCGATGCGGGCAAGGAAGTGTTCTACGCGTTGGATGATTCGGAGCGTGACATGCTCGTCGCGCGCATCCAGGCGGACAGGATCAAGGGCAAGATCAACATCCAGCGATTCAAGGGGCTCGGCGAAATGAACCCGTCACAGCTGCGTGAAACCTCGATGCTGCCGTCTTCACGGCGCCTGGTGCAGTTGACGATCGACGACGACCGTGCAACGGACACGATGATGGACATGCTGCTCGGCAAGAAGCGTGCGGGCGACCGCCGGGAGTGGCTCGAGCGCAAGGGCAATCTCGTCGCGCTGCCCTGAGCGCGGCGGAGGGATGACACGCAATGGGTGAGAAGGCGCATATCGATCGGCGACCGCTGCGCGAGTTCACGGAGCAGGCCTACCTCGAGTATTCGATGTACGTCATCCTGGACCGCGCGCTGCCGCACCTGGCCGACGGGCTCAAGCCTGTGCAGCGCCGGATCATCTACGCGATGTCCGAGCTTGGCCTCAGCGCAGCCTCGAAGCACAAGAAGTCCGCGCGCACGGTCGGTGACGTCATCGGCAAGTTCCATCCGCACGGCGACTCCGCGTGCTACGAGGCGATGGTGCTGATGGCGCAGCCGTTCAGCTATCGCTACCCGCTGATCGACGGCCAGGGCAACTGGGGTTCGCCGGACGATCCGAAATCCTTCGCCGCGATGCGCTACACCGAGGCCAAGCTCACGCGCTATGCCGACACGCTGTTGTCGGAACTCGAGCAGGGTACGGCGGACTGGATGCCGAATTTCGACGGCACCCTCGAGGAGCCCAGGCTGTTGCCGGCGCGCCTGCCCAACGTGCTGCTGAATGGCACGACCGGCATTGCGGTTGGCATGGCCACCGACATCCCGCCGCACAACCTGCGCGAGGTGGCGGCGGCCTGCATCCGTCTCATCGAACAGCCGTCGGCGACGATCGAAGAACTCTGCGAGCACGTGCGTGGACCGGACTTCCCGAGCGGCGGCGAAATCATCACCGCGCCTGCCGATTTGCGCCAGATTTACGAAACGGGGCAGGGTACGGTCCGCATGCGCGCGGTGTTCGGGCTCGAGAACGGCAACATCGTGGTCACCGAGTTGCCGTACCAGACCTCGGGCTCGAAAATCATCGAGCAGATTGCGGCCCAGATGCAGGCCAAGAAGCTGCCGATGCTAGAAGACATCCGCGATGAGTCGGATCACGAGACGCCGACGCGGATCGTGCTGATCCCGCGCTCCAACCGGGTCGATACCGAGGTGCTGATGCAGCACCTGTTCGCGACCACCGATCTCGAACGCACGCTGCGCGTGAATCTCAACGTGATTGGACTGGATGGCCTGCCGGGCGTGCGCAACCTGAAGCGCATGCTGACGGAATGGCTCGACTATCGCACCGAGACCGTGCGGCGGAGGCTGCAGCATCGCCTCGACAAGGTCATCGACAGGCTGCACGTCCTGGCCGGTTACCTGGTCGCGTACCTGAACATCGACGAGGTCATCCACATCATCCGCACCGAGGAGGATCCGAAGGCGCGCCTGATGGAGCGTTTCGATCTCACCGGCGTGCAGGCGGACGCAATCCTCGACCTGCGCCTGCGTCATCTCGCCAGGCTCGAAGAACAGAAAATTCGCGGCGAGCAGGCCGAACTCGACGCGGAGCGCAAGCGCATCGAACTGATCCTCGGCTCCCCACGCCGGCTCAAGACGCTGGTCAGGCAGGAAATCGAGCGCGATGCCGAGGAGTATGGCGACGAGCGCCGCAGCGCGATCGTGCAGCGCGCAGCCGCGCAGGCGTTGGCCGAAACCGAACTCGTCAGCGCCGAGCCGGTGACCGTCGTGCTGTCGGAAAAGGGCTGGGTGCGCGCGGCCAAGGGACACGAAATCGACCCGCGCGAGCTCTCGTTCCGCAGCGGCGATCGCTACCAGGCCGCGACGCGCGGCCGGAGCAACCAGCAGGCGGTGTTCCTGGGCGCCGATGGCCGCAGCTACTCGCTGCCGGCGCACACCCTGCCGTCGGCGCGCGGAATGGGCGAACCGCTCGCAGGGCGGCTGACGCCGCCGGACGGCGTGCCCTTCGTCGCGGTCCTGATGGGCAACCCGGAGCAGGAGGTGGTGGTCGCCTCCGAGGCTGGCTACGGTTTCCGCACCGTGCTGGAGAACCTGTTCGCCAAGAACAAGGCCGGCAAGTCGCTGCTGAGCCTGCCGGACAAGTCGCGCGCGCTGGGCATCTTTCCGCTCGAGAATCCCGTGGAGGACGACGTCGTCTGCGTCACGAGTGCGGGACATCTGCTGGTATTCAAGGCCGCCGAGTTGCCGCAGCTCCCTCGCGGGAAGGGCGTGAAGCTGATCCAGATCCCGGGCCCGAAGCTGAAATCGGGCGAGGAAGTCCTCAAGGCCGTGGCGGTGCTCGGTGCGGGACGCAGCCTGCGCGTGTCCGCCGGCAGCCGCCACATCACGCTCAAGCCGCGCGATCTCGACGTTTATCGTGGTGAGCGTTCCAAACGCGGCAGCCGCCTGCCGCGCGGCTTCCAGCGCGTGGACGACGCCAGCATCGGCGATTGACCGCCGCGCCCCGCGCGGAAAGAAAAATGGGCCGGCAGGGGGGCCGGCCCATGAGGCCGGGCGGCAGACAAGGAGGGGAGGAGTCGCCGCCCGCTTGATATAGCGGCGGGATTCGGGCGCGGCTTTAGTCGCCGGCGGATGCGGCAGGGTCGAACAGTGGCGCCTGGCGCTCGTCTTCGGTATCGATGAAATTGCTCAAGCCCAGCCCCGCCAGGCGATAGTGCGTGCCGTTGCCGGCGCCGACCCGCGCCAGCAGCTGGCGCCCGCACTGGAGGATATCCTCGGCGCAGCTGGGCCGCGCGAGCGGCGTCAGGTGACGCGTCAGCTGGCGGAAATCCGCTGTCTTGAGCTTGAGCACCACCGTGCGACCCACCCGTTCGCGCTTCGTGGCCGCGCGCCAGACCTGTTCGGCCAGCGCGGGCAGGGCGCCCTCGACGAGGCCGGCCGGCAGGTCCTGTTCGAAGGTCTGTTCAGCCGAAATCGATTGCACCGGACGGTGCGGTACGACCGGACGCAGGTCCTTGCCGCGCGCGAGCTCGTGGAGGCGCTGGCCGTAGCGGCCGAAGCGCGCAACGAGCACCTGGCGATCGATAGCGCGCAGGTCACCCACCAGCGTGACGCCCAGTGCCTGCAGCTGCAGTTCCGTGGCCTTGCCGACGCCCGGGAGCCGCGTGACCGGCAACCCGGTCAGAAAGTCGAGGACCTCGGCGGGCCGGATCACGAACAGGCCGTCAGGCTTGCGCCAGTCCGAGGCGATCTTCGCGAGGTACTTGTTCGGTGCCACGCCCGCCGAGGCAGTGAGCCCGGTCTCGCGCCGGATGTCGTCGCGGATGCTGCGGGCGACGGCGGTCGCGGTCGCGATGCCCGGCTTGTTCTCGGTGACGTCGAGGTAGGCTTCATCCAGCGACAGCGGCTCCACGAGGTCCGTGTAGCGGCGGAAGATGGCGTGGATGCCGGATGACACCGCGCGATACCTGCCGAAGTCGGGCGCGACGAACACCCCCTGTGGACACAGGCGCTCCGCACGCACCGCCGGCATCGCGGATCGCACGCCGTAGCGGCGCGCCTCGTAGGAGGCCGCGCAGACCACCGAGCGCGGACCGCGCCACGCGACGATCACGGGCTTGCCGAGCAGCGTGGGGTCGTCGCGCTGCGCCACTGATGCGTAGAACGCATCCATGTCGACGTGGATGATCTTGCGCAGCTGGTCCGGTCCGTCATCGTTCATGCGCAGATTCTAGCGGTCGCGGTCAGGAGAGAACCACGGCGCAGATCCAGGGGTGGGCATCCCGGTCAGGTGGTTCCAGCTGGTCCGAAGCCCGTCTCGTTGCCCCCGACGCCGAGGAGGAGCACTTGCAACGGCGGCCGATGGGTGGGCCCGGCGGCGGCCCGGCAAGTGAAGATCAGTTGCATGCAATTCCCTGTCGACGCTGGCGTGTGGCTGGGTGCGGGCGGCCGGGTTCTCAAACCATGCGCCGCACCCGCCGCCGGCCCGCGCGGCGCTGGCGCCGTGCTCCCGACCGCTGTTCAGTGCTGGGGCTGCGCTTCCAGCACCGACTCGACGCCGCCGTCGGGCCGGATGCTTTCGAGCCGCACGGTAAAGCCCCACAAGCGCGCGACGTGCCGGAGCGCGTCGGCGCTCGCGGGGGCAAGCGGACGCCGCGAGCGCTGCTGGTGGCGCAGCGTCAACGAGCGATCGCCGCGTCGAGCGACCCGCCAGACCTCGATGGTGGGCTCGCGGGTCGCGAGATCGTATTGCGCTGCCAGCGTGGCGCGCAGCCGCCGGTACCCGCTGTCCTCATGGATGGCGGCGACTTCGTACTCCTCCTGCCGGTCGTCGTCGACGATCGAGAACAGGCGCATCTCGCGCATCAGCCGGGGTGACAGGTACTGTGCGATGAAGGATTCATCCTTGTAGTTGCGCATCGCGAAGTCGAGGCTCGCGATCCAGTCCGAGCCCGCGAGGTCGGGAAACCACGCGCGGTCCTCGGCGGTCGGCTGTTCGCAGATGCGCCGGATGTCCCGCATCATCGCGAAGCCGAGCGCATACGGATTGATGCCGCCGTAGCGCGCCTGGTCGAACCCCGGCTGGGCCACGACGTTGGTGTGCGACGTCAGGAATTCGAGCATGAACGCGTCATCGACTCGGCCTTCGTCGTAGAGCCGGTTCAACAGCGTGTAGTGCCAGAACGTCGCCCAGCCTTCGTTCATCACCTGCGTCTGCCGCTGCGGGTGGAAGTACTGTGCGAGCTTGCGCACGATGCGCACGAGTTCGCGCTGCCATGGCGCCAGCAGCGGCGCGTTCTTCTCGATGAAATACAGCAGGTTCTCCTGGGGCTCCGCCGGGAAGAACCCCGCCGGCTCCTGGTCGGGCGTGGCGCCGCGCTGCGGCAGCGTGCGCCAAAGTTCGTTCACGGCCGCCTGGTGCTGCGCCTCGCGCTGGCGCTGGCGGGCCTGCTCCTGCAGCGGGGAGAGGTGGGCGGGGCGCTTGCACCGGTCAACGCCGTAATTCCGCAACGCATGGCAGGAATCGAGCACCGCTTCCACCGCCTCTTCCCCGTAGCGCTGCTCGCAGTCCCGCACGTAGTCACGCGCGAACAGCAGGTAGTCGATGATGGAGTCGGCGGATGTCCAGGTCCGGAAGAGGTAGTTGCCCTTGAAGAACGAGTTGTGCCCGAAACTCGCGTGCGCAATCACCAGGGCCTGCATCGGCAGGGTGTTCTCCTCCATCAGGTAAGCGATGCAGGGATTGGAGTTGATGACGATCTCGTAGGCGAGCCCCATTTCCCCGCGCCGGTAGCGCTGCTCGACCGACACGAACTCCTTGCCATAGGACCAGTGGCTGTAGCCGACGGGCATGCCGACGGACGAATAGGCATCCATCATCTGCTCTGCGCTGACGATCTCGATCTGGTTGGGGTAGGTGTCGAGGCGGAAGTCGGCGGCGATGCCGGCGATCGCGTGCTCGTATTCCTCGATCAGATCGAAGTTCCATTCGGAGCCGGTGGAAATCAGGCGGGTGCGCATGTCGGCTGCCTCGCGAAAAGTGCCCGGAACACCGGGTAGATATCGGCGGCGGTGGCGATCTTGCGCATCGCGAGGTGGGGGCGTTCGGCCGCCAGCTTTGCGTATTCACGCCACAGTCCCTGTTCGTCGAACGCGGCGACCTGCACGTAGGCGAAGTACTGCAGGTGCGGCAGCAGTTTCTCGCGCAGCAGGCCGGCGCAGCGCGGGGAATCGTCGAGCCAGTTGTCGCCGTCGCTGGCCTGGGCGCCATACAGGTTCCAGTCATTGCCGGGGTAGCGTTCCCGGATGATCTGGTCCATCAGCGTCAGCGCGCTCGACACGATCGTGCCCCCGGTGTCGCGGGCCGAGAAGAACTCGTCTTCCGTGACCTCGGCCGCCTGCGTGTGATGGCGGATGAACACCAGTTCGATCCTGTCGTAGGCGCGGCTCAGGAATAGGTAGAGCAGCGCGAAGAATCGCTTCGCGATGTCCTTGCGCGATTCGTCCATCGAGCCCGAGACGTCGAGGAGGCAGAACATCACCGCCTGCGTCGTCGGCTGCGGGCGCTGGACCCGGTTGTTGTAACGCAGGTCGATCGTGTCGAGGAAGGGCACGCGCTGCAGGTGCCGCCGCAGCCGTTCGACTTCCTCTTCGGCGTCGCGCACCGCATCCGGTGGTGAACCGGCCGCCTCCAGCGCACAGAAGCGCTCTTCCGCCCGTGCCAGTTCGCCCCGGCGCGGGGCCTGCAGGGCGCGCCGCCGCGCCGCCGCGCTCTTCAGCGAGCGGATGATGTTGACGTTGGTCGGCACGCCGGTCTGGCTGTAGCCGGCGCGTACGCTCCTGGTCGATGGAATGGTCGCCAGCCGCTTCTTGACCAGATCCGGGAGCGCCAGATCGTCGAAGAACAGGTCGAGGAATTCCTCGCGCGACAGCACGAACACGAAGTCGTCTTCGCCATCGCCAGTGTCGGCCGCCTCGCTGCCCCCGCTGCCGGCGCCCCCCTGCGGCTTCGGCAGGCGATCGCCGGCGCTGAATTCCTTGTTGCCGGGATGGACCGCTTCGCGTTCACCGCCGGGCCCATGATGGAAGAACGGTTCGGCGATGTCCTTGCGCTTGATGTCGACCCGCTCGCCGCGGTCGAGATCCGTGATGGAACGTTTGCCCACCGCCTCCGCCACGGCGCGGCGGAGCTGGTCCTTGTAGCGACGGACGAAGCGCTCGCGGTTGACCGCGTTGCGATGGCGTCCGTTCAGTCTCCGGTCGACGATCATGCGAAGTCCCCCGCACTCAGGACGCCTTCCTCACACGCAGATACCATTCGCAGAGCAGGCGCACCTGCTTCTCCGTATAACCTTTCGAGGTCATGCGGCTGACGAAGTTCTCGTGCTTCTTCTGGTCCTCCCCGGACGCCTTGGCGTTGAAGGAAATGACCGGCAGCAGGTCTTCCGTGTTCGAGAACATCTTCCGTTCGATGACTTCGCGCAGTTTCTCGTAACTCGTCCACGCCGGATTGCGGCCGCCATGGGCGGCCCGGGCGCGGAGCACGAAGTTGACGATCTCGTTGCGGAAATCCTTCGGGTTGGCGATGCCGGCCGGCTTCTCTATCTTCTCGAGTTCGGCGTTCAGCGCCGCACGATCGAAGATTTCACCGGTGTCGGGGTCGCGGTAGTCCTCGTCCTGGATCCAGTAGTCCGCGTAGGTCACGTAGCGGTCGAAAATGTTCTGGCCGTATTCCGAATACGACTCGAGGTAGGCGGTCTGGATTTCCTTGCCGATCATCTCGGCGTAGCGGGTG
Source organism: Hydrogenophaga intermedia (assembly GCA_943370145.1). GTDB lineage: Bacteria > Pseudomonadota > Gammaproteobacteria. The sequence continues at coordinate 76,107 of CALRPY020000001.1, read as the reverse complement.
GCCAGGTGACCCTTCAGATGCGACAGGTATTTCTCTTCGATCTCCTTCGGGAACTGCTCGCGCTCGATCGCCTGTTCGAGCACGTACAGCAGGTGCACCGGGTTCGCCGCGACTTCCGTGTGATCGAAGTTGAAGACCTTGGACAGGATCTTGAATGCGAAGCGCGTCGACAGGCCGGTCATGCCTTCGTCGACACCGGCGAAGTCGCGGTATTCCTGGTAGCTCTTCGCCTTCGGATCCACGTCCTTGAGGTTTTCGCCGTCATAGACGCGCATCTTCGAGTAGATGCTCGAATTCTCCGGCTCCTTGATGCGGGAAAGGATCGCGAACTGCGCCATCATCTCGAGTGTGCCGGGGGCGCACGCCGCATTGGCGAGGGAACTGCCGCGCAACAGCTTCTCGTAGATTCTGACTTCCTCGGAGACGCGCGTGCAGTAGGGCACCTTCACGATGTAGATGCGGTCGAGGAAGGCTTCGTTGTGTCGGTTGTTCTTGAAAGACAGCCATTCCGACTCGTTCGAGTGCGCGAGGATGATGCCTTCGAAGGGAATCGCCGAAAGGCCCTCCGTGCCCTTGTAGTTGCCCTCCTGGGTGGCGGTCAGCAACGGATGCAGCACCTTGATTGGCGCCTTGAACATCTCGACGAACTCGAGCAGGCCCTGGTTCGCGAGGCACAGGCCGCCGGAATAGGAATATGCGTCGGCATCGTTCTGCGCGTAGTGCTCGAGCATGCGGATGTCGACCTTGCCGACCAGCGACGAGATGTCCTGGTTGTTCTCGTCGCCCGGTTCCGTCTTGGCGACGCCGAGTTGGCGCAAGACCGACGGGTGCCGCTTGACGACACGGAAGCGCGAAAGGTCGCCCTTGTATTCCTGCAGTCTCTTGATGGCCCAGGGCGACATCAGGCCGCTCAGGTAGCGGCGCGGGATGCCGTACTCGCGCTCGAGGAGTTCGGCATCTTCCGTGGGTGAGAAGAGACCAAGCGGGGATTCGTTGACGGGCGAACCCTTCAAGGCATAAAAGGGGAGCACCTCCATCAGGGACTTCAGCTTCTCCGCCAGCGAGGACTTGCCCCCGCCGACCGGACCGAGCAGGTAGAGAACCTGTTTCCTTTCCTCGAGGCCCTGGGCCGCATGCCTGAAGTAGGACACGATCTGCTCGATCGTGTCCTCCATGCCATAGAACTCGCGGAAAGCCGGGTAGCGCCGGATCAGCTTGTTCGCAAAGAGCCGCGACAGTCGTGGATCCTTGCGCGTATCGATGGTTTCGGGCGTACCGATCGCGAGCAGCATCCTTTCTGCCGCCGATGCATAGGTGCTGCTGTCCTGCCGGCACAGTTCCAGGTATTCCTGGAGCGAATATTCCGTTTCCTGCGCGCTCTCGTAACGGACGAGGTACTGATTGAAAATACTCATGGTCGCTTCCTCACGATGACGAACCCGTGAGAGATCTTCCAAGCGACTCGCGCACTGCCTGCTTCTTAGTGGTCTTCTTGGCGCGGGTTGCCTCGATGACCTCCATTGCTTGCAAAATTTTCACCAGAGAATTTGCAAGGCCCATGCCAACCGATCTTATGGGCTGTCGATCGGAGCCTGTACCTGTTGGACAACAAGCTTGCATGCTTTGTTGCGGTCTCGCCCGAGAATCCCCGAGTCGCACCGTCAACGTGTTGCCCGACAAGTACAGTGTAGAAGCCCCGTCGCGTCCTGCCCGCTCTTTTGACCGCGCCTGGCGGCAAATCATCGGCACCCGTCTGCCGATTCGAGTCTCGCGTGAGCGCGCAAGCCCGGGCTAGCGCTCGGCACGCCGGCAGACATGACCTGAGCCGGGATCCGGGCGGGCGCCCAATAGGGTGCGGGAACGGCTCATTTTCGACCGTTTCCCGCGCACGCGGGCTCGCTCGGCTGCGGCATTTTCCCGTCCGGAATGTCAATCGACCATGCTTCGCGGTAGGCTACCGCAGCCACCGGCGGCAGCTTGGCCAGTACGGCAGGGCGCCGCGCAGTGGCGCGCGAACTCCAACGAGATCGGGAAGGAAATCTGGATGAGCGACGTGACGATACCGCGCAGCCTGCCGAGCCGAATGGCCGTTCGCACGCGACGCAGGCTCGACGGCGCTGGCTGACGCGGCATGACGGACGCTGTTGCCACGCACGTCGCGGCAGGACTCGTGTGCTGCCAGGTCGCGATCCCCGCGGGCTGGCTCGGTCGTGACGATACGCTGGCGCCTGCCTTCTACACCGCGGCCTTCGACCTGGGCATCGACGCCCTGAAGCAGGCGCTGGGCATCGACGAGGCCTATCGTCGCGAGCAGCGTCGTTCGACGGTTGCGCTGGAAGCGCACGTTCGCATACGGCTGCCGGTGCCCAGGGACAGCACCGTGGCGTTGAGCGCGCGGATAGTCGACTGCGACGCGAAGCGCCTCCACGTCGCGCAGGAGATGACGCTCGACGGCGCCGTCGCCGCGCTGCGCGAGAGCATGACGATCAGTTTCGACCTGGCCGCCAGGCGCAGCTGCGCGTTCGGCGAGGACGTTGCCGCGCGGATCAAGGCCCTCCACGACGCCCAGCAGCGCCTTCCCGGATGGCACGGCGAAGCGCATCTGCTGGGCGTCGGCAGGGCGTGCGCCTGAACAACGAGAACGAAGTCAAACAGGCGGGCAGTCGTCGCGTGGCGCTACCGCCGGTCAACCGAAGAGGAATCGATATCCCATGATTGCGACGATGATGGATGTCCCGCTGTCGCTGAATGCACTGCTGGAACGGGCCGGCTCGATCTTTCCGACCCAGGAAATCCTGTCCCGCCTGCCGGACAAGTCGATGCGGCGCCACAGCTTCGCCGAGTACTACCGGCGCACGCGCGCGCTGGCCTCCGCGCTGCAGAAGCTCGGGGTGCGCAAGGGGGACCGGGTGGCCACGCTGAGCTGGAACCATCACGCGCACCTGGAATGCTATTTCGGCATCCCCGCCGCGGGCGCCGTGATGCACACGCTGAACCTGCGCCTCTCACCGGCCGAGATCGGCTGGATAGCGGCCGATGCGCAGGACCGCGTGCTGATCGTCGACGATATCCTGTTGCCGCTTTACAGGCAGTTCGCCGAGCTTCACGCGTTCGAGAAGGTGATCGTCTTTCCGTTCTCCGGCGCGCCGGTGCCGCCCGGATTCCTGGATTACGAAGCGCTGCTGGCCGATGCCGATCCCGACGGCTTCGAGTACGTCGCGCACGAGGAGGGTGATCCGGTCGCGATGTGCTATACGTCCGGCACGACCGGCCACCCGAAAGGAGTCGTCTATTCCCATCGCTCGACGGTGCTGCACACGCTCGTCGGCTGCCTTGCCGACTGCTGGGCGCTGAAAGGCACCGACGTCGTGCTGCCGGTCACGCCGATGTTCCATGCGAACGCCTGGGGCATTCCGTATGGGGCGCTGATGCAGGGGGCGAAGCTGGTCTTCCCGGGGCCGCACCTGCATCCCGACGATCTGCTGGACCTGATGACCGCCGAACCGCCGAGCCTGTCCCTCGGCGTGCCGACGATCTGGCTCGGCCTCATCCAGACCTACGACCAGGCCCAGACCACGCAGCCCGGACGCTGGAAGCTCCCGACCGGCATGCGCTCGATGGTTGGCGGCTCGGCGGTGCCGGAGGCGCTCATCCGCGCGTTTGCCCGTCACGACATCTGGCTGATGCAGGGCTGGGGCATGACGGAAACCTCGCCCCTGTGCACGGCTTCGTTCGTGAAGAGCGAACTGCGCGACGTACCGGAGGCGGAGCGCTTCCGTCGCATGGCGATGGCCGGTGTACCGGTGCCGCTGGTTGAACTGCGGATCCGCACCGACGACGGCACGGATGCGCCGTGGGATGGCCGCAGCGTCGGCGAAATCCAGGTGCGAGGGCCTTTCATCACCGGCAGCTATCACCAGGTGCCGGTGACCGGGGACAAGTTCACGCCCGACGGCTGGCTGCGCACCGGTGACGTCGCCGCGATGGATGAGCACGCATTCGTGCGCATCACCGACCGCACCAAGGACCTCATCAAGTCCGGCGGTGAATGGATCAGCTCCGTCGACCTGGAGAACGCGGTGATGGCGCATCCGGCAGTCGCCGAAGCCGCGGTCATCGCGATCCCGGATGCGAAGTGGGGTGAACGCCCGCTCGCCTGCGTCGTCGTCAAGCCCGGCGCGGAGGTCACGCCCGACGCACTGGGCGAACACCTGGTGGCGCACGGCTTTGCGAAGTGGCAGCTGCCGGACCGCTACGAATTCATCGATGCGGTGCCGCGCACCTCGACCGGCAAGTTCTACAAGCTGAAACTGCGGGAGCGCTTCGCGTAGGCGCTACCTGAACGTCCACCTGGCACTCGGGCTGACGGTCTCATTGCGCGTTGCTCCGACGCCGTATTTGCCACCGAGAACACGGAGAACACCGAGCGGGAACGAGGGATCAGCCGACGCCATTTGCCATCCGCAACAGCAGAGATGCGCGGTCGGCACTCTGCGACTCGCTTTCTCTCTATGTTCTCCGTGTTCTCGGTGGCAAATACGGGGCATCAGCGCTGCGCGGCCTTCACCCCCCCGCGATGCCCACCATGAAGTAGATGGTGTCGCCGTCCTGCAGCGGGTCTTCGATGTAGACCCGCTCGCCCCGCGAGTTCAGGTACAGCGTGCCGCGGGTGTTGAGGTTCTCGCCATCCTCGTCCATCAGCAGCGCCTGCATCTGCGGCCCGTACTTGCCGGTGAGGCGGGCGGCGAGTTCGACCACCAGCGGCTGCTCCAGCTCGAAGCTTTCCCGCTCCACGCTCGTGATTTCGCGAAAGCGGCTCTGGTACTGCGCGTGAACCGTGATCATCGCGTTACGCCCGCGCCAGCGCGCCGTCCGCGGCCAGCACCTCGGCCACGTCACCGAGGCCCAGTGATTCGAGCCGGTTGGCGGTCTGCAGGCCGGTCGCCTTGTCCCAGCCGCGCCATTCGTAGTATTCGTCGAGCACGGTATCGAACATGTCGGCTGCGACGCGGCCCGGGTACATGCCCTCGGTCGTCGGTTCGAACATCCAGCGCTCGCAGATGGTGTCGTGCTCCCGCCGCAGGCCGAGCCGCGAGTTGAAGGCCTTCTCGAGATTGCAGATGCGCTCGCCATCGCGCATCAGCTCTTCCGGGCTGCGGTCGATGCCGGTCACCTCGGCAAACGCGCGGCCGTAGTACTCTTCCGGTGCATAGCCTGCCGGATCGAGCATCCAGTGGAACAGGCACACGCCATAGGAATTCAGCAGCGCGACCTGGTTCTCGACGACCGCCGTGCAGGCGCCCTTGAGCACCGGCGTGGTCAGATCGGCGGCCTCGAGCCTGCCGAAGTAACGCTTCGACAGGTCGCGGCGCTGGAATTTCTCGATGAGGCCGATGCCCTTCAGGTGGTCCGCGCCACGCGACGCGACAGCCATGTTGTTCATCCAGGTCGGGAAGGGGCGCATCTCCTCGGTGAAGCTCGCGCCACCCTTGCCGTAGATCGAGTACTTCATGAAATTGCGGCCCGTGCGCTGCGAGTAGCGCAGCGCGCCCCAGTAGGGCCCATCGTTGAAGAGTTCGCCGAACAGGTTGCGGCGGAACACGATGTCGGCGATCAGCGCCTCGATGTGCTCCATGTTGCCCCATTCGAGGCCCTGCTGGCGGTCGAACAGCTCGCCGATGTCGCGCTCGCTCAACAGTCCGTGCTGATGCAGTTCCATGACGAAGCTGATGGAGCAGCTGAGATCCTGGTTGTCGATGCCGTAGTCGTTGGTGATCTTTCCCCAGTGCGCGACTTCGGCCCAGTCGCGGATATCGAGTGCGCCGGCCGCGCTGCCGGTGGTCAGGTACTCTGGGCGGCGGAAGGTCTCTCCGACGTACTTCTTGGCTTTTTCGGATTCCGTGCCGTCGATCTTGTAGCGCCCGTCACAGGCGATGAAGCAGTCCGCCGAGCAGACCTCGGAGTACTTGTGGTACTTCTTGACCCAGTTGTCGGAGCGGATCTCGTCGCCGCGGAACATGTTGCCCTGGTTGTTGCGCCAGAAATGGCTGCCGATGTGCTGGTACATCTCCACCGCGCCCAGGGTGCCGCGGCGCTTGAAGCCGTAAATCGCCTCGTTCTTGTCGATGCTGGCGCGGAAGTTGCGCGACCACTCGAGCATTCCCTTCGGATTCGCGACGCGCACGCCGCCGCTGCCCTGCACGGCGATCGCCTTCAGGTTCTTCGAACCCATCACGCAGCCGCCACCCCCGCGGGCGTGGATGCGGGACGCGTCGGACACGACCGCCGCAATGCCGACCTGGCTCTCGCCTGCCTGTCCAATCGTGAGCGTGTGCACGTGTGACGGGTAGTCGCCGAGTTCGGTGTTCAGCGCCGCGTGGGTGTCGGCGGTGTTCTTGCCCCACAGGTGGGTGGCATCGCGGATCTCGGCGTAGCCGTCGCACAGGTAAAGGTACACCGGGCGCGGCGCCTTGCCGGTGACCGCGATGTGATCGAAGCCCGCGAAGCGGACCATGTACGGGAATTTCCCGCCTGCGGCCGAGTCGCCGAAGATGCCATAGCAGGGGCTCTTGAAGGTGATGCGCCCCTTGATGCCGCTGCCCGATCCGGTCCCGGCCAGTGGACCGACCCCGAATACGAAGATGTTGTCGGGGCTGCGTGCATCGCAGTTGATGTCATGTTTGAGGAAGTGTTCCCACATGATCCAGTTGTTGATGCCGGAACCGCCAATCCAGCGTTCAAACAGTGCGTGCGGCAGCTGTTCGACGCGCAGTTCGCCAGTGCTGAGGTTCACGTGCAGGAGTCGGCTTTCCATCCGGGGATCCTCGTTGGAAACGGGTTGAGGCGTGGATGCGGTGGCGAGCGTCAGGCGGCGCTGCTGACCATGCCCTTTTCGAGCATTGCCTGCATCATGCCGACCTCGTCGCGCGCTTCCGGCTTGTCCTGCAGTACCGCGCGATACGTTGCGCTGTCGGCGTGGAAGAGCACGGGCGCGCGGTTGTACTGCTTGCCCACGTTCGCCATCTCGGGGCGCGTCGCGCAGGCCTCGACGCAGGCGGGCTCGCCGCCGCAGAGATCGCACTTGAGCAGCTCGCCGTCAGGTGCGACGAAGATCACGTCGAACGGGCAGCCCGGCACGCACTCCATGCACTGTATGCACTTGTCCTGCGCGATGACGGCGACCAGGGTCTTCGGATCGTAGTAGAACGCGTCGGCCGGACAGACCTCCGCGCACGGCGGCGGATTGCCGCAGTGGTGGCAGATGTCCGCGGCAAACCCGAAGCCATGGCCGGGCGCGCGCTTGCCGACCTGCGGCGCATGGTTGACCTTCAGGCGGGCGAGCAGGGGATTGACCATGCCGTCGGGTGAGTGGACCAGCGAACAGGCGACCTCGCAGACGTTGCAGTCGGTGCACTGATTTTGCAGTGCGTAAAGTTTCTGCTCGACATCCGGTATGTCGGCGCCCGGTTCATACCAGATCGCGCCGGTCACGAGTTCTTTCTGGGGTGAGTGCGACATCGTTTTATGCTCCCCGCGTAGTTATGTGTCGTGTACGATGGGCCGTTATCGGTGTCAACCTCTTTGTCACAAGGTTTATTGCGGCGGGCCCCATGAGTGAATCCACGAACTACACCTTATCCCTCCCCGACGAGCCGCAGCCGTTGCCGGCGCGCCGTGTGCTGGACTGCCTCTTCGCGCTGACGCCGGCGGGCCGGATCCTGCATTTCCATCTCGGCCAGTTGAGCGGGGAGACGACGGCGGAGGGCGTGCACTTCCGGCTTACCGCGCCCGATGGCGCACCGGAGCGTGCGCGCTGCCGCGTTATTCCACCGCTGGTGCCGGAGTTCCGCCGATGAGTATCGCACCCGGCGGAATTCAGATCATGCAGCCGGCCGAGGTCGCAGCGCTGGTGAAGGACGATCCCGCAGTGCGATACGTCGATGTGCGCACCGTCGGCGAATTCGCGCAGGGGAGACCGCTGCTGCCGGCCGTGAACATTCCGTTTGTGTTTCATCACCCGCTGACGACCGCGGCGATCCCGAACGCTGCCTTCGTCGAACTGGTGTCCCACCTGTTCGCGCCGGCCACCCGGCTGGTGCTGGGCGCCGCCGACGACGGGGCAGCGGACGCGCGCGCCGAAGCCGCTGCCGCGGCGCTCGCGGCGAGCGGCTTCGAGCGACTGGCTGTCATGCCGGCAGGCTTCAATGGCTGGCGTGCCGCGCTGTTGCCGACCACGCGGGATAACCGCGACGGGGTCAGCTACGTGTCGCTGCTGACGCGCTTCCGGCGCAAGGACAAGCGTGCAGGGAAGGGTGGCGGCGGCCACTGAGCGCGTGGGAGCCGGCATGGTTCGGTTCCTGCACTCGGACAACTGCAGCGGCGTGCGACGGCACAGCGTTCGGGCGACACGCGCCCGCTTGCGCATGGCATGATCCAGCAGGACGCAGGCCCGCCAGCCCCTCGCCCTCTCCTGGGGCGGGATGACGCGCGGGATGCACGGTTCGGTCGAGACCAGGGAGACAATCGATGGCGTTTACCGCGAATTTCGAGCAGTTCCGCTTTGGCGAGCACGCCGCTGCCGCATTCAGAGGCAAGTGCGTGCTGATCACCGGCTCCGGCAAGGACGGCGGCATCGGGCAGGCGCTCGCCCTGGCCGCCGCCGCCAACGGCGCCGAAGTCGTCGGCGTGCACTTCCACAGCAGCTACCGCGACGGCTTCGATCTCGTCGACGCGATCCGGGCCCAGGGTGTGAAGGCTTACGCAGTCCAGGCCGACGTCACCAACACGCGCGACATGTGGGCCTCGCGCAGCTACATCATCGAGCAGAACGGGGGCCGCGGGCCGGATCTCATCATCTGCAATTCGGGACTCACCGAGAAAGGCTATCGCTTCGGCCGGGCGCTGCCCGAGATGGAGGGCGAGAGCCGCGCCGAGCGCCGGGCGCGGGTGCGGCGCGACTTCATCGAGAACCTTGCCGAATCCCGCCTGGTGATGAACACGAAGATCGATGGTTTCGTCGCGATGACCCACCTGTGGGCCGGTGAAGCCGTGTATCACAACCAGCCGTTGCAGCTCATGTACATCTCGTCGATGCAGGCCATCGAGCCCGGCATCGCGGTGCCGGGCTATGTTGTCGCGAACTGGGCCGTGCTGAAATTGCCGGAAGTGCTGAAGGTCAACCTCGGCAAGGCGTCGAACATGGTCAGCGCGGCCTGCCTGATGCTGCCCTTCGTGCGCACGGGCATGACCGAGGAGTACGCCGACAACCCGAAGGTCTTCGGGCGCTGGCAGCCGCGCATGCTCGAGCCGTTCGAGGCGGCGGGCAGCGTCGCCCAGCTGCTGTCCCGGCCGGCCGATGAACTGAACCTTGGCAACTACAAGCTCTGCGTCGCCGGCAGCGCGGCGGAAACGAAGCTTTACTGGTCGCAGGTGCGCCTCGAGGTCAAGGACGACGCCTTGCCCTGGAGCGAGGCGGCGCCGCTCGTCTACCAGCAGGGCTGATTGCTCCGTTCCATCACCGGCAGCAGGGGATGGCCGCCCGCGCAGCGATGGCCCGGCTTGACGTGGCCTCGCCGCAGGCACCCCCGTACGCCGTGGCCCGTACCGGCCCGCCCTGTATCCGGCGGCCAATGCTCCGAGGTGGATGAATGCAGGATCTCTTCTCGATAGCAGGCAAGGTCGCGCTCGTCACCGGCGGCTCGCGCGGCATCGGCCTGATGATTGCGCGGAGCTTCGTGGCGGCGGGTGCGACGGTCTACGTGTCCTCGCGCAAGGCCGCTGCCTGCGAGGCCGCGGCGAGCGAGCTGTCGCGCCATGGACAGTGCCACGCGCTCCCGGCGGACGTCTCGCGCATGGACGACATCGCGCGCATCGGCGACACGCTGGGCGCGCGCGAGGGCTCGCTTGACATCCTGGTCAACAATGCCGGCGCGACCTGGGGCGCGCCGTTCGGTCAATTCCCCGAGCAGGGTTGGGACAAGGTCATGGACCTGAACGTCAAGGGCATGTTCTTCCTGACCCAGACCCTGCTGCCGCTGCTCGAGCAGGGCGCCAGCGCCGCCGATCCTGCGCGCGTCATCAACATCGGTTCGGTCGATGGCATGCACACGCCGGCCTTCGACAATTTCTCTTACAGCCCGTCCAAGGCCGCGGTGCACCAGATGACCCGCATGCTCGCCGCGCATCTTGCGCGGCGTCACGTCACGGTCAACGCGATAGCGCCAGGCCCGTTCGCGACCGACATGATGGCGCCGATGGCGGCGACCATGGGCGACGAGATCCTCGCCAGGGTGCCACTCGGCCGCATGGGGGAGGCGGCCGACATCGGTGGCGTGGCGATCATGCTTGCGGCCCGCGCCGGCGCGTACATGACCGGCGCCGTCATTCCGGTCGACGGCGGGCTTTTCGCAGGGAGCTGAGCGTCGTCGATTGCGCGCGGCCGCTCCCGCGGGGGGAGGGCCGCGGAATCCACCGCGCCGCGTGCAGCGCGTCGCCGTTGACGACGGACGTCACGGCGACGCCAGCAGTTCCTTCGCCAGCGCGTCCAGTTCGCGGCGGATGCCGTCGGTGTCGCGCTCGGTCAGCCAGATCGTCACGTGCTCCGCGCCGGCCGCGGCCAGCGCTTCCACGCCACGACGCTTGCGCCACTGTCCCTCCGCGCCGAACACCGTCACGCGGATGCTTGCCGGGTCCCGGCCCGCCGCTTCGGCGAGTTCGCGCAGTTGCGCGCGGCCGTCGACGAGCTGGCCGACTTCGCGAATGACCGGCAGCCAGCCCTCGCCCCACTCGACGATGCGTCGGAAGACACGCCTCGCCCACTGGTCGCCGAACATGATGCCGCCGAGGTATACCGGCGGATGCGGGCGCTGGACAGGCTTCGGATGGCAGCGCACCGGCGGGAAGTCGTAGTAGCGGCCATGGTACTCGGCCGCTTCCTGCGTCCAGCAGGCCTTCATCACCGCGACCGCTTCCTTCACTTGTGACCAGCGGTGTGCGAAGTCGCCACCGAGGATTTCGCTTTCTTCCCTGTTCCAGCCGGCGCCGATGCCGAATTGGAAGCGGCCGCCGCTGTAGGCGTCGAGCGAGGCGATTTCCTTCGCGAGATGCAGCGGGTGACGCTCGGGGACCAGCAGCACGCCGGTGCCGATTTCGATCGTCGTGGTGGCGGTCGCCGCGCGCATCAGCGCGATCAGCGGGTCCGGCATCTGCCACAGGTAGTCGGGATCGGGACCCGTGCCGAGATTGCCCGGGTAGGGCGTGCTGTACTGCACGGGCAGGATGATGTGATCAGGCACCCAGTACGACGCGAAGCCGAGCGCCTCGGCATGTCGCGCAACGACCGCCGGATCGGCCGCCGCGTCGGGGAGTATGGAAAAGACCCCGGTTTTCATGTGCGTGAGCTCGTGACCACCGCGCGCCGCTCAGCCGGCCTGCTGCCGGCCACGGTCGAGCACCGCGCGGCGCCGCGCTTCGACCGCTGCCGGCGACACTGCCGCGTTGTAGGCGGTCGCCACTTCGGCCTCGAGCTTCATCGCGTCGCCGAAGGACAGCGCGTATCCGTCGTCGATGACACGCTTGTACGACACCAGCATGTCCGGCTCCAGGCTCAGCATGTCGGCGGCGAGGCGGCGGCACGTCGGCAGCAGTTCCTCGTCCGCGACGACCCGGTTGACGAGGCCCCAGCGCTCGGCGGTGACGGCGTCGACGAAGTTGCCGGTCAGGCTCATCTCCTTGGCGCGGCCGATGCCGATCAGCCGCGACAGGCGCTGGCTGAGCCCCCAGGCCGGGTGCACGCCGACGCGGCCATGGGTGTCCGCAAAACGGGCGTTGGGCCCGGCGACCAGCAGGTCGCAGCCGAGGGCGAGTTCGAAGCCACCGGTGACCGCCGCACCGTTGATGGCGCCGATGATCGGGCCGCGGAACGCCGCCATCGCCGCGGTGGGATCGAAGGCCGGATCGCGCGGTGCGCCGACGCTGGCTTCGCCGCTCCCCAGTTCACGCAGGTCGATGCCGGCACAGAAGGCGCGGCCAGCGCCGGTCAGGATCGCGACCCGGGTGCTGCCATCGGCGTCGAGCGCGCGGAAGGTGTCGGCGATGCGCGCGCGCAGTTCACGCGTCAGCGCGTTCAGGCTCGAGGGCCGGTTCAGCGTCACGGTCGCGACGCCATCGTTGCGCTCGACCAGCAGGATGTCTTCCGTCATGGGTTCTCCAATGCGTTGGGGTGGGCACGAACGTCCCGGGTCGTGCGATCATGCCATGGGGCAACGGCGCGGACACCCGCGCGCACGTCCACTGGCAAACGACGCGGGCAGGGCAATGAGGGAGGGCGGCGTGGTGGCGTGCATGGCGGAGGGCGGCAGGGGAATGGCCACGCTGCCGGCAGCGGTGCGCCCGCGCGCCGGGTACCGCCCGGCGCTGACTTGCCGGGTATGAGCCGCCTGCCGCGCATGGATCCCGATCCGGACGGCGAGCGCCGCCGCATCGCGCGCGAGCGGCTTGCGCGACGTTCCCCGTGGAATCCCCGGCGCCTGCTGCGCACGCTCGCGCTGTCGGTGCTGGGGGCACTGTTGCTCGGCATTGCTTCCGTCGCGCTGTTCGGCCGTGTCAATCCGCCGCTCTCCGCATTCATGCTGGGCGAGTGGGGCAGCGCGGTGCTGGAGGGCCGCCGCGACTTCCGGTTGCGCCACGCCTGGCGACCGCTGCGCCACATTTCCCCGGCCGCCGCGCGGGCCGTGATTGCCGCCGAGGACCAGAAATTTCTTGCGCACCACGGCTTCGATTTCGACGCAATCGGCAGCGCACTCGCCGAGCGCGAGGCGGGCGGGCGCCTGCGCGGAGCGAGCACCATCAGCCAGCAGGTCGCCAAGAACCTCTACCTGTGGCGCGGCCGGCAGTGGGTGCGCAAGGGCCTGGAAGCGTGGTTCACGCTGTGGATTGAAGTCTTGTGGAGCAAGCAGCGCATCCTCGAGGTGTATCTCAACGTCGCACAGTTCGGCCCCGGTCTCTACGGTGTGGAGGCCGCGAGCCAGGCATATTTCGGGCACGACGCCGGGCGGCTTGACGTGTCGGAGGCCGCGCTGCTCGCGGCGGTGCTGCCGAACCCGGAGGCCTTGAACGTGGCCGCGCCCAGCGCCTATCTCCGGCAACGCCAGGCCTGGATCGTCCGACAGATGCGCAACGTATCCATCCGATTCCCGCCCTGACCGCTCGAGCCGCTGGCGCGAACTCCGCGCATCGGCATACGCTTCCTGCCAGGACAACTCCGGAGAGGCATCGATGCCGCATGCAGGAAGCGCTGCCAGGACGCTGGGCGAACTGCCAGGCCCGAGCGGCTGGCCGGTGCTCGGGAATTTTCCGCAGATCGACTTCGACGAATTTCATCTGCAGCTGGAACGCTGGGCCGAGGAATTCGGTCCCGCGTACCGGATGAGCCTCGGTCCCAACCGCTTCATGGTCGTCAGCGATCTGGAGGCCGCGGGCATGCTGCTGCGCGAACGGCCGGAGCTGTTCAGCAGGCGCGGCGCGCTGGAGCACATCTTCGCTGAACTCGGCTTCAACGGCGTGTTCTCGGCCGACGGCGACAACTGGCGGCGCCAGCGCCGGATTGTGATCACGGCGCTCAATTCGTCCCATCTGCACGAGTTCTACGCGTCCATGCTCGCAACGACCGGGCGCCTCCACCGGCGGTGGCAGCAGCTGGCCGTACGCGACGAACCGGTGGACCTGTGCGCGGAACTGATGCGCTATACCGTCGATATCACCACGCAGCTCGCGTTCGGCATTGACTTCAACACCCTGGAAACCGACGGCCCGGTGATCCAGCACCACCTCGACAAGGTGTTCCCGATGCTGAATCGTCGGCTCGGCATGCCGTTTCCGTACTGGCGACACCTGAAGCTGCCGGCCGACCGGGCGCTCGATCGGGCGGTTGCCGCCGTGCACAGCCAGATCCGGGACGTCATCACGGGCTGTCGCGCGCGCATCGCGGCGGAGCCGTCGCGCCTGCAGGAGCCGACGAATTTCCTCGAGGCGATGATTGCGGCGAAGGAGACGGAGAACCTGCCGTTTTCCGACGACGACATCATCGCGAACGTGTTCACGCTGCTGCTCGCCGGCGAGGACACGACCGCGAACACGCTCGCCTGGGCCATCAAGTTCATGACCGATTTTCCGGCCCTGGCCGCGCGGGCGCGTGCAGAGGCCGATGCGGTGCTGGGCGCGTCGGTCGCGCCGCCGACCCATGAACACGCAGCCAGGCTGCCGTTCATCGATGCGTTCGCGAACGAAACGATGCGCCTGAAGCCGGTCGCGCCGCTGCAGGTGATGGAGGCGAAACAGGATGTCGAAGTGGCGGGTGTCGCGCTTCCCGCCGGCACCTGCATCGTGCTGCTGCAGCGGCGGATCGCGACCGACGCCGCGCACTTCTACGAGCCATCCGAGTTCCGGGTCGAACGCTGGCTGGAAAGGGAGCGGCCCGGCGGGAGGGCGCACAACCCGAAGGCCTACATGCCTTTCGGTGGCGGTCCGCGCTTCTGCCCGGGCCGCAATCTCGCACTGCTCGAAATCCGGGTGGTGCTTGCGATGCTGTGCCGCAATTTCGACGTGGAACTCGCCAATGGCGGACGTTCCGTCGAGGAACGCTTCGCTTTCACGATGGCGCCGGGCAATCTGTACGTGCGGTTCCGGCCGCGCGCGCAGACGGGCGCCGCAGCGACTGCATAGGTACCACCATACGGACAGCGGGCGGCCGCGGCCGACCCGGGAGGAGCACTCGCATGGGTCTCGAAGACAACAAGGAACTGGTGAGGCGTTTCTGGACGGCGTTTTCCACGCTGCGCATGCAGGACGCCTATGACATGCTGGCCGAGGACGCCACCTGGTGGATCGCCGGCGAACTGCCGATCTCCGGCACCTACAGCAAGGCGCAGTTCGTCGAATTGTCGAGCGGCATCCTGACCGAGTTTCCCGCCGGGATCGTCGTCACGCCGAAGATCCTGACCGCGGAGGACGACCGCGTGGCAATGGAGGCGGAATCTCTCGGCACGCGGGTCAATGGTCGCGTCTACAACAACCACTATCACATCCAGCACGTCATCCGGGGCGACAAGCTGCTCGCGGTGCGTGAATACCTCGACACCGACCACGCGAATCGCATCCTGCTGCTGTGAGCGGCGAGGCGCCGGACGCCGGCACGTTGGACGAATATGCCGCACTGAGTGCGCGCAATCGCGCGCTGCTCGAACGCATGTTCGAACCCGGCCAGTACGGAAGGGCCTGTGTCCAGACCGTCGCGGATGGGGCGAGCGTGCGCCTGATCGGCACCACGCTGTGGTCCGGCTCGTTCCGCAATCGCTTCGAATGGGGCGCCGCCGTCTTCTTCGCCCTGCCGCGCGAACTCGACGGTGAACTCACGCTGACCCCGCGCCAGATCATGATCGACGGTGACCACGCCTGTGTCCGTGCGTCAGGCCGCGCGCTGCTGAAGAACGGGCGCCGCTACGATAACGACTACTGCCTGTGCTATCGGCTTGCAGGTGGTTGCATCGTCGCCCTGGACGAGTATCTCGATACCGAGACCGTGACGGCGTCGTTCGGGACGCTGGCCGAGCGCGACACCGCGCCGCGGCGGCCCGGCGCGATGGAGCGCCAGGCTGCGGTGAGGCCTGCGAGCTACGTCAGCAGTCCGCTACGCAATCCGCTGCCAGCCGCACACGAACGCCGGCATGCCGTGCTCGGCGTCTTCGACGGCGCCGCGGCCGATTACCCGCGGCGCTGGCTCGATCTGCTCGCCGACGACGTCGATTACCGCGTGATGGGGCGTACGCGATTTTCCGGCCGTTACGCCGGGCGTGCGGAGGTCGCCGCGCGACTTTATGGCCCGTTGCTCGCCGCGCTCGACGGGCAGCCAGGCCTGGCCGTCGACCACGTCGGCGTGGACGGCGAGCAGGTGTGGGTGCGGGCACGCGGCCATGCGCGCACCCTTCGGGGCGAGCGCTACGACGACGACTACTGCTTCTGCCTGCGCTTCGATCGCGGCAAGGTGCGCGAGGCCACCGTGTACCTCGACACCGAGTCAGTGACCCGTGCGTTCGGCCCCGCCTAGCGCCCGGGAAGCGCATCCCGCAGCACCCCGGCCAGCGCTGCAAGGCCGCGCGCGGCGTCCGCAGGCGACGCATGGCTGAAATTCAGACGCAGGCAGCCGCGGTCGCCGGCCTCGTCGGCGAAGAAAGCTTCGCCGGGCATGAACGCCACCTGGCGGGCGAGGGCGGCAGGCAGCAGGCGGCGGGTATCCAGCGCGCGCTCGTGCAGCTGCAGCCGGAATAAGAGGCCGCCCGCCGGTGTCCGCCAGCCCGTCGAAGTGCGCCCGTAACAGCTCATCGAAAGCATCGCGCCGCGCGCGATAGAAATCGAGCAGGGCGGCGGCGGTGCGCGGCACACGGTCACGCAGATGGCCCTGCTCGCGCATGCGTTCGAGCATGCCGGCCCGGGTGGCGGCGAACAGTGGTTGTCGGTGACGAAAGCGGTGGCGGCGCCCGCGGGGAGCGCCGCCGAGGACTGATTCAGCGCAGGGACGCGTTCAGCTTTGCGAGCTGCGCGGCGCCGGGACACAGTTCCGCTTCGCCAAGCTGGTTGAACGGCGTCTCGACCGTGTTGAGGTTTTCGTGCATGTCCTGCGCGTTCGGCTCGAAGTACAGCAGGCCCGTCACCACCTCGCCGCGCGCCTGGTGCATCTGGATCTGGTTCATCGCCGCGACCTTGTCCGTCGGGTCGTACTCGGGATGCACCTTGCGCAGCCGCAGCCAGGTGCCGTCGTGCTGCTGGATGTCGACCGTTGCACCCGGCGCGTATTCGGCGGTGATCTCGCTGCGACCTTCGATGAAGTCGATGCGGTTCACGGCCTCGTTGTGCTCACGCACGTAGTCGTAGCTCTTCGTGCTGCCCGGGTGGTTGTTGAAAGCCACGCAGGGGCTGACGATGTCGATGAACGCGGCGCCGTGGTGGTTGATGGCCGCCTTGATCAGCGGCACGAGCTGGTGCTTGTCGCCGGAGAAGCTGCGACCGACGAAGGTCGCACCCATGATCAGGGCCAGCGACACCGTGTCGATCGGTGCGTCGTTGTTGGCGACGCCCTTCTTCGAAGCGGAGCCCTTGTCGGCGGTTGCCGAGAACTGGCCCTTGGTCAGGCCGTAGACGCCATTGTTCTCGAGCAGGTAGACCATGTTCACGCCGCGACGCATCGCGTGAGCGAACTGGCCGAGGCCGATCGACGCGGAGTCGCCGTCGCCGGAGACGCCGAGATAGAGCAGGTCGCGGTTGGCGAGGTTGGCGCCCGTCAGCGCGGACGGCATGCGGCCGTGGACGGTGTTGAAGCCGTGCGACGGGCCGAGGAAGTAGTCGGGCGTCTTCGACGAGCAGCCGATGCCGGACAGCTTGGCGACGCGGTGCGGCTCGATGTTCATTTCCCAGCAGGCCTGCACGATGGCGGCGGAGATCGAGTCGTGCCCGCAGCCCGCGCAGAGCGTCGAAATCTTGCCCTCGTAGTCGCGGCGGGTGAAACCGACCGCGTTCTGTTGCAGCGCCGGGTGATGGAGTTTCGGCTTGGCGATATAGGTCATCTCAGGCCACCTTGTCCTGACGCAGCGTCTGCGCGTTGAGCGCCCGGGTCAGTTCCTGGATTTCGCGCGTGATGAAGCGGGCGGTGATCGGCGTACCGTCGAAATGCAGCAGCGGAAGCACCCGCGCCGGGTCGACACCCAGTTCGTTGACCAGCAGCGTGCGCAGCTGGCCGTCGCGGTTCTGTTCGACGACGAACACGTGTTCGTGGTTCATGATGAAATCCGACACCGCGTCGCTGAACGGGAACGCGCGTACGCGCAGCGTGTCGACGTGGGTGCCGGCCGCTTCAAGGTTGGCGAAGGCTTCGCTCATCGCCGGGCTCGTGGATCCGTAATAGATCACGCCGAAGCGCGTGCCCTGCGAGGCTTCGGTCAGCACCGGTTGCGGCACCAGGTCCTTCGCCGTCTCGAACTTGCGCAGCAGTCGCTGCACGTTGTAAACGTAATCCGGACCCTGTTCCGAGTAGACCGCGTAGGCGTTCTTGGTCGTGCCGCGCGTGAAGTAGCTGCCCTTGGACGGGTGCGTGCCGGGATAGGTGCGGTAGGGAATGCCGTCGCCGTCGACGTCGAGGTAGCGGCCGAATTCGCGGCCTTGCTCGAGCATTTCGGCGGTCATCACCTTGCCGCGGTCATACCGGCGGCTGTCGTCCCAGGCGAAGGGCGCCGTCAGGCGCTGGTTCATGCCGATGTCGAGATCGGTCATCAGGAACACCGGCGTCTGCAGCCGGTCGGCCAGATCGAGCGCGGCCGCGGCGTGCTCGAAGCACTCGTGCGGGTCTTCAGGGAACAGCAGCACGTGCTTGGTGTCGCCGTGCGAGGCGTAGGCGCAGGACAGCACGTCGGCCTGCTGCGTGCGGGTCGGCATGCCCGTGGACGGGCCGCCGCGCTGCACGTTGATGATCGTCATCGGAATCTCGGCGAAGTAGGCGAGGCCGATGAATTCCTGCATCAGCGACACGCCGGGGCCCGAGGTCGCGGTGAACGCGCGGGCGCCGTTCCAGCCCGCGCCGATCACCATGCCGATGGAGGCGAGTTCGTCCTCGGCCTGCACGATCGCGTAGCGGTTGCGCTTGGTCTCGGGGTCCACGCGGAACTTCACGCAGTAGCGCTGGAAGGCCTCGGCGACCGATGAGGACGGCGTGATCGGGTACCACGCGCAGACCGATGCGCCGCCGTACACCGCGCCCAGCGCCGCGGCGCTGTTGCCGTCGACGAAGATTTGGTCGCCGACGTTGTCGGCGCGCCGCACGCGCAGGCCGATCGGCTGCAGGTGATCGGTCGCGTAGTCTCGGCCGAGCTTCAGCGCGTTGAGGTTCGGGGCGAGCAGCTTTTCCTTGCCCTTGTACTGCTCCGCGATCAGTTGCGAGATCGCTTCCGGGTCCATGTCCAGCAGCACCGACAGTGCGCCGATGTAGATGATGTTCTTGAACAGCTGGCGCTGGCGCGGGTCCGTGTAGGTCGCGTTGCAGAGCTGCGTCAGCGGCATGCCGATGACGTTGATGTCGTCCCGGAACTTCGACGCCGGCAGCGGCTTCGAGTTGTCGTAGAACAGGTAGCCGCCCGGTTCGATCTCCTTGACGTCGGCGTCCCAGGTCTGCGGATTCATCGCGACCATCATGTCCACGCCGCCACGGCGCCCCAGCCAGCCCTGCTCGTTGACGCGCACCTCGTACCAGGTCGGCAGGCCCTGGATGTTGGACGGGAAGATGTTGCGCGGGCTGACGGGCACGCCCATGCGCAGGATCGACTTGGCGAACAGCTCGTTCGCCGAGGCCGATCCCGAGCCGTTGATGTTGGCGAACTTGATGACGAAATCGTTGATCGCTGACAACTGCGTCACGCGGCATTCCTCGTCGGTTGTGGCTTCGAGCACGTCGGACCGGCATGCGTCATCTGCAGGAGGAACTTCTGCATGTCCCAGGCGCCGGTCGGGCAGCGCTCGGCGCACAGGCCACAATGCAGGCAGACGTCCTCGTCCTTTGCCATGATCCGGCCGGTCTTGAGACCGTCAGCCACGTAGATGTCCTGCGTCGAGTCCAGCGCCGGGGCCTTCAGGCGCGTGCGCAGGTCCGCTTCGTCGCCGTTCTCGGTGAACGTGATGCAGTCCATCGGGCAGATGTCGACGCAGGCGTCGCACTCGATGCAGGCCGGCGCGTTGAACACCGTCTGCACGTCGCAGTTGAGGCAGCGCTCAGCCTCCTTGTAGGCGGTCTTCAGGTCGAAGCCGAGTTCGACCTCGATCTTGATGCTCCTGAGCGCGGTCTCCGCGGCCGTCCACGGCACGACATACCGGTTGTCGTTCGAGACGTCGTTGTCGTAGCTCCACTCGTGGATGCCCATCTTCTGGGACACGAGGTTCACTTCCGGCGGCGGCCGGTCGGTGACGTCTTCCCCGTTGAGGAAGCGGTCAATCGAAATCGCGGCGTCGTGGCCATGGGCGACGGCCCAGATGATGTTCTTCGGGCCGAAGGCCGCGTCGCCGCCGAAGAAGACGTTCGGCACCGTCGACTGCAGGGTCTTCTCGTTCAGGACGGGCAGTCCCCACCTGTCGAATTCGAGGCCGATGTCGCGCTCGATCCAAGGGAAGGCGTTCTCCTGCCCGACGGCGATCAGCACGTCGTCGCAGGCATGGAATTCGTCGGGTTCGCCGGTCGGCACGAGGTTGCGGCGGCCCTTCTCGTCGAACTCGGCCTTGACCTTCCCGAAGGTCATGCCAGTCAGGCGGCCGTTCTCGTGCACAAAGCTCTTCGGCACGAGGTAGTTGAGGATGGGGATGCCTTCGTGCATCGCATCCTCCTTTTCCCACGGCGAGGCCTTCATCTCCTCGAAGCCGGAGCGGACGATGACCTTGACGTCCTCGCCGCCGAGGCGCTTCGAGGAGCGGCAGCAGTCCATCGCGGTGTTGCCGCCGCCGAGGACGATCACGCGCTTGCCGACCTTCTCGATGTGGCCGAAGGACACGGAGGACAGCCAGTCGATGCCGATGTGGATGTTCGCCGCGGCTTCCTGGCGACCGGGGAGGTCGAGGTCACGGCCGCGCGGCGCGCCGCAGCCGATGAAGATCGCGTCGTAGCCCTGGTTCATCAGCTCGCGCAGCGAGTCTATCCGCGTGCCGCCGCGGAATTCGACGCCGAGATCGAGGATGTAGCCCGTCTCCTCGTCGATGACTTCTTCCGGCAGGCGGAAACGCGGCACCTGGGTGCGCATGAAGCCACCGGCCTTGGGGTCGCCGTCGAACACGGTGACCTGGTAACCGAGCGGCGCGAGGTCGCGTGCGACGGTCAGCGCGGACGGGCCGGCGCCGACGCAGGCCACGCGCTTGCCGTTGCGCTTCGCGGGCGCGGTCGGCATGCGTGCCTTGACGTCGCCCTTGTTGTCGGCGGCGACGCGCTTCAGGCGACAGATCGCAACGGGCTCTGGCTTGGTGGCGTTTTCCTCTTCGACCCTGCCGCGCCGGCAGGCCGGCTCGCAGGGGCGGTCGCAGGTGCGGCCGAGGATGCCCGGGAACACATTCGATTTCCAATTGACCATGTAGGCGTCGGCGTAGCGGCCGGCGGCGATCATTCGGATGTATTCGGGGACGGGGGTATGGGCCGGGCAGGCCCACTGGCAGTCGACCACTTTGTGAAAGTAGTCGGGATTCTTGATATCTGTCGCGCGCAAAGCCTCTTTCCTCTGCAGGCCTGAGAGACCGAATTCATGTTGACGCCCAATAAAAAGAGCGCTTCGGCAGTGTACTGACATACCGCGCGGTATGGAAGGCATCGAGTCGGCGGCAATTCGCTGCAATGTTTGCGTGCAGCGCCGCAAATTTCGCCGAAATTGCCGGTGTTCGACGAGTCCCGGCATGGCCCGCTTGGCGCCGGCCCAAGCCGCACTAGAATGGTCGTGAAACCAGACGAGGGGAGACGACATGGCCTTGAACCGAATCCAGACCACCACCGGCACCGCGACGCCGGCCGAACTCGGACGCACGCTGGTCCACGAACACGTGCTCGTCGGCTTTCCCGGTTGGGAGCTCGATGCACGCGCCCCGAAATTCATGCGCGCCGAGGCGATGGCGCGCGCGGTGGACCAGATGCAGGAACTGCAGGGGCACGGTGTCGGCACTTTCGTCGACCCCTGCCCGATGGATCTCGGGCGTGACGCCGAATTCCTCGCCGAGCTGTCGCAGAAGAGCGGCATGCGCATCATCTGCACCACCGGCGCGTATTTCGAGGCCGAGGGCAACACCTATACCTTCAGGCACCTGCCAAGCGAGGAAATCACCGACATCTACATCAAGGAGATCGAGGCGGGGATCGGTGAAACCGGGATCAAGGCCGGCGCCATCAAGATTGCGACCGGCGCGCCGACGGTCTCCGAATACGAGCGCAAGCTGGTGACGGCCGCCGCGCGTGCGGCGAAGGTCACCGGCGTGCCGCTGATTTCGCATACGCAGGACGCGTGCTGCGGGCACGATCAGATCGATATCGTGACCGGCGAAGGCGTGCCGGCAGGTCAGCTGCTCGTCGGCCATTCCGACGGCAGCGACGACCACGCTTATCACAAGTCTCTCGCCGACCGCGGCGCCTACGTCGGCTTCGATCGCTTCGGCATCTCGCTGTTCCAACCCGACGAGGTTCGCATCGCCAACGTGATGAAGCTCGCGGCCGCCGGCCATCTCGAGCGCATCCTCGTCTCGCACGACTCGATCATGTGCTGGCTCGGCCGGCCGGTGCCCTATGCGAACAGCTTCGAGGCGATGCTGGAGATGCTGCCGAACTGGCGTTCGACGCACATCTTCAAGCACATCCTGCCGCAGTTGCGCGCCGGCGGCATGTCCGACCGCGATATCGACACCATCCTGGTCGACAATCCGCGCCGACTCTTCGCTGCCGGCCTCGCCCACTGAACCCTGCGTCGCCGGCCTGCAGCCGGCGACCATCAACGCGGAGCAGCCCCATGACCCGACTCTTCGACCAGGCCCAACTCGATGAAATGGGCAAACGCACACTGGATCGCGTGCTCGACGCGATCGACGCAGGCGACCCCGTCGAGGCAAAGCGCCTCGCGCAGCGCATGTACAACGAGTTCGTCAGCATGCACGACCTCTACCGCGACTGGCTGACCGGCACGCTGTCCGAAGTTGGCCGCCGCTACGGCGACGAGGCGCTGGAAAACGTGATGACCGACGGCATCCGCGCGTGGTGGACCCCGATGTCGCGCAAGCTGCCCAAGGGCCCCGAACACCTGGAGCAGCGCGTGAAGATGTTCATCGCGGGCCTGCGCGGTCACCTGCAGCCGATGGACATCGTGGAGGATGACGAGAAGATCGAGATCCGCATGAAACCCTGCGGCAGCGGCGGCCGCCAGATCATGCACGGCCGCTATGAAGGGCCGGACGCTTTCCTGAAGGTCGCACGCGCGCAGCGCATGACCTACGGACGCGAGAACGTGCCGGTCTACTGCACGCACGAGATCGCGATGGAGCGGGTCGACGTCGAGAACGACGGCCACCCGTTCGTGATCACCGAGCCGGCCGACGAGCTTGGCAAGGGCTACTGCACGCTGTGCATCTACAAGGATCCGAAGGACATCCCCGAGAAGTACTACACCCGGCTCGGACTCACCAAGCCGGCGAGCTGAGCGCGGTCCGCGGTCCCGACGGAAGCGAGATCTTCGCTTCTCCCGTCCCGGGAAAGGCCGGCCGCGCAGCGGACGGGTGAGGGGCGTCTCCGGTTGGCGCAGCGCCGGCGCAGGCCACCCTCACCCGCCGCCTTCGGCGTCGACCTCTCCCGGGGCGGGAGAGGTGAGGAGGCCTTGCCGGCTGAGGTTCACCTCACGAACTGCACGACAGCATCGAGCAGCCCGCGCGATGGCGGGCCCATTCCGGCCGCTTCGCCGCGTAGCGTTCGCGCGCGGGCTGTTCGTCGTAGGGCCGGCGCAGCAGGTCGAGCAGTTCGTTGACGCGCGAATAGTCGCCGGTTTCGGCGAGGTCGATCGCTTCCTGCGCGAGATAGTTGCGCAGCACGAACTTCGGGTTCACGCGGTTCATGGCCGCAGCGCGCGCTGCGTCGCCGACGCCGTCCCGGCGGACCCGGGCACGGTAGCGCTCGAGCCAGTCGCGCATGCGCGTCGCCTGCGCCTCGGGCAGCGCATCGGGCGCGTAGCTCGCGGCGGTCAGCGGCGCCAGCAGCGTCCCGTCCGTGAGCGCCGTGTCGTCGGCGCAGGGCAGGGCGGCGAGCTGGCGGAAGAAGATCGTCATGTCGGTCTCCGCCATGCGCAGCGTGGCGAACAGTTCGTCGACGAGCGCGCGGTCCGCCTCGTCGGCAAGCGCCTGCCAGCCGAGCTTCGCCGCCATCATCGTCAGCCACTCGGATTCGTAGCGCCTGGCGTAGGCATCGAGCGCCGCCTCCAGCGCCGGCACGTCCTCGACCAGCGGGTAAATGGCATTCGCCAGCTTTACCAGGTTCCACAGGGCGATCTGCGCCTGCTGCCCATAGCGGTAACGGCGCCCCTGCGCGTCGGTGGTGTTCGGCGTCCAGTCCGGATCGAAGTCCTCCAGCCAGCCGTAGGGGCCGTAATCGATCGTGAGCCCGAGAATCGACATGTTGTCGGTGTTCATGACCCCGTGCACGAAGCCCACGCGCAGCCAGTGCACGACCATCGTCGCGGTACGTGACGCGATTTCGGCGAGCCACGCGAGGTAGGTGTCGCGCGACGGCGGGCCGAGTTGCGGGAAATCGCTGAGGATGCAGTGATCGACGAGGCGGCGCAGCAGTTCGAGCTCGCCCCGCGCGGCCAGGATCTCGAAATTGCCGAAACGCACGAAGCTCGGCGCGACGCGACAGACGATCGCCCCGGGTTCCGCGCGCGGGTGCCCGTCGTAGAACATGTCACGCATCACCTGTTCGCCGGTGCCGATGAGCGACAGCGCGCGCGTGGTCGGCACGCCGAGGTGGTGCATCGCTTCGCTGCACAGGAACTCACGCACCGAGGAGCGCAGCACGGCGAGGCCGTCGGCCATCCGCGAGTAGGGCGTGGGGCCCGCGCCCTTGAGCTGCAGGGTCCAGCGCCCGCCGTCGCGTCCGACGACCTCGCCGAGGTTGATCGCGCGACCGTCACCGAGCTGGCCAGCCCAGTTGCCGAACTGGTGGCCGCCGTAGCACATCGCGAACGGGTCCATGCCGGGCAGCAGGCGGTTGCCCGCGAAGACCTGCACGAAGTCGTCGCCGGCGCACGCTGCGGGGTCCAGCCCCAGCAGATCGGCGACTTCCGCCGCGTGTGCAATGAGCGCCGGCGCGCGCACCGGTGTCGGCTTGACCCGCGAGTAGCACGCACCGCTGACCTGGCGACGGTGGTTCGCCGTCTCGGGGTCCGCCGGCAGTTCGCGCACGAAGGCGTTGTCGAAGTCGAGCGCGTGCAGCGCGCCCGGACGGATGATTGCGCTCATGGGGCTGGCCTCGCGAGGAAATCCTCCAGCGCCTGCCGGGCCAGGGTGCCCGAATGCGCCGCGACGAGCTGTCGCGCCGGATTGAACAGCAGGTAACTCGGCGTGCCGGTGAAAGCTTCGCCTGTCGCCGCTTCGAACGCCGCGCCAACGACCGCGGGTTCGCCGACGACGCTGGGGAAGGTGAACGGCTTTTTCGCGACGTAGCTTCGCACGGTGTCGATGGCCGCGTAGCCGTCGAGCGCGATGCCGATCACGCTCGCGTCCCTTGCCTCGTGCGCATCGTGGAAGGCCGAGATGACCGGGTACTCGCCGCGGCACACGCCGCAGTAGGTCGTGTAGAGCATCGCGAGCGTCCAGCGTCCAGCCGGGACCTGCTCGGCCAGCGTCGTGTCCGCGCCGTCGAGCGTGCGCAGGCGGATGCCCGCCGCCTGGGAAGCCGTCGACACCGCCAGCAGCAGGGTGGTGGCGATCAGCCAGGACGCGCGCCTGCCGTGCCGCCAGTGGATTGCGGGGGATTTCACGACAAGGCCTGCCGCAGCGCCGCCGCCGCGTCGTCCAGTGCGCGCCTGCCCTGGTCGACCCGGGCGCCCATGCGCGCAAAGCCGTGCAACATGCCCGGGTACAGCCGGTGCGTGACGGCAACGCCGGCCGCCCGCAGCTTGTCGGCATAGGCGGCGCCTTCGTCGCGCAGCGGGTCGAATTCGGCGGTCTGCACGAGGGCGGGCGGCAGGCCCCGGTGGCTTGCCGCGAGCAGCGGCGAGGCGCGCGGATCGGCGCGCCGCGCCCGTTCCGTGAGGTACCAGTCGGCGAACATCTCCATCGCCGCACTGGTCAAGAGGTAGCCGGTCGCGTTGTCGCGCAGCGAAGCGTTGTCGGCGGTGAAATCGACCGCCGGGTAGATCAGCAGCTGGAAGGCGGGCGGCACCGCGCCGGCCTCTCGCAGTTCGAGCGTCAGCGCGGCGGCGAGATTGCCGCCGGCAGAATCGCCGCCGACGGCGATGCGGCCGGCATCGATGCCGAGCGTGGTCGCCGAGGAACGCGCCCAGTGCCACGCGGCGAGGCAGTCGTCCAGCGGCGCGGGGAAGGGATGCTCGGGCGCGAGCCGGTAGTCGACCGCGATCACGACGACATCGCCGGCGAATGCCAGGTGCCGGCACATGTGGTCGTGGGTCTCGAGGTCACCCGCCGACCAGCCGCCGCCGTGGAAGAACAGCAGCGCCGGCAACACGGGCTTTGCACTGTGCGGGCGATAGAGTCGCAGCTTCACCGCCCCGCCGGGTCCGGCGAAGCTGCCGTCCTCGACCTGCCGGAGCGGGCCCGGATCGTAGGCGTAGGACGCGGTGGTCGCTGCGTAGGCGCGGCGCACGGCGAGGTGATCGCCGGCCTTGAACGGGGTGCCGGCGCTGGCGGCGGCGGCGACGATCGCGGCGCATTGGGGATCGAGGGGCATCCGGGGATTCCTGTGGGTGGCGCGCTGCACGATAACGCCCGCGATCGCCGCTGTCACGCCGCGCAGCAGGCGCGCGTCGCGCGCCTTTTTCCGCGCAAATCAGCTGGTTTTTGTCGCTCCTGCCGTATCCGTGTCGGCGTCCCGCTGCTCACGTCTCGCGGGTGGGAAGCGGTCCATCCGGCGCAGTTCGGGGAACGCCTTCATGCAGCCCACCACCACGGCGAGCGTCGCCGTGCCGCCGAGCAGCACCGCCGGCACGAGGCCGAAAAGTCGGGCGGTCAGGCCGGATTCGAAATCCCCGAGTTCGTTCGACGAACCGATGAAGACGGCGTTCACCGCGCTGACCCGGCCGCGGATCGCGTCCGGTGTCTCGAGCTGCACGAGCATGTGGCGGATATAGATCGACACCATGTCGCCGGCGCCGAGTGCGAACAGGGCCGCGAGCGACAGGCCCACGTGCGTGGAGGCGCCGAACACGAGGGTGGCGATGCCGTACACGGCGACGCCGCCGAACATCCAGCGCCCGACGTGCCGGGAGATGGGGTGCGCGGCGAGCACCAGCGCGGTCAGCACCGCGCCGATGCCCGGCGCCGTGCGCAGCGCGCCGAGCCCTGCCGGCCCGACGTGCAGCACGTCGGCCGCGAAGATTGGCAGCAGTGCGGTGACGCCGCCGAACAGCACCGCGAAGAGGTCGAGCGACATGGCGCCGAGCACCGTGCGCTTGCCAAGCACGAAGTGCAGGCCCTCCAGGGTGTCCCGCCATTGCCAGCCTTCGCGGCGGCTGCGCGCCGGCATCGGCCGGATGGCCATCACGAGCAGCATCGCGCCCAGCAGGAAGGCGAGGACGACGCCGTAGACCACGGTCGGCCCGAGCAGGTAAAGCAGGCCGCCGAGGCTCGGGCCGGCGATGGCAGCGCCCTGGAAGATCGTCGAGTTCAGTGCGAGCGCGCGCGGAAAGACCTGCGCTGGCACGAGATTCGGCATGATGGCCTGGCCGGTCGGCATCCACAGCGCGCGGCCGGCGCCGAAGAAGGCCATCGCCACGAACACCGGCCACACCGCCTGTTGCGCCGTCAGCGTGAACCACAGCATCACCGCCGCGCTCAGCACTTCGCAGGCGTAGGCCGCCACCAGCACCAGCCGCCGGTCGGCGAGGTCCGCGATCTGGCCGGCGGGCAGCACGAGGGCGACGAAGGGCAGGAACTGCGCGAGCCCGGTCAGGCCCAGCGCCAGCGGATCGCGCGTGATGGCATAGACCTGCCAGCCCACCGCGACGGTCAGCATCTGCCAGGCGAGGGTCGCGAGCAGGCGCGCCACGGCGTACAGGGCGAAGTCGCGGTGTTTCAGCGCATCGAGGGCGGTCGGTTCCCTGACGTTCGTGGTCACTGTTCAGGCGTCACCCGCGGGCGTCAGGCGCTCGCGCCCATCGCTTCCTCGAGCAGCGCGAGCGCCGCGGCGGCGTAGCCCCACATGTTCTTCTCGCGCTCGTTGCCCGCATCCTCGATGACGCGCGTGCGACACACGGGACCGTCCACCGCGAGGATGCACACGCCCGCCGGCGTGCCGTAGCGCGAGCCGGTGGGGCCGGTGGTGCCGATCTCGGCCAGTCCCCAGGTCGCGCCAAGCTTGCCGCGGATCGCTCGCGCGCAGCGCTCGACGTATTCGGTGGAGAGCGGCACGAGGTGGCGGACGTCCTCGTCGGGGATGTCGAGCAGCAGGCGGCGCGCCTCGCGGGTGTAAACCACCCCGCCGCCCAGGTAGTAGGCTGAGGCGCCGGGCACCGCGAGCAGCGCGGCGGAGATCAGACCACCGGCCGAGGATTCACTGACGGCGACCGTCTGTTGGCGGTCCTTGAGAAGCGCGGCGACATTCACCGCTGGCGTGGCTAGCATAGTCATCGTTCATTCCTGCGGACGGAGAACCCGAGAGTATGTTGGATCCTGCGGCGACTCAAATGCGCGCCTGGCGCTGCCACGCGTTCGGCGACTACCACGCGCTGGCCATCGAAACGCTGCCACTGCCGGTGCCGCGCGACGGCGAACTGCTGGTCGACGTGCGCGCGTTCGCGCCCGGCTTTCCCGACATGCTGATGACGCAGGGCCTCTATCAGCTCAAACCCGCACTGCCGTTCACGCCCTGCGCCGAATTCAGCGGCGTCGTCGCCGCGATCGGGCCCGGGGCGAGCGGCTTCGCGCTGGGGCAGCGCGTGATGGGCGTGGTGCGCTTCGGCGCCGCCGCCGACGCCCTGACGGTGCGGGCCACGGACTGCCTGCCGCTGCCCGAGCGCATGGATTTCGCGCAGGGCGCGGCCTTCCTCATCGCCGCGAAGACCGCCTATGTCGGGCTGGTCGTGCGCGGTACGCTCCAGCGCGGCGAGACGCTGCTCGTGCACGGCGCCTCCGGTGGCGTCGGGCTCGCGGCGGTGGAACTCGGCAAGCGGCTGGGGGCGACCGTGATCGCGGCGGCCAGCGGCCCGGAAAAACTCGCCGCCGTCGCGGCCAGGGGCGCCGATCACCTGATCGACTATCGCGACGGCGCCTTTCGCGAGCGGGTCAAGGCGCTGACCGACGGCCGCGGCGCGGACGTCGTCTATGACCCGATCGGTGGCGACGTCTTCGACGAGTCCCTGCACTGCATCGCGACCTTCGGCCGCCTGCTGGTGATCGGCTTCGCCAGCGGGCGGATCCCGCAGGCGCCGGTGAACTACGCGCTGATCAAGCAGATCGCGATCGTCGGCGTGCGCGCCGGCGAGTACGGCCGGCAGAATCCGCAGGGCGGCGCGGCAGTCAACGCCGCGCTGCTCGAACTCGCCCGGCGCGGCGAGCTCACGGCGCACGTGCACGCGCGCTACGGTTTCGAGCGCCTGATCGACGCCTTCGACGACATCGCCGGCCGCCGGGTGATCGGTCGGCTGGTCGTGGACGTCGGGTGATGCGCAGCTGCAGGCCAGGCAACGATTGAACACCGGGTCCGGTAACGAGGAGCACGAATGATGCGAATGGGCGTGTTGTTGCGAAACATGGGGCCGCAGTCCGCGCCCGGGTTGTTGCGGGCCTGCGCCCGGCGCGCCGAGGACGCGGGCCTGGACGATCTGTGGGTCGTGGACCACATCGCGATCCCGCCGGACGACGCGGAAGGCTCCGGCGGTCGCTACCTCGATCCGCTGGGGACGCTTGCGCATCTTGCCGGCGTGACCACGCGCATCGGGCTCGGGGTGACGGTGCTGATTGCGCCGTACCGCCCGCCGCTGCCCACCGCGAAGTGGATTGCGACGGTGCAGGAATTGAGTGGGGGCCGGCTGCAGCTCGGCCTCGGCGTCGGCTGGATGGAGGCGGAGTTCCGCGCGCTCGGCGTCGACCGTCGCCGCCGCGGCGCGCTGACCGATGAACTGCTGGCATTCCTGCACGCATGTTTCGCGCAGGATGTCGTCGAGCGCAACGGCCAGCGCTTCCTGTTCCTGCCGCGTCCGGCGCGTCCTCCTTTCCTCATCGGCGGCGCCGCGGCGCATGCCTTCGAGCGCATCGTCGCGCACGGCGACGGCTGGATGCCGATGGACGGCAACCCGGACGCGCTGCGCGGGCCGGTGCGCGAACTGCAGGCGAAGATGCACGCGGCGGACAGGCCGTCGCCGGCCATCGTGCCGCTGACGACGCTGCCGCTGGACGATCCCGGCCGCGCGCGCGAGCAGCTCGAGGCGCTGCGCGAGCTCGGCGTGACCGGGATCGTGCACGCGGGCAGGTATCCTGACGAGGACGCGTTTGCCGCGCAGGTCGACGGCCTGATGGCCATCGCTCGATAGCGGACGGATCGCCGACCCCGCTGGTCCCCCGCGGGCGAGGCGGGGCGGTGGCGCCGGGCGACCGCGATTCGCGCGCGGCAATCAAGACAGAAGGAGCACGGCATGGAAATCGAAATCTATGACCCCGAAACCGCGCCGGAGCCGGCCAGCTGGCTTGCGCTGGACGAAGCCTTCCGGATCGGGCTCGTCACAGACTACCACCGCCAGGCCGCGCTCGAGGCGGACCGGCCCGGTGCCCACGCCGCCCTGCACGCGACGGTCGAAAACCAGATCGCGATGGGCCTGGCCTATGTGTCCGATGCCTGCACGCGGCTCGTCGCCGAGGGCCTGAGCCGGCATGAAGCCGTGCACGCCATCGCGGCGGTGCTGACCGAATACATGACCGAACTGGTCAGGGACAAGGCGCCGCCCGCGCTCGCGCTCGCGCGCTACCAGGCCAACTGCCAACGGATGAGCGCCGAGTCCTGGCGGACCTGGCTGGACGAGGGCGGCGACGAGTGAGGCCGTTTGCGAGCCTGCGCCAGGCGCTGTTTTCTGGTTAGCTCTGGACGTGGGTGCCGGGCCCGGGCACTGCCGCAACCTCTGCGCGCCGCAATGGACAGAAGGCTTTCGTGCGCTCCGTGGCCTCCGTGGTAAAAAAAGCCGAGGTTCCGGGCAGCGGTCATCCCATCATCAGGTGGTTTGGCGCCCACGAAAAATCCCGGTGTTCTCGGCGGCGGGTCCGAAGTCCGGGGAAAATGTGAGCAGGTGACACCCGCCAGGTCCAGGGCCCTGGCGGGTGTCTCAGATGATGCCCGCGTCCCGCAGCCGCGCCAGTGCCGCGGCATCGAGGCCGATGCGGCCCAGGATCTCCTCGTTGTCGGCGCCCAGCGGCGGCGCCGCGTTCCGCACGCGTGTCGGCGTGCGCGAGAACTTCGCGGCGGGGCCCGTCAGCGGGATCTCGCTGCCGTCGCTGAGCGTGGTCGGCTGCAGCATGTCGCGGGCCGCGACGTGCGGCTCGGCTGCCGCCTCGGCGTAGGTATTCACGCGCGTCACCGCGAGCCCGGCCTCGTTCCAGGCGCCGGCCACCTCGGCCGTGCTGCGCGTCGCGCACCAGGCCGCGACCAGGGCATCGAGTTCCTCCCGGCGCTCGATGCGCTCGAGTCCCTTCGCGTCGCCGAGCGCCGGCTGGCCGATGATTTTCGACAGCTGTTTCCAGTGCGAGTCGAGCAGCACGCCACCGTAGACGTAGCCATCGGTGCACGCATAGCGGTTGACCGGCGCGGCAATCGCGAATTCGTTGCCCCAGCGCCGCAGCGGCAGGCCCAGCGCGCCCAGCGTCAGGTTGCCGTTGCTCTGGAACAGCAGGCCGTCGGTCAGTGCGACATCGACGTGCTGGCCTTCGCCCGTGCGGCTGCGGTGCATCAGGGCCGCCATCGCGCCCAGCGCGCCGTGCATGCCTCCCAGGTCGTCGCCGAGGAAGGTCGGCGCCTTGGTCGGCCCGCCCGCCGGGTCGCCGTTCAGCGACGACCAGCCGCTGAAATTCTGCGCGATCGGGTCGTAGCCCGGGCGCGGCGACAGCGGGCCGAACTGCCCGAAGCCGCTGATCGACACGTAGACGATGTCGGGTCTGACCGCCGCGACGTCGGCATAGCCCACGCCCCATTCGGCGAGCGTGCCCGGCTTGAAGTTCTCGATGACGACGTCGGCTTCGCGGCACAGCGCGAGGAAGATATCGCGCCCTTCGGGGTGCCGCAGGTCCAGCGACAGGCTCTTCTTGTTGCGGTTGACGGTTTCGTTGAAGACCGAGAGCTTCGAGTCCGGCACGAAGGGCGGGATGCGCCGTGCGACTTCGCCTTCCGGATGCTCGACCTTGATCACCAGGGCGCCGAAGTCGGCGAGCAGGCAGCCGGCCATCGGTCCCGCCCAGGTGGTGGTTGCCTCGATGACGACGATGCCGGCGAGCGGCCCGGTGAGATCCCGCCGCGCGTCGGCGTAGAAGGTTTCGCGGTCCATCGCGGCCGCTCAGGCGCGCTGCACGAACTCGACGGTGTTGCCGTCCGGGTCGCGCACCATGGCGATGGTCACGCCCGGCATCAGTTCCTGCTTGGGGATCTCGAAGCTGACGCCGGCCGCTTCGCAGGCGGCGCAGACTTCGTCGATGTTGCCGATCTGGAAAGTCAGGTAGCGGAAGCCGAGCTGGCCCATCAGGCCGGCCGGGCCACCCGCCGGCACTTTCTTCGGATCGACCAGCTTGACGAAGCTGTCGCCAAAGGCGAGACGGTGCATCAGGCCGAAGGGCAGGGGCAGTTCGCCGATCTTGGTCAGCCCGAGGAGATCCTGGTAGAAGGCCAGGCTGCGCTGGATGTCGCTGACGACGATGCCGATGTCGATGCACTGCTTCGCGGGTTTCATGCCCATCGCGGTTTCCTTCTGCTTGCTGTCACGGGGAAGTGCCGAGCAGGTGCTCGACGAACCAGTCGCGGGCCGCGCCCGCCGCTGCGGGAAATGATGTCGTATACGGGTCGTAATGGCCACCTTCGAGCACCACCAGCCGCGACGGCTGGCCGGCGCGCGCGAAGGCGGCGCGCTGGCCGGCGACCGGCGTCTGCGTGTCGTCACTGGCCAGGATCATCAGCAGCGGCGTGGGGGCGATGCGCGCGACGAAGTTCGCGGGCTCATAGCTCGCGATGAGTTCCAGGCTGCGCTGCGTGATCTGGTTGGGATAGAGGTCCTGTGCCCCGATCCGCTCGACCCAGGCCCAGGTCTGGTCCCCCGGTCGTGCGGGCTTCGTCAGGCGGGGCGGTGCGCCGCGGTAACGCGCGTCGCGATCCTCGGCGAAGCGCTGCTGCATGGCGTCCCAGTGCGCCTCGCCGATCCAGCCCCGCAGCGTGGCGTGGCCGTCGACCAGTGGCACCTGCGACACGACACAGCGCACGCGCCGGTCCAGCGCGGCGACGACCAGCGCGTGGCCGCCGGCGTAACTCGTGCCCCACAGGCCGATGCGCGCGGCGTCGATGCCGGGCAGGCCGCGCGCGTGGCTGATTGCGTCGCGCATGTCCGCAACCTGCTGCCAGGGGTCTATCTCGTGGCGTGGCTCACCGCCGCTCGCGCCGAAGTTGCGGTGTTCGTAGACGAGGCAGGCGAGCCCGGCATCACGGAAGTGTTGCGCGTAGTCGAGCAGCCCCATCGCCATCGTCGCCGAGAAGCCGTGGCTGAGCACCACCAGCGGATGAGGGCCGCGCCCCGCGGGGCGCAGCAGGCAGCCGGCCAGTTGCACGCCATTGGCGTGGAAACGGATCTCTTCGCGCATCCCGAAATCTCCTTTTCGAGCGGTATACTCCGGGTTCCGCGCGCCGCGCAAGGCGTCCGCGTCCACCTCCAGCCAGAGAATTTTCGATGAAGCGCTTTCAAGCCATCCTGTGGGATTTCGGCGGTGTCCTGACCACGTCGCCTTTCGATGCCTTCAGACGCTACGAGGCCGAACACGGCCTGCCACCCGATTTCATCCGCGGCGTCAACGCGCGCAACCACGAGCACAATGCGTGGGCGCTGTTCGAATCGAGCCGCTGCACGATGGAGGAATTCGATCGCCTGTTCGAAGCGGAGGCACGGGCCGCCGGCCATGCGCTGCCCGGTCGCGTGGTGCTGGACCTGCTCGGGGGCGACGTGCGGCCGCGCATGGTCGAACTGCTGCAACGCTGCAAGCGGGACTACAAGGTCACCTGCCTCACCAACAACATGAACATGGGCGAGGGGCCCGGCATGTGGCGGTCGCCGGAACGCGCGGCGCAGGTGGCCGAGGTGATGACCCTGTTCGACATCGTGATCGAGTCGAGCAAGGAAGGCCTGCGCAAGCCCGACCCGCGCATCTATGAAATCGCCTGCGAGCGCATGGGCGTGCCGCCGGCGGCTGTCGTCTACCTCGACGATCTCGGTATCAATCTCAAGCCGGCGAAGGCCCAGGGCATGACGACGATCAAGGTCACCAGCGAAGCGCAGGCAATCGAGGACCTCTGCGCGGTGCTGGGGCTCGATTTCGTCCCGACCGCGGCGCCCTCGGCCTGAACGCGCGCCCGGCGCCGCGCCGGCCCGTCGCCAGGCAACGGGCCGGCCAGGCGCTCCCCGCGTGAACCGCAATCGCCACCCCCTTGGCCGGGTCTGACATGTCCCCCGAACGCACGGGCAGCACCGCTGCGCAGGCGCCGCTGGCGCTGCCGCAGTCGCCGTTCGCGTTCGTGCTGCATTTCATCCGTTTCTACGTGCCCGCGGTGCTCGGTGTCGCCGTGCTCGAAGCCGGGCAATCGACCTGCGGCATCCTGCTGCCCTACGCAATCAAGCAGATCATGGATGCGGTGACCGCCGCGCAGGCGGCGGCCAGCGACGTGTGGTTGCGGGTGGAGGAGCCCCTGTGGCTGTTCGCCGCGCTCAATCTCGGCATCCTGCTCTGCTCGCGCGCGAGCGGCACCATCCTCGTACTGCTCGGCCCGGCGCTGCGCCGACGGATCCGGCGCGATCTCTTCAGCTACCTGCAGCACCACTCGCAGCGCTATTTTCTCGGCAACTTCGCCGGCTCGCTCGCGAACCGCATCGCCGAGACCTCGATGGGCACGGCCCAGGTGCTGTGGACCATCATGTTCGATTTCTGGCCGCTGGCGATCACCTTCATCGTCTCGCTGACCCTGCTGGCGCAGGTCAACACCTCGCTCGCCGCAGTGCTCGGCGCCTGGATGCTGGCCTACGTCGGCATTTCCTTCCTGCTGTCGAAGCGGTGCCGTCGCTATGCCCGTGACTACGCCGCCGCGCGCAGCCTCGTCAGCGGCAAGATCGTCGACTCGGTCACCAACATCATGAATGCGAAACTGTTCGCGCGGCGGGATTTCGAGCGCGAATACCTCGAGCACTTCCTCGACTTCGAGGTGGGCCGCGCGCGTCGCGTATTCTGGTTCATGGAGGCCATCCGCTGGTTCCAGTTCTCGGCGGCGATGCTGCTGATGCTCGGCATCGTCGGCTACGCGATAAGCCTCTGGGCCGACGGGCTGATGAGTGTCGGCCAGTTCGCGATGGCGGCGAGCATGTCGCTGATCATCATCGAGCAGGCGCGTGGCCTGAGCCGCAAGTTCCTCGATTTCTTCGAGTACCTCGGCAACGTCAACGACGGCGTCGGCATCATCGTGCGACCCCACGAGATCAGCGATGCAGCGGGCGCGCGGCCGCTGACGGTGACACGGGGCGAGATCGTGCTCGAGGACGTCGGTTTCGCGTACACGGCGGGCCGGCCCGTGTTCAGCGGACTGAACCTGCGGGTCGGCGCCGGCGAGAAGGTCGGCCTGGTCGGCTATTCGGGCAGTGGCAAGAGCACGCTGTTGAACCTGGTGCTGCGCCTGTTCGACCTCCAGCACGGCCGGATCCTCATCGACGGCGTGGACATCGCCGGGGTCACGCAGGAGAGTCTGCGCCGCGCGATTGCGATGATCCCGCAGGATCCGATGCTCTTCCATCGCAGCCTCCTCGAGAACATCCGCTACGGCCGGCTCGACGCGAGCGACGAGGAGGTGCGGGCGGCGGCGCGCAAGGCGCACGCGGACAAGTTCATCAGCCAGACCGAGGACGGCTATGCGTCGCTGGTCGGCGAGCGCGGCGTGAAACTCTCGGGCGGCCAGCGGCAGCGCATCGCGCTGGCGCGGGCCATCCTCAAGGATTCGCCGATCCTGCTGCTCGACGAGGCGACCAGCGCGCTGGACTCCGTCACCGAGCGACACATCCAGGACAGCCTGCGCGCGCTGATGGCGGACAAGACCGTGCTGGTGATCGCCCACCGCCTCTCGACGCTCGCCCACCTCGACCGCATCGTCGTCTTCCATCACGGGGCGATCATCGAGGATGGCCCGCACGACGCGCTGCTCGCGGCGGGCGGGCACTACGCGCGGATGTGGACGATGCAGGCCGGCGGCTTCCTGCCCGAGGACGAAGTGCCGGCGGCCGAGGAGCCGTCGAACGCGGCGGCCTGAAGCCGCTCAGGCGGCGACGGTCCGTCGCTGGACCCGGTTGACGATCACGAGCCCCGCAATCACCAGGGACGCGCCCAGCAGGATCGGCAGATCCGGCGCTTCGCCGAGCGTGAGCGCCGCGAGCACGATCGCGAACACCGGCACGAGATTCGAGTACATCGCGGTGTTCATCGCCCCGATGGCGTGCACGCCCTCCGAGTACCACAGGAAGCCGAGCGTCATGCTGACGAAGGCCTGCGCCGCGACGAAGACCATGAGCCGGGTATCGGCCAGCAGCGGCGCGGCCGTGTCGAGTCGCGCGAGCGCCGCGGGCGTCAGCAGCAGGAGGCCGGCCGCGCAGCCCCAGGTCGTGACGGTCAGCGGCGACAGGCGCCCGAACAGCGGCCGTGAGGCCATCGAGTAGACCGCCCAGCCGCAGACCGCGACGAGGAACAGGGCTTCGCCGCGGCCGATGCCGCCGGTGAGGAGGCTGCCGGGATCCCCGCGCGTCGCGACCACCGCCGTGCCCAGGAAGCCGAGCGCCACGCCAGCGAGGCCGGCGCGGGGGATGCGGCGGCCGAACAGCAGGAAATCGAGCACCACGATCACGAGCGGTATGGCGCCGTTCAGCACGGCGCCGGCGTTCGCCCGCGTGTATTCGAGCGCCTTCATCATCAGCAGGTTGTGGACACAGAAGCCGCTTGCGCCGAGCAGCAGGAACTGTCCGGCGAAGCGCGGCGTGAACGGCACGGCAAGACTGCCGCGCGCGGCCGCGATGAGCATCAGGAAGGCGGTCGCGAACAGCAGGCGCAGCCACACCACGACAAGCGGTGTCTCGAACTGGGCGAGATGTCGCCCGAGCGGGTAGGAACTGGCCCAGAACAGCGCCATGAGGACGAGCCGCGCATGGATGGACCTCACCCCGGGCGGTCGCCCGCCGCCGCGGCGAAGCGCGGCATCGTCAGGGCGGCCATGCTGCCGACGGCGAACAGGGCGACGATTGACCACAGCGCAATCACATAGCCGCCGGTCGCGTCATAGAGGCGGCCGGCCAGGGCCGGCCCGCTGGCAATGCCGATCCAGAAACACGCGTAGACCGTGCCGTACAGGAAACCGTAGTGGCGCAGCCCGAAGTAGCGCGAGGTCAGGTAGGCCATCAGGTCCACCTCGGCGCCCAGCGCGAAGCCGATCAGGAACGCGGCGACCGGCGCTTCCTCCGCGCCCCCCTGCGCGAGCAGCACGCAGCCGAGCGCGGCGATGGCGAAGATCGCGGCCGCGACGTGCGGGGCGAAGAGGCGATCGATGATCCAGCCGATGAGCAGGCGACCGAGGATGATCCCGATGCCGATGACCGAGGCCACGCGGGCGGCGCGCGCGGCATCGAGGCCGGCGTCCTTCAGCATCGGCACCATGTGGACGACCAGCGCGGAAGCCGCCATCGCGACGAGCGCGAACGACAGCGCGAGGGTCCAGTAGATGCGCGAGCGCAGCGCCGCGCGACGCCCGGTGCCTGGCAGGGCCGCGCGCGCGCCTGCGTGCAGGGGATGCGCGGGCCTGAGCCATAGCCACACCAGCGGCCAGGCGACGAGCGCAATCGCGGCCAGCACCCTGAAGCCCTGGCGCCAGGCCTCGCCGTCTATCACGCCGACGATGAACGGCGGCAGCAGGATGGCCGCGGTGCCCGGTCCGGCCAGCGTGATGCCGAGGGCGAGGCCGCGCGAGCGATCGAAGTGCCCGGCGACCGCGCGCGTGTACAGGATGGGCGTCGTGCCGCAGCCGAGGACGGCGGCGGCGAAGAAGCACGCGTAGAACAGCGTCAGGCTGCCATCGATCGTGCTCAGTGCGTAGACGACCGCGGCGAAGCACGGAATGGAAAGCAGTGCGATGCGCCGTTCGCCGACGCGATCGATCAGCCAGCCGAGGATCGGCGCGGCCAGCACCAGGCCGGCGCTGCTGTAGATCATCGCCGACGTGACGTCGCCACGACTCCAGCCGAACGCCGCCTGCAGCGGGGCGACGAAGACGCCGAGGCTGTAAAAAATCAGCGACGAGGCCCCGGCGCCGCTGCCCAGGGTCGCGGCGCTCAGCAGCGGCCAGCCGCTCGCGAGTTCGGCGCGCGCGCCGGACTGTCCATGCGTAGTCACATCGAGCTCCCCGTTTGTGGCGCAGCGTCGACGCGCCGCGCTGCATTGCGCCATGCGTCGTGCGCCGGCTGCTTGTTTTAGCGTACGGGCCTAATGTGCCAGAAGTCGGCCGGCGGCCGCCACGATCCGGGGGCGGGAAGGAGGCTTGCGTGAGGCCTGCGGGTGGCGCCTATACTCAGCCGTCATGCGTGAACGCGAAGTACTCGTGTGGGATTGGCCTGTGCGCCTGAGTCATTGGGCGTTCGTGGTCCTGTGCGGATTCTCCTGGTGGAGTGCGGAAGAGGGTGGCCTCACCCTGCAGTACCACATGTGGTCCGGCTACGCACTGCTGACCATCGTGCTGTTCCGTCTGCTGTGGGGATGCGTCGGCAGCGCTCCCGCCCGCTTCAGCGACTTCATTCATGGGCCACGCCGCGTGCTGGGCAGCGTGCGCGAACTGCTCGGCCCGCAGCCGCTCGCGGTCGCCGGGCACAACCCGCTCGGTGGCTGGATGGTCCTGCTGCTCCTGCTGACACTCCTGCTGCAGGCCGTCAGCGGGCTCTTCGCAAATGACGACCTGCTGAACGAAGGGCCGCTTTACCGCCACGTCGGCAAGGACCTCAGCGACTGGTTCACCGGCGTCCATCATCTCAATTTCACGGTGCTGCTCGTGCTCGTCGCAGTGCACGTGCTCGCCATCGCCTGGCACCGGTTGCGCAAGGGCGAGCATCTCGTCACGTCGATGTTGCACGGGCGCAAGCCGGTGTCGGGAACCCCACCCCGGCTCGCCGGCTCCGGGCGGGCGCTGGCCTGCCTGGCGGCGAGTGCGGGACTGGTGTCTCTGATCGTCAATCTCTGAAGAAAGGATGGCAGGCATGAAATCGAAGTCGATGAAGCACAGCGGACAGGTGGTGCTCTGCGCGCTGGTCGCGGCCGGTATCGGCAGTGCGTCCGCCGCACCCAAACCCGAGGATGCCGTCGCCTATCGCCAGGGCATCCTACGCGCGATGGGCTGGAACGTCGGGCCGATGGGCGCGATGGTGAAGGGGGACGTCCCCTTCGATGCGCAGCGGTTCGCGTTCCTCGCCGGGCGCACGGCGGCCCTCGCGCCCATGGCGCTGGAGGGCTTCACACCGGACACGCAGGGGGCGAAATCCCATGCGCGTCCCGAGTTGTGGGAGCACATGGACGACTTCAAGGCACGCATGGACAAGTTGCAGGAAGCGACGGCGGCGCTCGCGACCATCGCGCAGGGCGGCGACGAGGCTGGCATCAAGCAGCAGTTCGGGGAGACCGTGCAGGTCTGCAAGGGCTGCCACGACGAATACCGCGAGAAACAGTAGTCGCCAGGAGCACTCCCATGGCTGCACGCACGCATCGGCTGCTCGACGTCAACGGCGCGCGCCTGCACGCGGTGGAGGAGGGGGAGGGACCGCTCGTCATCCTCGTCCACGGCTTTCCGGAACTCTGGTATTCGTGGCGCTTCCAGTTGCCGGCGCTGGCCGCCGCCGGTTATCGCGCGGTCGCCATCGATCAGCGCGGTTACGGGCGTTCCTCGAAATTCTGGCGCGCGGACGCCTACCGCATCCACCATCTCGTCGACGATCTCGTCGGGCTGGTCCGGGTGCTCGGTGAACGGGAAGCCGTGCTGGTCGGCCACGACTGGGGCGCGCCCGTCGTGTGGACGGCCGCCTGGCTGCATCCCGGGGTATTTCGCGGCGTGCTCGGCATGAGCGTGCCGTTCTCGGGCCGCGGCATCATCGCGCTGCCGGGCAATCCTTTCGGCGAACGGCCGCCGCATGAAGTACACCGCGCGGTGTCAGGGCCGGACCAGGACTTCTACCAGGTCTATTTCGGCGCGTTGGGGCCCGTCATCGACGAGATCGAGGAAGACCTGCGCGGCTGGGTGCGGGATATCGTGTGGTCGGTGTCGGGCGAAGCCCTGGCCGCCGCCGGCTTCTCGCTGGCCGGCCAGGATCCGATCGATTTGATTCGCGGCAGCGCGCTGTGCATTCCGCACGGACACCGCATGCGCGAGCGCTTCATGACACCGACCGCGATGCCCGCGTGGTTCACCGACGCGGATCTCGACGTCTTCGCCGATGCGCTGGAGAAAGGCGGCTTCGGTGGTCCGCTCAGCTACTACCACAACATCGATCAGGACTGGCTGGATCTCACGCCGGTCAAGGACCGGCCGCTGGAGGTGCCGGCGATGTTCCTCGGCGCGGAATACGACGTCGCGACGTGGTGGGGCGCCGAGGCCATCGAGCGCGCGCCGGAGCGGATACCGAACTGGCTCGGCAGCCGGGTGCTGCCCGGCTGCGGCCACTGGCTGCAGCAGGAGCGCGCCGCTGAGACCAATGCGGTCCTGCTGGAATTCCTGCGCGCCCTGCGTTGAGCCTGCGTCTACTCGAAGTGGCAGACGTAATCGACGAGTTCGAGGGTTTCGATGTCGAAGCTGCTGTTGCCGGGCACCTTGAACTCGGTGCCCGCGCCGTACTGCTGCCAGTCGCTCGCACCCTGCTGGCGCACGCGGCAGCTGCCGCCGACGATTTCCATGCGCTCGGGCGCGCCGGTATTGAAGGTCAGGCTGCTCGGAAAAATCACGCCCACGGTCTTCTTCGTGCCGTCCGGCAGCAGGACGGTGTGGCTGACGCACTTGCCGTCGAAATACACATTGCTCTTCTTGACGACGCTGACGCCTTCGATCTGGGACATGACATTACCTCGTGGATGGACATGGATAGGCCGGGCCGGACGGCCCGCGGCGCATCGTAGCCGATCCGGAAGGGCAAGCGTTCCCTGCCGCTTCGCTTGCGCGTCGGCCGCGCGTCGCGTGCTGGCCCGTCCTGCACGCGGTCGCGGTCAATTCCGTCACGCTCAGCACGCCGGCTTGCTGCTAGAGTGCCGTCCTCATACGGAGGAGGTATGGCATGCGTGACTGGCTCCCGAAATCCCTGCTCGCCGCG
Organism: Hydrogenophaga intermedia; assembly: GCA_943370145.1. GTDB lineage: Bacteria > Pseudomonadota > Gammaproteobacteria. The sequence goes on along the minus strand of CALRPY020000001.1, from coordinate 34,747 downwards.
GTGGCTGCGTTTCCGCTCGCGCTGGACGCGCCGGCCCAGATGCCGAGCCCCGAGGAACTCCAGCAACTGCTCGAGCAGGTCCAGCAGGATCCGGCCCGGCTGCAGCGCCTGATGGATCAGGGGCAGGCCATGCAGTCGTGCATGGCGCAGCTTGACCAGCCGACGATCGATGCGCTGCGCGCCCGGGGCGAGTCCATGACCGCGGAAGTAAAGCAGCTGTGCGACCGCCGGCAGCGCGACGAGGCGGCGCGCCTGGCGCTGGCCTACGCGCAGGAGATCAGCGCCTCGCCGGCGGTGCAATCGGTGCAGCAGTGCGACGAGCTCGCACAGCAGTTGATGCACGACCTGCCGTTCGCGGCCCCCGGCCAGGGGGGCGACGGCGCGCCGGCGCACGTCTGCGATCAGTTCCCGGACTGACGACGAGCGGATGACGGCAGACGCGCGTCAGCAGCACTTCGACTTCGAGCGGCCACGCGATGCCCCCGCGACGCCGGCCTACTCGATCGAGATCAGGCGCAGCCGGCGCCGCTCGCTGAGCATCGAGGTTCATGCGAGCCTGCGCGTCGTCGCGCGCGCACCGCTGCACTGCCCGGAGGCGACGATCGATGCCTTCATCGCCAGCCGCCGGGACTGGATCGAGCGCCAGCTCCGCCATTTCGACGAGCGCCCACCGGCGCCGACCCGTCATTACGCGGACGGCGAAACCCATTACTACCTGGGCGAAGCCCTGCAGTTGCGCCTGCAACCGCGCAGCCGGGCCGGCGTTTCCCATGCGCCGGGCCTGCTGCAGGTCGCGGGCAGCGGTGTCGCCGATGCGGCGTACACGGCGCGCGTGGTGCAGCGCTGGTTCCGCGATCAGGCGCGCACCCTGTTCACGCGGCTGATCGAGCAGTGGCAGGCGCATCCGCGTTTCGCGCGTTACCCGGTGCCCGCCCTCAAGATCCGCGCGATGCGCACGCGCTGGGGCACCTTCAGCCCGCGCCACGGGATGACCCTGAACCTGTTCCTGATCCACGCGCCGCTGGCGGCGATCGAATACGTCGTCGTCCATGAACTCTGCCATTACCGCTACCGCGGCCACGGCAAGGGCTTCTACTCGCTGCTGGAAGCGGTGCTGCCCGACTGGCGCGAGCGCAAGCGCCTGCTGGAGGCGAGCATCGCCGCGATGCACGGGCAGGGCGGGTGACGCCATGCCCGGTGCGGCTGAGAAACCGGTTGGGCTTGCTTGGCCACCGAGAACACCGAGGAAGAGCGAGCGGCGCGGTGTCGCCTGTCTTTCCAATATTCCTCTCCGTGTTCTCCGTGGTGCAACAAGGCATTTGCGCAGCACCAGAAACCGCATTTTTACCACGGAGGACACGGAGGACACGGAGAGGAACGGTGAATTGAGGGATGCGCCTCAGCCGCGGCAGAGCCTTGCAGTCGGCAGTTGCCCATTGCATCCCCCTCGGTGTTCTCGGTGTTCTTGGTGGCCCATCATCACGGCCCCCGGTACCTGCGCTCAGATGTGGCCACGAGACAGCCCGCGACGGGAGAGGCGAAGACCCGCGCCCGCGTGCCTCAGAAAGAAAAGGTGTCAGATTTGAAATCTGACACCTTTTCTCGGCTCTGGACCCTGCAGAGGCCGTCTGAACGCAGCGCGGGACACAGTTGCTCGGTGGCCAATCAAGGTCTGCACCCCGGTACCCGCGTCCAAATGTGACCAAGAGACAGCCCGGGGCGGGAGAGGCGAAGATCTTTCATGGTGTGTGATGACGCACGCGCGTCAAGATCGGTGGGCTTCCTGCGTCAACCCAATTTGCTCGCTGCGCGCAGCCCCTTCCCTGGCGGGAAAGGTGAAGAACTGGAATAAGAAAGGGCGCCGGCCGGGTTGCGGCCGGCGCCCAATGCAGCACAACTTAGCTCCATGCGAGGAGGTCTGGTCTAATGCCCAATTAGTCCCAGCTAAGTGCGCCGCCTGTCTGGTATTCCGTCACCCGGGTCTCAAAGAAGTTCTTCTCCTTCTTCAGGTCGATGACTTCGCTCATCCACGGGAACGGGTTGTTTGCGCCGGGGTACTGCTCCGGCAGTCCAATCTGCGCGCAGCGACGGTTCGCGATGTAGTGCAGGTATTCCTCGAACATGTTCGCGTTGAGGCCGAGGATGCCGCGCGGCATCGTGTCCTGCGCGTAGCGGATCTCGAGGCTGACCGCGTCCTGAATCAGCGTCATGATTTCGCGCTGGAACTGCTCGGTCCACAGGTGCGGGTTCTCGACCTTGATCTGGTTGATCACGTCGATGCCGAAGTTCATGTGCATCGACTCGTCGCGCAGGATGTACTGGAACTGCTCGGCGACGCCCGTCATCTTGTTGCGGCGGCCCATCGACAGCACCTGCACGAAGCCGACGTAGAAGAAGATGCCCTCGAATATCACGTAGAACGCGATGAGGTCGCGCAGCAGGCGCTGGTCGGCGGCCGGCGTGCCGGTGCTGAAGGTCGGGTCGCCGAGGCTCTCCGTGAAGCGCATCGCCCACGAGGCCTTCTCGTGCACTGCCGGCACCTCGCGGTACATGTTGAAGATCTCGGCCTCGTCGAGACCCAGGCTCTCCACGCAGTACTGGTAGGCGTGTGTGTGCAGCGCTTCCTCGAAAGCCTGGCGCAGCAGGTACTGGCGGCACTCCGGGTTCGTGATGTGGCGATAGACCGCCAGCACCAGGTTGTTCGCGACCAGCGAATCCGCGGTCGAGAAGAAGCCGAGATTGCGCTTGATGATCTGGCGCTCGTCGTCGGTCAGGCCATCGCGGCTCTTCCACAGCGCGATGTCCGCGTTCATGTTGATTTCCTGCGGCATCCAGTGGTTGGCGCAGGCGTTCAGGTATTTCTGCCAGGCCCACTTGTACTTGAAGGGCACCAGCTGGTTGAGATCGGCGCGGCAGTTGATCATCGCCTTGTCGTCGACGACGAGGCGGCGCGCGCCGAACTCGACCTGCTCGAGACCCGTAGCCGCGGCGGCCGCGGCCGGTGGCGCCGCGACGGGCGCCGGTTGCGTCAGGACCTGGGATGCCGGCGCGCTCGCCTGTTCCTCACGTTCGACTAGCTGCAGCGCTTCCGCGGCCAGCATGCCGGCCTGCGGGGCCTGCTGCTTCCGTTGACGAAGTTGGCCGATCGGATCATCCCAATTCAACATCGATTCCCCCTTTGATCATCTGAAATCAGGCGCCACCGTCACTGGCACGCTTCGCAGTCCGGGTCGAGGATCGAGCAGACTTTCGGCTGCGCGTCCGCGACCACCGGCGCGGCCTGCTGAACCGCGTTCAGCTTGCCGTCCTTCAGCGTGCTCTTCTCGACGTGCGTGGCGCCCATCGTGCGCAGGTAATAGGTCGTCTTCAGACCGCGCACCCATGCGAGCTTGTACAGGTTGTCCATCTTCGCGCCGCTCGGCTCGGCCATGTAGAGGTTCAGCGACTGCGCCTGGTCCAGCCACTTCTGGCGGCGCGAGCCGGCCTCGATCAGCCAGCGCGGGTCGACCTCGAAGGAGGTCGCGTACAGCGCCTTCAGATCACGCGGGATGCGGTCGATCTGGGCGACGCTGCCGTCGTAGTACTTCATGTCGTTGACCATGACCTCGTCCCACAGCCCGCGCGTCTTCAGGTCCTCGACGAGGTACATGTTGACGACGGTGAACTCGCCGGACAGGTTCGACTTCACGTACAGGTTCTGGTACGTCGGCTCGATCGACTGGCTGACGCCGCAGATGTTCGAGATGGTCGCGGTCGGCGCGATCGCCATGCAGTTCGAATTGCGCATGCCGACTTCCAGCACCCGCTTGCGCAAGCCCGCCCAGTCGAGGCGTTGCGTGCGATCCATGTCGAGGTATTCGCCACGGCTGCGCTCGAGGATTTCGATGGAGTCGATCGGCAGGATGCCGCGGCTCCACAGCGAACCTTCAAAGCTCGCGTAAGTGCCGCGTTCGGCCGCCAGGTCGGTCGAGGCCTTGATCGCGAAGTAGCTCACCGCCTCCATCGAGGAGTCTGCGAAGTCCACCGCTTCCTGCGACGCGTAGGGCAGGCGCAGGTGATACAGGCAATCCTGAAAGCCCATGATGCCGAGGCCCACCGGGCGATGGCGCAGGTTCGACGCGCGGGCCGTCGGCACGCTGTAGAAGTTGTAGTCGATCACGTTGTCGAGCATGCGCATCGCGATGTTGACCGTGTGCTCGAGCTTCGCCATGTCGAGGCCGGTCGCCGTCATGTGCTGGGCCATGTTGATGGAGCCCAGGTTGCACACGGCGATTTCATGGCCGGGCGAGGTGTTCAGCGTGATCTCGGTGCACAGGTTCGAGCTGTGCACGACACCGGCGTGCTGCTGCGGCGAACGCAGGTTGATCGGGTCCTTGAACGTGATCCAGGGATGCCCCGTCTCGTAGAGCATGCCGAGCATCTTGCGCCACAGGTCGAGCGCGCGGACCTTCTTGAAGTTGCGCACTTCGCCGCGCGCCGCGCGATCTTCGTAGGCGGTGTAACGGCGCTGGAAGTCATCGCCATAGGCGTCGTGCAGATCAGGCGCCTCGTCGGGCGAGAACAGCGTCCAGTCGCTGTCTTCGCACACGCGGCGCATGAAAAGGTCCGGCACCCAGTTCGCGGTGTTCATGTCATGGGTGCGGCGACGGTCGTCGCCGGTGTTCTTGCGCAGGTCGACGAATTCCTCGATGTCCATGTGCCAGGTTTCGAGGTAGGCGCAGACGGCGCCCTTGCGCTTGCCGCCCTGGTTGACCGCGACCGCCGTGTCGTTCGCGACCTTGAGGAAGGGCACGACGCCCTGCGACTTGCCGTTGGTCCCCTTGATGTGGGCGCCCATGCCGCGCACCGGCGTCCAGTCGTTGCCGAGGCCGCCGGCGAATTTCGACAGCAGGGCGTTGTCGCGGATTGCGCCGAAGATGCCGTCGAGGTCGTCGGGGACCGACGTCAGGTAGCACGACGACAGCTGCGGGCGCAGGGTGCCGGAGTTGAACAGCGTCGGCGTGCTGCTCATGAAGTCGAAGGTGGACAGCAGATCGTAGAACTTGATCGCCCATTCCTCGGGCTCGATCTCGTTGATCGCGAGGCCCATGGCGACGCGCATGAAGAACGCCTGCGGGAGTTCGAAGCGCGTGTCATTGTGCTGCAGGAAGTAGCGGTCGTAGAGGGTCTGCAGGCCGAGGTAGTTGAACTTGAAGTCGCGCTCGCCCTTGATCGCGTGGCCGAGGCGCTTCAGGTCGAAGTTGCCGAGGCGCGGGTCCATCAATTCGAGATCGATCGCGCGTTTCACGTAGCCCTCGAAATAGTGGGCGTAGCGTTCGGTCATCTCATGCTGGGTCGCGGCGTCGGCATGGCTGCCGATGAAGGTCAGCGCCTCCTGGCGGAAGGCGTCGAGCAGCAGGCGCGCGGCGACGAAGCTGTAGTTCGGCTCACGCTCGATGAAGGTCCGCGCGCTCATGACCAGCGCCTTCGAGACGTCGTCCTCGGCCACGCCGTCGAACAGCGCGCGCGTCGTCTCGGCGAGAATCGCCTGCGGATCGGTGTTCTCGATGTCCTGGCAGGCCTCGGTGACGATACGGCGCAGGCGGTTTTCGTCGAGCGGCACGCGGGTGCCGTCGCGGCGGGTCACGGCAAGGCCCGGTCGGCGCGCTTCGGCCGGCATGGCTTCCTGCTTCTTGAGGCGCTCGCGGGAACGCTCCTCCCGGTAGAGCACGTAGGAGCGCGCCACCTTGTGCTCGCCGGCGCGCATCAGCGCCAGCTCCACCTGGTCCTGGATGTCCTCGATATGGACCGCGCCGCTGGCCGGCATGCGGCGCGTGATGGCCCGGACCACGCTGTCGGTCAGCATCTCGACGGTTTCGTGGATGCGCGTGGACGCGGCTGCGTTGCCACCCTCGACGGCGAGGAAGGCCTTGGTCAGCGCAATCTTGATCTTGTCGCCGTCGAAGACGGTGACCTTGCCGTTGCGGCGGATGACCTTGAACTCACCGGGCGCGGTGGCGGCCACCTCGGATGGGGGCACCTGGTGTTCGGTGTCGGCGGACCATGCGACACGTCCGGCACTGCGTGCTGCAGCGGAGTTTTCAAGTTCCATGCGCTCTCCTCTGGTGGCCTCGAAATCGGGGAAGTTCCGGGTCGATGCGGACTTGTGTCCAAGTCTTCGCGAAGTTTTCAATGGGCTGCGTAACGCGCAGTATGGGACCACAATAACCTGTGGTCGTGCAAGCACCCAACCACTATATCCTGTGCATCTTGCTGTGCGAACAGGGGGGTGGAAACTGGGGGAAATCTGGGGATAAGTCGACGAAGGCGCGGCGGATCAGGGCCTTATCGCGGACGCGCTGCGGCGCACCCGGGACAGGCCGGACCACAAGATGCAGGGGACTCGTCCGACACGCGGCGGACAGGCAGGACCGACGCCCTGAACGGGCGCCGACGATTATTAAAGTGCGTCGCGGAGGTAGGTCGGCATGACGCCCGACGGGGCGATGCCGCCCCCTGCGCCCAACGCGGCCGCACCCAGTGCGGCGACGTCCCGGGCCTCCGGCAGCAATGGGGCGACGACCCCCAGGTCGGGCCACGCGGGTCCCATCGCCGGCGCGTAGGCCGGCCAGCCCGTGCCGGCCGCACGCCAGCCGGCCGCGCCGGGCAGCGCAACCGCGGCGGGCGGCGACACGTGTTCCGCGCTCGTCGCGACGGCGAGCCCGTCGACGATGCGGTAATGGGCCCAGTAGATCTCGTGGCGCCGCGCGTCGAGCGTGGCGATCCAGCTCAGCGCGCCCGTCACCCGGAACCCGCCCTGCGCGAGGGCGGCGAGCGTCGACACTTCGACCACCGGCAGCGCGTGGGCGTAGGCCAGGCCCTGCGCGACCGACGCCGCCACGCGCACGCCAGTGAACGCGCCCGGGCCGATGCCCAGCGCAATCGCGTCGAAGTCGGCGGGCGTCAGCGCGGCTTCGGCGCACAGGGCGCGGACCATCGGCAGCAGCAGTTGCGTGTGCCGCTGGGGGGCGATCTCGTGTCGCTGCAGGATTGCGCCGTCGATGTACAGCGCAACGCTGCACGCATCCGTCGCGGTGTCCACCGCGAGCAATTTCATGCGGCGTCACCGCGACAGTCGGTATACTCCCGGCCCATGTTTCTTCCCGTCGAAGCCTTCATCGGTTGGCGCTACACGCGCGCACGGCGGCGTACGCGCTTCGTGTCGTTGATTTCCGCGATTTCCATCGGCGGCGTGGCGCTCGGGATCGCGGCGCTGGTCACCATACTTTCAATCATGAACGGTTTCGAGCGCGAGATGCGCGAGCGGCTGCTCGGGCTCGCGGCGCACCTCGTGGTCGATCGGCAGCACGCGGTGCTCGCGGAGCAGGGGCCATTGCCGGCAGCGCTCCTTGCGCGCCCGGAAGTCGAGGGCCTCGCGCCCTTCGTCGCCGGCGAAGCGCTGCTGACCTTCCGCGGCGACGTGCAGGGCGTGCGCATCAACGGCGTGCGGCCCGAGGCCGAGCGGCTCGTCAGCGCGGCGCCGACGCTGACCCGCGAGGGCGACTTCGCGGCGCTGGAGGCGGGGCGCTTCAACATCGTGCTCGGACGCGGCCTCGCGGACACGCTCAGGGCCCGCGTCGGTGACCAGATCACGCTGGTGCTGCCGGAGCCGATGCGCACCGCCGCCGGCATCCTGCCGCGCCTCAAGCGCTTCACCGTCTGCGGCATCTTCGAGGCCGGGGTGCAGGACTACGACATGTCGATGGCCTTCGTGCATCTGGAGGACGCCGCGCGCGTGTTCCGCATCAGCGGCGGCATCAGCGGTTTCCGCGCGCGACTCGCCGATCCGCTGGCGGCGCCGGCGCTCGGCGACCTCCTCGAGCGGGAACTCGCGGCGGACGACGCGCCCGGCCTGCGCGTCACCGACTGGACCGAAACCAACTCGAATCTCTTCCGCGCGCTGAAGACCGAGAAGATCGTGATGTTCGTGATTCTGCTCCTCAGCGTCGCGGTCGCCGCGTTCAACCTGGTCTCCACGCTCGTGATGGTGGTCGCCGAGAAACATGCCGAGATCGCGGTACTCGCCACGCTGGGCATGACGCCGCGCCGGATCCTGCGCGTCTTCATCGCGCAGGGCGTGCTGATCGGCATCGCGGGCGTCGCGCTGGGCGCGGTGCTCGGCGTGATGCTCGCGCTGAACGTCGAAGCCATCGTCGGCTTCGTCGAACGCTTGTTCAACTTCAGGATCCTGTCACCCGACGTGTACTACATCAGCACCATTCCTTCGAAACTGGAGGCGGGCGATCTGCTGATCTCGCTCGCTTGCGCGTCGCTGCTGTGCCTGCTCGCGCCGCTCTATCCCGCATGGCAGGCGAGCAGGACGCAACCGGCGGAGGCCCTGCGCTATGAGTGAGGCGGTGCTCGTCGCGCGCGCACTCGGCAAGCGCTATTCGGATGGCGCGCTCGACGTCAGCGTGCTGGAGCGGCTGGAGTTCTCGGTGGCGGCGGGGGAGAGCGTCGCGATCCTGGGGGCCTCGGGCTCCGGCAAGAGCACGCTGCTGCATCTCCTCGGCGGGCTGGACGTGCCGAGCAGCGGCCAGGTGTTCCTGTGCGGCCAGGACTACGCGACGCTGGATGAACGCCAGCGCGGCATCGCGCGCAATCGACATCTCGGCTTCGTCTACCAGTTCCACCACCTGCTGCCGGAATTCACCGCCCTGGAAAACGTCGCGCTGCCGGTGCTCATCGGCGGCGGCAAGGTCGCCGAGGCGCGCGCACGGGCGGCGGCGATGCTCGCGCGCGTCGGACTCGCCGCGCGCCAGGCGCACCGGCCGTCAGAACTCTCGGGCGGCGAGCGCCAGCGGGTTGCCATTGCGCGGGCGCTGGTGATGGAGCCGCGTTGCGTGCTCGCCGACGAGCCGACCGGGAACCTCGACGCGCACACCGCGAAGGCGACGCTGGACGCGATGCTGGCGTTGAAGCGGGAACTGGGTACCGCGCTCGTGCTCGTCACGCACGACCTGCAGGTTGCCGCGCGGATGGACCGCATCGTCTACCTGCACGAGGGCGTGTTGTCGCCCACGGCCCCGGCGGCTGTCGCCTGAGCGGGCCAGGCCCGGCTCAGGTCGCCGCGCGGCGACGCGCGGCGCGTTTCCGCCAGCGACGGGCGACGGCGAGACGCCACAGGCCGTCGATGAGGAAGTAGCCGGCCGCGGCGGTCCCCACACCGAGGATGGCCGAGCCCAGGCACAAGGGCAGCCAGATCTCGCCAAGCGCGTTGGACAGGCTTTCCCAGTTGGCGCCGAGCTGGAGTGACTCCGCGGTCTGCACGACCCCGCCGGTGAACAGCAGGCCGATGCGGTACGCGGCGTAGAACAGTGGCACCCAGGTCACCGGATTGGTCACCCACAGCGCTGCGATCGCCACCGGCAGGTTGATGCCGCGCAGGATCGCGAGCGGCACGATGATCGTCATCTGGATCGGGATCGGAAAGAACGCGAGCAGCAGGCCAAGGGCCGCCGCGCGCGCCACCGAGCGGCGGCCGAAATGCCACAGGTTCGGGTCATGCAGCCGATGGCCGAACCAGCCGATGAAACGCCTCTCGGACAGTTCCGAGGCCTTCGGCAGGCGCGTTTGGAGGTAGCGGCGTAGGTCCATGCGCGGGGCTGAAACTGCTCGGGTGGGAAGGGAAGGCGTCCCTGTCAATGCAGCGGACGGTCGCTATCATAGCCGCAACGGACGCCGGCCCGCATGGATGCGCGCCATCGCCCGCCGTGGCCTCCCGCCCTTCATGGTTCAAGGACGACCCATGCGGCTCGCTTTGCTCTGCTTCGTCGGCGGGGTCTGCACAGTGCAGGCCCTGTCCGCGCTGCCTCCTGTGTGGCCCTTCCTCGCCGTGCTCGCGCCCGTGCTGGCGGGGCTTCGGCGCCGGCCCCGCGCCTGTGCATGTCTCGCCGCAGCCATCGTGGGCTGTGCGTGGGCGCTGTGGCACGCGGAACGTGGCCTTGCCGCCCGGCTGCCGCAGGCATTGGACGGTGAGGCGTTCCGGGTCGAAGGGCGCATTGCGGGTGCGCCACGCCGGCAGCACGCGGTCGTGCAGTTCGAACTGGACGTCGCGCGTGTCGAGGCCGGCCGGCGGCGCGTGCCGGCGCTGCGGCGGCTTGCGCTCAGCGACTACCGGGGCGGTTTCCTGCCAGCGCCCGGCAGCCGCTGCACCCTCCACGTGCGCCTCAGGTCACCGCGCGGCCTGCGCAATCCTGCGGGGCAGGATTTCGAGCGCTGGCTTTTCTCACAGCGTATCGATGCGACCGGTTACCTGATTGCACATCCCGCCAACGCGTGCCGCGTCGAGCCCTGGCACGGCGGACTCGACCGCTTGCGCCAGCGGCTGGCAGACGAAATCTCGGTCAGCCTGGGGGACGGCGGGGCGGCGGCCGACACCGCGGGCATCCTGCGCGCGCTGGCGGTCGGTGAGCGGGCGGCGATGACCGATCGCCAGTGGCAGGTGCTGCAGGCCACCGGCACCACGCATCTCGTCTCGATTTCCGGTCTGCACGTGTCGATGGTCGCCGCAGTGATGTTCTGGCTCGCGCGGGGCGCATGGAGCCTGTCGCCCGCGCTGGTCCGCTGCGCGCCGGCGCCGCACGCCGCGGCGGGTGCCGGCCTCGCCGCGGCGTGCGCCTATGCGCTGCTGGCCGGCTTCACCGTGCCAACCCAGCGGACCGTGCTGATGCTCGCATGCATGCTGTGGCAGCGGCGGCGCGGACAGCGCCTGCTGAACGCCGACGGTCTGCTCCTGGCGCTCGGTATCGTCGTGCTGTGGGACCCGCTTGCGGTGCTGACGGCAAGTTTCTGGCTGTCTTTCGGCGCCATGGGGAGCCTGGTGCTGCTGTCGGCGTTGTTGCGCGAGGGGGGCTTCGTCCGGCGCAGCGTCGGTATCCACCTGTGGCTCGCGCTCGCTCTCGCGCCGATGCTCGCGCTGCTGTCGCCCGCGATTGCCTGGACGTCGCCGCTCGCCAATCTCGTCGCGGTGCCGCTCGTCACCTGGGGCGTGGTGCCGCTCGTGCTGGTCGGGGTTGCGCTGTCGCTGTGCGGCCTGCCGGGCGCCGCCCCGTGCTGGCGGCTCGCGGCTCGCGTCTGGGATCTCGGTTGGGCGGGGCTCGGCGGCCTCGCCGATCTCGCGCCGGAGTGGCAACTGCCGCATGCGTCGCCGGTCGCTGCGGTGCTGCTCGCCATGCTGGGCCTTGCGGCCCTGCTGCTGCCCCTGGCGAGCGCGCGCTGGTGGCTGTCGCCCCTGCTGTGCTCGAGTCTCTGGCTGGCGCGGCCCGCCGTGCCGGCGACGGGGGACTTCACCCTGACGGTGTTCGATGTCGGGCAGGGCCTGTCGGTGCTTGTGCGGACCCGGCAGCACGCGCTGCTGTACGACGCGGGACCGGTGACGCGCGGCGGGCGCGATCTCGGCGCGACCGTCGTCGTGCCGAACCTGCGGGCGGCCGGGGTCGGGCGCCTCGACGCCCTGGTCCTCAGTCACGAGGACAGCGACCATGCCGGCGGCGCGGACAGCGTGCTGCGCGAGCTCGCGGTCGCGCGCGTGTTCGTCAGCCCGTCCTCCGGCCGGGACGCGCGCGCGAGGCGCTGCGCTGAGGGCATGCGCTGGCGCTGGGACGACGTCGACTTCGAGATCCTGCATCCGGCGCATGCCGACCGCGGCTCGGAGAACGAACTGTCCTGCGTGCTGCGGGTCGCGGGCAAGGCACACAGTGCGCTGCTGACCGGTGACATCGAAGCGCGGGCCGAGGCGGCGCTGGCGCGGCGCCACCCGTCGCTGGCCGCCGACGTCCTGATCACGCCGCATCACGGCAGCGCCAGTTCATCGACCGCGCCCTTCGTCGCGGCGGTGCGCCCGGCGCACGCGATCCACTCGGCGGCCCACGGCAACCGCTACGGGTTTCCGGCACCTGCGGTCACCGCGCGCTACACGGCGGTGGGCAGCACGCAGTGGATCACCGGCGCCGTGGGGGCCGTGCGCATCGAGGCGCGCGGCGCGGCGCTGACGGTAACGGGCTGGCGCGCCACGGCGCGGCGCTACTGGCACGCGCCGTGAGGGGGCGGAGTCGCTTCCCTGTGCATGCCCGCTTTGGTAACGTCTTCGCCCATCCCGGGCGCCGCTGGCGCCGCCTCGAACTGGAGCGACGAAGGACCGTGTTAGAACTCATCAAAGCGGGTGGCTGGGTCATGTGGCCCATCCTGCTCGCGTCCGTGATTGCCATGGCCATCGTGGTCGAGCGCTTCTGGTCCCTGCAGCGTAAACGCGTCGCGCCGGACAACCTTGTCGCCCAGGTCTGGCAGTGGTTGCGCAAGGGCACGCTGGATGAGGCCAAGCTGAACAAGCTGCGCGCCGGCTCGCCGCTCGGGCAGGTGCTGGCCGCGGGACTGGTCAACCGCCATCACGAACGCGTCGTGATCCGCGAGAGCATCGAGGAGGCCGGCCGCCTCGCGGTGTTCGAGCTGGAACGCTATCTCAACACCCTGGGCACGATCGCGGCGGTGTCGCCGCTGATGGGCCTGCTGGGCACCGTGTTCGGCATGATCCAGATGTTCGGGGCGCTGAAGGTCGCGGGCGCCGGGGATCCGGCCGAGCTCGCGGGCGGCATCGGCCAGGCCCTGATCACGACCGCCGCCGGCCTGCTCGTCGCGATTCCCGCGCTCTATTTCTACCGCTATTTCCGTGGGCGCGTCGAAGCGCTGGTGATCACGATGGAGCAGGAGTCCATCAAGCTCGTCGAAGTGCTGCACGGCGAGCGCGAAATCGAAACGCGCGAGACCAGGCAGTCCGCATGAGGTTCCAACCCCGGCGCGTCGAGGACATCGACATCAACGTCACGTCGCTGATCGACGTCGTCCTGCTGCTGCTGATTTTCTTCATGGTGTCGACGCGCTTCGTGGAGCAGTCGAAGATCGATCTGACGCTGCCGTCCGCCAGTCGCGAAGCCCCGGTCAAGCTGCCGTCGACGATCGAGATTTCGATCGACAAGCGCGGCCAGGTCTGGGTCGGCGGCAAGGCGCTGGTCAATGGCGCGGTCGACACCATCCGGCAGGCGCTCGTCGAAGCGCGGGCGGGGCGGGACGATGCGACCGTGGTGATCAACGCGGATCGCACGACCGATTTCCAGCTCGCGGTCGACGCGATGGACGCCGCACGCCAGGCGGGCCTGACCAAGGTCACGTTCCCGATGAAGGTCCGCGAAGGCGAGTGAGCACGCCTTGAATGCCCGCGTCAGACCCCGCGCCACGGGCCTTGCCGACTGGACCGAGCGCCTGTGGTACGACCGCCATCCGGCGGGCCTCGCGCTCGTACCGTTCAGCTGGCTGTTCCGCGGCGTCGCAAGCCTGCGCCGGCGCGCCTATATCTCCGGGCTGCTGACCATCCACCACGCGAGCGTGCCGGTGATCGTGGTCGGCAACATCACTGTCGGCGGCAGCGGCAAGACGCCGCTCGTCATCTGGCTGGCGGGTTACCTGAAGTCCCTGGGACTCAATCCCGGCATCGTCGCGCGCGGGTACGGCGGGCGTGCGAGCAAGTGGCCGCAGCAGGTCCGGCCAGACTCCGACCCGACCGTCGTCGGCGATGAGGCGATCGTCATCGCCCGCCGTACGCGCTGCCCCGTCGCGGTGGACCCGAACCGCCCCGCAGCGGTCGCGGCACTGGTTGAACACGCGAAGTGCGACATCGTCATCAGCGATGACGGCCTGCAGCACTACGGTCTCGCGCGCGACATCGAGATCGCGGTCATCGACGGCGTGCGCCGGCTCGGCAACGGCCGCTTGCTCCCCGCCGGCCCGCTGCGCGAGCCGCCCGCGCGCCTGAAGGACGTCGACTTCGTCGTCACCAACGGGATTGCCGGACGCGGGGAATTCGCGATGAAGTACGTGCCGGTGGACCCGATCAACGTCGCCGATCGCCGGCGGCACATCGAATTCGCGGACCTGCGTGCGACACAGGTGCACGCGGTTGCCGGCATCGGCAATCCGGAGCGCTTTTTCACGATGCTGAAGAACAAGGGCCTGAAGCTCATCCAGCATCCGCTGCCCGATCATCATCGCTTCCGCGCCGAGGACCTGAACTTCGGCGACGAGCTCCCCATCCTGATGACCGAGAAGGACGCGGTGAAATGCGAGGCGTTCGCCACTGCCCGCTGCTGGTCCGTGCCCGTGACGGCCGAACTGCCCGAACTGTTCGCGCAGCGCCTGCAACAACTGCTCATGCGAGGTGACGATGGACAAGAGGCTGCTTGAATTGCTGGTGTGTCCCGTGACGAAGGGGCCGCTGATTTATGACAAGGCGCGCCAGGAGCTGATTTCGAAGAGCGCGCGGCTCGCCTATCCGATCCGCGACGACATTCCGATCATGCTCGAGGACGAGGCGCGTGAACTGACCGACGAAGAAATCGAACAGCTCGCGAAGTGAACTTCAAGGTCTACATTCCGGCGCGTCACGCCTCGACGCGCCTGCCGGGCAAGGTGTTGCAGACCATCGGCGGTCGCACGATGCTCGAACTCGTCCATGAGCGCGCGCGGGCCAGTGGCGCCGCCGAGGTCGTGATCGCGACCGACGACGAGCGGGTGGCCCGTGTCGCCGAGGGGTTCGGCGCGAGCGTCTGCATGACCGGCACCGAACTGCAGTCCGGTTCGGACCGCATCGCGGCCGCCGCGGCGCTGCGCGGGGAGGCTGACACGCAGGTCATCGTGAACCTGCAGGGCGACGAGCCCTTCATGCCCGCGGCCGTCATCGCGCAGGTCGCCGCAGTGCTGGCGCGCGGTGAGGACGTGGACATCGCGACGGTCTGCGAGCCCTTGCACGAGCGCACGGAGTACGCGGATCCCAACGTCGTGAAGGTCGTGCGCGGCGCGGGGGACATCGCGCTTTATTTCAGCCGGGCGCCGATCCCGTTCCTGCGCGATGGCGGGGTCGAGGCCTGGGCGCCGGGGCCGCTGTATCGGCGCCATGTCGGTCTCTATGCCTACACCGTCGGTTTCCTGCGGCGCTACGTCGCGTGGCCGCCGGCCGAACTCGAGTTGACCGAACGCCTGGAACAGCTGCGCGCATTGGCCAACGGCGCTCGCATCGCGGTACCGGATGCGGTGGCAGCCTGCGGCGTCGGCGTCGATACGCCGGCCGACCTGGCGCGGGCCCGGGCACTCGTGGCGGACGCGCCTTGAGCGGTCCGGTCCGCGTGCTCTTCGTGTGCACCGGCAACCTGTGCCGCTCACCGCTGGCGCGCGCGATGCTGGATGCCGAAGCCGCGCGGCTGGGACTTGCCGGCTGCCTCGAGACGGCATCTGCCGGCACGCATGCGCGCGAGGGCGCGACCAGCCCGGCCCTGCAGCAGGAAATCGCACTGACGCACGGGCTCGACCTGTCCGCGCACCGCGCGCGGCGCCTGTGCGAGCAGGACTTCACGGATTTCGACGTGCTCGTCGCGCTCGACCTCGGTCACCTCGACCACCTGAACTTCATGCGCCCGGCCGCCGCGCGGGCAAGCCAGATGCTGTTGCTGTCAGGCGTGGACGAGGCCGGGACGATCGAGGTGCCGGATCCGTATGGCGGCAGCGCACGCGCCTATGCGCAGGCTGCGGAGCTCATCCGGTTGGGGGTCAGGCATCTGTTGGCGCGCCTGCTGCCAGCGCAGGCGCGGGAGGAGGTCAGCGCTCGCGGAAGGTGATACGGCCTTTGCTGAGGTCGTACGGGGTGAGTTCGACCAGTACGGTGTCGCCAGTGAGGATACGGATGTAATTCTTGCGCATCTTGCCGGAGATGTGGGCGATCACGACGTGACCGTTCTCCAGCTCGACCCTGAACATCGTATTCGGCAGGGTTTCAATGACCTTGCCTTTGATCTCGATGTGATCTTCTTTCGCCATGCTGCCTCTTAACGGTGGGGAGCCCCGCGCGGGGGCGGCCAATTCTGCCCGATCACTGCTCACCGGGTAAAGCAGCGGGCGCGTTGGCTGCCGCGTCGACACGCGACCAGACCCCGTGCCGGAGCTGTTCAAGCGGCGAATACTCGCGCTTGTAGGCCATTTTGCGGCATTCGTCGATCCAGTAGCCGAGGTAGAGCCATTTGAGCTGCAGGGCGCGCGCGAGCTCGATCTGCTTGAGAATGGCCAGGCGGCCCAGGCTGCGCTTGTCGAGATCGGGGTCGTAGAAGGTGTAGACGGCCGACAGGCCGTCCAGCAGGTGATCGACGACCGCGACCGCCAGGAGCTGGCGGGCGCAGCGGAATTCGTAGAAGACGCTGTCGGCCCAACCCGAGGTCAGGAACTCGAGGTAGCTCTCGCGATCCGGGTTCTCCATGCTGCCCCCGGTGTGGCGCGCGTTGATGTAGCGCTCGTAGAGCGCGAAGTGCTCGCGCTGGAAGGTGGGCGGCTTCGGGATCAGCGTGACGTCCATGTTGTGGCGGAGCGTGCGGCGCTGGGCGCGGGTCGGGCTGAACTCGTCGACCGGGATGCGCACCGGGATGCAGGCGGTGCAATCGGGGCATTGCGGCCGGTAGACGTGGTCGCCGCTGCGGCGGAAGCCGTGCTGGGACAGCAGCGTGTAGGTCGCGACGTTGGGCCGGCGGCGCGGGTCCACGAAAATCGTGACGGCGTTGCGCTCGGGCAGGTAGCCGCACTTGTGCGGCGGCGTCACGAAGAACCCGAGCGACGTCCCCGGTGGTGGTTTCATGTGCTTGAAGCCTCGGATGGCAGCTGCCACGCCGATTTTGCCGGTTCCCGCGCGCAGAGTGTAGCCAGCATGTCGATGAGAGCCGGACGCGGCAAGGCGACCGCGCCCAGCGAGTTCAGGTGTGGATTGCCGACCTGGCAGTCGAAGAGTTCGTAGCCCCAGTCGGTGAGCCAGCCGCAGAGGGTCGCCAGTGCGACCTTCGACGCATCCGTCATGCGGCTGAACATCGATTCGCCGAAGAACACCCGGCCGATGGCCACGCCGTACAGGCCGCCGACCAGCCGGCCCGCGTGGCGGCATTCCACCGAATGCGCATGGCCCAGCCGGTGCAGGCGCAGGTAGGCGGCGCGTATCTCGGGCGTTATCCAGGTGCCGTCGTCGCCGCCGCGCGGGCTTGCGCAGCCGTCGATGACGCCGGCGAAGTCATGGTCGATGCCGACATCGAAGATTCCTCGACGCAGCGTGCGGGCAAGCGATCTGGAGACGTGCAGCCGCGCCGGGAAGAAGACGGCCCGCGGATCGGGAGACCACCAGAGGATCGGCTGCCCGGCGGAATACCACGGGAAGATCCCGGCGCGGTAGGCGGCGAGCAGCGTAACCGGCGCGAGGTCCCCATGCGCGGCGAGCAGGCCGTTCGGGTCCTCCAGGGCCTGGTTCACCGGAGGCAGGCGGGACGCGTAGCGGTTGGCGGCGATCCAGAAGAAATGCGGCGTGGCCGTCATGCCGCCGGCTCGTCCCCGGGAGCGCCGCCGGGCTCGTTTCCCTGCTCGCGATGATACGCGGTGTGGGCCGCGACGCTCTCTACATAGCGGTCGACGGCAACCGTCTCCCGGCGCAGGAAGTCGGCGACGGCGCGCCTGAAGCCGCTGTCGCGCAGCCAGTGCACGGACCAGGTCCTGATCGGGA
Source organism: Hydrogenophaga intermedia (assembly GCA_943370145.1). Classification (GTDB taxonomy): domain Bacteria; phylum Pseudomonadota; class Gammaproteobacteria. The sequence goes on along the minus strand of CALRPY020000001.1, from coordinate 17,136 downwards.
CAAAACCGCGCGGGACCTTGTGTTCACCCTGCGCGCCGGCATCGAAGTGGCGCAAGCCGTGCTCGATGCAGTAGTCGATGAAGCGGTAGTAGCAGAGCTCGAAATGCAGGTGGCGCACGAAGCGTGAGCAGCCCCAGTGGCGGCCGTAGACGGTGTCGCCCCCGCGCAGCGCGAAGGCCCCGGCCACGTATTCGTCGCCGTCGCGCGCCAGCAGCAGCAACGGGGCGTCCGGCATGTCGGTGCTGAGTGCGCGCATGAACGGCAGCGTCAGCCGCGGTTCCCCCCACTTGCGCGCGAAGGTATCGCAGTAGAAGCGGTGGAAGACAGCCCAGTGCGCCGGCGTGATGTCGCGGCCCTCGAGCAGTTCGATCGTCAGGCCGCTGTCCGCGATCTCGCGCCGCTCGCGGCGGATTTCCTTGCGGCGCTTCGAGGTCAGGGTCGCGAGGAAGTCCTCGAAGCTCGCGTAGCCCGGGTTGTACCAGTGGTACTGGCAGCCTTCGCGCAGCAGCAGTTCGTCGGCCTCCAGCAGCGGGAGCTGGTCATCGGCGGGAAACAGGCAGTGCCAGGACGAGGCCCCCAGCTGCTGTGCGAGGGCCTGGGCGCCCTTGATCAGATGGGTTGCGGTGGCCGCCGCGTCCGGCGCCGTGTCGTCGAGCAGGAGCCGTCGCCCTGCGACCGGCGTGAACGGGACGGCGCTGACGAGTTTCGGGTAGTACCGCCCGCCAGCGCGCTCGTAGGCGTCGGCCCAGGCGTGGTCGAACACGAATTCGCCCTGCGAGTTGTCGCGGGCATACAGCGGCAGCGCACCGAGCAGGCGCTCGCCGTCCAGCGCGAGCAGGTGCTGCGGATACCAGCCGTGGCCCTCCAGGCAGCGGTGCCGTTCGAGCCCGGCGAGGAACTCGTGCCGCAGGAATGGATCGGCGGTGCCGGCCAGCGCATTCCATGCGTCGGCGGGCAGCGCGTCCAGGGCGGGAATGACTTCGATGCGCCGGATGGCGGAGGCCCTCGGGTGCCGGTCAGGACTTCGGGTCGGGGTGGCCGGTGAAGACCGGGAAGGGGGTGACCTTGTCGGGGCGGCCAGTCGCGTCCGTGATCTTGCCCTGGCCCGTCTTTTCGACCTCGTCGATGCGGATGACGGCGTGCATCGGGATATAGGTTCGGCGCACGCCCTGGAATTCGGATTTCAGGTGTTCCTCGCTCGGGTCGACGACCACGGTCGTCTTCTCGCCGAACACGATGTCCTCGATTTCGACGAAGCCGAGCAGGCCGCCCTGGTTTACTTTCCGGGCGTAGATTTCGTAGACCTTGCCCTGGTTGTGGAAGGTGATCCTGTAAGTGCTCTTGCGTGTCATGGAAATGTCGTTCTGCTCACTGCTGGCCGGGGCGGCCCCGGGGGAATCCGGAGACTGCGTGTTTGCCGCGTTTGCGGCGCACGGACTACAGGCAAAATAGCAGATCCGGCGCGGGCTGGCCCCTTTGCCCAATGCGTTACGTCACAGTGCCTGCTTCGGTTCGCACCACCGCTTGCCGGCGCCGACGCGGCGGCAAGCGCAGTGTGACAATTTGCCGCATTCCAGTGCGCGGCGGCGCTGACTACAGTGCCCGCGCCGCGCTGCTGCGGCGTCGAACCACGACCGGAGTCTCCTGCATGTCCAGAATCATCGCGGCGCTGCTGCTTGCCGCCGCCCATGCCGCGCACGCCGCCCATTCAGACGAATCGATCACCGTCGAGGGTCGTACGCTCGCGAAGTCGCTCGCGACCCCCTCGCTCGAGCGTGCCCGCGCGGCGGTCGGCCAGGTCGCGGGTGGCGCGGCCGTCGTCGACGCCGAGACCTACAAGGTCGGCCGTGTCGGCAATCTCGCCGACGCGCTGGGCCTGACCGCCGGCGTCTTCATCCAGCCCCGCTTCGGTTCGGAGGAAGCCCGCCTGTCGATCCGCGGATCGGGCATGCAGCGCACCTTCCACCTGCGCGGCGTCCAGCTGCTGCAGGACGGGGTGCCGCTCACGCTCGCCGATGGTGGCAGCGACTTCCAGGCCATCGACCCCCTCAACGCCCAGTACATCGAAGTGCATCGCGGTGGGAACGCGCTGCAGTTCGGCGCGACGACGCTGGGTGGCGCGATCAACCTGGTCTCGCCCACCGGCCTGTCCGCGCCCGGCGCGGACCTGCGCGCGGAATACGGCAGCTTCGACTACAAGCGCGCACTGGCGAGCTATGGTGGCGCCCGGGGCAACGCGGACTATCACGTCGCCGCGAGCTTCGGCGCCCAGGATGGCTATCGCACGCATTCGCGGCAGGAGAACTACCGGCTGTCCGGCAACGCCGGCCTGTGGATCACGCCCGAACTCGAATCCAGGGTCTACGTGTATGTCGCCGACTCCGACTCCGAACTGCCGGGCAACCTGACCCGCGCGCAGATGGAGGCGGACGACCAGCAGGCCAACCGCGGCAACGTCGCGGGTGACAACAAGCGCGACTACTTCCTGTGGCGGGTGTCTAACAAGACCGTCTATGGCACCGGCCCGCTGCGCGCGGAATTAGGCGCGTACTATTCGTACAAGGACCTGTTCCACCCGATCTTCCAGGTGCTGGACCAGGCGACCGACGACTACGGCGCCACGCTGCGCTTCGTGTCCGAACTCGACCTCTTCGGCCGCCGCAACCTGTTCACCGCCGGCTTCAATCCGCAGTGGGGCCAGACCCAGGACGACCGCTTCGTCAATCGCGGCGGCGCGCGCGGCCGGCGCACGTCGCAATCGCACCAGGAAGCGGCCAACTACGCGCTGTTCATGGAAAACCAGCACTACGTCCTGCACCAGCTCGCGCTGGTGACCGGCCTGCAGCTGACGCGCAGCGAGCGCGAATTCGACGACCGTTTCCTCGCCGACGGCGACGCCAGCTTCGACACGGCCTACGAGGCCGTGAGCCCGAAGCTCGGCCTGCGCTACGAATTCGACAAACACACGCAGGTCTTCGCCAACGTGAGCCGCAGCTTCGAGCCGCCGAGCTTCGGTGAACTGTCCGGCGCGCAACTCGTCAACGTACTGGCGGAGCAGAGCGCGACTTCGTTCGAAATCGGCTCACGCGGCGAATACGCGCCGCTGGCCACGCAGTGGGACGTCGCGTGGTACCACGCCGCGGTCGACGACGAGTTCCTGAGCCTGACCGACGCGAATGGCCAGCCGCTCGGCACCGTCAGCGCCGATGACACCCTCCACCAGGGGCTCGAACTCGCGCTCGACACGCTGCTGTGGGAGCGCGTGCAGATCCGCCAGGCCTACCTGTGGACCGATGCGCGCTTCGATGGCGACCGGGTCTTCGGCGACAACCAGCTCGCCGGCATCCCCGAACATTTCTACCGCGCCGAATTCTTCTACCGCTGGCCGCAGGGCTATTACGCCGGGCCCACCCTGCAGTGGGCGCCGTCGGACACGCCGATCGACCACGCGAACACGCTGTTCGCCGACGGCTATGCGGTCCTCGGGCTGCGCGCCGGCTACCGGCCGGCGCACGGCCCAGCCTGGTTCATCGACGCGCGCAACCTCACCGATACCACCTACGCGGCGAGCACCGGCGTGATTGCCGACGCGCGCGGCCGCGACGCCGCGCAGTTCCTGCCCGGTGACGGCCTTGCGGTGTACGGCGGCATCGAATGGCGGTTCTAGACGCCCCCGGGCGCCTGCGCCGCCTGCGCGGATGGCTGCGCTGGCATCGCCTGATCGGCGCGGCGGCCTGCGCGGCCGTCCTGCTGTGGAGCCTGAGCGGCGCGATGCACCCGCTGATGTCGCGTTACCAGCCGCGCCCGGCGAGCTTCACGGCGCCGCTGCTGACGCCGCTCCCGGCCGGCGCCCCCGCGCTGTCCGCCATCCTCGCGTCCGCCGACATCCCGCGCGTCACGCATGCCCGGCTCGTGCAGCTGGAGGGCCGGCCGCACTGGCAGGTGGAAGTGCCGGGGACCGTGGGCCTCCAGTACTTCAACGCGAGCGACGGCGCTCCGCTGCCGGACGGCGAGGCGCGGCACGCGCGCTTCCTCGCCCGCCATTTCCTGGGCGATGACTCGGCCGGGATTGCCACCGTGACGCGCGTCGAGGACTTTGGCGGTGAGTACGCGTGGGTCAACCGCTTGCTGCCGGTCTATCGGGTGGATTTCGCGCGGCCGGACGGCATGCGGGTCTACGTCGAACCGCGCAGCGCGCAGCTCGCGACCCTGATCGACGACCGCAAGGCGCTGTTCAACAACGTGTTCGTGCTGTTCCACACCTGGCGGATCCCGGGCCTGCCGGAGCCGCTGCGCCTCGCGCTCGCCGCGCTCTGCCTGTTCGCCGTGACCGCGACACCGGTACTCGGGCTTGGCCTCTGGTGGCTGCGACGGGGGCTGCCGGCGAGCGGCGGCCTGCGGCGGGTGCACCGCGTATTGGGACTGACCGTGGCGCTGGCGGTGATCGCGAGCGGGCTCAGCGGCGCATGGCACCTGGCGAAGGGGGCGCTCGACCGTGGTGCCGGGCGGCAGCTGCCGCTGCGCTTCGCGCCGGCCATGGCCGCCGCGGCGCTCGATACCGCCGGCCTGCCAGCCTGGCCAGCCCCGCTGTTGTCCTTGCGCCTCGTCGAAATCGATGGCCGCGTACACGCCCGCTTGCGTGCGCCGGCCGACGGCCCCGCCGCCCACGAGGGCGCTCACGCCGCGCATGCCGGCCACGGCGGGCATGGCGCCGCCGTGCCGGCGACGCCGGTGGTGACCTATCTTGCCCTCGGCGGCGGGGCCGCCGACGCGGTGACCGACGCGGACTATGCGCGGGGCCTTGCGGGCGCACTCGTGCCGCACTGCGAACGGGCGAGGTCGGCGGACCGTGCTTGCGCGCACGCTGCCCCGTCAGGTGCCCGCCTGGTCGAAGGCTTCGGCGGCGAGTACGGCTTCGTCAACAAGCTGCTGCCGGTGTGGCGCTTCGAGGCCGGTGACATGCGCCTGTACGTCCACACCGAAACCGGCGCGCTGGCGGCGCGGGTGACACCGGCGGACTACGCGGAAGGCTGGGCCTTCGCGACGCTGCACAAGTGGCAGGCGCTCGAGTTCATCGGCCGCTGGCCGCGGGATGTCCTGCAGATGGCATGGGCCCTGATGAGCGCGTTGACGGCACTGTTCGGTCTGCGCCTCCTGCTGCGCAAACCCGGCCGCCGGGCCTGAGTAAGCTGCGGCCGTTTCGAGATCCTGCTCAGACCTTCAGTCAAGGCAAGGGCTTGGCGGGATCTTGCCGACGCGGATTCAAGTGCCGCGCCGACACCAGGTCAGCAGTGGCCGGCCACCGTGCTGACGTTCTCCCTTCCTGTCCTTGCCGGTAACTCCCATGGAATTCAAGCGCTTGGCGCTGGCCATCCCGATGGCCCCGGGCGCTCGTTGGGGCGCGGCGCGCCGCGCTTCCGCGCGCCGTTCGTGTGGCGGTCGGATCCGATTGGGGCTATCATCCAATTTCGCATACTGGACAGATGCTTAATCGATCATTCGAAGGATTGGGATTAGAACATGGCGCAAGCGATCCGGCGGCAACCCAGTGTCGCCGACCAGGTTTCCATTCACGTCTGGCAACGTATCAAAGAGGGCGTGCTGATCGCTGCCGGCGGGGTGGCGCTGTTCGTGCTCGTCGCGCTGTCGACCTACCATCCGGCCGATCCAGGCTGGTCACATACGGGGACGGGTTCCCTCGATATCCACAACCGCGGCGGCGTCTTCGGCGCGTGGCTCGCGGACGTGCTGATGTACCTCTTCGGGCGCTTCGCGTATTTCGTGCCCGTCGCCGTCGTCTTCGGCGGCTATCGCTTCTACCGGTACGCCCGGCAGACCGGTGAACCGCCAGATTATGCCTGGCTGTCGATCCGCAGCACCGGCTTTCTGCTGACCCTGGGCATGGGGTGCGCGATGCTGTGGGTGCGCGCCCACGGCAGCTTCCCTGAACTGCCCCATCTCGCGGGCGGCATCCTCGGCGACGTGCTCGGCCGCAGCTTGATCGCGCTGTGCGGCGAACTGGGCGGCGTGCTGATGATGGTGGCCCTGTTCCTGACCGGCTACACGCTGCTGACCGGCATGTCCTGGCTGAACGCGATGGATCGTACCGGCGCCTGCACGCTCCGCTTCCTGCGCTGGGCCACGGCCGCGGCGCTCGTCATGCGCGAACGCCTGCAGCGTGAACAGCACCGCCGCGAGCGCACCGTGATTGTGGAGCAGGAAGTTGAACGGCAGGAATTGCGTCCACCGCCGCGCATCGAGCCGAAGGTCGTCGAGATTGAGCCGAGCATCCGCGTCGAGAAGGAAAAGCAGTCGAGGCTGTTCGCGGAGTCGTCCGAAACCGCGCTGCCGGCGCTGAACCTGCTCGACGAACCCCGCGCCGCGGTCGCGGGTTATTCCGCAGAGGCGCTGGAGGCGATGTCGCGCCAGGTCGAACTGAAGCTGAAGGACTTCGGTATCGAGGCCCAGGTCGTCGCGGTGCTGCCCGGGCCGGTGATCACGCGCTTCGAACTGATGCCGGCGCCGGGCGTGAAGGCAAGCCGGATTACGAACCTGTCCAAGGATCTCGCGCGCTCGCTGTCGACGGTGAGCGTGCGCGTCGTCGAAGTCATTCCCGGCAAGTCGGTCGTCGGCCTCGAAATCCCGAACGAGCGTCGCGAGGTCGTGAGCCTGTCGGAAATTCTCAAGTCCCGTGAATACGAGGAGAGCGAATCGAGCCTGACGCTGGCGCTCGGCAAGGACATCGCGGGCAAGCCGGCGGTCGTCGACCTCGCGCGCATGCCGCACCTGCTCGTCGCGGGCACCACCGGCTCCGGCAAATCGGTCGCCCTGAACGCGATGATCCTGAGCCTGCTGTACAAGGCGACGGCGCAGGACGTGCGGCTCATCATGATCGACCCGAAGATGCTCGAGCTGTCGGTCTATGAGGGCATTCCGGGCCTGCTCGCGCCGGTCGTCACCGACATGAAGGAAGCGGCGAACGCGCTGCGCTGGTGTGTCGGCGAGATGGAGCGCCGTTACAAGCTGATGGCGGCGCTGGGCGTGCGCAACATCGGCGGCTACAACCGCAAGGTCGCGGACGCCAACGAGGCCGGCACGCCGATCATCGACCCGCTGTTCAAGCGGCGCGAAGAGGGCGACACCGCGCAGCCGCTGCAGACCCTGCCCTACATCGTCGTCATCGTCGACGAACTTGCCGACATGATGATGACGGTCGGCAAGAAGGTGGAGGAGCTGATCGCGCGCCTCGCGCAGAAGGCGCGAGCCGCCGGTATCCACCTGATACTCGCGACGCAACGGCCGTCGGTCGACGTCATCACCGGCCTCATCAAGGCCAACATCCCGAGCCGCATCGCCTTCCAGGTGTCCTCGCGCGTGGACTCGCGCACCATCCTCGACCAGATGGGCGCCGAGAGCCTGCTCGGCCACGGCGACATGCTCTACCTGCCGCCCGGCACCGGCGTGCCCCAGCGCATGCACGGCGCGTTCGTCTCGGACCAGGAAGTGCATCGCGTCGTCGAGGAATTGCGCAAGCTCGGGGCGCCCGAATACATCGACGCCATCGTCAACGCGCCGGGCGACGACATCGGTGGCGCCGGCTTCGACGAGGAAGAGACCGGGGGCGAGCAGGACGAACTCTACGACCAGGCGGTCAAGATCGTCACCGAAACCCGCCGCGCGTCGATTTCCGGCGTGCAGCGCCGGCTCAAGATCGGCTACAACCGTGCCGCGCGCATCATGGAAGACATGGAGCGCGCGGGCGTCGTTGGCGAGCTGCAGTCGAACGGCATGCGCGAAGTCCTCGCGCCGCCGCCGCCTCCGCGGGATTGAGCGGCCGCATGACGACGCGCCGGACTTTGCTGACCCGCTGCGCCGCCGGCGTGCTCGCGCTGGTGCTCGCGCCCGCGGTGCAGGCCGCGTCCAGCGCCCGGGCCCAGCTCGATCGCTTCCTCGCCGAGGTCAAGTCCTTCCACGCGGCCTTCGAGCAGCAGCTCTACGACGAGTACGGCGAGCCGCTCGAGACCGCACGGGGCCAGGTCGATATCGCGCGACCGGGCCGCTTCAACTGGTCCTACGAGTCGCCCTATCGCCAGCGGCTGGTATCCGACGGCAAGACGCTGTGGGTCTACGATGCCGATCTCGAGCAGGTCACGATCAACGAGGTGGACCTGGGCAAGGTCGACTCGCCCGGCCGCCTGCTCGGGGACGAGGCCGATGTCGACCAGAGCTTCACCGTGGCTGAGTTGCCGGCGAAGGACGGGGTCGAGTGGCTGAAGCTGACGCCGAAGTCGGCGGACCAGCAGTTCAACCAGATCGAGCTTGGCCTGCGCGACGGCACGGTGGTCGCGATGCGCCTGAAGGACAACCTGGGCCAGACCACCGAAATCACGTTCAGCGGCATCGATCGCAATGCGCCGATCGACCCGAAGGCGTTCAGCTTCGAACCGCCGGCGGGCATCGACGTCATCCACGGCACGAGGCCCTGAGCGATGCGCGAGGGCGGCGCGCGCGGCGGGGCAGCGGCGTGAGCGGGGAGGCGGCCACGGACCCGCGACCGCTGGCCGCCCGGATGCGGCCGGCGCGGCTCGAGGACGTCGTCGGCCAGGACCACATCCTCGGGCCCGGCAAGCCGCTGCGTCGCGCGCTGGACCAGGGCCAGATCCACTCGATGGTGCTGTGGGGCCCGCCCGGCACCGGCAAGACCACCATCGCGCAACTGATCGCCGGACGTGTCGACGCCCAGTTCCTGGGCGTGTCGGCCGTGCTGAGCGGCGTCAAGGAAATCCGCGCCGCAATTGACGCGGCGAAAGCGCATGCGGGGCCGACGGTCGTCTTCGTCGACGAGGTTCACCGCTTCAACAAGGCGCAGCAGGATGCGTTCCTGCCGCACATCGAGGACGGGACCATCATCTTCGTCGGCGCGACGACGGAGAACCCCGCGTTCGAACTCAACAACGCCTTGCTGTCCCGACTGCGGGTCTATGTGCTGCACTCCCTCACGGCCGCGGCGCTCGCGAGCCTGCTGAAGCGCGCGGCCGCGCTGCTCGGCGGCGAGATCGGCCTGCGCATCGACGACGATGCAATCGAACTGCTCGCGGATATTGCCGACGGCGACGCCCGCCGCAGCCTCAATCTGCTCGAACTCGCGAGCGGTTACGCGGGCGACGAGCCGGTCACGCGCGAGCTCATTGCACAACTGGTGGCCGGCCCCGGTGTGCGGCGTTTCGACAAGGGCGGCGACGTCTTCTACGACCAGATCTCGGCGCTGCACAAGTCCGTGCGCGGGTCCGACCCGGACGCCGCGCTGTACTGGCTGGTGCGCATGCTCGACGGCGGCTGCGACGCGAATTACCTCGCGCGTCGCATCACGCGCATGGCGAACGAGGACATCGGCATCGCCGATCCCCGGGCGCTGCAACTAGCGCTGGACGCCTGGGACACCTATGAACGGCTGGGCTCGCCCGAAGGCGATCTCGCGCTCGCGCAGGCCGTGGTGTATTGCGCGTGCGCCGCGAAGAGCAACGCGGTGTACATGGCCTTCAATGCGGTGCGCGAAGACGTCAACCGGCTCGGCTCGCTGCCGGTGCCCGAACACCTGCGCAACGCGCCGACGAAGCTCGCGAAAGCGCTCGGCCACGGCAAGGGTTACCGCTACGACCACGACGAAGCCGGTGGCCATGCGCGGGGCCAGGTCTATCTCCCCGACGAGCTCGCCGGGCGCCGCTACTACCAGCCCGTCGAGCGCGGGCTCGAGATCAGGATTGCAGAAAAGCTGCGCTACCTGCGCGGCGAAGGCGAGCGCCCGAAGCGGCCGCAACCCGAGGAATAGCGGGCCGCGCAGGGCGCCGGCCGGGCACGCGCGGCATGTTCTCGCGCTGCATGTTCTCGCGCTGCGCATGCCCGGTATAATCCGCGCACTTCCAAATTTCGCGGCCGCGCGCCGCCTGGCACTGCCATCATGCTCGATCCCCAGAATCTTCGTGCCAATCTCGATCAGGTCGCCGCCGGGCTCAAGCGCCGGGGCTTCGAGCTCGACATCGCCGCCTACCAGGCACTCGAAGCGCGGCGCAAGCAACTGCAGGTGGAAACCCAGAACCTGCAGGCGGAGCGCAATGCGCAGAGCAAGGCGATCGGCGCGGCGAAAGCGCGCGGCGAGGACATCGAGCCGCTGAAGGCCGCGGTCGGGGCGCTGGGAGAACGCCTTGCGGTCTGCGAGACGGCGCTCGAGGCCCTGCAGGTCGAATTCGACGATTTCGCGTCGCGGCTGCCGAACATCCCGCACGCGTCCGTGCCCGATGGCCGCAGCGAGGAGGCGAACGTGGAAGTGCGACGCTGGGGCACGCCGCGCAGCTTCGACTTCGAGGCGCGGGATCACGTCGATATCGGCGTCATCCTGGGCGGCATGGACTTCGAGGCGGGGGCGACGCTCGCGAGCAGCCGCTTCGTGGTGCTGGCCGATGGTATCGCGCGACTGCATCGCGCGCTTATCCAGTTCATGCTCGATCTCCACACCACCGAGCACGGCTACCACGAGGTCTACGTGCCCTACATGGTCAACGAACGCACCATGTACGGCACAGGCCAGCTGCCGAAATTCCGTGAGGACCTCTTCGAGATCCCCAAGCAGGGCCTGTTCCTGATCCCGACCGCCGAAGTGCCGGTCACCAACCTGCTGCAGGACAAGATTGTCGAAGCCGCGCAGCTGCCGCTGAAGTTCGTCTGCCACACGCCGTGCTTCCGCAGCGAAGCGGGCTCCTATGGCCGTGACACGCGCGGCATGATTCGCCAGCACCAGTTCGAGAAGGTCGAACTGGTGCAGCTCGTGCCGGCAAGCGAGTCCTACTCGGCGCTGGAGCAGCTGACGGCCAACGCCGAGGCCGTGCTGCAGCGGCTGGAGCTGCCATATCGCACGATGGCGCTGTGCACCGGCGACATCGGTTTCTCGTCGGCCAAGACCTACGACCTCGAAGTCTGGCTGCCGGGTCAGAATGCCTACCGCGAAATTTCCTCGTGCAGCAACTTCGAGGACTTCCAGGCCCGGCGGATCAAGGCGCGCTGGCGCAACCCGGACACGGGCAAACCGGAGCTGCTGCACACGCTGAACGGCTCAGGCCTGGCGGTGGGGCGTACGTTGGTTGCGCTCCTGGAAAACGGCCAGCAGGCTGACGGGAGCGTCGTGATACCGGCCGCGCTGCGGCCCTATCTCAACGGCCGTGAGGTACTGGAGCCGACGGTGGGCAGGTCCTAGACCCAGGACATCAGCAACAGCACGAATCCCAGCACGCCCAGCAACGGGATCAGGGCGGAAGTCCAGTCTCCGGCCTGGGCCTTCGGGGTCTGCTCGAGCATGGCCTTTGCCCGCGGTATCAGTAGCGCGATCATCAGACCCAGCGCGATTGCGCTCGCGATTTTCATCCAGTCCATGAAAAAGAACGGCCCCTTGCGGGGCCGTTTCCTCTGTGCGTTCTAGCCTTTGACCTCAATCGTCGCTGCCGGCGATGCCGAGCAGCTGGAGCAGGTTCACGAAGATGTTGAACATGCTCAGGTAGAGGCCGACGGTGGCGAGGATGTAGTTCGTCTCGCCGCCATTCACCATCCGGCTAGTGTCGTGAAGGATGAAGCCGCTCATCAGCAGGATCACGCCCGCCGAAATCGCAAGCGTCAGCGCCGGCACCGCGAGGAAGATGTTCAGCAGCGCGGCGCCCAGCACCACGATCATGCCCACGAACAGGAAACCGCCCATGAAGCTGAAATCGCGGCGGGTGGTCAGCGCGTAGGCCGACAGGCCGAGGAATATCGCGCCGGTGCCACCGAGGGCGGTCATCACGGTCTGCGCGCCGTTCGGCAGCTTCAGGTACATGCTCAGCATGGGGCCCAGGCCGAAACCGAGCAGGCCGGTGATGGCGAAGACGACGCCGAGGCCAGCGGCGGAATTGGCCGTACGCGGCAGCGCGAACCAGATGAGGCCGAACGCGGCCAGCGTGCTGACCAGATAGGTGCCGCGCCCCAGATCTACTGTCATCGACAAGGCGGCAGTGCCTGCGCTGAACAGCAGCGTCATCGCCAGCAGGGTGTAGGTGTTGCGGATCAGCTTGTTCGTCGACAGGACGACGTTTTCCGAACGGGTTGCCAGGATATTGGTCGGCATGTGCTTGAACCTCCAGAGTGATCGGTGCCGGAAAATGCGCTACCGGCTTCCTCCATGATAGGGACGAGGGGGGAAAGTTCAACCCGACATGCCGCGCTTGTCCTGCGGTGACTCATCGGACAAACCGATGCATCGAGTCGAGTGTCGTCCAGGGTTCCTGATTTTCCACGGGATTATCGAGCGGGCGTGCCCGCATCGCGTGGGACCAAGGTCCAATGGTTGCACGGCGCCACAGCTCCTATATGTGCATGGACAGTGAACGTTCGCGTCTCGCGCGCAGGCCGTGGTCTGCGTTGCTTGTCGCAAGCGCACGCCATCCGTCCGCCGCATCTGGCGGCAACTGCGGCAAGGGGGCTTTATCAAGACGTCGATCATCGAAAACCTCGCGCGCGTCCTGGCGCCAGTGCTGTCGCTTGTCGCGCTGTCGGTGACTGCCCAGGAGGCCGGGTCGGCGCCTTCACCCGAGCCCGAGGTCGCGGAAGCGTCCATCCAACCGCGCGCGGCCGAGGTGTTGCGCAAGGCCTGCGGCTTTCTTGTCGCACAGCAGTCTTTCCGAGTGCATGCCGAAGTGACTTTCGACGAGGTGTTCCGCAGTGGACCTCACGTCCATCGTTCGCGCGGCATGTCGATGCTGCTGCAGCGGCCCGATCGGCTCTACCTCGAAAACCATGGAGACAAGGGACGTCGCGACGTCTACTACGACGGTGAGTCGGTGACGATCGCCGACATCGATGCAAGGCTCTATGGTCGATTCGAAGCGCCGCCCACCATCGAGGAGATGCTCGATGATGCGATGGCGCGCTTCGATGTCGCCCTGCCGCTGGCCGATCTCGCGTCCGTCGACCCCTGCGCCGCGCTCGAGGCCAACGCCGAGCGCGGCTGGTACCTCGGTGAGCACTACTTCGCCGGCGAACGATCCCATCACCTGTTCCTGTCGTCGCCCGACGTTGACGTCCAGCTCTGGATTGCCACTGGCGATGAACCCGTGTTTCGCAAGATCGTGTTGACCTATACCAGCGAAACGGACAAGCCACAGTACGGCGTGGTGCTCGACGACTGGGACTTCGCTCCCCGCCATGACGCCAGCGCATTCACGTACACGCCGCCTGCGGACGTGCGACGGATCGAGTTCGTGGTGCGCGCTGCGCCCGGGACGTCTTCCGGCCAGGAGAAAGCGGAATGAACCGGACGCACGACAGCGCACACCAGGCGACACGCGTCGGCCATTGGCTGGACAGGGTCCGGCGCACGCAACGCCGGCTCGTGCTGGCGATCGCTGTAGCGGTGACCTGCGGGCTCGCGGGGAGCGGTGGGCCACTGTCACGCGTAGAGGGGACCTGGCTGGGCACCGTGGGCATACACGATGCTTCGGCCCGCGGCGGTCGAGGCGGGGGCGGCGCGCGGGGTGGTGGCATGCGCGGGGGCGGGTTCTCTCGCGGCGGCATGTCGCGACCCTCCGGTGGCAATTTCCAGCGCGGCTACAGCCAGGGCAACCTGCGCTACGGCGGGGCCCAGCGCGATTTCGGCGGGGCTTCCTCGCGCAGTTTCAATCGCAGTGGCCAGCGCAACTACGGTGGCTACGGCGGTGGCGATTATGGTGGCCGCGCCATGAATCGCGACTATGGCGCAGCGGCTCGGGATCGGGGGATTGGCGGCGCCAGTCGCGAGAATGGCAGCGTCTCGCTGCGCGATCACCGGGTGACGGGCCCGTCCAGCGGCGTCGCCACGTGGCCTGCCGGTGGTCGCGAATCCGGCGCGCGGGGGGAGGGCGGCCCGGCTGGCGATCGCGCGGCGCGTCCCACGCAGGGCGATGCGGCCAAGCGCATCCAGGCGCGGGATCGTCAGCCGGAGGTCGCGGACCGCATGCAGGATCGGGGTGAGCCCGTTGATCGCCAGGGACAGCGCCAGCAGGGCCGGGAGCAGCGTCAGATGGACCGCGCCGATCGCCAGGCGGATCGCCAGGATGTTCGTGACCAGCGCCAGACCGATCGCACCGACCGCGTCACTGAGCGCGAGGACCAGCGTACCCAGCGACGCGAGGATTGGCAGCAGTTCCGCAGCCAGACCCAGGAACAGCGCCAGCAGTGGCTGGAGAACAACTGGGACGAAATCGAGGACATCTACGATGACCACGGCTGGTGGGGACATTACGACTGCTATGGCTGCATGTGGGGCATGACCGGGCTTTATTACGGCATGTACCTGTCCACGATTCCGACCTATTACCACGTGGTTTACGTCGGTGGCGTGACTTACCGTTACTACGACGGCGTCTACTACACTGCGGCGCCGACCAGCGGTTACGTCGTGGCGCCGGCCCCGACCGGCGCCGAGCTGAGCAGGCCGCCGCCGGAGTGCTATGTGCTGTCGGTGGATGCGATACCGTACTGCTACTATCAGGGTGGGTTCTACGTCTACCAGGACACGGGCAAGTATGCTGTCGTGAAGGCCCCGGTGGGCGCCGTGGTGCCCTACGTGCCGTCCAACACACCGCCGGCGCTGACAGGGGCTGCCGCCCCGCCGACCGCCGGCTCAACGGCGGGTGGCTCCTCCGCGGCAGCGAGCGCCCTGTCGGCTGGGAAGGCCAGCGCGCAGCCAAAGCCTTCCGGCCTCGTCGAGTTCAATGGCGTCACCTATGAGCCCGTGTACGACGGCAGCGAACTCGCCTATAGGGTGGTTGCTTCGTGAAGGGTCACGGCGCTTCGGGGTGATGCCAGCCGGGACTGCCGTCCACCCGAGCTAAGCGGATATACTTGCGTCCGCCGCGCTTCGGTTCGGCACGTGGCGGACCACACCCTGCGTGCCGCGTCGAAGCAGTCGGGTGGGGTCGCCATGCCGACCGCGCCCGCAGACCCCGGAGAGGTGGCAGAGCGGTTGATTGCACCGGTCTTGAAAACCGGCGTCCTCTCACGAGGACCGTGGGTTCGAATCCCACCCTCTCCGCCACCCCTGCATCAAACTCCGGCCGGGCTTCAATTCATTCTGGAATCCGTTCCTGGACTTTCGTCAACTATCCGCGCAGCAGACTCAGCACTTCCCTCGGCTGTAGGTTCGCCTGCGCGACCATGGCCGCCCCAGCCTGTTGCAGCACCTGGCTGCGCACGAGGTTCGCGGTCTCGATTGCGAAATCCGCGTCGACGATCCGGCCACGCGCAGCACCCATGTTGCTCGCGCCCGTGGCCAGGTTGGATGCCGTCGACTCCAGTCGGTTCAGCCAGGCCCCGACCCGCGAGCGGAAGCCGTTCAACTGCTCGAGCGCGCCGTCCACGATGTTCAGTGCGCGACCGGCTTGTGCGGCGGTCGCCAGCGAGACGCCGGACAGGGCGCTGGTGGTGCCGCCGAACATGTCTGTATTGGCGTTGCGGGCAGTGATCGGACCCTTGCTGCTGGTCAGTGTCACGAGCCCATGCACCACCGAGGAGTCGTTGCCGTTTTCCTCGAGCGTGACCGCGGCGCCGCGCTCGCCGGCGAAACGGATGGTCTGGTTGCCGCCGGCGCTGCTCGCGAAATCCGCGATGCGCACGACCTGGCCGGTGCTGTGTTCGATCTGGATCGCCGACCTGTCGCCGTTGTTCACGAAGGAGGCCGTGTAGCCGATGCTCGTCGCGTTGATTGCCGCAAGCAGCGGGCTCAGGTCGCGGGTGTCCGTGATGTCGGCCGAGATCGCGGCTTCGAGCCCCGGGAGACCGGTCAGGGGAGAAAGCCCGAGGTCGAAACTCACGGTGCCGGGGGCGCTGAGATGCGACAGCGTGGCTCGCGTGGAGGCGCTTGCCAAGATCCCGGTATTGCCGACAAACAGGTTGATGCGCTGCGCGATGTACTTGGCTGAGAAATTCGGCATGCCGTCGTCGACATTGATCGGCCCCGTCGACCCGCCTTCGGAGGTCTGCAGTTCGAGGTCGGATTCAGGGCCGATTTCGTAGGAAGGCGTGGTAGGCGCCGGAGCTATCGCCCGACCCATCGAACTGCCGTCGAGCACCAGGGTGTCGCTGCCTAGCGCCTCGGTCCTGAGATCCGGCATGTCCTCAAGCTGGAACTGCTCGCCAGTTGCCGAGCCGAGCTGGAACGCCAGCGTGCCCGCGCGCCCGTCGAGCAGCCGCTCTCCCCGGTAATGTGTCTGGCTGGCCAGCCGTCCGATTTCCTCGAGGATCTGCGCCGCTTCCTGCTGCAACGCATCGCGCTCACCCTGACCATTGCTGCCGTTGGCTGATTGCATCGCAAGCTCGCGCAATCGCATCAGGCTGCGGGAAGCGTCGTCGAGGGCGGTCTCGGTAGTCTGGAGGAGGGAGACCGCCTCGTTCACGTTACGCAGGCCGATGCCGAGACCGCTCGCGCGGACGCCGAGGCGTCCGGCGACCGCGATCCCGGCGGCATCGTCGCGGCTGCTGTTGATGCGCAGGCCGGAGGACAGCCGCTCGGTGGCCACGGCACCCTGCCGCAGGGCCAGGGCGAGGTGTCGCTGCGTGGTAAGCGAGAGGATGTTGCTGCCGAGGGCGACGCTCATAAGTCGACCTTAGACGCAATCCGCCGCCACCTTCAAATTGCGCAAGGCCCCGGGCCGTGATCCGGCGCACGATTTGGATGCCTAGCGCCGCGCGCCTCCCCGAACTGCGACCCTCGACACAGAGTTCGGAATCTGAAAGTCGGGAGGAATGCCTGCGTGCTTATAACGTTCCAGGAGTTATGGGCGTTTCGGGAGTTCCGCGGGGAGTTACGGCGGGGAGTTACGGGACACCCAGGAGTTACGGGAGTTACGGGACACCCAGGAGTTACGCGCGCAGGAGTTACGGGACACCCATCGTGGAGTTACGGGACACCCATCGGGCGTTATGGCGGGAATTACGGGACACCTGTCGTATTGCACATCAACGCTCCGCCCCGTTAGCGTGGATAGGCCGGCAAGGAAGCCGGTCATTTGCCGGAGGTTCCAAGGATGACGCGTCCCCGTTCACTGCTCGTAAGCACGAGCGATACACCGTATTACCACT